>NZ_CP017715.1:3000000-3600000 GCF_001854125.1 Marinobacter salinus
GTCGCCAGCGCCTGGCTCAGTTCGTCGGCGGCGCTCTTGAGCTTCCCGGCGTCATCTCCGGTCAGTCGCACATTGACATCCCGACCCGGTGGTCCCGCCTGCCGCTCAGAAATATTCAGGTTGTCCAATCCCGCCGGGAGTGCCAACCGACTGCGCCATTCGCTGATGAATTCAGGGTTACGTACAGATCGTCGATCCGAGGGCACCAGCTCAATCATCATTGAACCCAGCTCGTCGCCAGACCGGGAGCTGCCTTCGGCCCCGAGCGTCGCACCCTGGGTGGTCACTGCGTGCAGGATCAGATCGCCTCCAAGATCGGCCTCCGTTTCGTTAAGCGCCTGCTGCATATTCCCCAGAAATCCATTGACCGTCCCGCGATCGGTTCCTGCCACAAAACTCGCATTGGCATAGAACACCGAAGGCTCAGGCGTCGGGAAAAAATTGAATCCAAGTCGGCCACCGGCCAGCAGCCCTACGGTCAGAAGCGCCACAGCCATGGCTCCGGCCACGGTGACACCCCGGTGTCTGAGACTCAGCATGGAAAAGCGACGAAAAGACCCTTCCCGGAAGCGGTCGAACCACTGTTCAAACCCCTTGCGCAAACGCTCTACCGGATTCGCCTTTTTTGTATCCACACCCTTCCGGTTACCCGTTTTTTTACGGCGGGGCACGAAGGCATGGCGGAGGTGTGCGGGCAAAACGATAAAACACTCCAGCAATGAGGCTATCAGCACACAGATCATCACCGTGGGAATATCGCCCAGGATATTTCCAATAATGCCGCCGACGACCAGCAGGGGCATGAACGCGGCAACCGTAGTCAGCGAAGAGGCCAGTACCGGCCACACCATGCGCTTGGCCGCACCCTCCGAGGCGTATATGGATTCCTCACCCATCCGGGCGTGGGCGTCGGCGTCTTCGCCCACCACAATAGCGTCGTCGACGATCACCCCCAGAGCCATGATCAGTGCAAACAGAGAGATCATATTGATGGAGCCACCGATGCCCCACAGCACTGCCAATGCGGCGAGGAAGGCGGTAGGAATGCCGATGGCAACCCAGAGCGCCACACGCCCCGGCAAGAACAGGTACAGCAGGCACACAACCAGTACCAGACCACCCAGACCGTTGGTTAGCAGCAGTGAGATACGATCATCCAGCAGTTGCCAGGTTTCATCGTAGACCTCCAGCTTTAATGAGGCCGGCAGGGTGGGGCGCGTGTCCTTCAGCCAGGTCTCAAGCACCTTGGCTGCGGCCAGGGAATTGCCGTTTTCAGCCCGCTGTAACTGCAACTCAACCGCCGGCAGACCATCCCGGGTCAGGGTAACCTGACTCTCCCGGGCCTCCTGACGGATGATCGCTATATCGCCCAGCCTCAACTGGATCCGCCCCCCACTGAGTACCGGAATGTTTTCAAACGCCTGGGGGCTCCGGCGCTGTTCCACTGCCCGCAATTCGCGGGTCGCGTCCTGCTGGGCCATCATACCCGCCGGCAAATCGCGAGAAATGGACGCAACGCGGTCGGCAATCTGCTCCAGTGATAAACCCAGGGTCTCAAGCCGCTCCACAGGCACGTCAATGCTGATCTGCTGCTCCGGCAACCCACGGATTGAAACCCGGTCGATCCCCCGCTCAAGCAACTCGTCTTCGTAGCGGTAGACCAGAGCTCTGAGCTCGGCGCGATTCACATCGCCAAACACCAGCAGCCTGGCAACCGGTTCGTAGCGTTCCACGCGGGTGACCTGGGGCTCTTCGGCATCTGCCGGAAGATTGGTAAATTCATCTACTTGCTGCCGGACATCGTCCAGTGCCTGGATCGGATTGGTACCTTCCTGAAACTCCAGAGTGATGGATGAAATGCCCTGGGCAGAAGTGGACGTCATTTTCTTGAGGCCATCGACACTGCGCAGCCGCTGCTCAAGAGGGTCGGTTATACCCTGTTCCACGTCTTCGGCCGAAGCGCCGCTCCACACTACCCGGACACTGACAATATCGAGGGCAAACGTCGGAAAGAACTGAATGTTCATCCGACTCAAGGCCAATGTCCCAGCCAGTAACATCACCAGCATCACCAGGTTGGCGGCGACCCGGTGGTGGACAAAGAAACCGATGATGCCTTTTCTGCGCCTCATGGGCTGGGCTCCCCGGCCTCAGCTGCAAGTTCCACCTTCAGGCCGCTCATGGCATTCGGGAGATGGGTGGTAATCAGCCTGGCACCGGGCATCAACGCCTTCCCCGCAACCACCAGCTGGCGCTCGCCATTCGCCGTTCTTGCCTCTCCAATGCGCTCAACCGTTACCCGTTCCATCCGGCTTTCGCTGTTCATCAGGTAAACCACGCTGGCGCCATACAAGGCACTGAAGGGAATGGCCACCACCGAAGATTGCTCGGGCCGCTCAAGGCTCACCGGCAGCAAACCGCCCGGTCGTATACCGGCGGGTTCGCCGGTCAGAGTCAGAATCGCTTCCGTTCCAGCCGGGCCGGAGGTACCGGCAAAGCGGGCCAATTCAAACCGGTGCTGACGATTTTCACTGAAGGCGTAAAGGCGTTCGCCCCGATCCAGCGCCGCGACCAGCTCCGCCCTGAACATCTCCGGCACCCGGGCCCTCAGTTCAAGCCCCTTCACGGGGTATAGGGAAAGCAACGGCTCATTGCGGGATACCTGATCGCCCGGCGCGACCTGCACATCGGTTATCACACCGTCAAAGGGCGCGGTGACCCGGGCCCGTTCCGCATCTCTGCGCGTGGTGTCCAGAGCCGCTTCTGCCTGGGCCAGACGCGCCTCCAGGCTCTGCAACCGCGAAGGATGCTCATCAATGGCGCGTTGGCGGGTGCTCACTGTCAGCTCTGACCGGGCCAGCGCATCCGTGGCAGCTTCCAGATCCTCCCGGGAAGCCAGATTGCGTTTCACCAGCGAGTCGGTGCGCTCCAGCTGACGTCGGGCATTGTCGCGGATTGCCTGCTCCGTTTTCAGCGCTGCCAGGTCATTTCGATAACGCACCTGCTCAGACCGAATCTGTGCCTGAAGATCATCGACCTGGGCCTCGGCCTGGGCCAGCGCCGGATTAATATCCGCATCTTCCAGCGCCACCAGCAGATCCCCTGTCGTTACCGACTCGCCTTCAGAGACCGGGCGGGCTCCGATACGGCCGGCCAATGTCGCCGTGACATTGACCTGATCCGGCGCCATCACCTCGCCATACAAAGGAAGCACCGGAGTGTGGCTGCCAGGTTCGATCGTCTGTACTTCAACACGCCAGCTTCTCTCTGTGGCTGTGACTTCAGCCGGTTCGGGCCGGGTCATCTTCAGAATCAGGAAACCAAGAACGCCAACTGCAAGAATAATAAGGGGGAGGAGTCGTTTGGACATTACTTCATGGCCAGCTAAGGTAAATGGAACCCAGTAGGTTAACGGGACAGAACTACTATACAATCAAGGTGTCGTTTCGGATTGGAAAACCACACCCGGTGCGTCAATTTCACGCAGGCTTTCGAGCCCGGTCAGTCTTATCGGAGTAAAGCACATTTGTCTGTTGAAGAGCATGTCGGCCTGCTCAATGCGGTGATCCTTAATTCACTGATTGTGACAGTGGTGGTGCTTATCCATCACGAAGCCCTGATTCGCCTCAGCAGCCTGCTCGCCAAAATGCGGCAAAGCCATCGTTTCCGCCTGATCCTGGCCGTATTCGGCGTCCTCATTGCCCATACCCTGGAAGTCTGGATCTTCGCCGGCGCCTACTACTTCATGCACCATGGCTCTGGCTGGGGGGAACTGGCCGGGAACTTCAATGGCAGCCTGCTGGACTGCGCCTATTTCTCATTCAGCACCTTTACCACCCTGGGTTACGGCGACATCGAAGCCTTTGGCAGCCTACGATTCCTGACAGGCATCGAGGGCCTCACAGGGTTGGTGCTCATCACCTGGAGTGCGTCCTTCCTCTTTGTGGAAATGCAGCGCTACTGGCCAACCCGATAATAGACTTTGGTCGAATGCCGGCCATAATGGCGCCTGAAATCTGATCTAATGCCAGTTAATGAAAAATATGGACACCTTCAATACACGTCCGCACTCATCCTCAGATGGCGCAGAACCTCAGCATGGAAAGCTACAGCGAAGCCCAGAAACACCTGGCACGGCCTTATCGCAAAGCGGTTCTTCGGTCCCTCCTGGCCTTTACG
The DNA here is from genome assembly GCF_001854125.1 of Marinobacter salinus. Taxonomy (NCBI): domain Bacteria; kingdom Pseudomonadati; phylum Pseudomonadota; class Gammaproteobacteria; order Pseudomonadales; family Marinobacteraceae; genus Marinobacter; species Marinobacter salinus. The sequence continues at coordinate 3,004,180 of NZ_CP017715.1, forward strand.
TTTGGGGCCGGTCTTCTGTTTTTCTTCCTCAACCTTAAAAACCAGAATTACCCCCTGGCTTATGCAGAGCTTGGGATGGCCGTCTATTCAGCTTTCATTTTCCGGGCCATCTCTGACACGGCTCACCTGGAACGCTGGATCCTGGCCTTCACTCTGCCATTTTTCACCACCATGATGTTTGCGCTTATCTCGCCACGTGCGACCTCAACGGTCTATGCGTGGGTCCTGCTGATACCTATCCTGTCCCATTTGCTCATGGGCCGCCGTCTCGGGCTTCTGATATCGGCTTTCTACATGATCACAGCGGCGGTCATCTTTTTCTTCATGCACAGGAATATGCCCGAGATGATGCAGCCCCTGCCCATTGCCAACATGGGCATCATGTCGCTGACCATTCTTGCCTTCTCTCACATCTACGAGATCACTCGGGAACAGTCCGAATCGCGGCTGCTCAAAATGGCCCAGACCGATGCTCTCACCGGGTTGGCCAACCGGGCCAGGCTCAGCGATGTTTTCTCAAGCGAACGCAAACGCAGTCTTCGCCAGGGTACGCCTCTGTCGGTGCTGCTGCTGGACCTGGACCACTTCAAGCAGGTTAACGATCAACACGGCCACGAGGCCGGCGACCAGGCGCTAAAGCACGTCTCCTCCATTCTCCGGGATGCGCTTCGCGCCACCGACCTGGCGACTCGGCTTGGCGGAGAAGAGTTTGCCCTTCTGCTTTCAGACACGTCAGCGGAACAGGCGCTGACGGTCGCCGACAAAATCCGGAGCAACATAGAGACATCCCCATTTCACCATCAGGGGCAGCCAATCAACCTGACGGTCAGTGGCGGTATCGCCCAGTTTGGCCCGGATGGTGGCGACTTGCGCACTCTGATCAGCCGGGCCGATCAGAGTCTTTATCATGCCAAGGATACCGGCCGGAACACGATCGTCATTGCCGGTACGGTACCAGCCCCTGCGTGACTGGCCCTCTCCGAGCTCAGATCCACTTGCAGCGGGCCAGGGTGTAATAAAGCAACGGCACCACCAGAATCGTCAGCAAAGTAGACATGGCAAGCCCGAAGATCAGCGAAATCGCAAGGCCGTTGAAGATGGGGTCGTTCAGAATGAAGTAAGCACCCACCATCGCCGAAATGGCAGTCAGGGCAATAGGCTTGATACGTACCGCCCCTGCAAGCACTACGGCCTCATCCAGCTCTACACCCTCGTCCAGCAATTGCCGTATAAAAACCACCAACAGAATGGAGTTACGCACGATAATTCCCGCCAGGGCGATCATGCCTATCATGCTGGTCGCGGTAAATTCCCTGCCTAGCAGGGCGTGGCCGGGCATAATACCAATCAGTGTCAGCGGAATTGGCGCCATGATCACCAACGGCAGCAGGTATGAGCGGAACTGGGCTACCAGCAGCACAAAGATCATAAACACGCCGACACTGTAGGCAGCCCCCATGTCCCGGAAGGTTTCATAGGTGATTTTCCACTCACCGTCCCACTTCAGGGTGCCTGCTTCCGGCAGCACCGGCTGGTTGATAAAAAACTGCTCAGGGCCGCCATCCATTTGCTCCAGGTCATCCACCATCCGGAACATTCCATAAAGCGGAGAGTCGATATCGCCAGCCATATCCGCTGTCACGTAAGTCACCGGCAGCAAATCCTTGTGGTAGACAGCACCCATCCAGTCAGCTTCACGTACATCGGCAATACTGGCAAGAGGCACGAGGTTTCCATTGCGGCTGCGAACCGGAATGGACATCAGCACTGGGGGCTGAGCTTTATCACCTTCACCCAGGATAACCCGGATAGGCACGGGATACTTGGCGTGCTCATCGTGCAAAAAGCTGACGTTGCTACCCCCCAAAGCCGTCTGCAATGCCGCCACAACCTGCCCCTGCGACACGCCCATGCGGGCCGCTCTAGCGCGGTCCACCACGACTTCCCATTGCCGCGTGGGCGCCTCAAGCGTGGTGTCGATATCCACCAGGCCTTCCACCTGCGTCATGCCCTGCGCAACACGGCGGGCAAGGCCCGCACGACGCTCTTCGTTTACCGCGTAGATCTCGGCCACCACCGGCGACAACACCGGAGGCCCCGGTGGCACCTCGACAATTTTCACCTCGGCGTCGTAACGATCCCCGATAGCAGTGAGAGGGCCCCTCAGTGCCTGGCCAATGGCGTGGGATTGCCGGATCCGGTGCTCCTCTCCGGTAAGGTTGATCTGGATATCGCCCTGGTAGGGCGCGCTGCGCAGATAGTACTGCCGGACCAGGCCATTAAAATTGATTGGTGATGCGGTGCCGGCGTAGGTCTGCCAGTTGGCTACCTCATCCACGGTCTCCAGATACTCCCCCATTTCCATCAGCACCCGCTGGGTCTGTTCCATCGGGGTTCGCTCCGGCAGATCGACCACCACCTGCAATTCCGATTTGTTGTCGAACGGCAGCATCTTCAGAATCACTGCCAGGAACACCGGCAATGAGGCGGCTGCAACAGCCAAAGAGACGACGCCCAGGCCGAGCAAACGCCGGCGCCACGGGTGTTCACCCAGAAACGGCGTGAGTAATGTCCGGAAGATCTTCAGGGAAAGAGGGCTGACGCCATCAGCAGAACTGGAGGCACCCTCCGCTTCTGCCGCCGCCTCACCCTTCCTGTGCTTCAGCAACCGGAACGCCAGCCAGGGCGCCACCACAAAGGCAACAATCTGGGATAAAACCATCCCCGCCGACGCATTGATGGGAATGGGGCTCATATAAGGCCCCATCAGGCCACTGACAAACGCCATGGGGATAAGCGCCGCCATGATAGTCAGGCTGGCCATGATGGTCGGCGTGCCCACCTCGTCCACGGCTACCGGAATGATGTCCTTCACCGGGTCGCGGGAGTTCTGGATACGGCGATTGATATTCTCGGTAATCACAATGCCGTCGTCCACCAGAATACCGATGGAGAAGATCAACGCGAACAACGACACCCGGTTAAGAGTGAAACCCCAAGCCCAGGAAAACACCAGCGTCAGCAACAGGGTAATGAGTACAGCAACACCAACGATCAGGGCCTGTCGCCAACCCATGGCTGCCAGCACCAGGAGCACCACGCAGACAGTCGCGGAAACCAGGTCGCTAATCAGCTTCTGGGCTTTCCGGGACGCGGTATCGCCATAGTCCCGGGTAACAAGGACCTCGATACCCACCGGCAAAGCGCGGTTTCGCAGTTTAGCCAGGCGCTCCTCAATGGCGGTGGTTATGTCGACGGCGTTTTCGCCGGGCTTCTTGGCGATGGCGAGGGTTACCGCCGGATAAACATCGCCCGGTTCACCTGCAATGCCTCCGGGGTGGGCGGGGCCGAAACCCGTCATCACGCTCTGGTCCGCAACGGTTCCACCGCGGGTGACATCCGCCACATCTTCCAGATGGACCGCAGCACCATTGTGCATACCCACCACCAGACCGCGGACATCCTCCACCGTTTCCAGCAGTGTTCCGGCCTGCACGGGGATCGACAGATTGTCCCGCGTCACCCTGGATTCCTGGGTGCTGGCATTCGCCGCCTGCAACGCGTAGCCAAGGTCGTTGACGGTCAGGTTGAAGCCGGACAGCAGAGCGGGGTCGAAGTGGATATCCACCCGGTCGGGAATACCGCCGACCGTATAAACATCACGGGTGCCCGGCACCCGTTTCAGCGCCACCTCCAGCATATGGGCGAGGCGGGTAAGCTCCTCACCGGTATGGCCGCTGGCGGGATCAAACAGGGTCAGGGTCATGACCGGTACATCATCAATGCCTTTGGGCTTGATGACCGGTTGTGTAGCACCCAGTTCCGGCGGCAGCCAGTCCTGATTGGAGTACACCTGATTGTATAGCCTTACCAGGGCTTCCTGCCGGGGTACACCAACTTCGAACTGGACGGTGATCAATGCCTGCCCCTGGCGAGAGACGGAGTAGACATGCTCCACGCCTGTGATCTCGCTCATCACCTGCTCCGCAGGGGTGGCTATCACGCTTTCCACTTCCCGGGTGCTGGCCCCCGGGAAGGCCACCATGATATCCGCCATGGTGACATCAATCTGGGGCTCTTCTTCTTTCGGTGTAATGATGACAACGAGCACCCCGAGCAGAATCGAAAGTACCGCCAGCAAAGGGGTCAGCCGATTATCCTGGAAAACGCGTGCTATGGCTCCGGATGGTCCAACAGGAGGCAGCTTGCCCATCACTCCTGTTCCCCTTTGACTGGCTCCGCAGCACCTGAAAGGTTTAGCCGTTCACTGCCAACCAGCAACGACGGATCGATCACGACCCGCTCGCCTTCACTGAGGCCGGCGAGAATTTCAATACGGCCATTGTCCCGGACGCCGGTACGCACCTGGCGCAATCGGGGCCGGTTCTGATCATTGAGAACAAACACCGCGCGCACCTCACTCCGGTGTAGCAAACTGCTGAACGGTACCCAAAGTGTTGCCCGGCTGCCGACTGGAACAGCAACCTTGACCAGCATACCGGGATACAGGGACCCATTGGGTTCACTGAGCCGCATGCGCAGGCGGAAGGTGTGGGTTTCAGGGTCAGCGTAGGGGTAAAAGGTCATTGAGCCGGTTTCCAGAACCCTGCCATCGGCCAGGGTGACCCTGGCCTGACGTTCGGAGCGGGCCAGATCGGCGTATTTCTGTGGCAAATCCACCACCACCCGCAACTGCTCCAGGGACAAGCCACTAAGCAACGGCTGGCCGGGGTTCACCGCCTCACCTAACTCCACATGGCGCTCAGTCAGTATCCCCCCATAGGGTGCAACGATCCGCGTGTAACCCAGCTGCTCCTCCGCTTCGGCTAGGGCGGCTCCCGCTCGCTCCATCCGAGCCCTGGCCGCCGCCAGGTTGTTTCGGGCCTGATCAAACTCCTGCCGCGACACCAGGCCGCGCTCGTGAACCGCCTCAATCCGGGCATACCGCTGCTGGGCATCGGCCAGGGCTGCCTGCGCCTCTTCCCGCCCGGCCCTGGCCTGATTAACCCGCGCACGCTGTTCGCTGTCCTCCAGCTGCACAATGAGGTCACCGGCGGCCACGGAATCATCCACATCAAACGGCAGTTTCTGGACCGTACCACTGGTCTGAGCGGACACCGTGCTCTGCTGGACAGCCTCTATAACACCATCAAGATGCAGGCTCTCCGCGAACGCCCCCCGCTCCACGGGAACGGACGCCGGAAATTCCCCCGGTGAAGGCTGGGCCTGGGCGATTGAGGACAGAAAACAGAGCAACGCCGGAAAAAGAGAGCGAGCGAGAGAAATTCTTGCCATTGCACAGTCAACTCTGGTTATTTGCTAATAAATGAAGGTTATCAGCAAGTCCGACTCAAGTACCAGGCATAACCCGCGTGCCCGCAGTACCATCAAGAATGGCAAGCGCATCGGATAGCCGACCAATACCGCTTACCCCTCCGGATTCCGAAAAATCACAGGCAGCCGACAGCTTGGGGCCCATTGAGCCCGCCGGCATATCCAGCCCCCTGCCTTCCGCCACTGTGAGGGTGCTGACAGGGGTTTGTTTATCAGTGCCAAACCCCCGAAAAACCGACTCGACATCGGTCAGAAGGAGGAGTGCATCGGCACCCAGCTGGCTGGCAAGCAGCGCGCTGGCGGCATCCTTGTCGATCACCGCCTCAACACCAATCATGCCGCCGTCCTCACGTCGCAGAACGGGAATACCACCCCCCCCTGTGCAGACAACAATAACGTTTTGAGCCAGCAGCAACTGCAGGACCCGGAGGTCCGGGATATCCAGTGGCTTTGGTGACGGAACCACCCGTCGCCATTTGTCACCATCCTGGGCGATCCGCCAGCCTGCTGCCGCGGCCCGGGATTCGGCCTCGGCCTGATCATAAACAGGGCCCACAAACTTGGTCGGGTGGCTGAACGCCGGATCGGCTGGATCTACCACCACCTGTGTCAGCAATGTTGCCACTGGCCGGTCATGCCCGAGTTCATTTTCAAGCTCCTGCTCAATCATGTAACCGATCATTCCTTCGGTCTCGGCACCGAGGACGTCCAGAGGATACGCCTCGTCCGGCTTGTAGGCTGCGCCCTGAAGCGCCAGCAGCCCCACCTGGGGACCATTACCGTGGGTGACCACCAGCTTATGTCCCGCACGCACAATTTTGGCCAGCGACTTTGCAGCAACCTTCACGTTGCTGCGCTGCGCGCTGGCCGTCAGCGGCTCACCACGTTTCAACAGGGCGTTACCGCCCAAAGCAGCCACCACTAACATGTCAGGCTCCCAGTGTGGCGACGAGAACCGCCTTAATGGTATGCATGCGATTTTCCGCCTGATCGAAGACGATCGAGGCCGGGCTTTCAAACACCTCTTCGGTCACTTCCATGGCATCAATACCGAACTCGCTCTGGATCTCCTTGCCAACGGTAGTCTCGGTGTTATGGAATGCGGGCAGACAGTGCATGAAGCGCGCGCGCGGGTTACCGGTTTTCTCCATAAGCACCGCGTTCACCTGATACGGCATCAGCAGCTTGATCCGCTCGGCCCACTTTTCCTTGGCTTCCCCCATGGAAACCCAGACATCGGTGTAAACGAAGTCAACACCCTTTACGGCCGAATCAATATCGTCGGTAATGGTGATCCGGGCGCCGGTCTCGGCAGCGATCCCATGCGCCTCGTCCTGAACCTCCTGTTTCGGCCAGCAGGCTTTGGGGGCACACAAACGAACATCCATCCCCATTTTCACGCCACCGATCAGCAGACTGTCCCCCATGTTATTGGCGGCATCGCCAAGAAAAACATAGGACACGTCATGGAGCGGCTTTTCGACATTTTCCTGCATGGTCAGGAAATCAGCGAGGATCTGGGTAGGATGAAATTCATTGGTAAGGCCGTTATAGACCGGCACGCCGGCGTATTGCGCCAACTCTTCCACCACCGCCTGGCCGAAGCCGCGGTACTCGATGGCATCGTAGACCCGGCCCAGAACCCTGGCGGTATCCTTGACCGATTCCTTGTGGCCAATGTGGGTGCCGGTCGGCCCAAGATAGGTAACCCGGGCACCCTGGTCGAACGCAGCCACCTCAAAACCGACCCGGGTGCGAGTGGAGTTTTTCTCAAAGATCAGAGCGATATCCTTGCCCTGAAGTTTCGGCACCTCGGTACCGGCATATTTCGCCGTTTTCAGGTCTGCCGCCAGTTTGAGCAAAAAACCGATTTCGCGCGGAGTGTAATCACGCAGCGTCAGGAAATGCCGGTTTTTCAGATTAAAAGCCATAACGGTTGTCCTTTCCGGTTAAACAGGGTCGCGCATCGTCGGGCAGCTCATACAGCGGCCACCGCCGCGGCCACGCCCAAGCTCTGCCCCCGGTATCGAGAGCACCTCGATACCTGCGGCCTCCAGGGCGGCGTTGGTATCGTCATTACGGTCATAGCCGATAACCACACCGGGGCTCAGCGCCAGCACATTGTTGCCATCGTTCCACTGCTCCCGCTCACGCTCGGCCGGGCTATCGCCCCCGGTCGGCACGATCTCCAGGTTCTGATAGCCCAGCACATCGGCCACGACCTCGAACAACGGGCGAGGGTCCTGGTGGAAGGCGAGGTTTTTCTTGCCTTCTCCCGGGCGCAGGTCGTAGCAGACCATTTCATCCGCCACCTCTTTGAAGGTTGTGACCACATTACCGCCACAGAAAGTGAACACCGTGTCCAGGTGCATCGCGGAGCGGGTCTTGGGAATCTGGCAGGCAACCACCCGCTCGGCCGTACCGCTGTCAAACAGGGCTTTCGCCAGCTGACCAATGGCCTGGGGAGACGAGCGCTCGCCCATGCCCACCAGCACGGCGCCATTACCCACCGGCATCACATCCCCGCCTTCCAGCGTGGCCAGGCCATGATCCTGCAGTGGGTCGCCCCAGTGGACGTTGACCTTGCCGGCAAACTTGGGATGGAACTTGTAAATACCGGCCATCAACAGCGTCTCCGGCTTGCGCGCCGGCCAGTACATGGGGTTGAGGGTGACCCCTCCGTAAATCCAGGCACTGTTGTCCCGGGTGAACAGGAAGTTGGGCAACGGCGGCAACACGAAGCCATACCGCCCCAGGTGATTACCAAACAGCCCAACCGGGTCGAACGGCAGATCGCCCACTTCCAGGCCACCGATCAGAAATTCTGCCAGCTTCGCACCCGGCAGCTGGTCCATCCAGGCGCGCAGATCAGAGACCATACCAACGCCGATCTGGTTCCAGTTGATCCGGTTATCCAGGATCCAGGCTCTGCCTTCGGCAATGTCCAGCGTCTCTGCAAGCAACTCGTTAACGTCCAGCACTTCGACGCCCCTGGCGCGCATGAGGCCGGAAAACACGTCGTGGTCTTTCTGTGCCTGCTTGACCCAGAACACGTCATCAAACAGCAGCGCATCGCAGTTGGACGGCGTCAGTCGTCGATGGGCGAGGCCAGGGCGACAAACAATGACCTGCCGCAGTGTGCCGGTTTCGGAATGAACACCGAGTGTCGGTTCAGACATGGCAAGCTCCTTTTTACCAAGGCATCAGAGAAAGGTACCGATACTGATGGCCAGACTTATGAACACCGTCAGAATCAGCAACAACGGCCAGATAAAGGCAATCCACCGATCGTAGGATACCCGTCCGATCGCCAGACCACCGACGACCACTGCAAAGGTCGGGTTGATCAGGTTAACCAGGCCATTGGCGGACTGATAGGCGGTGACCACCAGGTCCCGCCCGACATTGGCAAAGTCGGCCAGCGGCGCCAGGATGGGCATCGAAAGCACCGCCAGTCCGGAAGACGAGGGCACGAAGAAACTCATCCCCACTTCAATCCAGAACATCAGGTTGATAAACGCCAGCTGGGGCAGACCGCCGAGAGAGGTTTCCGCGCTGTGGAGAATCGTGTCGGCGATCATGCCCTGATCCATGATCACCACGATGCCACGGGCCAGGCCGACCACCAGAGCAACACCCAACAGGTCTCTGGCGCCATCGACGAAACTGCCCGTGAGCTTTTTTTCGCCCAGGCGGGCAATCAGTCCGATAACAATGGCGGCACCAAAGAACAGAGCCCCCATGCGCGCCATCCACCAACCCTGGGAGGACACGCCCCAGATCATGACGGCGAAGGTCAGAGCGAAAATAATCAGTGCAATGATCTGGGTGGTATTGAGCGTGGCGTCTCCGAGCCCCTCTTCATGCCCCCGCAGGAACAACTTCCGGTGCGCATCCCACTGCTTTGCCACAACCGACCGCGAATTATCCTGTTTGACCCTTTGGGCGTACCGCATAACGTAGGCTGCGCAAATAATCAATCCACCAACCAGAATCACAAATCGCAATACAATGCCGTCCGTAAAGGGAATATTCGCGGCGTTGGCCGCAATCACTGTGGCAAACGGGTTTATGGTCGAACCAAGAACGCCGATGCCGGCACCAATCAGAATGATGGCAACCCCGGTAACGGCATCGTAGCCGGCGGCGATCATTACCGGGATGAGAATCGCGTAAAACGCAAGTGTCTCCTCGGCCATGCCATAGGTCGTGCCGCCGATGGCAAACAACGTCATCAGAATCGGGATCATCCATATTTCATGGCCTTCAAGATGTCGCATGGCACTGCGAATGCCGGTATCAATGGCACCCGTCGCGTTCATGACACCCAGGAAACCGCCCAGAAACAGCACGAACAATGCCACGTCAATGGCGTTGGCTACATAGCTGTCAGGGTCGTAGAAACCCGCCGTTGGCGCCAGCATTACGTCGACAAAGCCTTGTGGGTTCGGGTCCACGGTTTGATAGGTCCCGGGCACGGCAACTTCGCGTCCGACCTCTTCATTCATGGCCCGGTCATACTGTCCGGCGGGAATGATCCAGGTCAGCGCAGCGACCAGAATGATCAGGAAAAAGAGAATGGTGTAGGCAGTCGGGAATCGCGAAGCGAGATCTTGTTCCGAGCCTTCAGGGGGAATTTGGTCGTCGGTCACAGTTAAGCTCCTGTCCTTGGCATCACAGTTCAGTCCGGATAAAGAGTCCAGACCCTATCAACCCATCATCTGGCGCAAAACGTGCACCTGATTGAATTCAGCATAGATCCTCAGGCTGGGAATGAGGTTGATCAAGGACAAATTTTGTACTGACGAGAGGAGATTCACAAAAAAGCCCCGGGTGACAGAGCAGGGTCCACCCGGGGCAAGAGTTACCCGCCGGCTATGAGAAGCGGGCAACCGCCACTTCGACCATCACCATCGAGCCGTCAGTGCGGCCCGCAGGGTGCGGCCAGGCTCATTTACCCGGACAGCCTCGGGACTGAAAGGGTCTGTATTGGCACGACTGACGTGCGGCGCCCAGGTGTTATCAAACAGGTTATCCACCGCCCAGGACAGCGTGAGGTACTCCACAAGCGGGTGACTCCCCGTGAGATTCAGCACGCCATAACCCGGCGAGGTGCCCGCATCCAGGCCGGACTCCAGGTCCACCCTGTCCTGCCGCCGGGCAACCTGCCACTCCAGCTCAAGCTGGTGCCCCATCTTCTGCCAACCCAGAGTCTGGATGAACTGAACCGGAGGAATCTGGGGCAGCGCTTTGTCATCGTCACGGTTTTCACCACGGACCGCTGCCAGCTTGCTGGCGGTGCTCCAGGTTCCGTTACTCCAGCCGAGTTCCCCTTCCAGGCCGAGCAGACGAGCGTCGATATTGCGGTAAACACTGACCTGGTCCGCATTGCGGGTCCGCAATACGAAATCGTCCACCTGATCAATCCAGACCGCAGGGCGCCAGTGCCAGCCATCGCTCCGGCCCGGCAAGGCAAGTTCCAGCTTGTTGTGCTTTTCCGTCTCCAGTGCCGGGTTACCGACCCAGCGCATGGCCGGCATCATGCTCCAGCTGGCGATATAACGCTCTGTAACCCCAGGGCTGCGAACACTCCGGCTCGCGGTCACCTCCATGGACTGACGGGAAGAGAAACGCCAGTCACCGGTGACGAATCCACTGAAATTATCGTCCGTGGCTTCGGTATTGGTGGTGCCGTAAAGTGCGGTGTAAATATCGGCGGCAGACTGGGCCATCATGCCGCTGCCGAATGTCTTGTCGGACGAGCCTGCATCCATCTCCACCCGGTCATAACGAACACCGGCACCGAGTTGCAGCGACGGCATTATCCGATAGAAGCGCTCAGCAAAGAAGCCCAGTCTGTCCCGGTCCACATCCGGCCAAAGCACCGAGGTCAGCGTGTCCAGAGTGGCGCCGCCAAAGCGTTCCGCCTCCCAGTTATTGGTCTCGAAGTCTGTGCCAATGGCCCAGTTGGTCTTTGCGTCCGGGCTCTGGTCCAGCGTCAGCCGAAGCCCTCGGGTCCGGGTTTCAGACGCTGTCAGCATTTTCATCGTGGCGGGTCTCAGGCTGAAATTGTCCATGACATGATCTACGTCCGCCTGCCAGGCCAGAAGGTTCCAGTCACCGCTGGCAACCGGCGCTCCCAACTCCAACCTTAGAATATCGGTATCGGTTTTGGGTGCGTCCATCCCCGAACCGGCGTATTTCACATCGCGCTCTTCCTGACGGCTGACCAGTCCCTTGACATAGAAACCGTTATCCGCCTTCCAGGCCGCATCCACACGACCCTCCGAATTTTTGTACGCACTGCGCACTTTATTGCCGTCACCGTCTTCGTAATCATCCGCCTCGTCATAACCGCCTGCCAGTCGGATCCAGCCCCGATCACTGCCTGTGGCGATACTGCCATTGGCCAGTTTTCCATTGCCGTTGTCCGAGGCCCCCAGTGTGACGTGGCCAGTTGTTACATCGTCCTGAAAATCCGGGGCCGCCGTTGTCGCGACCACCTGGCCACCGGCGATGGGCCCCCAGCGCAGAGTCTGGTTGCTGGTGCGCACGTCCAGTACCGGGGCCAGTGCTGAGCTGAGGCGGCTGGTGGGCGGGTCCATTCGATTAGGACAGGCGCCTTCTACGCGGATACCATCAAGCAGGACATCAACCCGCTCCTGGCCCTGGCCGCGAATGACCGGATCGAGACCTCGCCCGCCCATCCGGGAAAGCGAGACAGACGGATCTGACGTCAACCGTTCCACCGGCTCCGGGGCGAGTATTTCGGACACCTCCCGGGTCGCCTGCCCTTCGGTCACCCGGATCAGCGGCAATGCCTCATCCGCCTCCTGGGCCCAGACAGACAAGGGCAGGAACAGATTTCCCGCGACATACACCAACGCCAGCCTGTTCACTAAATGCATAGCCATAACACAACATCCTGACCAATCTGAATTTGCGCCCATGATAATGTGCGGACCGTTACCGCGCCTGAGACAGAATGCCGCATCCACTTTGGAGTACATGCGCGGGTACCTGCTGCGAAAACCAGCTAGAATCCTCCCCATGAAATGGCTCACCCAATCCCAGACCGGTTTTCAACAGGCGGCCCGTTACCTCCTGGTTATGCGCCTGGCTATTGTCGCGATTGAGCTGACAGCCCTCGCTATTGCCGAAGCCGTGGTCAACCTCGCCTACCGGGCCGAAGCCCTCCTGCTATGCCTGCTTTACGGTGTGCTGGCAACGCTGGGATGGCTGTGGTTTACCCGCCGCCCGCCCAGAGCTGCCGTGACGGTCAGTGCCGGCCTTGCCCTCGACCTGCTGCTCATCGGCGCCTGGCTGTTCATGACCGGCGGCTACACCAACCCGCTTACCTCACTACTGCTGCTGCCCATCGCCACCGCCATTGTGCTTGTTCCCCTGGGCCAGGGCATCGTGCTAACCGTGATTGGCATTGCCGTCTATACCGCGCTGGTGCTTTGGCCGACGCCGGTAAACAGCGGTCATCACAATGCCAACCTGGCCCAGCTGCACCTGGTCGGTATGTGGGTAACCTTCGCTCTCACCTCCGCCATTCTCTTACTCGTTGTGGGCACTCTGGCCCGGCGCCTGCGCCAGCAACAGTCGCAACTGTCAGAAATCCGCGAAACCCGCCTGCGCGATGAACAGGTTATTGCTTTGGGGCTTTCCTCCGCCGCTATTGCTCACCGCCTGGGAACGCCACTCAACACCATGACGCTGCTGGTTGAGGAAATGCGGTCTGGCCTGAGCGATCAGCATCTGAATGAGGACCTGGACACGATGGAGCAGCAACTTCACTTGTGCAGCGGCCATTTGCAGCAGCTTTCTAACGCTGCCATTCAGGCCAGAACAGCTCAACTGGAAACCATCAGCGCAAAAGACTGGCTCTTGCGCCTTAGAGAGTCCGCAACCCTGCTCTGGCCCTCCGGCGCTATCGAGTGGCAGACTCCGCTCCCGGAATCACCGGTTGCAGTCGATGCCACACTTGATCAGGCCGTTCTGAACCTGCTGGCAAATGCACTGACCGCCAGCCCCAAATGGGTTGGCGTGAGCGCGCGGCTGGCAGCAAACGAACGTATCGAAGTGGTCGTGGAAGACGAGGGCGATGGTCTGGAGACTGCGCTCCAGGGCACACCGGGAGAACAGGTAGTGGATTCTGAACGCGGCCTGGGTGTCGGCCTGTTTCTTTCCAATGCTACCATTCAACGCCTGGGCGGCACTCTGAAGGCACAGGTGAGCCGGACCGGCACGACCATGATCATCGATTTACCACAGGCCGACACGGGAGGTGAGCGTGTCTGAAGACTCTACCTGGCTTCTGATTGACGACGATGAGGCCTTCCTGCAGATATTGCAGCGCTCTCTCGGCCGGCACGGAATTGAGGCAACGTGCGCCAGATCCCACGCCGACGCAAAAAATGCCCTCGAAACCAGAAACTACGTGCGCTGCGTGCTGGATCTGAACCTTGCCGGTGAAAGTGGTTTGCAGCTGCTGCCGGAATTACTCGCCCGCCAACCAGGCCTGGACGTTCTGGTATTGACCGGTTACGGCAGCATTGCCACCGCCGTCGAGGCCATGCGCCGCGGCGCCGTCAATTATCTCTGCAAGCCCGTCACGGTAAACCAGCTGATCGCCGGTTTTGACCCACTGGAGTCAGCACCGGACCTGCGCGCCGCTCCGCCTTCGGTCGAAGAGATGGAGTGGGAACACATTCAGCGTGTCCTGAACGAACAGGAGGGCAATGTGTCGGCCACCGCTCGTGCCCTGAACATGCATCGCCGAACGCTGCAGCGTAAGCTGCAGAAACATTCCCGTTGGCGGAACTAAGCTCAGCGCTCCACAAAAGCCAAAAAAATTGATATCCGTCAATTCACTCAGAAAAAAGAGGCATGTCATTTCATTCAAGTTCCAGTAGCATCAGCCGCCAATGCCTTCACCACCGGACTCAACGTCAGTGTTTTCTGACAACCTCACCGACCGGCTCGCCCGAGTCGCCTCAATTACCCGGAACATGGTGATCCTGCTGGATGAAGCCGGAATCATTGAATGGGTGAACCCGAGTTTTGAGGAGCATACCGGCTACCGCCTGAAAGAGGTGATCGGGCAATCACCACGGGACATTCTCTACGGGCCCGAAACCGATCCCGAAACCGTTACGCGCATCCGTCGCCAGCTGCATCTGGGCCAGACTTTTGAAGAAGATATTCTGAATTACACCCGGGCAGGCAAGCCCTATTGGGTTCAGACGTACTGCGCGCCCATTACAGAAAACGGGGACGTAGTTACCGGGTTTGTGGTTATCCAGAACAACATATCTGACCGAAAGCACGGTGAACGTAACCTTCGTATCGCCGCCAGCGTCTTCGATCGAAGCCATGAAGCCATCCTCATCACCGACCGCAACAATCAGATTCTGGACGCCAATCCGGCGTTTTCGACGATTACCGGCTACAGTCGCGATGAAGTTCTGGGCCTGACGCCCGCTATCCTGAGCTCGGGCCGCCATTCGCCCGAGTACTATCGATCCATGTGGCACAGCATAGAAAAAACCGATCACTGGCGAGGCGAAATCTGGAACCGGCGCAAAAGTGGCGAAGAGTATATCGAACTTCTGGCCATCAGCCGGGTGCATCTGGAGGAGCCAGGGCAGTTCTATCATGTGGCAGCGTTCTCCGACATCACCGCGCTGAAAAACCACGCAAAGGAGCTGGACCGGGCTGCCAACTATGATGAGCTCACCGGTCTTCCGAACCGCCAGTTGCTGGAAGAGCGCGTGAACACGGCCCGTTCCCATGCCGACCGACACCAGCGGGCGTTATCGGTGTGCTACCTGGATCTGGACAACTTCAAGAATCTTAACGATCGCTTCGGCCATGCCCTCGGCAACCAGGCACTTAAGACACTGGCGAAAAGATTGTCCCGCGCACTTCGCAGCGGCGATACCGTCGCCCGGATTGGTGGCGATGAATTCATACTCCTGCTCCAGAATGACAATCACGAAGAGGTCTACCAACGCGTTCTCGCGACAATCAACGAGCCTTTGATGATGGGCGAAGATACCCTGACCCTCACGGCCAGTCTTGGCATCACCCACTATCCGGAGGACAACGCGGATACCGAGGGGCTGATCCGGCATGCCAACCAGGCGATGTACTCCGCCAAGGAAAAGGGCCGCAATCAGTTTCACTTTTTCGACCCGGGCCTCGATGAAGATCGCCGAAAACGTCGCGACCAGTTGGCGGAGATTAGCCGGGCTCTGGAGAACGATGAGTTTATGCTCTTCTTCCAGCCTCAGATTCAGATTTCCGATTGCCAACTGGTGGGCTTTGAGGCCTTGATCCGCTGGAATCACCCGGCCAGGGGCATTCTGGCCCCTGGGCAATTCCTGCCCGCCGTGGAAAACAGCCATCTCGAAGTACCACTCGGCCAGTGGGTGCTGAAGGAGGCCATCCACCAGATGAACGCCTGGAAAGAGGCCGGAGAAACGCTGGCGGTGAGCATCAACGTGAGTGCCCAGCAATTAATGGATCGCAGGTTTGCAGATTATCTGGAAAGCTATCTGTCCAGTCACCCGGATCTGAACCCGGCGCTCATTACCCTGGAAGTACTGGAATCCACGGCGCTGGAAGATACCAAGCGAGCCAGTAACGTACTGGCCCGCTGCCGCGCACTTGGCATACAGGTAGCGCTGGATGACTTCGGCACCGGCTTTTCCTCACTGACCTACCTGCGCACTCTGCCAGTGGACACCATCAAGATCGATCAGAGCTTCATACTGAACATGCTTGAAGACGTTAACGATAGAGCCATCGTCGAGAGCGTTATATTCCTTGCCCAGCGCTTCCAGCGACCCGCGCTTGCCGAAGGTGTTGAAACCATGGCACATGCCAAAGCCCTTCGGGATATGGGGTGCCATTTTGCCCAGGGTTACGGCATTGCCCGCCCGATGCCGGCAACGCAGGTACTGGCGTGGGCTTCGCAATGGCAGAAAAAAAGATTGGCGGGTGCAAACACTGACCTGCTCGAGCCACTGATCGCTGGCAGCAAAGGCATCTGACCGGGCCGACCATCAGCGATAGCGTCGCTGGTCAAGGGTGGTCAGCCGGTCGGGATGAAACACCATCAGGCCGGTCACGAACGTACCGTTCACAAAACCTTCCGGAATCATGAACAGGGGGAGGTAACGGAAATACTCGTGGATCAAGGTCTGAAATTCATAGACGCCACTTGTCCAGAGCATCAGACACATGACGCTGCCGGCCACCGCCACCGAAATGCCGGCTCCGAAGAAACCGCAGAAAAAGATATAGGCGAAGAAGTTCCGGAAGTTCTGCCGCCGCTCCCAGAGCATGATGCCGTGGCTGACCAGGGCCGGCACCATGACCGTGACCAGCCCATTTGCAGCAAACATCAGCAGCGGTTCCCGGCCGGTGATCACGGTAATGAGGAGGGCCAGAAAACCGGACAGAACCGCGAGGGCCCAACCCAGCATCAGGGTTATGACGGTAATCCCGAACACATGAATGGACAGTCCGGGCGAAATCCCGGCCCGCAATTGCCAGAGAAAGCCCAGCACCACTGCCGCACCGAAAAACGTATGCTGCAACGCGTTATCCTGGCGCAGTGCCTGCCAGTCAATCGAGCGCAGGGCCCACGCCAGGATCACCACGAACAGGAGGAGGGTAATGACCCACTGACTGGTCGATAGCAGGTTATCGGTCATGCCCATGATGAAATCACCGCCGAATCAGAAACCGGAAAGATCACCATGATACGAGCCAACCCCACCCATGGAGCAAGCGGGGGCGTTGATCAGGCCGTTTCTTTCAGTGATCGTACCTGTCCAATCAGCATTTGCCAGGCCTCAAAAGTACTGAGAAAAACCCTGCCGGTCAGATGGGCAAGCAGCTCTGTACCCTTCAGACGGTCCATCACAGGTCCCTTTACTTCAGAAAGGTGCAGGTTCACGCCGGCATCCCTGAGACGTTCGTTAATGGCTTCGAGGCTTTCCAGGGCTGAAGCATCCACCAGGTTAACCGCCGGGCACACCAGCACCAGATCCTTCAGCTCCGGTTCTCCGGTAACCAGATCCATTACCGTTTCTTCCAGAAACCGGGCATTGGCGAAATACAGACTTTCATCCACCCGAAGGAAGGTAACTTTCGGGCACAATTCCACATCGTGACGAAGTACATTGCGGAAATGCTCGGTGCCTGGCACCCGACCAACCACCGCGAAGTGGGGACGGCTGGTTCGGAACAGGAACAGGCCAATGGACAAAGTCACACCAGAGATAATGCCCGCCTCTACGCTATGGCCCAGAGTCAGCACAATGGTCGCTAGCATGGCACCGAAGTCGGTCCGGGAATATCGCCAGGTGCGCGCCAATGCCGGCAGGTCAATCAAGGTGATGACCGCCACGATGATGGTGGCCGCCAGCGTCGCCTTGGGCAAATAGGCGATGGCCGGTGTCAGAAACAGCGTGGCAAGGGCAATGCCCACCGCTGTGTAGGCACCGGCTGCCGGTGTTTCCGCGCCAGCATCGAAGTTGACCACAGAGCGCGAGAAACCACCGGTGACTGGCATGCCACCGGACAGGCCGGCGCCAAGATTAGCGGTACCCAGTCCAATCAGTTCCTGATCCGGGTCGATACGTTGACGCCGTTTCGCCGCCAGCGTCTGCCCCACCGACACGGATTCCACGAAGCCAACCACACTGATCAAAAGAGCGCTTACCGCCAGCTGTTGCCACAGTTGCCAGTCCATACTTGGCAGCGTCAACTCGGGCAAACCAGATGGCACCTGGCCGACCAGTTTCACCCCACTCTCGCCAAGATGCAGCTGCCAGGCCACCAGAGTGGTTACCAACACAGCCAGGATCGGTGCCGTCTTGGTCAGAATGTCAGCCATACGGCCAGGCACACCAAGTCCGGACAAAATCGGCCTCAGGCGTTTTCGGGCAAACAAGAGAAATAGCAGGGCACCGATGCCGATAGCCAGAGTAGGGAGATTGGTATTGCCAATCGACAACACCAGGGACTCAATGATTTCCCAAAGGTTATGGCCCGAGGCCTCGACACCAAATATGTGCTTGAGCTGGCTGGCAGCGATGACAATCCCCGACGCGGTAATAAAGCCGGAGATCACCGGATGGCTGAGGAAGTTCGCCAGAAAGCCAAGCCGAAGCAGCCCCATGGCTGTGAGCATCAGCCCAGACATGATCGCCAGCAGAATCGCGCCGGCGACATATTCCGGCGTCCCGGAAGCGGCCAGCGGTGCCAGCGCCGCTGCCGTCATCAACGACGCAACAGCTACCGGACCAACAGAGAGCGTGCGACTGGTGCCGAAAACGGCGTAAACCACCAGCGGCAAGATACTGGCGTACAGTCCCACCTGGGCCGGCAGCCCGGCAAGCAGTGCATAGGCCAGGGACTGGGGAATCAGCATCACCGTGACGATGATCGCAGCCACCAGGTCACTGGTGGCCTGACCACGGCCATAGGCTGGCAGCCAGTTCAGAATCGGCAGGTAGCGTTGCAGGTTCATGGGCGACTCAGAACAGGTTGACCGGAACTTTGAGGTATACCTGGCCATTGTCTTCGGCGGGAGGCATATGCCCGGCCCGCATGTTGACCTGAACGGACGGAAGAATCAGCCGGGGCATATCGAGAGTGGCGTCTCGCTCGGTACGCATTTTGACGAATTCATCTTCGGAAACACCATCGTGAACGTGGATATTTGCCTTCCGCTGCTGCTCCACCGTCGTCATGTGAACGTACTCATCACGACCCGGCGCCTTATAGTCATGACACAGGAAAATCCGGGTCTCGGACGGCAGCGCCAGAACTTTCTGAATGGACTGATAGAGAATCCTGGCGTCCCCTCCGGGAAAATCGCAGCGCGCGGTCCCGAAATCAGGCATGAACAGGGTGTCGCCAACAAAGGCAGCGTCTCCGATCACATAGGTCAGGCAAGCTGGCGTGTGTCCGGGGGTATGCAGGACGCGCCCCTCCAGACTACCGATATGGAGGGTGTCACCTTCCCGGAACAACTGGTCAAACTGGCTACCATCGCGGGCGAACTCGGTACCGGCGTTGAAAGCTTTTCCAAAAATCTCCTGGACATCCCGGATATGGGCGCCAATACCGGTCTTGCCACCCAGTTTTTCATGCAGGTACGGGGCGGCCGACAGATGATCGGCGTGAACATGCGTCTCCAAAATCCATTCGACTTCCAGATCATGGCTGCGAATGTACTCGATGATCTCATCGGCTGAGCGCACATCGGTCTTGCCTGCCGCGTAGTCAAAGTCCAGCACGGAATCGAGAATGGCACAGGCTTGGCTGTCCGGATCCCGAACCACATAACTGAACGTATTGGTGGGCTCGTCGAAAAAATGCTGAACGATCGGTTTGCTCATGGCATTCACCTCTTTCGGGCTCGATCCTGAAATTTAATTCTAAGGATATACTAAATTAGAATATGAGGTGAAATGTTCTTTTTTTATATGCGCAGTATTCCTGATGCACCAACCGCACAGTCGCGCCCTGCCTGTTTGGCAAGATACATCCCGGGAATCCACAATTCCGGCACTGACTGTCACCGGCATGGAAGGAACACCCTCGTTACACGTGAGTGTAGCTCACAGCGCAGGACGCGGCGGATCGCGCCCAACGGTGGATCAGAGTTTTTCCAGCAGCCGTTTCGCCTGCTCACGCCGGCCCGTATCCGCCAGTTCCCGTCCCGGGCGAGAGGGGGCCTTCAGGACTTTCTCCAGATACACCCGGGCCCGCTGTGGCTGATCCTGTTCACGCAGAAAATCCCCGAAGAAGTAGTTCGGATCCATACCATCGGGATTAATAGCCAGCGCCTTCTGCAAGTATTTCTGGGCCTTATCATCGTCGCCAAAACCTAGCGGCCAGCCCGGCACCTGATAATAGAGACTTCCCAGGGAGGTATAGGCAGACCCTTCAAGGGCACCCGGATTGATTGTCATCGCTGCCTCAAGAGCTTTTCGAGCATCCTTGACCAACCCGAGCGCGCCAAGTCCACCCTTGGCTCCGGCGTATGTGCTCAGCACAATCCCCTGCCAGATCAGCGGTTCGGCATGATCCGGGTAGCGGGCAACAAACGCCTCGGCGTTTTTGGCCAGCACTTCGAACCCCTTTTCTTTCTGATCATCCGGAAACTGATACTGGATTTCCGCCCAGCGTTGCTGGATGGCGGCCAGCTCCTTATCGAGATCTCCCGCCCAAAGGGGCATGGCAATCAGACCCGCAAAGGCCAGTGCTATCCATTTCATGACGATACTCCCGAATTCAGAAAACGCCGTATGACCGGCAGTTGCTTCAACATGGCCTTGTCGACAATCCGCGGCAGGATGCCGTTGATGATCACGAACAGCTTCTCCGGCCATCCCAGGAAACGACGACGGTCGTTGTTCTCCATGGCCTTGAGAATCTCGCCTGCCACCCTTTCCGGGGGATCCATGCTGTTACCCAGTGCTCGGTTAAGTTCGTTGACGGCTTCCGGATTCATTGCAGTGGCCGTCGCCCGTGGAGCGACGTAAATGATCTGTACCGGGGTGTCCGCCAGCTCCCGGCGCAGGGCTTCGGAAAAACCCCGTAAACCGAATTTCGTGGCGCAGTATGCGGTATAACCGGGAAAACCTATGCTGCCAAACGTGGAACCGACAAACACCAGGGCGCCATAACCGGCCCTCTGAAAGCGCGGCGCAAAATGGCGACCAACCAGCATGGCGCTGCGCAGGTTCACGGTAATCTGGGCATCAATGGCGGATACCGATAACTTGTCGAGACTGGCAAACCGATTTTGCCCCGCGCAGTGAATGACACCGTCGATCTCCGGGTAAGCCTCGGTCAGGCGTTCCAGCTGCCCCTCAAGATCCGGCCCCGCGAGGTCCAGGTGAACCGCAGATGCGCCGCTTATATGGGCAAGGGTTTCCGGATGACGGGAGGCAACAATGACTTTGGCACCGGCCAGGATCAGTGGTTCCACCAGAGCTTTGCCAATACCGCCGGTGCCCCCCAACAGCAGGAAAACACGATCATGCAGCTTCATGTCGCTGCCCCTCACGACCCGTCCGAAGTGGAATGCTGTGAAGCATATCGCCGTATAGGCGGTATACCATCCGGGCTGAATCAATAATGTCCTGCTGGTCTTCCACGTCCGTAATGTCATCCATCAGGTTTCGGAAAAACTCAAAGTGCTCCTGGTCCAGCGCCCCGTGGGAATACAGGTAACTGAAGGCTTCATCGGGCAACTGCAACAGTTTCTGGATCTGTTCTCCCAGTGGCGTCGCCAGCTCGATTGAAGTGCCTTCAAGCACCTGTACCATGCCGAAGAATGCCATCGGATTGCAGCGGTTAATCTGGTCGTAAAGATAGGACACCATCAGTTCAATAGAGATGTCCGGGTTTCCGTGCCGCACCGCTTCCTTGTCGTAACCACAGGCTGCGATGTCGTTCAGGATCCACTCGTGATGGCCGTATTCTTCATCGATGTATTCAACCAGTGCTTTGCGTACAAATTCCATGCGCTCGGGGAGCCGACCGCCACAGGCCATCATCAGTGGCACAGTATGCTTGACGTGGTGGTAGGCCTGGGTCAGAAACCAGGTGTAACTCTCCAGATCAAAACGGCCCTCCTGAATGGCGCGAATAACCGGCGCCTTGGTTACATGTTCGCGGGCCTCCGCGGTTTCCTGCTGCAATCTGTCAAAAAACGCCATATGGGATGCTCCTGGCTTACTCGTGAGTGGTGGAGTAGTAAATAGGGGAAAGGCTTTTGCCAATAACGATGGCAAGTCCGATTGAATGTGTGACCGAACCGGCCGGCCATTGGCGGTCAAATAGCCTTCTGCCTGGTTCAGAGGCTGTCGGCGGATGTAGACCGCCTCCAGCCGTGCATAGTCCGGCAAGCGCTCGTTAAGCCGCATCAGATCAATGGTCAGTTCATCCGGCGACCGGCCATCAGTGACTGTGATCAGTGCACGGGGCCGAGGCTCACCGTCGCCAAAGACAACAGCCTGGGCGGCCCCTACTGCCTGAATCAGCTCGCTTTCCAGCCATTCCGGACTGACATTGCGCCCGAAACTGGTAATCAGAAGATTCTTGGACCGGCCATTCACGGACAAGAAACCGTCGGCGTCCAGCTCGCCCAGATCGCCCGTTCCGAGAGCCTCGTCACCCTGTGGTTCGTCACCGAGATAACCCAGGTGGGTGTTGCCCGAGACACGGATCTGCTGACCACCGTCAACCCCAACCCGGACATGGCCCAACGGCCGGCCAACGGTTCCCGGGCGGTCATCACCCGGAACATTGAGCGCCACCACAGAACCACACTCGGACAAACCATACCCCTCAAACAACGGCAGGCCCGCCGCACGACCACGGGCGAGAAGCTCCGGGGAAACCTTGCCACCGCCGACCGCAAGAAAGCGGAAAGGCGCCGGGTCCAGGCTACTGTTCTCGGCTGACGCGACCAGCAAGGCGGCCAGCTCCGGCACCAGAATGACCGAGTCCGGCGCTGACCGGTTCAGGCTGCCGATCAGCTTTGGCGCGTCCAGCCCACTGCTGCCGGACATTCCAAAATCTTTCAGAGGAGCCAGCTCAACCATTGCGCCCATGAGCAGGGGCAGGTACACACCGGCGATATTTTCCAGCAAGGTAGCCAGCGGCAAAATGCACAGATGGTGCCGAAGTTCGACGCCCTCCAGGCGTTGTTGCAGGGCCTGGGTGGTTGCCGCCATCTGTGAAGCAGACAGGCAAACCCCTTTGGGTGTACCGGTGCTTCCGGAGGTAAACGTGATCTTCGCCGTGCCTTCCGGCATCAGCGATGTCTCTGCCGTCACGGGCAGTGTGGCCAGCCAGACACCGTGCCCCAGATTTTCCCTGTGGGTATCCGGTTCAGCCCAGAGCAAGCCGTCGAGGCCGGCCCTGGCAATCAGGTGTTCGGTCTGGCTCTTCGAGAAAAAGACCGGGACCGGAACGCAAACCACATCGGCAATCATGCAGGCGAGGTCTGCAATAACCCAGGCAACCGTATTGTCACCGCAAAGCCCCGCGCGAACGACGCCGTGGCGCTTGAGGCTGGCAGCAACGCTAACAGCGGCCTCGTAAAGATCCTTGATGCTCATTGAGCCACCCGGGCTCTTCAGGGCGGGCGCATCCGGCTGAACCGCGACGCGAGCTGCCAACAATTCAGGCAGTGTGGCCATAACGACCTCCATTGACCAAGATATTGTCCGCTTCAGCCGTGACTGGGTGGGTGACTCTCAACAGTCCGATCGCCTGCAAGGCGGCGAGACTTGCAGCCACACTTATCGCCATCACCACCGGATGGTGATCGTAATAGCGCCCCCAGCCAGCGCCGCCATCTGGCAAACGGGCCGGATCTGCAGCTGACAGGGTATAAGTCTCGATACCCAGGCGCCGAAAGCTATTCTGTAACTGATCGGTGCCGGTACAGACCACCCACTGATAGCCCGCGTTGCTCAGCCAAACGGCAAGGCTCGCAAACAGGTAGCGACTGACGCCCGCCTCAACACCCGCCAGATGCGCAATCTCGGCGATGTGCTCACGCCCTGCTCCGGAAAGAGGTCTGTGGTGCTCAACCGGCGTTTCAAGATAATCCTCCAGGAACAGCGTCGCCCGGGAGGCGTCACGCATGCCAACAGCCGCAAGCAGTGACCCCTGCGCCGTGGTCAATGCCAACAGATCTGGAATTCTCAGGGCGGGCTCGGCGCCATAAGCCATAAAAAAACGGCGGCGAATAAAATCCCCCACAAGCTCAGCCACTGTGGTTTGCGACGCCACCTCGCATAACCAACGACCGGCACAGCGAATGACGGGAACCACCTCCTCTGAGTCCAGAGGACAGCAGGCGGACATCATCAGCGGGTCTGACATAGACACTCTCCCAAAAGCCAACACAGGACGCGGGGGCCAATGCCCTTTCAACGTGAATACCAGAATAGAGAGGTGGGCTTAAAGCAGGCTTAAGGAGAACCGCTCAAAACCTTAAGGCGACCTTAAGATTTCTGAGTTTTGGCGCTTAAGGCTCAGTTAAGAAAGCCTCTATACAGTGAGCCACCATTAGCCGAACTGCGGCGGTATTGAAATGTGAAAGGTCCAGACACAATGGCAGGCAGCCCCGGGCATTCTTCAAAAGCCAAAGAATCACGATTGCCGCGCTTCCTGATGTCAGGTGGTGCCGCAACAGCTTTGCACTGGCTGGTGATGGCCCTGTTGATCGGTCAGGATATCCAGCCGTCATTGGCAACGGCTGTGGGAGCCAGTGCCGGGCTGATTTTCAACTACCTCATGCAACATGCCTGGACCTTCCGCTCCGGACTCCTGCACAAGGTTGCCTTTCCCCGCTACCTGACCAGTTCCGCTTTTGGCTGGCTCCTGAACCTTGCCCTGTTCAGTGTCCTGGTGTCTCTGGGTGCTGCAACTGCAATAGCGCAGGTCTGTGCGACAGCCCTGGTGACTCTGGTTAATTTCCTGTTGTCCGAGAGGTTCGTGTTCCATGAAAGCCGGCTACGCTAGGTTCAAAAATCAACTTCTGAGCATTGTCATACCCGTGCATAACGAGGCAGCGGTCATCCCGATCCTATTGGACCGACTGGATACCGTGATTGCGACACTCGAAAGCCCGGTGGAACTGGTTTTTGTGGATGACGGCAGCACTGACAACAGCGTAGCGCTGCTGCTGGCGGGCCAGGATCACCTCGCCCGAATCCGGGTTCTCCGGTTGTCCCGGAACTTCGGCAAAGAAGCTGCCGTCTCGGCTGGGCTCAGGGAAGCCAGGGGAGATGCCGTCATTCTGATTGATGCCGACCTCCAGGACCCACCGGAATTGATCCCGAGGATGGTCACGGAATGGCAAAAAGGCGCAGATGTGGTGTTGATGAAACGCCGGAGCCGAGCCGGGGAGAGCTGGCTCAAACGACTGACAGCCTCCCTGTTCTACCGGCTGATCAATCACATCAGTGACTCCCCTATTCCGGTGGATACGGGTGACTTCCGGTTGATGAGCCGACGGACCATTGACGCCCTGAACAAGCTGCCAGAGCGCAATCGTTACCTCAAGGGTATGTTCGCCTGGGTTGGCATGCCTACGGTGACCCTGGAATTCGACCGGGATTCCCGCGCCGCAGGTAACACCAAGTGGAACTACTTCAAGCTCGTGCAGCTCGCCATGGAAGGGATTACCTCGTTTTCGACCAAACCGCTCAGAGTTGCCTTGCTACTGGGGCTGATGGCAGCCGGTGCGGGCGGGATGTTTGGTCTTTGGGAAGTGCTCAAGGTTCTGATATTTGGCGTGTCCACACCGGGCTATGCCTCAATGATCGCGGTGATCACCTTTCTCGCCGGTGTTCAGCTTCTCGGTATCGGTCTGTTGGGCGAGTATGTCGGGCGCATCTACATGGAAACCAAACAGAGGCCGATCTTCATACTCGCGGATGAACTCGAAACCGGATCATCCCGGAACCAATTCCCGAAACTCAAGGTAGCCGGTGATGACACGGCACGTTAAAACCCTGATATGGCTCCTGGGCATCGTCCTGCTCGCCCGGCTGGCGCTGTCGGCACTCATTCCATTCATGGATACTACCGAACCGCGCTACGCGGAGATTGCCCGTGTTATGGCCGAAACCGGGGACTGGATCACGCCCTGGTTTGATGTCGGTGTGCCGTTCTGGGGCAAGCCACCTCTGTCTTTCTGGGCACAGGCACTGTCATTCAAACTGTTCGGCATCAACGAACTGGCCGGGCGCTTCCCGTCCTGGCTGGCAAACCTTGGCGTTGTCGGCCTCGTTTACGCGACCGGCATGGCCATTCAATCAAATCGGGAGCGCAACGAAGCACACCGGAACGCACTCTGGGCCGCGTTGATTTATGCCACCACCGCACTGGGGTTTCTCAGTGCCGGAACGGTCATGACTGACTCCTTTCTCACCCTGGGAACCACGCTGACGCTCGCCAGCCTGATTATGAGGCTGAGCGGGCATTCCTCGGCCTGGGGCTGGGGCTTCTTCGCCGGGCTTGCCATTGGCCTGCTCGCCAAAGGTCCCCTGGCAATGGTTCTCACAGGCATTCCGGTATTCGTATGGGTTGTGTCTAGCCGCCAATGGCGAACCCTCTGGCATTGCCTGCCCTGGATCACCGGTACAGCGGCCATGCTGGCGATGGTGCTTCCCTGGTATGTGCTGGCCGAACTGAAAACCCCCGGATTCCTCGACTATTTTATTGTCGGTGAGCACATCAAGCGCTTTATCGTCAGCAATTGGCACGGTGATCTCTACGGCGATGCTCATGAGTTCACCCGGGGCACCATTTGGTTATACCTGCTACTGGCAAGCTTCCCCTGGGGTTTTGTCCTGATTGGCACCGCGATTCAGAAACGGTTCCGCAAACCGGCCGGACGACCTGAGGGCCGACTGCCTTCGGCCCTCAGGGTGCTGCTCATCGCAAGTGCCCTGACACCGGCTGTTTTCTTCAGCTTTTCGGGCAACATTTTATGGACCTATGTGCTGCCGGGACTTCCGTTCCTGGCACTGCTGGTCGCCCGGTATTGCCCGCTGCCGGAAAAAGGCGCATTACGAAATGCCGCCCTGGCCTCGACGCTGATGATTCCGGCTCTGGGTACCGTCGCAACCGTGTGGGTTCAGACTCATCCGGGGACTCTGAAAACAGAAAAGTACCTTATCGGTCGGCATGAATCACAATTCGGTACAGGCCTGTTCCCGGTCAGGTTTCTGGAGCACGCCCCTTTCTCGGCGCGCTTCTATAGCGAAGGCCGGGTGGAAGTGGTGAGCTGGGATGATATACAACCCATGGTGGCAGAGGGCGCGCCCGGGGCCGGGATGTATATCGCGGTCAACAAGAAAACCCACAGCGCCACTGAGGTTCTCAATAAACTCGCGGTGTCTGTGGACGAGGATCAGCGATACACGCTCTACCACATCCCGGGAACAACAGCCCAGGCTGACAGTATCCCACTGGACAAAAACAGTCCGGATGCCTGATGCCCTGTTGATCGCATCGGGCACTCCGATTACCTGTGCTATTGTTCTGACGGGCAGCCTGGCTGCCCGGTTTTCGTAACTAACCGGAAAAGAATCAATGCGAATTCTGCTTGTAGAAGACGACCACCTGCTGGCAAATACCATGCTCGACATGCTGCGAGACGATCAGAACACCGTCGACTGGCTGGATGACGGGCAACAGGCGCTGAACGCCCTGTCCGAGGAACACTTTGATCTGGTGATTCTCGACCTCACGCTGCCCCGGGTGGACGGTCTGGATGTACTCAAGGGCATCCGCAAGCAGGGAGTTTCTGCTCCGGTGATCATTCTTTCCGCCAGGGCCGACCTGGAAGACAAGCTGCAGGGCCTGGATGAAGGAGCGGATGACTACCTCACCAAGCCATTTGCCATGGCGGAACTAAAAGCCAGGATTCGCGTGGTCACTCGCCGGGGTTCCGCAGCACAACAGAAGGCAATCAGCGTAGGTCGACTCAGCCTGAGCTCGGACTCCGGCCAGTTGCAGGTAGACGGGGAACACTACATGCTGCCCCGCAGCGAATACCAGATTCTGCACTATCTGATGCGCCACCCGGACCAGGTCGCCACACGCCGCCGACTGGAAGAACAGCTTTATGGCTGGGAACAGGGCGTTGAGAGCAACGCGCTTGAGGTGCACATCCATCACCTTCGCCGCCGGGTAGGCAAGGCCACAATCCGAACCGTCAGAGGTGTCGGTTACATGCTGGACAGCCAGGCCGCCTTGGAAGGAGAAGATCTATGAGCCTGACCCGCACGCTCAGCGTGATGGTGGCTACGACAGTTCTGCTGATCACGCTGATTACCGCGAGCTGGGGTTATTACGTCAGCAATCACCAGCTGGAGGAACTGTTTGATGCCGAGCTGGCCCAGAGTACTCGTATCGTTCAGGGACTGGTTCAGCATCTATCCGATACCCAGTCACAGGATCAGCTTGCCACCATTCTGGAAAAAACCCTCCAGCTCCCGGACAGTGCTATGCACGAGACCGAAAACGACGAAATCCTGCCCGGGGGCGCGGGTCACAAGTACGAGAAAAAGATCGCGTTCGAGGTCTGGTCGCCGGATCGTGAACCGCTGCTGGATACCCTTCGAGCCGATGACACACTCGGACTTTATCCGGGGTATTCCTGGGCAGAGGTTACCGGGTTTCGCTGGCGCACCTTCACACTGAAGGACCCAACGACAGGTTTCTGGATCCGCACGGCACAGCGCGAGGATGTCCGTGACGAACTGAGCGAGGAGCTTGCCCTTGGCAATGTGCTACCCGTTTTCCTGGCGTTGCCATTGCTGGTGATTGCCGTGATCATTGCCGTTCAGGTGGGTTTTCGGCCTCTACGGCGGCTTGAAAGGCCCGTGAGGTACATGGCTCCGGAGCGCATTCACCCGCTCGATGAAAAACAGGCGCCCAAAGAAGTGGCGGGGCTGGTGAATGCGGTAAACGGGTTGTTGCGACGACTGAACCAGGCACTGGAGCGGGAACGCCGCTTCTCTGCCGACGCAGCCCACGAACTGCGAACGCCCCTGACCGCGCTGCGCCTCAACCTTGAAAAACTCAGCGATAAGCACCCTGAAGACTTCCGGGGACTGACGGCATCCGTCGACCGAATGGTACATCTGGTCGAGCAGATGCTGTTGCTCAGCCGGGTCGACTCCGGCACCGACTTCAAACCGGAGCCCCAGAACCTGTCGGCGCTGGTCGAGCAATGCATTGCCGACGTTGCGCCGCTGGCAATCCGAAAAGACATTGAGCCCGCACTGGAGGATGAGACCCGTAACGCTGTTGTAAGCTGTCACAGTGCCCTGATTTCAACCCTGATGCGCTCCTTGCTGGCCAACGCCATCCAGTACAGCCCTTCCGGCACCCAGATCACGACCAGAATCAGTGCTACTGACAACGGCTTCAGCATCCGGATTTGCGATCAGGGCCCCGGTATCCCCACCAATGACCGTGAGCGCGCCCTGAGCCGCTTCACTCGCCTGGATCAACGCCAGGGTGCGGGTGCCGGTCTGGGGCTGGCAATTGCACGCAGAATCGCAGAACTGCACAAGGGCAGCCTGACTTTGTCGGGCAGGGAAGATGGCCGATCCGGCCTGTGTGTAGAAGTCTGGTTACCGACAGACAATTCCGGGGCTGGACTCCCGGGCCAGGCCGGATACCTCAGTTCTCAATAGTGCACGAGAGAATCCGCGAGAGGTGGCTGTACGGTATGCCAGTCTCCCGGTGCCAGTTGTTAAACGCTTCCTGCGCCTGAAGCAGTGCTTTTTTGCTGCCCGGTGATGCATCGAGCAACTCCTCCCGGCGCAGCGCAGCAACAACGTCCTGAGACAGAATAAAGCCGTCCCAGCCAACGCGGCGCAGGAAATACTGGGCAGAGGCGCCACCGAGGCGGGCGCCATGACGTTTGAGCCACAGTAAAAGGCCTGCCTCATCATCGGACGGCCAATGCGCCAGGAAGGCACCGAAGCTTCCATGCTCCCGGGCAACATCCACAATCATTCGGGCGTTTTCGGGGACGGTACGAATTTTTTGCATGTTGCGCACGATGCGCTCGTCCCTGGCGAGATCTTCCAGCACCTCGGGTGGCACTTGCTGCCAATACAGCGGCACAAAGCCGTCAAAAGCCGCTTCAAAATCCGGCCACTTTCTCTCGATTACGCGCCATACGAAGCCAGCCTTGAAGATACAGCGGGTCATCTCGGAGAGGTAACGGTCATCGCCAAGAGCTTCCAGATCACCGGTTTTGGTCACTCGCGGTAACAAAGCCTGCAAGGCCGCCTCTCCACCCTTGAGGGTCAAAGCGCGCTCATAGATTTTGGAAAATGCCATAACACCTCTCTGGAAAAGGCCAACCTGCGTGCGTCATTACCTCGCAGGGACAAAGACCGGCGCGCCATCGGCTTCAACCGTCACCAGTTTCTGGCCATACAGCTGTTCGAGCGCTGCGGGAACCAGCATGGTCTCCGCTTTGCCCCAGCACGCCTGGCCATCTCCGAACATCAGTAGCAGATGATCGCACCAGCGGGCGGCAAGGTTGAGGTCGTGCAGACACATGAAAATGGCACGCCCTGCATGCGCCTGTTCAGCAAGGAGCTGCATCATCGCCACTTGGTGGTGGAGGTCCAGATGGTTGCTGGGCTCGTCCAGCAGCCAGATATCCGGAGCCTGAGTCATAAGAGTAGCTATCGCCACACGCTGGCGCTCGCCCCCGGACAGGGTGTGTACCAGCCGGTCACGCAAATGGATCACATCGAGGGCTTCAAGAGCCTGCTCGGCAATGACCACATCTTCACGGCTTTCCATCTGCCAGGGTGATAACCAGGGGTGACGGCCGACCATGGCCGTCTCCAGCACGGTCGCCGGAAAACCATCCTGCCGATCCTGGAACACCAGCCCCAGATGGCGGGCAACCATCCTTCGCCTCATCGTGGCCACCGGTTCACCATCCAGCAGCAGTCTGCCACCCCGAGGTTCCCGAAGACCGGCCAGGGTATGCGCCAGCGTCGTCTTGCCAACGCCGTTAGGCCCCAGGACACCCCATACCTGGCCAGGCTGAATGCTCAGATTCAGCGGCACTCCGGATTCCCGGCCAGGGATGTCGATAATGAGGTTGTCCGTCGCCAGTACTGCCATCATCGGCTCCGGTACAACAGGTAAAGGAATGTGGGTACGCCAATCAATGCCGTGATCACACCAACCGGCAACTGTTCCGGCGCAATCACGACCCGCGCCAGGGCATCCGCCAGCACCAGGAGTGTGCCTCCAGCCAGGGCGCACGCCGGCAGAATCAGCCTTTGATCATTGCCCAGCACCAGCCTCAACATATGTGGCACCACCAGCCCGACAAAGCCGACACTGCCAGCCATGGTCACTGCCGTCGCTGTCAGCAGACTCGCCAGCAGGTAAATCAGCCACTCCACAGGTCGCACGGATACCCCCAGCGCCGCCGCCTGCATGGGGCCACGAGCCAGCACATTCAGCGTCCGGCCCAGTGGGAGGACCAGGATGCAGGCGAACACGAGTATCACCAGGGCCGGCCAGGGCGAACCGGCGTGGGACAGGTCACCCATCAGCCAATACAGCATCCCGGGCAGGCGACTGGCAGGGGTCATCGCCAGAATCAGGGTAATCAATGCGCCCCAGCCCGAGGCAACCACCACGCCCGTCAGCAACAGGCGGGACGGCGTCCAGCTGCCACTGCCGTGGGCCAGGCCGAAGACCAGCGAGGTCGCCAGCATGGCGCCGGCAAAAGCGGACCCCGACACGAGGAAACCAGCCATGCCGGCAAGCATGGCAAGCAAGGCTCCTACCGCGGCACCGCCGGAGATACCAAGCACATAGGGGTCTGCGAGGGGGTTCCGCAGAAGCACCTGCATGAGAGCCCCCGCCACTGCCAGCAGGCCACCGGTGGCAAAGGCACTGAGAGTCCGCGGCAAGCGTAAATCAAGAATCAGTGTTTGCTGCAACTCGGTGCCGCCACCCACCAGAACCGCCAGTATATCCTCCAGGGCAACCGGGCTGGTGCCGATGGTGACGGAAACCACCATCGCCACCAGCCCGGTCACGGCCAGCAGGGAAAGGGGGCGCAGCAAACTATAATTGATCACGGGCCTGCTCCAGCGTCTGGCACAGGTGGCGGGCACCTTCAAGCATTCGAAAGGTCGGCCGCTGAAGCAACGAGGGGGGCTCCAGGAACAGATTATTCCTGGCCACGGCCGTCAGGTCCGGAAATTGCCGCCAGCGCTCAAGCCATTGCCGGTCCCTGGGGCCACGGCCGGCGGTGACAATCACCTCAGGATTGGCAGCGATCACGGCTTCGGCACTGATTCTCGGCACCAGCCGGGGCAAGTCCGCGAATACGTTAACGCCACCACACAGCGTAATCGCCTTGCTGATCAGCTCGTCCCGGTTGACGGTCATCAACGGCTGGTCCCAGACCTGATAGAACACTTTTACCCGGCGTGCACCGGCAAACTGTTCTCCCAGGTCTGTCATCCCCTGAAGAAAAGCTTTCGCACGTTGAGTGCCGAGGGCTGGCTGGCCCGCCAGCAGGGCGAGGTTTTCCACCGCGCTGGCGATATCCCCGAAGCTCCGGGGAGAGAGCCAGAACACGTTTATGCCAAGATCAGACAAGGTCTCAAGCTGAGACCGGGAGTTGCCATCCACCCAGGCCACCACGAGATCCGGTGCCAGTGCCACAATGGCCTCGAGGTCCAGCCGGTTACTGTCGCCCACCTGGGGGAGTTCCCTCGCGTCTTCCGGGAAATCACTCCAGGCGCTGACCGCCAGCAACCGGTCGCCGGCACCGGCGGAGAACAGCAGTTCCGTGGCGCCGGGAGAAAGCGAGATTATGCGCTTGGCCGGTTCCGACAGACACACCTTGCGGGCCAGCGTATCCAGGGCACAACGTTGATCCGCCAGGGCCAATCCTGGCAGCATCAGGCACAGTGCAATCAGATAGCTGGCTGGTCCGCGTACGCTCATGGGGTTACAGAACCTGTCCCTCAAGTAAGACTACTGTGCGAAATCATAGCGTACCGACGCCATAAACGTGCGCCCGGCCGCCAGGTAGTCAAATGGCTGGTACGTCGCGCTGTCATAACCGAGGCTGGTGGCGTAGCGGCGATCAAGAACATTATCCACTTTCAGGCTGGCAGACCACCCCTGATAGAACTGCCACATCGCCCGGACATCCAGAGTGCCATAGCCTGCCAGGAGGCTGGTGTTGGCGGCATCGTTATAGCGGTCGTTTTCCGCTATCAGGCTTGCGCCGACGGACCAACGGTCAAACAGTCGATCCACATCCAGGCGAACATTCTTCTCGGCACGACGAGGCAGCCGCGCTCCGGTATCCCGGTTTTCGGTATCCGCGTAGGTCACCGCAGCAGTCACATTCCAGTCAACCGTCTCGAAACCGGAGGCAAGCTCGACACCCCGGATGCGGGCCGTTTCCACATTCTCCATGGTGCCATTGTATGTGACCGGGTCAGACACATAAGTGATCAGATCCTTGATGTCATTCTGATAAATGGCCACATCCCAGAACCAGCTGTTGTAGCGACCGGAGAAACCGGCCTCCACCATCTGGCCTTCCTCCGGATCCAGATCCGGATTGCCTGAATAGTAAGGAACAACCAGATACAGGTCATTGAAGGTGGGCGCCCGGAACGAAGTTGCATAGCTCAGGCGCATACGGTGCGACCGGTCAAACTGGTGACCGAGCGCGATGCCCCCGGTTTCTTCCTTGCCATAAGCTTCGTTGTCGTCCAGGCGCAGACTCAGCATCAAATCGGTAGCGTTAAAGTTGAAACGCGCCTGGCCAAAAACCGCAGTGTTGGTCCGGCTGTCTTCCGCAAACTGGTCGCTGCCGTCCACTTCATCCAGCATCACCTCGGAGCCGATCACAAACTCGTGAACGCCCGCCGTCAGGGTATTCTCCCACCGCGCAGATCGTGAGAGCGTATCGTAAACACTTGGGTAGGCACCGAACGTGTCCTGCTCGTCACGGGACTCAGAGAACTGAATACGGGTGCGCCAGTAATCGCTGGCCACCGCGTCCAGGTGAAACCCCGCAGCGCGGATCAGGAAATCGGTATCACCCCCTTCAAACTCGGTGTTGCCATCGGACTGAAACAGAGTCAGACCGACACCGCCGCCCTGATCGAAGCGATGGCTGACCTTGGCAAGGCCTCCGGTATTACGGAAGCCCTTGTCTTCACCACCCTCTCGAAGACTGGTGCCATCGGAGTCGGAATAGACACCTCCAGCCAACAATGCCGTTCGACCTTCTTTACCTGCCACTCCTGCCGAGGTCTCAAGTGTGTTGTTGGAGTCGCCGGACAGTTCGACCCAGGCCTGGCGGCCTTGCTCAGGTTCAAGGGTAAAAGCCTGAATAACACCACCTACCGCGTCCGCCCCGTACAGGGAGCTCTTGGCACCCCGCACCAACTCAACCTTGCCCATCAGTTCAGGTGGCAGAAACTGCCAGGGAGGAATACCTGCAGTAGCCGAACGTAAGCGAATACCATCAAGCAAGAGTACGGTGCCAGAGCTTCCGGCACCGCGGAGGAAAACGCTGGTGGTTTTACCGTAGCTGCCATCGGAGACAACATTCACACCGGGCTGGGCCTGAAGCAGGTCCCGGAACTCCGAGGGTTGCTGACGCTGGATATCGTCCCGGTCAATCACGGTAACCGAAGAAAGGCTCTCACCCACCGTTTCGGGACCAAGCGTCGCGGTCACCACAATCGGGTCAAGTCCATCGGTTTCGGTCCCGGGCTGGGCCGAAACCGCCAGAGACAGGGAAGCCAAGGCCAAACCGGCCGATACAGCAGGAAAGAATAATCTGGATGTCATGTTGCACTGCTCCGCACACCGCGCGCACCCGCACGAGGATTATGGTTTTGGTTGCGGTACAGGCAGGAAGGGCAGGCGGTAAACGGGCTTCGGGGAAAGCGAACCAGAATGTCGCCCACCCAAGAAGCCCACCGCAACTTCGGGTGTTTTTCCAGGCCGGTCTCCGGGCTTGCAGGCGGAACATATGGTTCCCGGACAATCACCTTCCCATGCCATAAGCACAGTGGCGCGTCAGATTGCCGTTATCCTGCTTACCGTTGCGGGGGCAGCATCGGAATTGCGCTGGCGGGCAGCCAGACTCACCGATTTCCCGTTTCACCCGTCGCGCTGTGCGACGGACACCTGAAAAAAGTGGGGCAAGGCTAGCAACACAGTGGAAAGTGGTCAATGAAATCTATCAAGTTGGTGGCATGGTGCCTGCCAACCCCCACTGCTATATTCGTTCACTGACAATTACTTTCCGCCAGCAAGAAGGATATTTATGCAGGCCGAGCTTATCGACATCCGCAACCACATGGCCCAGTACCCGCCATTTGACGAGATGCCGGAAGAGCTGCTCGAACGGGCAGTCGGGAACATTGAGGTGGAGTATTTCCGTGCCGGCTCACCGATCCTTTCTTTCGGTGAGAAAAACGACTGGCTGTATTACATCCGCAGCGGCGCCGCAGAGATCTTCCGGCGCTCCGGTGAACTGTATAGTCGGGTCAGCGAGGGTGAGATTTTTGGTCAGTTTGGCCTGCTGACGAACAAAAAGGTTCGCTTCCCCGCGAAAGCGCTGGAGGATACGCTTATCTACCGGATTCCGGACGAAATCTTCCAGGTTTTGTTCGAAAACGACGAAAATTTCGCTGATTTTGTCGAAACCGAAGACCGGACACGACTTCGCTCGGCCGTCTCGCGAAGAGAAAAATCCAATGAATTGATGACTTCCCGGGTATCCCGTCTGATTGCCCGCGCACCGGTTTCTGCACCCTGCACCGTGCGCCTGCAGGAAGCGGCCCGCACCATGACCGAACAGGGCGTATCCGCACTCTTATTAATGGATAACGATGGCGACAGACCTCTGCTCAAGGGGATTATTACCGATCGGGATCTGCGCACCCGCGCAGTTACAGAGGCGCTTCCCTCGGAGACACCCATCAGCGAAATCATGTCCGAGGGGCCAATCACCATACGGGACACGGCCTTCATCTTCGAAGCCATGCTTACCATGCTGCACAATAACGTGCACCACCTGCCAGTCATGGACCGGGATGAAGTCCGCGGCGTGATCGCGCTTTCGGACATCGTCAAGTATGAAAGCCAAAGCAGCTTGTATCTGGTGAGCAACATTTACCACCAGAAGACAGTGAAGGGCCTGAAGAAGGTCAGCAAGGATGTTCGGGACAGCTTCGTGCGGATGGTGAACGAGGACGCCAACTCCCACATGATTGGCAGTGCCATGGCCGGAATCGGACGAAGCTTTACCCAGCGGCTTCTGGAGCTGGGCGAGGAAAAACTAGGCCCTCCGCCCGTTCCCTACTGCTTTATGGCACTGGGCTCCATGGCAAGAGACGAACAGTTGGTGGTGACCGACCAGGACAACGCCATGATCCTGGATGACAGCTTTGTACCTGAGGAACACGACGCCTACTTCCTGGCGCTCGCCCAGTTTGTCAGTGATGGCCTGGCCGAATGCGGATACAGTTACTGCACCGGCGACATCATGGCCACCAACCCGAAATGGCGGCAGCCGTTGCAGGTATGGAAAGCCTACTTTACCGACTGGATCGAGAATCCGAAGGCTCAGGCGCTGCTTAACAGCAACATTTTCTTTGATCTGGACGGCATCTACGGAAAGACCGGCTTTGCAGAAGAGCTCAAAACCCTGATTGCCGACAGGGCCAGTAACAGCCAGCGCTTCCTCACCATGCTGGCGCGCAACGCTCTTAACCGCACGCCTCCCATCGGCTTTTTCCGAAACTTTGTTCTCGAGGAAGATGGCCAGCACCGCAAGAGTTTCAATCTCAAGCGCCGGGGCACCGCGCCGCTGTCCGACCTGATTCGGATCCACGCCCTGGCCTGCGGCTCCCGGGCTCAGAACTCCTTTGAGCGCTTGAGAGCCATCGGCAAAACCAAACTGATTCTCGAGGACGATCTGGGCAACCTCCGGGACGCCCTGGAGTTCATTGCCATTGTTCGTATCCGCCACCAGGCATTGGCAATTGAGGAAGGTCGGGAGCCGGACAACAATGTTCGACCGGAGCATCTCTCACCCTTTGAGCGCAGCCACCTCAAAGACGCTTTCCAGGTGGTGAGTAATGCACAAAAGTTCCTGAGATTCCGCTACAACGCCGGGGTGGGTCGTAATGTCCAGTAACACGACATCCACCAAAACTCCCCCGCAACAGGGGCCCTGGCCGGAGCAGTATCAGGCGCTGGCGCAAGAGAGTAAAAACCCGATTCTCAAGGCGTTCTATCAAGCCGGGTGCGTGCCACCGGATACCCCGCTATCGGATGTACCGATGGTCGCCATGGACTTTGAAACCACCGGGCTGGATCCGAACCAGCATTCCATTGTCAGTATCGGCCTGGTGCCTTTTACCCTGAACGCGATCCACCTGGGCGCCGCCAGACATTGGGTAGTGCGGCCAAAGCTGACACTGCATCAAACCTCGGTCGAGATTCACGGCATAACACATTCCGATATCGACAAGGCACCTGATCTCCAGGACATTCTTGATGAGGTGTTTGAGCTTCTGAATGGTCGCATTCCGGTGGTGCACTACCGGAACATCGAACG
This sequence comes from Marinobacter salinus, assembly GCF_001854125.1. Lineage (NCBI taxonomy): Bacteria > Pseudomonadati > Pseudomonadota > Gammaproteobacteria > Pseudomonadales > Marinobacteraceae > Marinobacter > Marinobacter salinus. The sequence continues at coordinate 3,041,750 of NZ_CP017715.1, forward strand.
GGGCTTTTTTGATGTCGCTCTGAAGTGGCGCTTCGGAGAAGGTATCCGGTTTCCGGTCCTGGATACAATGGCCATCGAGTCCCACCTGCACCCGGACCGGAATCCCTCCCGCTGGCAACGGTTCATCGGGAGACGGCCAGTGTCAATCAGGCTTGCGGACAGCAGACTCAGGTATAACCTGCCCCACTACGCCGCCCACAATGCCCTGATCGACGCCATTGCCACTGCGGAACTGCTCCAGGCCCAAATTCGCCATCACTTCAGCCCAGACACGCCAATCGGTGACCTCTGGCTCTAAAGCCCCTTGCCGGTCACGGCGTCGATGTAGTCGCCGTAGCCTTGGGCTTCCATGTCTTCAAGCGGGATGAACTTCAGTGCGGCGGAGTTCATGCAATACCGCAGGCCGGTCGGTGCCGGACCATCATTGAATACATGGCCAAGGTGGGAGTCGGCATAACGGCTTCGAATCTCGGTGCGACTCATGAAGAAGCCATTATCCTCCCGCTCCACCACGGCTTCCGGTTCAATTGGCCGGGTAAAGCTGGGCCAGCCGGTGCCTGACTTGTATTTATCCCGTGAGGAGAACAACGGCTCGCCAGACACGATGTCCACATACAGTCCGGCCTCCTTGTTGTCCCAATAGCGATTGTTGAATGCCGGCTCGGTACCGTCTTCCTGGGTTACCTCATACTGCATGTCCGTCAGCCGTTCTTTCAGGACCCGCGGATCGGGTTTCACAAAACCTTCCGGGTCGAACCCTGCCTTCATTTGGCCCGCCCCCATCTCAGGCTCGCCGCTGGTCATCGCTGCGGGCTTGAAACGGGAGAAATCCAGCTCGTAATCCTCACCATAGACCTTCTCGATAAACTGATAGCGGCCTGAGTTGAAGGTATAGAAGTTGTAACGAAGCGGATTCTTCTTGTAGTAGTCCTGGTGGTACTCCTCCGCCGGGTAAAATGTCTTCAGCGGCACAATCTCGATCACCACTGGCTTATCATAAATACCAGAGGCCTGCAGTTTCTGTTTCGCAGCTTCAGCGAGCCGCTGCTGCTCGGGGTTGTGATAGAAAATCGCCGGGCGGTACTGCTTGCCCCGGTCAACAAACTGGCCATTGGCATCGGTCGGGTCCATGATCCGCCATAGTCCCTGTAACAAGCCTTCATAGGTTATTTTTTCCGGATCGTAATACACCTGTACCGCCTCGGTGTGACCGGTACGACCGGAAGATACCTGCTTATAGGTTGGGCTGGCCTCGTCACCGCCGGCGTAACCGGAAACTGCCTCCACCACGCCCGGGATTTTTTCGTATCCGGCTTCAACACACCAGAAGCAGCCTCCGGCAAAGGTCGCGACCGCCAGTTCCGGATTGTCCGGTGCGAACTGTGTGTTTTTCCCCTGGTCTTTATCCGCGGTGGCATAGGCCGCATAAAATACAGCAGTGGCGGCCAGCGCCAATACTGCGATTATAGCCATGATCTTGCGTTTCATAAGAGAGCTCCTGTGAATGATTCCATGCTATGAGGGTATCGTCATGGGTTCACGAAAACGTCTGGGAATTCTTACGAATCTATAACGGTGCGAGGTTCATCAGATAGCCACTAATGGCTGACCGTCGCCACTGGCAGCCAGAGCTGGAATTCCGCTCCCTTCGCCGTTCCATTCTGTGCTGCCAACCGACCTTGCTGCAGCTCGGCCATGCGCTGGGCAATGGCCAGGCCAAGACCCGCGTGCCCGGTGCGCGAGGAACCGGAAGCCTGGTAGAAAGGCTCGAACAGGTGGTCGATATCCTCTGGGGCAATGCCTGGCCCTGCGTCAGCCACCGTAACCCGGGCCGAACTGCCAGTGTCGTGAATACCAAGCGTGACATCACTGTCCTCTGAGGAATGGGCAATGGCATTACTGATCAGGTTGTCCAGAATGCGCTCGGTCATGGCAATGTCTGCACGCACCATTACCGGCGCCGCGACGGCAATGCGCAATCCGACACTGGCACGCTCTGCCTCGGGCTGGTGTTTCTGAACAACGTCATGCACCAGCTCGGCAATCATGAAGGGTTCGGGTGACGGTTGTTTCTCGCGAGCCTCCAGCGCGGCCAGCTCAAACAGTTCATCCAACAGTCGCCCAAGGCGGTGAGTCTCGGCCAGCGCCACGTCCAGGAAGCGCCTGCGCTCGGTCAGACTGAGAGACTCCTGCTTGATTTTCAAGGCTTCCAGGTAGCCCTGGATTGAGGCAAGAGGCGTGCGCAGGTCATGGGACACCTGGGCAACCAGTTGGCGCCGCTGGTGGTCTTTATCTTTGAGTAGCTCCAACTGGGCCTCAATACGACAGGCCATCTGATCAAACCGGGCGCCCAGGTAATCGATGTCATCCCCTTGCGACAAGGTCCGTTCATTACCGACTGCCGCCGGGGCGTCACCAGCTTCAAAACGTTCCACCCTGTCCGTCAGCCGCGATAGTCTGCGGGTCAACAGATGGAAGAACAGCAGTCCTGCCAACAAGCCGACAAAAAGGCTGACAGCCAGGGCCCCCGCGCCCATCTGCAATAGCCGGTCACTGTGGACCATGCTCTCGGCCATATCGTATTCCTCGCCCCGCAACACCACATACAGGTACCCGGTGGGGTTCGCCTCGGAGGGCACAGGCGTGACCGAAAACACCTTACGCCGGTCATGGCTCCGGGGATCGTCTCCCGGTAGCGGGAACGCAGCTGGATCCGCAAGCAACGTTCTGATGGGCTCAAGTGAGACCCGGTTGCGTTTGATCTTGTCCGGATCCGCAGAGTAGGAAAGGATGCGCCCCTCACGATCCAGCAGGTAGATCTCAATACTGGGGTTGATGGTCATGTACAGTTCGAAAAGCTGCTTCAGGGCATCCCGGTTCAGCCGGCCATCGGTCACCAGGTTACGGTCGGATACCAGATTTCGGGCGAGGTCCCGGTTGAGTTCCTGGTTAACGGCAGCGGTGTATTCCCGCACCGAATACAGGCTGAGTACGGTGAAGAGCGCGCCCACGATCACCAGCAGCAGGAACAGACCCAGCGCCAGCCGGGCATAGAGGGTTCGAAACAACGACAGCGCCATGGGTCAGTCCATAAACCGGTAGCCCACACCCCACACAGTCTGAACATAGCGGGGCTCGGCCGGGTCCGCCTCAATCTTGTTGCGGAGCCGGTTGATGTGAGTGTTCACGGTGTGTTCGTAGCCTTCGTGGTTGTAGCCCCAGACCGAATCCAGCAACTGGGCCCGGCTGAAGACGCGACCGCGATGGCGGGCGAAGTGCCAGAGCAGGTCAAATTCCCGGGCGGTCAGATCCACTTCGCGTTCATCAACAAACACCCGGCGCCGAACCGGGTCTATCCGCAATCCGTCCACTTCCAGCAGGCCGGCCTCTGCCTCCGTTTCCTCACGGGCAGACAAGGCATCCACCCGGCGGAACAGGGCCTTGATGCGGGCGGCCAGTTCCGCCACGCTGAACGGCTTGGTAAGGTAGTCGTCGGCACCCATTTCCAGTCCCAGCACCCGATCCAGCTCGGTGCTCTTGGCGGTCAGCATCAGTACCGGAACATAGCCCGGGCTGGACCGGATCTCGCGACAGACCGCAAGACCGTCCATGCCCGGAAGCATCAGATCCAGGATCACAAGATCCACGCCATCCTGGCGAAAACGCTCAAGGCCGCTGTCCCCGCGATCGATAAGAATCGCCTGCATTCCCAGGTCGGTGACCTGCATACGCACCAGCTCGCCTATCCCGGGATTGTCCTCAATGATCAGTACGGTTCGTGTCATGGGTTCCTGGCTCTGATCCCGTGTCTGGCACCAACGATTCTGTGGTGTCTACTGCATGCTGTCCTTGTCGTCCATGGTGTCATCGTCCATGGACATGTCGGCTTTCTTCATGGTGTCCTTCTTCATCTCGTCCATGCCCTTGGCATCCATGGATTCGTCTTTCATACCGTGCCCCATGTCGTCGGCCATGTCATCCTTTTCCATGCCATGGTCGGACATTCCCGGTTCCATAGTGTCGTCCTTCATCATGCCACCCTCGTCCTTCATGTCGGCTGCGGCGGCAAACATCGGCGCCAGACTCAGACTGGCGATGGCAAGCATTCGGGTCAGGTTTTTCATTGTGATCTCTCCGTGTTGTTCGTTAGGGTTGCGCCGGCACTGCACGCCGACAACACAGCCAGCATGGCAGCATGGGCTAACGGACGGATCACGACCCGGTAAAGAGTGTATAGCGGAAATATCACAAAACCATCACGCCCGCGCGGGGAGCAGCGGGCGCATCCGGGCTGGCGCCCGGCCGGTACTAGGCCAGAAAACCGGTGAGCCGTTCCCGGACGATGGCCCGGGCATCTGCCATGATCCGGCTGATCAGCTCCTCACAACTGGGGATATCGTGAATCAGGCCAGCCACCATGCCGCAACTCCAGGCAGCCTCGTCCATCTTGCCCTCCTGCAACACCAGCCGGCCTTTGACGCCAGTCACCAGGTGCCGGATATCATCAATGGTCTCGGCCTCGCCCCTCTCCCGTTCAATCCGGACAATTTCCTCCACCGCAGCGTTGTTCATAACGCGCTCGGTATTGCGCAGGTTACGCATGATCAACCGGGTCTGGAGTTCATCGGCTTCCAGAATCGCCTGTTTTACATTGTCGTGAATCGGCGCGTCTTTGGTCGCCAGGAAGCGGGTCCCCATATTCATACCCTCGGCACCGAGGGCCATGGCTGCCACCAGGCTCCGGCCATCGGCCATGCCACCGGAGGCAACAAACGGAATGGTCAATTCTTCCGCCGCCCGGGGCAGCAGGATAAAATTGGGGATATCGTCCTCCCCCGGATGGCCGCCGCACTCAAAACCATCCACACTGGCGGCATCACAGCCAATCTTTTCAGCTTTCAGGGCATGACGGACCGAGGTGCATTTGTGGATCACCTTGATGCCTGCAGCCTTGAGCTGGGGCATATACTGCTCCGGACTCCGGCCTGCGGTTTCCACCGCTTTCACCCCGCCTTCTATAATCGCGTCGATATACTCCGGATAAGGCGGTGCCTTGAACGAGGGCAGGAACGTGAGATTGACGCCGAAAGGCTGATCCGTCATGTCATGACAGCGGGCAATTTCCCGGGCCAGATCTTCCGGTGTCGGCTGGGTCAGACCGGTAATAATGCCAAGCCCACCGGCATTGGAAACAGCAGATGCCAGCTCGGCATAGCCCACATGGTGCATGCCACCCTGAATGATCGGGTAGCGGATGCCAAACAATTCAGTAATTCTGGTCTTCATAGCGGCTTGCCTTTTTTGTCGTTAGAATGAATTCAAACTCCGGCATGAGGTTTCAGTGGCAGAAAAAACAACAACCAGAGCGACGCCGGCCGATGCGTTCAAGCGGGCCCGGCGCATGTGGCTCAAGGGGGAGCGTATTCATCTGGCGTCCCTTTCTGACGAACTCAATATCGGTCGTGCGACGCTGTTTCGCTGGGTTGGCAACAAGGATCTCCTGCTGGGCGAAGTGCTCTGGTCACTTTATGAGCCAGTTCGACTGGAGGCCCTGTCGACCGTACCGGGGCACGGCGTGGACTTTATTGTCGGTGTGTATCGGCAGATCAACTCCACCATTCTGCATTTCGCGCCCTTGCGCCGGTTCATTCATGAGGATCCGGAATACGCCCTGAAAATCCTGACGTCATCCCAGTCTAGCCTGCACAGTCGCACAGTCGAAGCCAACACCCGCACCCTCAGGGAACAGGCTGCCTCAGGCTACATCAACCCGCCCATGAACATTGATAGCCTGTCCTACTTCATGGTTCGGCTGGCAGAATCCTGCCTTTACAGCGACATTATCGGCGGTCGCGAACCCCGGGACGAAGAACTGGAAGACGCCTGCACGGCTGTCCGAATCCTGCTTGGCGGCAAGGCCTGAAACCCGGGGCAGGCCTCTGGGGTGGGGCACCTTTTCTGCCGGGAAAAAGATGTCTGAGCGCAGCGAGTTGTTTTTCCCATAAGAAAAGGTGCCCCACCCCAGGGGCCGGTTCACCCTGAGTCCTCAGAGCTGCAGCGAGCGAACCTCGAGAAACTCTTCCAGACCCCACTTGCCAAATTCCCGGCCAATGCCTGAATGACCGAAGCCGCCAAACGGCGCCAATGGGTTGAATGCACCACCATTGACGAACACCTGACCGGTGCGAAGTTTGCTGGCGATCTTTTTCGCCTTGTCCGGATCGGCAGACCAGACGGCACCTGAAAGGCCATACTGCGTTCCGTTGGCGATCCGGATGGCTTCTTTCTCGTCGCTGTAAGGAATGATGCTAAGCACCGGACCGAAGATTTCTTCCTGGGCAATGCGGCTGTCCGGCTTGACGTTGCCAAACACAGTCGCCCGGACGAAGTAGCCTTTTTCACAGCCCTCGGGCGCTTCCGGCCCACCCGCAACCAGGGTGGCACCTTCTTCGATACCCAGTTTGATGTAATCAACAACCCGGTCGCGCTGCTGGGCCGACGCCAGCGGACCGAGGCGGGTGGTTTCTTCCAACGGATTGCCCGGTGTCATTTTGGCAACGGCCGCGGCCGCCAGCTCGCAGGCTTCATCGTGCCTGTCGGCTGGCACCAGCATACGGGTCAGTGCTGTGCAGGTCTGTCCGGAATTCAACAGGCAGTTGTTGATGGTGCCCTTTACCGCAGCACCCAGGTCGGCGTCCGGCAGAATAACCGAGGCGGACTTGCCGCCCATTTCAAGCGCAATACGCTTGAAATCATCCGCCGCAGCGTGCGCGATGAGATGGCCGGTACGGGTGGAGCCAGTAAATGACACCATGCGCACGTCGGGGTGCTTGATCAGGGTGTCACCGGCGGTATGGCCGGGGCCACACACCAGGTTGAAAACACCCTTCGGCAGATCGGTGCCATCGAGAATTTCAGCCAGTATGTAGGCACTCTGGGGCGCAATTTCCGAAGGTTTCAGAACGACCGTACATCCGGCAGCAATGGCTGGAACAATCTTCAAAATGACCTGGTGCAGGGGGTAGTTCCAGGGGGTGATACAGCCGACCACGCCCACCGGCGCATACTGCACCTCCGAGTTCCCGGACTGCTCGGTAAACGGGAAGTCCGGCAGCATTTTGAGGTAGGTTTTGGTGATCGTCGCCGGCAGTCCGGCCTGGATACCAGTGGCAAGCTTGATGGGCATGCCCACTTCCCGGCAGATGGTCTCGGCAATTTCACCGCCACGCTCCTTCAGGCCGGCATGCAGCTGCTCAAGCACTTTGATGCGCTGCTCCAGTGAACTCTCGGACCAGGTGTCAAAAGCCCTGTCCGCTGCCGCGATGGCTTGCTCCATTTCTTCCCGGCCAGCGGAAGGAACCCTGGCGATCACCTCACCGGTGCCGGCTTCGTGTACGTCAATGGTGTCGCCGTGCCAGTCGATCCATTGCCCGTTAATGTAGTTCTTGCTGAGAATATTCATTCTGTTTCTCCTGCCTCAATCAAACACAATCACGCCTCGGGCGTTCTTGCCTGCCACCATATCATCGAAGGCCTGGGCGGCGTCTTCAATCGGGTAGGTGCGAGTGATGAGTTCGTCCAGTTTGAGTTTTCCGGCTTTGTAGAGCCCGAGAATGCGGGGGAAATCGTGCTGCGGGCGGGCAGAACCCAGCCAGCTTCCCTTAAGAGTCCGCTCATCCGCCGGGAGGGTGAGTGTCGTCAAAGACGTTTTGTCCTTCGGATCCGCCACCCCGACAACCACTGCGGTGCCGCCACGGCCCAGGCACTTATAGGCCTGTTCCACCACCGGACCGGCACCCACACATTCGAACGCGTAATCCACGCCACCGGTAAGCTTTTTCACCGCCTTGGCCGCATCGTCCACATCATTGATGTTTACGGTATGGGTAGCGCCAAATTCTTTCGCCATCTCCAGTTTCTTTTCGTTGCTGTCCACCGCCACGATCATTTCTGCCCCGGCCGTGGCGCAGCCCTGAATAGCGTTCAGACCAACCCCGCCAATGCCAAAGACCGCCGCCCGAGATCCGGGTTCCAGTTTGGCTGTATTGAAAACCGCGCCAACGCCGGTCATCACCGCGCAACTCACCAGGGCCGCGTTTTGCATCGGCACCGTCTTATCAACCTTCACGCAGTTGTCCACATGCAGGGTGGCGTACTCCGCCATCACGCCACAGGCACCAAAGACGTTCAGCGGCTCACCCTTGGCATCCCGGGTTCGTACGGAGCCATCCGGCAGGGTAAACATGGCCTTACGAGCGTTCTCACACAATACCGGGCGGCCACGAACACATTGGCGGCACTTGCCGCACATGGAGATAAAGGAGCTGACGACGTGGTCACCCTCCTGGAAACCGGTAACGCCTTCGCCGACTTCAATCACCACACCGGCCGCTTCGTGACCCAGGACCAGGGGAGGCGGGTACTGAATCTTGCCAGTGGTTGCGGAAAGGTCGCTGTGGCAAACCCCGCACGCTGCAATCTTGATTGTGATCTCACCGCGCCTGGGGCCTTCTACGGTAATGGTCTCAACCTGAACGGGCTGCCCCCATTCACGGCAAATCACGGCTTTGGCTTTTCTGTCCATTCTTGTTGTACTCCCGTGTTTTTCAGAACTGTTCGTCGACCATGTCCAGTGCCGTAGTGTCGACAGCCTTCAACAGTTCGCTGGTACTGATCACACCCGGCAATTCATAGCGTGCAAAGTAATCGCAGGCTTTCAGCTTGCCTTCATAGAATTGTGCAGACTGCCCGCCCTTTCCATTCAGGCCATCAACAGCTTTCAGGCCCTGTCTTAGCCACAGCCAGCCAACAACCGTTTGGCCGAGGGCATCCAGGTACAAGCTGGCATTGGCCAGGGCTTTTTCGGCGTTGCCGCTGGCCTTCTCCGCATTAAGGGTATCCGTGACTGTCGCCATTGCCCGAATCGCCTGCTCCAGCCGGCCGGCGGATTCAGCGAGCCTGTCGTGTTCGCGGGCCTCGCCAATGGTGGTGTCGATTCGATGCATCAACGCCTGAAAGAACTGGCCATCTGCCATGGACACCTTGCGCCCCAGCAGATCGAGACCCTGGATACCGTGGGTGCCTTCATGAATCGGGTTGAGCCGGTTATCCCGGTAGAACTGTTCAACCGGGTATTCCCGGGTATAGCCATAGCCACCATGAACCTGAATCGCGAGGCTGTTGGCTTCAAGGCAATACCGGGACGGCCAGGACTTGATAATCGGAGTCAACAGATCCAGAAGACCTGCCGCCATTTTTCGCGCCTCTTCACTGGCGGCGTGTTTTTTTTCATCAACCAGCATTGCACCCTGAAGACATAAGGCGAGACCGCCCTCCACGTAGGCTTTCTGGGCCAGCAACATCCTGCGGATATCAGCGTGGCGGATCAGCGGCACCTGAGGCGTATTCGGATCCTTTTCCCCAATCGGGCGGCCTTGCCGTCGTTCACGGGCATAGTCCAGAGCATGGAGGTAACCGGTATAGCCGAGCATGACAGAGCCCAGCCCAACGCCAATACGAGCTTCGTTCATCATGTGGAACATAGCGGCCAGGCCGTTATTTGGCTCACCGACCAGATAGCCGACGGCACCGTCCTTCTCACCAAAATTGAGCATGGTCGACGTTGTGCCCCGGTAACCCATCTTGTGGATCAGCCCCGCCAGCGCCAAATCGTTCCGCTCACCGAGACTGCCATCCTCATTAACGAGGATCTTGGGGACGAGGAACAGGGATATACCTTTCACCCCCGGAGGCGCATCGGGCAGGCGCCCGAGGACCATATGAATGATGTTGTCGCTGAGTTCGTGATCGCCACCGGAGATGTAGATTTTGTTACCAAACAGACGATAGCTGCCGTCGGCCCGGGGTTGGGCACGGGTACGCAAGTCCCCCAGGGAGGACCCTGCATGGGGTTCGGTCAGGCACATGGTGCCGAAGAACCGGCCCGCCATCATGGGTTCGGCGTAGCGCTCTTGCTGCTCCTCCGAACCCTGCACCATAATCAGGTTCGCCGCAGCGATGGTGAGCCCGGCATAACCCTGAGTACCCACATTGGCACCCTTGAGCAAACCGACACACATCTGCGCCACGGCCGCTGGCAGCTGCATGCCGCCACGCTCGTAATCCTGGCTCGCGGCCATCAGCCCGGTGTCCTTCAGGACATCAAGCGCTCGTTTTACTTCCGGGCGCATGGTAACCCGGCCATTCTCGAATCGGGGCTCTTCTTCATCCACCAGCCTGGCGTGGGTCGCGAACTCCTCCGCTGCCACTTTCAGAGCCAGATCAAGCGCCGCCTGCAGGGTTTCGCGGCTGTGGTCGGAATAGCGACCAAACCTCAGCGTCTGCTCCACGTCATGGAGTTCATAAAGCTGGAAAGCCAGATCCTCAGGATTAATGATTCTCTGCTGCATAGCGGCGCTCGCTGGTTTTATTGCTGTTTTAAGAGTTTGGTGAACGAGGCTTAAACCACCTCAAAAAGACCCGCAGCACCCTGGCCACCACCAATGCACATGGTCACGACCACGTACTTGGCACCGCGGCGCTTGCCTTCGATCAGAGCGTGGCCAGTCAGGCGTGAGCCTGTGACACCATAGGGGTGACCGACCGCAATGGAGCCGCCGTTCACATTCAGTTTATCCATGGGAATACCAAGGCGATCACGGCAATAGACTACCTGGGATGCAAAGGCTTCATTCAGCTCCCACAGGTCAATGTCGTCCATTTTCAGGCCCGTACGCTCCAGCAGACGCGGGATTGCGAAGACCGGCCCGATGCCCATTTCGTCGGGTTCACAACCGGCAACCGCAAAGCCACGGAAGATACCCATGGGCTCGATGTTGTGCTTTTCCGCGTAGGTGCTGTTCATCACAGTACACACGGAAGCGCCATCCGACAGCTGACTGGCGTTACCCGCGGTCACAAACTGGTCCTCTCCACGCACCGGATTCAAGCCCTGAAGACCTTCGAGCGTCGTATTCGGGCGATTGCATTCGTCGCGGTTCAAGGTCACGTCCTTCTGGCTGACCTCACCGGTTTCCTTGTCTTTGACCAGCATAGTCGCATCGAACGGCACGATCTCGTCGTCAAACTTGCCCGCCTGCTGAGCCGCTGCCGTACGCTGCTGGGAAATCAACGCATACTCGTCCTGGGACTCACGACTGACGCCGTAGCGACTGGCTACAATATCGGCGGTCTCGATCATCGAGAGATACAGCTCCGGCTTGTTCTTCATCAGCCAGTCATTGGTGGCATGAAAGCTGTTGAGCTTGTCGTTCTGCACCAGGGAAATGGACTCCACGCCCCCGGCCACCATGGCGGGCACCTTCTCGGACACTACTCGCTGGGCCGCAATGGCAATGGACTGCAGGCCAGAGCTGCAGAACCGGTTGATGGACAAACCCGCAGTGGTCACCGGAAGGCCGGCACGAATAGCCGCAAGGCGCGCCATGTTCTTGCCCTGGGCACCTTCCTGGAAGGTAGCGCCGAGGATCACGTCCTCAACGATATTCGGATCAATACCGGCGCGCTCAACCGCATGCCTGATCACATGACCGGCAAGATCCACGCTGTGGGTGTTATTCAGGGCGCCCCGGTAAGATTTACCAAGGCCTGTACGAGCGGTGGAAACAATAACTGCATCTGACATAAAAGTTGCCTCGAAAATAATGAGTAATTAGAGCTTTCCGAAGGTCTTGCCTTCTGCAACCAGCTTCTTCAGCAGAGCCGAAGGCTTCCACTGCTCTCCACCGATATCGTCGTGGTATTTCTCCACGGCATTCAGGATGGTGTCGAGACCGATCTGGTCTGCCCAGAACATGGGGCCACCACGGTATGCCGGGAAGCCGTAGCCATAGATCCAGACAATGTCGATATCCAGCGCACGATCGGCTATGCCTTCTTCCAGAATCTTGGCACCTTCGTTGATCATCACATACATGCAGCGCTCGAGGATTTCCTGATCGGTAATCTCACGCGGGGTGATGCCCTGCTCCTCACGGAAGTCGGCAATCAGTTGGTCTACTTCCGGGTCCGGAATGGGCTTGCGGCTGCCTTCCTCATATTTATAGACACCCGCCATGGTCTTCTGGCCCAGGCGATTCTGCTCTGCCAGCTTGTCCATCCAGCTCGGCGCCACATCTTCACCGGCATTACGGCGCTCTTCGCGAATGCGGTAACCCACATCAATACCCGCAAGATCCGACATGGCAAACTGCCCCATCGGGTAGCCCAGATCGGTCAGTACCTTGTCCACCTGCTGCGGAGTCGCACCTTCGTTAACCAGTGACATGGCTTCAGCACCACGCTTGTGCAGCATACGATTGCCCACAAAGCCGTGACAGTTACCAACCATGACCCCCACTTTGCGGATCTTCTTGGCCACCGCCATGACGGTCGCTTTCACTTCATCAGAAGTGTGGGTCCCGCGAACGTTTTCCAGGAGCTTCATCACATTCGCCGGGCTGAAGAAGTGCATGCCCACCACGTCTTCCGGGCGCTTGGTGGCAGACGCGATTTCGTCGATATCCAGCGTTGAAGTGTTGGAGGCGAGAATGGCACCGGGCTTACAGACACCGTCAAGCTTGGCAAAGATCTCCTTCTTGATGGCCATGTTCTCAAACACGGCTTCTATGACCAGATCAACATCCCGGAAAGCATCGTAGGTCAGGCTGCCATTGATCAGCGCCATCCGCTCTTCCACCTGCTGCTGGGTGATACGTCCTTTCTTCGCCGAGTTCTCGTAATTCTTGCGGATAATGCCCAGACCCTTGTCCAGAGCTTCCTGTTTCACTTCCACGATGGTGGCGGGGATACCGGCATTGGCAAAGTTCATGGCAATACCGCCGCCCATGGTGCCGGCACCGATAACGCCCACACTTTTCACATCACGCACCGGTGTGTCTTTGGACAGCCCTTTGACCTTGGAAACTTCACGCTCGGCAAAGAAAGCATGAACAAGGCCTGCACGTTGCGGCGATTCCATACACTCCATAAACAGCTCGCGTTCCCGTTTCATGCCTTCATCAAACGGCAGATTGAAAGCAGCTTCGACCGCGTCTACGCACTTGAACGGTGAAAACAGGCCTCGGGCCTTCTTCTCCAGGCCGGCCCGGAACTGGCTGAAAACATCACTGCCCTTTTCCGCTTCAATCTTGTCAGTCACGTCACGAACCCGACGTACGGGCTTGCCCTCATCCGCAATCTTCTGCGCGAAAACCAGCCCAGCGGCGCGGGCGTCACCACCCTCGTCGACCGCATCCACGATGCCAAGCGCCAGCGCGTCTTTGGCACCAACAAACTCACCCGAAGTAATCATTTCCAGAGCTTTCTGTGCTCCGGTAAGACGCGGCAGGCGCTGGGTTCCGCCAGCACCGGGCAACAGGCCAAGCTTCACTTCCGGCAGGCCAACTTTAGCGCTGCTCAAGGCAACCCGATAGTGACAACCCAGTGCTGTTTCCAGGCCGCCACCAAGAGCAGTTCCGTGAATCGCTGCAATAACGGGCTTTTCGCTGTCCTCAAAATGCCTAACAACAGCAGGGAGCCCGGGCTCCTGCATTGGCTTGCCAAATTCCCGGATATCAGCGCCGGCAATAAAGGTACGGCCTTCGCAAACCAGCAGCAGAACTTTCGCTTCCGAATCCAGCTGGCCCTGTTCGAGCGCAGCTACCAGACCGGAGCGAACCGAATGACTGAGGGCATTGACCGGCGGATAATCCACAGTGATCACGCCAATGTTGCCTTCCCGGTTATAAGTTACGACCTCAGACATAATTTCTCCTCGCCTTATATGAAATGTAGTTTTAACAAGCGAAACATGGGAACGATTTAATACAAGTTTTTCTCAGGTTTCAACCATCGATTAAACACCGCGCATAAAAAAACCGCGGAGTTCCCTCTGCGGTTTTGGGCGTGCATGCGGCTTTGGATAAACTGCGGAAGAACTTTTCTTGCTTCCTTTACCCTTACATCAAGCTGCAAAATCCGTCAGCGCATCAAACCCCCAGGGATTCAATATCACTCGCCAGCATGGCCAGCTGGTGGGCAATGGATTCGCGGAGCTTTTCACCAGACACCAGGTAGGAAGGCGCGGCACAGGTCAGCGCCATAATGGTGCCATCCTGCAGGTGAATGGGCACACCGGCGGAATTGATGTTTCTGTCCCACTCACCCAGGGAAAGACAGAACCCGTGCTTCTGGTAATCTTCCATGGCACGTTCAAGACCCTCTTTTTTCTCCGGCCAGCCCTCCGGGCCGTACTTCCTCGCCATGGCGTCTTCAATGACTTTCCGACCTTTCTCCGCGATGGAGCAATAATAAGCGCGACCAGCCGACGTGGTTGCCATTGGAAGCTTCAGGCCAATATCCATGCGCAAAAGAGACGCTTCGGGCGGAAGCCGGTTCTCCACATAGATCATATGCAGACGATCCCTGCAGGTCAGCCCTACTGACATATTGGTCTGGCGCGCAAACTCATCCATGTAGGGCTTGGCCAGCTGACGCACCTTGAGGTTGGAAACATACGCATAACCCAGCGCCAGTACACCGGAGCTTAGCTGATATTTTTCCAGCTGGGTGTTGTAGCTGAGGTAACCCAGCTTTGTCAGGGTATAGGTCATCCGTGAAACAGTCGGCTTTGGAAGACCTGTAATCCTCGCAATATCCTGGTTACCCAAAATCACCGAACCCTGACTGAAAGCACGCAGCACGTCGAGGCCCCGGGAAAGGGCTTCCACAAACTTGCGATCCTTTTCCGGCTTTACCGGTTCGCCGTCACCAGACGCAGCCATCAACTCCGGTGAAGTGGTAATTGCTTTTGACATATAATGGCGTCCTCCAACAGCGTCGCCGAATCCGGTATCAGGGATATAAGTCCCGCGAATAGAAAAGATGAAGCATTTTAATCGTTGGTGAAATCAAGTACCACAAAGTCTTTTCAAAAATCGTGCCTAATGTGAAACGATTGGCCTTTATGTTTCACTGGCGCACTCGCGTGTCCCGATATAACCAGGGTAGCCCCGGCTTTAATCAGCCCGATATTCTGCTTAGCGAAACATGCTAAATTAATACCTTTCCCGTTACGACCCCGGAGCCATAATGAAAGTACTTTTTGTCGCTGGAGACCCAAAACCGGAACGCTGGACTGCGCCAATAAAAGCATTACTACCAGAAGCGGAAGTGTATGTCTGGAACCCGGAAGGCCCGGTAATCGATGCGGACTACGCAATTGTCTGGCAGCCCCCGGCGGAACTCTTTGAACGAGAGCGGAAATTGAAGGCGATCTTTAATCTTGGAGCAGGCATTGACGGGCTTCTGGCGGTTCCCAATCTTCCAGCCGGGCTGACCATCGTTCGCCTGGAGGACGCCGGCATGTCCGTTCAGATGGCGGAGTACGTGCTGCATCAGCTTCTGGAAGCGAGCCGGGAAATGGAGGTTTACCGGGAACAACAACGTAACGGCATCTGGAAAATCCACCGCCCTATCAAACGTGCAGACTGGCCCGTGGGCGTCATGGGCCTTGGCCAGATAGGCAAAAAGGTTGCCCGGACACTGGCAGACCTGGATTACCGGGTATACGGGTGGGCGCGCAGCGAACACACCCTGGAGCACATCACCACCTTTGCCGGCCGCAAAAGCCTGAGAGAGTTCCTGAAGCAGACCCGCGTATTGGTGAACACCCTACCCCTCACTGATGAAACCCGGAACATCATCGACTACGACGCGCTTGCAGATCTTCAGCCTGGCGCTGTGGTTATTAACGTCGGTCGGGGCGAGCACCTGGTGGATGACGACTTACTCAAGGCCCTTGACGACGGTCTCGTTGCCAGGGCATCACTGGATGTCTTCCGGAACGAGCCACTCCCATCAGACCACCCGTTCTGGACTCGCCGCGAAATCACCATCACCCCCCACATTTCTGCCCGAACCCTCCGGGACGCCACTCTTGAGCAGATTACCGGCAAGATTCGGGACCACGCCAGAGGTCAGCCAATTACCGGAATTGTCGATACCTCCAGGGGCTACTGAGCCCCAACGTTCTGCCGGCCCTCATCTGAATGCTGGCAGAAGCACCGCCTCGATCGCCAGGAGTGCCAGTAACAACGGCACCGCGATCAGCACAAATACCCCGTTCCAGCGAAACGCCACCACCCAACGGGATACCTGGCCAAACCGGGACAACAGCATGACAGAAGGTCCGAAAGGCGACAGCATCATGGCAAGGGAAAAGCCAATCACCAACGCTACCGATATCAGCAACGGGTCCATACCGCCTGCCACCAGCTCAGGCAATAACCCGGCCTGAATACTGAGAACCGTAATAGGAATAATGCCAATCGCGGAAAGCAATGGAAGCATCAGCATGCCGATTGTCGCCAGCATCAGCACACCACCGGTTGAACCGGCCAGCCCGCTCAGGGCGTCCCTGGGAATCATACTGGACAGCGCCACCCCCAGAATCGCCGACCCGGCAAAGATCGCCATTTCATTAACCATGGCTGAGACCTGTGAAGCACTCTCCTCAAGCACAGTGCCCAGTGAACGGTCTTCCCAGGTAATATAAAGAAGGGTGATCACTGGTACGGCCAGCATGGCGGCCGCCGATACTTTCAAACTGGTTAGCGCAACCAGCACAGCCATGACGGAAAAGACGGCCAGCACGAGCAGCAGCAACTTCAGCGTTCCCGCGGGCCACTGATCCAACGTCACCCGCTCACTGCTGACCTGACGGAATCGGCGCTGCTCCAGCAACCAGCCCACCCCGATCAACAACACGGCCGCCGCAGCGCCAAAAGGCAGCAGCATCGACCAGCTCAACTCTGGCAATTCCCGGGTCAGAATAGCAACGGCGACACTGGTCGGTGCAACCAGGGGCACCAGGGCGAACCCCCGAAGGGCACTGATAAGTACGCACCGCAACCACTGCAGACGTGACGGACCGGTTATTCCCCGATCCCGGAGCGTTTCCGACAAACTGCCGCACAGGAGGTTCATCATGCCGAAGCTGAGCACGGAAGCAATTCCACAGCTGACCAGCGCGTATTTCGGGTAAAGCCAGACAGCGCGACCACCGAGCAGGACATCATGAATCCGCCGCAGCACCTCAAAGCGTCTCACCAGGCATTGCATCATGCCCAAACTGCCGAGAAAGGCCGCATAGAAGGCGGCATCCGCCGAAGCTTTGATCAATTGGGACATACTCAGTTGGCCACGGATACTCAGCCATCCTGTTACCACCAGGGAGACTAAAAGAAGAGCGCGGGAATAGGCCTGCAACCGACTGCCGGCCATCAGGAAGCAACAAAGGAAGAGCAACCCGGCAGCTGCACTGAGCGGCTTGTTCGAGGCGCACATAGCCACCAGTTCGAGCACAACCGCAAGGGGCAGCAGCCAGCGAACCGCTGCACTCATAACAATACCGCCCTTACGAAGGTTAACGCTGCTTGCATTTCCATCACACCCGGATTAGTCTTTTGCGAATTAAATACAAAACTGTATTCCGCTATACGAAACTATATTAACATTAATGACAAGGCAAGGCCGACACTGATTCTCGCGAGGCCCGGTCGACCACGGTGAAGTCTTGTCACTTTCTGTCGAGGAAGAAACCATGAGCGCGTTTATCTACGATGGGTTGAGAACAGCTTTCGGCCGCCATGCGGGTTCCCTCGCCACGGTTCGCCCGGACAATCTGCTCGCCAGCGTGATCCGGGCTCTGGTGGAACGCAACGCGTTCGCACCGGAAGCCTATGAAGACGTCATTGCCGGGTGTACCAATCAGGCTGGCGAGGATGCTCGCAATCTGGCCCGCCATGCCGGACTTATGGGAGGCCTTCCGATCGAAACCGGTGGCCTGACGGTTAATCGCCTGTGCGGCTCCGGGCTGGCAGCCATTATCGATGCGGCCCGCGCCGTTCGTTGCGGTGAGGGGGAACTCTTTGTAGCCGGTGGTGCGGAAAGCATGAGCCGGGCGCCGTTCGTAATGGCCAAGAGTGAGTCTCCTTTTAGCCGGGACTTCCGGGCTTTCGACAGTACCATCGGCGCCCGCTTCCCGAACCCGCGCATCGAAACCGAGTTTGGCGCGGACACCATGCCCGAAACCGCCAACAACATTGCCCGGGAACTGAATCTGAGCCGGGAACTGGTGGACCGGTTTGCAGCTCAGAGCCAGGCCCGGTATGAGCAGGCCCGCCGTACCGGCTTTTTCCAGGACGAGATTCTGCCCATTGAAGTACCTCAGGGGCGCAAGAAACCACCGGTGACGGTCGACCGGGATGAGCATCCACGACCACAGTCCACTGCCGACGCACTGGCAGGGTTGCGCCCCCTGTTTGAGGATGGCGTTGTCACCGCGGGCAATGCATCCGGAATCAACGATGGCGCTGCGGCACTGATTATTGGCTCCCGGGAGGCCGGGGAGCAGGCTGGCATCCAGCCTCGCGCCCGCATCGTTTCTGCGGCCATTGCCGGCGTAGCGCCCCGGGTCATGGGTTATGGCCCGGTTCCTGCCAGCGAGAAAGCGCTCGCCCGGGCCGGCCTGACCCTAAAGGATATGGATGTTATCGAGATTAACGAGGCGTTTGCGGCCCAGGTTCTCGGCTGCACGACTAAACTGGGGCTAGACCCTACTGATTCCCGGCTGAACCCGAACGGTGGCGCCATTGCTATCGGCCACCCGCTCGGGGCTTCCGGAGCGCGGATTGCACTCACGGCCACCCGTCAGCTGGAACGCAGTGGCGGGCGATACGCCCTGATCAGCATGTGCATTGGCGTGGGCCAGGGCATTGCTGCTGTGATTGAACGAGTTAATAACTGATTTTCTACCGAGGAGAAACACCATGGCTTCTGCACCCTGGGATGACCTGCTGCAACTGGACAAACAACTGGATGAAACCGAGCGTCAGGTCCGCGACAGCATTCGCAGCTTCTGTGATCAGCGACTGATGCCTGGCATCGTCGAGGCCAACCGCCATGAAAAGTTTGACCGTAATATCTTCAACGAGATGGGCGAGCTGGGCATGCTGGGTGCCACCCTGCCAGAGGAATACGGTGGCCCTGGCCTGAACCACGTATGTTATGGCCTGATTGCCCGTGAAGTAGAGCGGGTAGACTCTGCCTACCGTTCGGCACTGAGCGTGCAGTCGTCGCTGGTCATGCACCCGATTCACGCCTTCGGCCAGGAAGCCCTGAAAAAGCGCCTGCTCCCCAAACTGGCCTCTGGCGAGATGGTAGGCTGCTTTGGCCTGACCGAACCCAACCACGGTTCTGACCCGGCTGGCATGGAAACCCGCGCCAAAAAAGTGGATGGCGGCTACCTCCTGAGCGGTTCCAAGACCTGGATTACCAACTCCCCGATTGCGGATATCTGCGTGGTCTGGGCGAAGTACGAAGGCAAGGTGAACGGCTTTGTCATTGAGCGCGAGGGTGCCAAAGGTCTGGACACCCCCAAGATTCCGGGCAAGTTCTCCCTGCGTGCCTCCGACACCGGCTCCATCTTTATGGACGAGGTCTTTGTCCCGGACGAGAACAAGCTGGATGTCGAAGGCCTGAAGGGACCGTTCAGTTGTCTGAACAAGGCCCGATTTGGCATCAGTTGGGGCTCCCTGGGCGCCGCCGAATTCTGCTGGCACGCAGCGCGGAACTACACCCTCGAGCGCAAGCAGTTCGGCAAGCCGCTGGCGGCCAACCAGTTGATCCAGAAAAAACTCGTCGACATGCAGACAGAAATCACGCTTGGCCTGCAGGCTGCCCTGCAACTGGGCCGCATGATGGACGATGGCAGCGCCACGCCGGATGCTATCTCGCTGCTCAAGCGCAATAACTGCGGCAAGTCACTGGACATTGCCCGGGTGGCCCGCGACATGCACGGTGGCAACGGCATTGCCGACGAATACCACGTGATCCGTCATGTGATGAACCTGGAGGCGGTCAACACCTACGAAGGCACCCACGATGTCCACGCCCTGATTCTGGGCCGTGGCCAGACCGGCATCGCTGCATTTAGCTGATGCCTGCCTGATTCGGCTGACCCCAAAGGAGCCCCTCACGATGAGGGGCTTTTTTATGGGTTAACGGATATAAGAACCTGCTCGATATCCACCAATACCTCACCCGCCACCTGATAGCCCTCGTTCACGAGCACATCGACAATATTGCCCGGCATACTTGTTGTTACATGGCCTTCCTTGGTTGCGCCGGCACGGCCGCTACTGCGCCACCGAGCGTATACCCAGTTCGCTACAGGCCCGGGCAATTCTGACTGCAATCTCACCTCGATTGGCAATCAGCAGCTTCCTTATGGCCATGAATGTTACCTCCCGTATTGGCTTTGGTTGAGTTTGGCCGACCCGGACCGTCCATGGTCGGGTATGCCAGGTTCGCTCACGCTCCGAGGGGATGCCGTAGCGGATCGAACCAGTGACGTCTAAAAGTTGCCCTGTACGACGTTCACGATTTCAGAAAACGAAGATGCGCGATGCTCCAGGTCAATCGGAATGTGCAGCTTTTCGACCAGCTGTGCGGCAGAGATGACGCCCCGCAGGTATTGCTCACCTTCGTGGTACCGATCGTTATCGACCACCAGGATATATTCCTCATGCACGGCCCTGAAGGTACTTACCAGGTCACCTATCGTAGCGCGGGCCAAGTCCTTGTAATGGGTAGCCGGGAGGCTGCTAAGCGGACTCATGATGTCCTTGACCCGGATATCTCCGGGCGCGACACCACGCCGATTGGCCAGGCTCAGCGGCAATTCCCCGTTGATATCTGCAATGGTGATCATGCCAACGCATTCGCCGGCGCCGTTTTCGACCAGCTTGAAGGCGGTATCCGCCATCTTCATCCAGAGCCGGGCCTCGGAAATGTTCATATCCGAATTCAGCGCTGGCGGTCGGCGCTGGCAAAAATCGGTGAGTAAATGCACGGCAGAGTCGCCACTGCCGATGTTATAGGCAGGCTGAACCGTTGCCAGAGAATAGGTGCGCCCCAGATCACGTACAGGCAGGGCGTGGAATTGTTTGCTCATGGGAAAACCTCGTTGATTCCGGATATTGGGTGCAGCACAGCGCCCTGCAAAAGGCAGGCTTAAGTGTGCTGAAAATCGACCAAAATCAGGCGAGGAAGGGGGGCCCCTGCGGTAGGGCGGGATAACTCAAGAGGCGAGCGGGAGGCTCGACAAAGAAAAGATTCGGGGAAAGAACAGGCCGCCCGGAAACCAGCGGGAAGACAGGAAGAGTCGGGCCAGGAAAACCAAATTCACCTGACGGTGAGTCCCCGGAAGCATCCAGAAGTACCACATTGAATGATCCCTGTTCATCAAACTGATGATCCAGGGCCGGCGCGCTAACTCCCGAGGCACCCCATGCAAGAAACGCCAATGCCATCAGAAACGTCAGGCAAAGACGACTTGTATTTTGTGGTGCTCGCGATTCAAACATGTCCATGCCTTCAGGGGCGTATGACTTAACACTACGACTATAGTTCTATCACAATCACCGTTATCCCTAAAAGCTAATCTTTAATAATTATCAGTTAGCAATGGCGTGCCAAGGGCCGAATCACAAAAAAAAGCCCTGGTACAGGGGGAGCGCACCAGGGCAATGTGCAAAGCACCTGAGAAGTGATCTAACTCTTAAAGGGTCCTGCGCTGAATCAGAACGTCAACTTGGCCGAAGCAATAACCTGCTCATACTGCTGGCTGCTACTGGTTGCGATCTCACCGAAGTCCCAGTATGCGTATTCCAGACCCAGGGTCAGGTTACGATGGGCAGACCACAGAAGGTTGGCGTGCACCGAAGTTGAAGTATCGAAGTAGCTCAGGGTTCCGCTCGGAGAGGCCTTCAGGTCATCGACAATTTCTGTATGAGAAACGGTCAGGCTTGAGCGCCAGGTCGGAGCCCAGAAATGACGATATGCCGCGGTGGCGCCATAGGTTCTCAGCGGCTCAACATCACCCTGAGCCTGGGCAACCAGATCCACATCCGGATAAGTCAGCAGCCCCATGTAGCGACCCAGCGCACCATAGCTGTACTGCAGGCGGAGGTCGTCCTTGCCAATGGTCGGGATGCGCGCACTCAGGGACACCGCACCATCGGTCTTGGTGTCATTGGATGCGTTGTCCTCGAAATTCCGCAGGAGACCGGCAACCGAGTAGAAACCATGCTTGCCGCGCACCTGGTATCTGACAGCCAGATCCGGATAGGACTGGTCATCATAGGAGTTGCCATAGTAGCCATCTTCCGGGTTCTCAAGAGACATCATCAACTTACCGCCCGGAACCGCCATGTTGTAGCGAAGCTGCGGCTGGGTAGTGTATATAAAGGCAGCCATTTTTCCCTGGTCCAGAATTTCCGGCATTGCCGCAAGATCGGTGAAGGTGGTGTAGGTCTGGCCAAAATCCCAGTTGTTCCATGAACCGTAGGCCTGGCGAAGACGCGGTGCATAACTGTTGGAAACAATCTCGTTGCCGGTCTCACTGAACCCGTCATTGAGATCCTGATTAAAGTCCATCTCGATATAGGTGGTCAGCGTGTGCCCAACCACATCCTCGGTTTTGGTACCGATACTGATCCGGGATTCACGCGCGCTGAAGCCGGTCTTCCAGTCACTCTCGTCTGAGACAGCTGCCTTCGCAAACGTACGGGGCAAACCAATGCCATAGCCGTTGAGCGACCCGTTACCATGGGACCCGAAGATCGCATCTGCTTTTACAAAGCCCCCGAACGAAATCGTGGTATCGCCGATTTTCAGGCCATCACCTTCCCGAAGGATATAGGGATTATCTTCCTGCAACTCCGGAGCAGTCGATACTGCGCCCTCAAGCTTGCTCTCGAGCATCTGCACACGCTGACGCAAGTCGTCCAGTTCGGAGTTGCTCTGTGCCATCGTGCTGGCTGAGCCGAGTGCCATTATAGGGAGTCCGGCCAGGGCTATGGCGCGAACGAGTGGGCGTGTGTTGAAACCTGTTGTTATTGTCATTTCAAACCTCTTGACGGAGTTGGTGGTGTCTTTGTTATTGAAATCTCCGGCGCTGGCCACAGCTGTCGCCAATCTGACGGCCCAGTTTCGCTCTGCGGTATCTTGTTGATTTTTTATTCCGCCTAGCAGTACCAGCTTCCGTGTTTTCGAATATAGCGAAAGGTTTTTTGTTCAACAAGGGTTTGAAACCAAATTTTATTAAAAGACGTAATTACTGAGCGTTTTCTTGTTTCATTTTCGTTGACAGTGACGGAATACTTGAAGGATCATTGAGTAATTCTGCTATGCGGTATATATTTTCGCTGTAATGCCAAACGAGGTTATCTCATGAACATGAACTATACGGCCGAGGAACTTGCCTTCCGGGAAGAAGTGCGCGCGTTCCTGGATGAGAAGCTGCCGGCGGACATTGCCGCCAAAGTGAAGGGGTTCCGCCGCCTGTCGAAAGAAGACCATCAGCGGTGGCAAAAAATACTCAGTGCACAGGGCTGGTACGCCACCCACTGGCCGGAAGAGTATGGCGGTGTGAAATGGACGCCGGTCCAGAAGCATATCTGGGACGAAGAATCCTGCCGTTACGGTGTGCCCCGCTCCATCCCGTTCGGGGTCAACATGGTGGCGCCGGTTATCATTAAGTTCGGCAACGAAGAGCAGAAGCAGCAGTATCTACCGCGCATCCTCAGCGGCGAAGACTGGTGGTGTCAGGGGTACTCAGAACCCGGCGCCGGTTCCGACCTGGCCTCGCTAAAGACCCGGGCCGTGCGCGATGGCGACCACTATATCGTCAATGGCCAGAAGACCTGGACCACCCTTGGCCAACACGCCAACATGATCTTCTGCCTGGTTCGCACCAATACCGAGGTCAAGGCACAGGAGGGAATTTCGTTCCTGCTGATTGACATGGACACTCCAGGTATCTCCGTGCGACCGATCATCACACTGGACGGCGAGCACGAAGTAAACGAAGTCTTCTTTGAAGACGTGAAGGTACCGGTTGAGAATCTGGTGGGCGAAGAAGACAAGGGCTGGACCTACGCCAAGTACCTCCTCACCTACGAGCGTACCGGCCTGGCAGGGATTGGCCTGTCCAAGGCGGCACTGTCGCACCTGAAACAGTTGGCCTCCCGGCGAATCAAGAACGGGCGCCCGCTGATTGAGGACACCTCCTTCAGCCAGCGCATTGCCAAGGTAGAGATCGACCTGACTGCGGCAGCCATCAGTAACCTGCGCATTGTTGCATCCGTTGAGGGTGGCGGGATGCCGGGTGCCGAAAGCTCCATGCTGAAGGTCAAAGGCACCGAAATCCGCCAGTCGATCAACGACCTGGCCCGACGCGCCATCGGCCCCTACGCGATCCCGTTCGTCGAGGAAGAACTGGACCTCGAGTACGACGGGGACTTCCTGTCGGACGAAAATGCGGCGCCGCTATCTGCCCAGTACTTCAACAACCGCAAACTCTCGATTTTCGGCGGATCCAACGAGATCCAGAAGAACATTGTGTCGAAAATGATTCTCGGGCTTTAAGGAGGCGACCATGGATTTCCGACTGAATGAAGAGCAGCAGATGCTGCAGGACACCATCGCCCGCCTGGTGCGCGGTGAGTACAGTTTTGAAAAGCGCCTGGCGTTCAGCGAGACCGACGCCGGCTTCAGCGAAGACTTCTGGAAACAGCTCAGCGAGCTGGGCCTGACAGCGGTTCCCTTCTCCGAAGAGCTGGGTGGCTTCGGCGGCGGTGGTATTGAAGTTCAGTCCGTCATGACCGAACTGGGTCGTGGCCTCTGCCTTGAGCCTTACCTCCAATCCGTTGTTCTTGGCGGCGGCCTGGTCAGCGAGGCTGGCAATGACAGCCAAAAAGAACGCTGGCTGACCGGTATCGCCAGCGGGGAGCTGAAAGCAGCTGTAGCGCTTCAGGAACCCCAAAGTTTCTATGACCTTAACGACGTCGAGACCCGGGCCGAAAAATCCGGTGACGGATATGTGCTCAACGGTCGCAAAGCGGTAGTAATTGGCGGTCACTGCGCCGATCTGATTCTGGTATCGGCCCGCACCTCCGGGGACGCTCGTGATGCCAGAGGCATCAGCCTGTTCGCCCTGAGTCCGGACACTGCAGGCATTGAGCGCCGAACCTATCCGACCATAGACGGTTCAAAAGGCTGTGACATCACCCTGAACCAGGTTCAGGTCGATGCTGACGCCCTGCTGGGGGAGGAAGGCAAGGCTGCCGGGGTCATTGAGTATCAGGCAGGCCGGGCCATCGCCGCACTCTGTGCCGAAGCGGTGGGCGTCATGGAAGTAGCAAACGATCTGACACTCGATTACCTCAAACAGCGTAAGCAGTTTGGTGTACCCATCGGCAAATTCCAGGTGCTGCAGCACCGCATGGTCGACATGATGTCGGAGCTGGAGCAGGCCCGCTCCATGTCCATTCTGGCAGCCAGCGTGGCGGACGAAGAACAGAGCGATGAGCGTCGCCGGGTTCTGGCTGCCGCCAAAAACGTTATTGGGCGCAGCGGACAGTTTATTTCCGAAAACGGAATCCAGTCCCACGGCGGTATTGGCATGACCTGGGAATACAACTTTGCCCACTACGCCAAACGCCTGATTATGATCAACCACCAGCTGGGCGACGATGACTTCCATCTGGAGCGTTACGCTACCCTTTTACAGGCCAGCTAAAACCCTTCATCAGTGAGCCTGAGGCCTCTCTCTATACCAGTCAGAGGCCTTGTTCGGGGGTGGCCTTTTGGCTACCCCCTTTTTTATAGCCGGATAACAACAAGGTGACTACACGATGACAACAAGCACCGCAACGACCGAGACGGAAACCCTGAGAAAGGCCGAATGGAAAGTCCGTACAGAGCTGGCCGCGGCCTATCGCCTGGTCGCCCTGTTTGGCTGGGACGACCTTGTGTTTACCCATCTGTCCGCACGGGTACCTGGCCCGGAACATCATTTCCTGATCAACCCCTATGGCCTGCTCTTCCATGAAATTACGGCATCGTCCCTGGTGAAGGTGGATCGCGACGGCCAGGTGGTGGAATCCGGAGGTCTTGCACGCGTCAATCCTGCCGGTTTCACCATTCACAGCGCCGTACATATGGGGCGCGAGGACGCCGGCGCGGTGATGCATCTCCATGCTGCTGATGGTGTTGCTGTTTCTGCTCACCGGGACGGCCTGCTGCCACTCAGCCAGACCGCCATGCTCTGCCTTGATCACCTGAGCTACCATGATTACGAAGGCGTGGCCCTGAACCTGGACGAGCGTGAACGATTGATCCGGGACCTGGGTGACAAATCCATGATGCTGCTGCGCAACCACGGTGTTCTGACCGCCGGGCAGGACGTTCCCGAAACATTTACTTATCTCTATTTCCTGATGAAGGCCTGTGAGATACAGGTAAAGGCGCAAAGTTGCGGCCCCACCTGGATGCCTTCTGAGCAGGCCATCCAAACAACCGCAGAACAGTCCCAATCCCTGGGAGCAGCCGCAAAACTGACCTGGCCGGCGCTGATGCGCTTGCTGGACAGCAAAAGCCCGGGCTATGGCGTGTAAGGAGCGGAATACCATGATTGAAGTGAAGCTTGAAGAGCTGTCAGAGCACACGGGCACTCTTGTGAGTCACAGCCCGTGGCTGACCATCACCCAGGACATGATTGAAGCATTTGCCGATGCCACCGGCGATCATCAGTGGATTCATGTTGATGTCGAACGGGCGAAAAGGGAATCACCCTGGAAAAGCCCCATCGCCCACGGCTATCTGACCGTGTCATTAATATCGAGGCTGAACCCCCAAGCCCTGAAGGTGACTGGGCCCACGGCTACCATAAACTATGGCCTGAACAAGTTGCGATTTCCGTCTGCGATTAAATCCGGATCCGATATCCGCAGCAAGGTGGAGTTGCTGGATGTGGCCCAGGTGGACGAACACCGAACGCTGGCGACCTACCGAACCACCATAGAGATCAAGGGCGAGGACAAGCCCGCCTGCGTGGCGGAAAACCTGGCCATGTACGTAGCCTGAACGGCTTTGATACCCCTCAGGCCGACGGTGGGCTAATTATTCACAGCCCTCCAGCCTGGCCCGCATTTTAAGGGTAACGAGCACCGTATTCAGGTGGGGGACGGGGATTCCATGACGCTGGGCGATGGTTACCACATTGCCCAATACCGCATCCCTTTCGATGGGGCGACCATTGATATAGTCGAGAGCCATACTGTTCTTGTAGGCAGGCATTTTCCGGGTCCCCTCAATGTTTTGATCAATCAGGGACTCGTCCATGGGATAACCCTCAGCCGCAGCCACGGCCATCACTTCGCCGATCATCTCCCGAATCAGCGCCTCTCCACCTTCGGTCTCCAGAATCGTTTTCGTGTCTGCACCGTTAGCAATCACCGACAGCGGATTGAATGGCGTGTTCCACAGGCATTTGCGCCAGCGCTCACCTACTACCGCCTCTGTCAGGTCCACCTTGATTCCGCCCTCAATGAACAGCTCCGACAGGGTCCGGCAATGCTCGTCAATCCCCTTCGGGTAGCTCCCCATAATCAGCTTGCCATAGGCCTTGTGCTCAACCACGCCCGGCTCCATCCGGCTGGCGGCAATGAAGGCCAGACAGCTGATGATCGGGTTGGCAGGAAACGCCTCCGCCAGCTCCCGCTCGATGTCCAGACCGTTTTCGATCAATACCAGGCGGGTGTCCGGCCCCATCCAGGGCTTGATCACTTCGGCCCGGTTGGCGCCGGGTAACACTTTCACACACAGAATAAGGTAGTCCGGCCAGACCTCCGGCGTATCGCCGTCACGGTATACATGATCAGGCTGGTAAGACAAATCCCCCAATCGACTGGTGATACGAATACCGTTGTCTCTGACCACCTGGTATTCGGAACGCAGCACTGTGTCGACCGGGCATCCGGCCTGTTTGAGGATGGCACCGTAAAAGCTGCCGATGGCGCCGGCGCCAACAATCAGAATGTGTGGTTTATCGCTCATAATTTTCGTTTCTCACAGGTCACAGTATTTTCTCGGCACACGCCTGATCGACGCCCGATAAAAAAGGGGCAAGCCATAAATGACCTGCCCCCGTTTCAACACTGTGACGGTCAATCGATGTCTACCTGAACAATCTTGCCGTCTTTCACCACTGCCAGGGTGGTGTCGGTAACAAAACCGCCTTTTTCCGTGACGTCGGTCACTTCGTATGGGTTCTTGCTGGTCGGCATGTTCTTCAGGGCTTTGCCAATGGCGGCACGGATCACCTTCGGGTCCGTGGACTCGGTGGCGTCCATGGCTTCAACAAGGCCATGCAGGGCCAGGTAGTTATAGGCCGCTTCCGAACCCGGAGTCTTGCCGTACTCGGCTTTATAACGCTTGATGAAGTCCTGGGCGGGCTCGGTTTCATAAACACTCAGAGGCACAACGCCAACGGCGCCTTCCACCATGTCCAGACCGCCGGCAACGCTGGCCACTTCGTCAATCTTGGCCTGGTCCATGACGATAAAGCCTCCCTGGAAGCCCATCTGACGGGCCTGCTGAACCACGAGGCCGGTTGGCTCGGATGCACCGCCCACAAACATCACCTCCGGATCCTCGGCAATGATGCGGCTCACGCCAGTGAAGAAGTCGGCAGACTTGTTGTAATCCATCGGATTATTGGCCACCACTTTACCGCCCTTGGACGTCCACTCTTTCTCGATCATGGACCCCCAGATCTTGGCGTATTCGTGGGTCGCGCCAGCCATACCCAGTGTGGTGCCGAGGTTTTCCAGAGCATAGTCCGTGAACGCACGGACATAACCGTCAAAGGTTGGCGGAATTCGTACCGTCAGGGAGTTACCCTTTTCAGTAACCGTGGGCACACTGGTGTACGCCATGATGAGGAAGTTGTCCTTTTCATTAAAGTCTTGCAGAGCAAAGACACCACCGGAGTGCGGAATGAAAATGGCCGGAACGTTGGATTCCTGCTTCAGGCGCTTGGCGTTGGTGGCGGCCTGAGCCGGAGAATAACGGTCGTCCAGGGAGACAAGGTTGATGGTGGTCTTTTCGCCATTCAGGTCGAAGCCGCCCGCTGCGTTGATTTCTTCAGCGGCCATCCGCAAGCCAGATAAGGTATTTTCACCATACAGTGCCGCACCGCCGCTAAGCGGGCCGGTAAAACCGATGTTCACTTCACCCGCCATGGTGCCAGCGGCAAGGCTCATGCCCAAGGTTGCTGCGGCGACAGCCTGACCCAGTGTTTTTGCTATTTTCATTGTTTTCTCCTGGTTTATTGCGCTCGTCGTTAATCAGTTTCCGGGGACCATCAGGCCCCGATATATGCTTTGCGAACCTGCTCGTTACCCAGCATGGCTTCCCGGTCACCTTCCATAACGAGGTGGCCGTTTTCCATGACGTAGGCGCGGTGGGCGATTTTGAGGGCCGCAAAGGCATTCTGTTCAGCCAGCAACACGGTAGTGCCAAGGCTGTTGATCTGTTTGATGGTTTCGAACATCTGCTTTACCACCAGTGGTGCGAGACCGAGGGACGGCTCGTCCAGCATCAGCAGTCGCGGGCGGCTCATCATGGCGCGGCCAATGGCAACCATCTGCTGCTGCCCCCCGGAAAGGGATCCGGCGGGTTGTTGGGCCTTGTCTTCAAGGATCGGGAACAGCTCCAGAACCTCGTTAAGACGTTTCTTGTTGCCCTGCCGGTCGCCACGATGAACAAAGGCCCCCATCATCAGGTTTTGCAGAACCGTCATCTGGGGAAATAGCTTGCGCCCTTCTGCACACTGCACCACTCCGCTGGAAACGATAGCACTGGCCTTCATGCCATTGAGAGTCTTGTCCTCAAAACGTATCTCGCCAGCGGTGGGTTTAATCAGCCCGCTGATGGCATTGAACAGGGATGTCTTACCAGCGCCATTGGCTCCGAGCAGGACCACCAGTTCGCCGGTATCCACGGTCATGGAAATATCAGTAAGGGCCTTGAAGCTGCCATAACAGACATCAACCTTCTCAAGCTGCAGCATCTTCATCACCTCCCAGATAGGCTTCAATCACTACCGGATTGTTACGAACTTCCTCCGGTGTGCCCTCGGCAATCTTCTCGCCGTGATCCAGCACCATGATCTTGTCCGCCAGGCTCATGATCATGTCCATCTTGTGCTCAATCAGGCAGACGGTCAGGCCGTTATCCACCATCTTGCGCATCAGCGCCGCAAAGCCTTCCGTTTCCTCCGGATTCACACCGGCGGCCGGCTCGTCCAGCAGCACAATTTTCGGATCGGTCGTCAGGGCAAGGGCGAAGGCAACACGCTTGCGCTCTTCCTGGGTAATGTCGGCAATGAACTGGCCGGCAACATGGGTCAGGCCGACAAAATCCAGGGCTTCCATCGCCTTGTCACGGGCCGCTTTTTCCTCACGCTGCAAACGCTTGCTGTTGATCAGCACATCCCACAGACCTGACTCGGTACGGAGGCGATGCCCCACAATAAGGTTGTCCAGCACCGACGCCTGCTCAAACAGGTTGGTGGTCTGGAATGTCCGGCCAACACCAAGCCGGGCGACCTTGTCGCAGGGCATGTTGGTGACATCCACACCGTCGAGCAGAATGTGCCCCGAGGTAGGCTGATGCAGACCGGAAATCAGGTTGAAGAAGGTACTCTTGCCAGCGCCGTTCGGGCCGATAATGGCGTTGATCTTGCCCGTTTCGAACTCCACGGACACATCGTTCACTGCGGCCAGGCCGCCGAACATTTTGGTCAGATGTTCTACCTTAAGCATTGTTTTCGGCCTCCCGGGTCTGAGCGGTCACAACTTTGCTCTCTTTGCGCTTTTTCCCCGGAGCGAGGGACTGGGCCTTGTGGTGCATCCAGGTAAGGAATGAGCCAGTGATTCCCCTGGGGAAAAAGATCACCAGGATGACCAGCAGCGGACCAAAGATGATCATCCGGTATTCCTCCAGGAACTGCAGGGACTGGGTGATCCAGATAATGCCCACGGTCCCCAGTAGCGGACCGGTGATGGTGCCTATGCCGCCCACCAGCAGGTAGGTGATCATGTCGAAGGTATGAACGATGTTGGCCTCTTCCGGGCCAATAAACCGCACCATACCCGCATAAAGCGCACCCGCCAGACCGGCATAGGTGGTGGACAGCACGAATGCCAGCACCTTATTTCGCATCAGGTTGATGCCCAGGGACTGCGCCAGCTCATCGCCATTACGGATGGCAATGAAGGTGCGGCCCAGCAGGGAACGGGACAATCTGCCCATGAACCAGATGGCGAACACCAGGAACGCCAGCACCAGATAATAAAAGGGGGTGGTTTCAGTGAAATCGACCAGGCCAAACCCGTAGGGTTCGGCTATGTCCCGGACACCGATAGGGCCGTGGGTGAGTTCTTCCCACTTATCGATCAGCAGGTAAATGATGAAGCCGACACACAGGGTGAAAATGGCGAAGTAATGCTCCTTCAGACGCAGGGATACTATACCCACGAAAAAGCCCAAAACCGCAGTTACCACCAGTGCGGCCAGAAACGCCGGCCAGAAGCTCCAGCCCGCATCCGCCGTGAGCAGACCGAGGGCGTAGGCGCCAATGGCGAAGAAGCCACCATGGGCCAGGTTCAGCTGACCACAGAAACCGGTAATGATATTCAGACCATAGACAGCAATCGCCCAGACGAAGGCCGATGCCATCACGTACACCTGATACTCATTGCTGGCCAGAAACGGGAAGACAATCGCAAATGCCAGCAGCGTCAGTTTCGCGCCTGGCTTCATTAACAAGGCTCCAAACTTGAACAACATGATCAGTGCGCCCCCTTCGCGAACAGGCCCTGCGGGCGGATGGAGAGAATCAATACCAACAGGCCGAAGGCAATGATGTCTTTGTAAGCGGTCGAGATGTAGAAACCGCCAAACGCTTCGGCAAACCCGATGATCATGCCGCCGACGATGGCACCGGGAATGCTCCCCATTCCTCCCAGAATAATAATGACGAACGCTTTCATGATGACCAGATGCCCCATGGCTGGATAAACCAGGTTGATCGGGGCATAGAGGGTGGCGGCAATGGCGGCCAGGGCACCGGAAATCGCAAAGGTCATCATCGCCACGCGATTGGCATCGATGCCGACCAGGAAAGCACCTTCCCGGCTCTGGGCCATGGCAATAATCGTGGCACCGGTCATGGTCTTACGCAGGAACATCTGCAAAACAAACACCAGGACGAAGGCCCCTACAATGATCAGCAGACGCTGTTCCGGGATGATCAGGCCATCAAAATTCATGATGCCGGTAAATGGTGAACTCATGCGACGGAAGTCCGAGCCCCAGAACATCTGCACCAGCGCTTCCAGGAACAGAAGAATGCCAATGGCGGCAATCTTGTCGTGGATTGGAGGCGAGTGCCGGAGGGGGTGGAAAACCAGGCGTTCACAGATAATGCCCAGCACCGCAATAACGGCTGCGGAGCCGGCCATGGCAACCCAGTAGTGAACACCGACATCGACCATGAAGAAGTACGACATGAACGCACCGACCATGTAGAGCGCGCCATGTGCGAAGTTCGGAATATGGAGAATGCCATAGACGAGAGTAAGGCCCAGGGCTACCAGACCGTAGATACTCCCCAGAGTTAATCCGTTGATGATTTGCTGGAAGAAAAGGTTCAATTATGCCCCTCCGTTGCTTGTTTTTATCGGGAATCTTTGAGGCTTAAATCCGCAGGGCATTCCTGCCCTGCACATTCGAATGAAACAATTACACTGTTCGTCTCGCGTGTCAATAATTTAAAATGCAGTTTCGCTGTGCGGACTTATAGTTGCATTTAACCTATCTTTGCCCGCCCTCCTTCCATTCTTCTTCCTGAAGCGCACGCCACATCAGCTTTCCAGTGGGGGACTTGGGCAGGGAGTCCACAAACTCAACAATGGTAGGCACCTTGTAGGCAGCCATCTGCTGCTTACACCAGGTGGCAATATCTTCGGCAGTGGTAGTGTCCTGTGCGTCCGGAGTGAGCACGATACAGGCTTTCACTGTCTCGCCCCGCTTGGGATCTGGAGAGGAAATGATGCATACCTCGTGGATCGCAGGATGACGATACATCAGCCCTTCGACTTCGGACGGCCATACCTTGAACCCGGACGCGTTGATCATCCGTTTCACACGATCCACCATGAAGAAATAGCCGTCTTCATCGTAGTAACCCAGATCGCCGGTGCGGAAAAACCGCTTGCCATCAATTTCTACAAAGGCAGCTTCGGTTTCCGCAGGTCGGTTCCAGTAACCAATAGTGACCTGGGGGCCACAGGACACGATCTCGCCGGTTTCTCCCGGCGCTTTTTCTTCCAGGGTTTCCACGTCAATAATGCGGCTGTCTACATCAAACACCGGGATACCGAGGCATTGCGCTTTGGGGTGTGCGTTGGGGTTGATGTGCGTGGCTGCCATGGTTTCCGAAAGGCCGTAGCCCTCGATGTAATCCAGTCCCGTCATTTTTTTCAGTTTCTCGGCGACTGCAACCGGCATGGCGGCGCCACCGCCACCGATCATATTAAGGCTGCTGAGGTCGTACTTTGAGAGGTCCGGATTGGACAGAAAATCCACTGCCATGGTCACGATGTTGGTCCAGCCCGTGACCTTGTAGCGTTCGATAAGTCTGGCCGCCGTAGTACGATCCCAGCGGGTCATGATGACCGACGTTGAGCCACTGAAAATGGGGCCGTTCATCGAACCAGTCATGCCGGTTACGTGAAAGAACGGCAAGGTGGCCAGTTGAACGCTGTCTGGCGTGGTCAGGTTCCAGAACACCCGGTGTACAGCGGTTGCCATGACAGAACGGTGAGTGTGCATGCACCCCTTGGGCGCACCCGTGGTGCCGGAACTATAAGGAATCACCGCCAGATCTTCCGGCGTCGCCGTGTGGGGCAGAGGTGCGCACTTTTCTGCCATTGCCGCTTCCCAGGTCACCACGCCCGGAATATGTTTTGACCAGGCGGGCTCGGCGACTTCAGCCGGAAGGTCCAGATCGGTATCGGCTTTGATGTAGGTGCTGTACGACGCCACCACTACCTGCTCAAGATCTGTCTCCGCCAGCATCGGCGCGATGAAGCCGGCAAGCTCCTGGCCTGCCAGGCACATAGCAGCGCCGGTGTCGGCAATGTAGTGCTCAAGTTCTGCAGCCCGGTTCATCGGATTGACCGGAATCACCACGGCATCTGCTCGCAGGATGGCGTAGTAGGAAATCACATACTGTGCCGAGTTCTGCATGTACAACAGCACCCGGTCCCCCTTCTTGACGCCCTGGGCCTGAAGGTAGCCAGCCATGGCCTTGACCTCCGCCAGCAGGCGACGGTAGGTCATCGGTGCATCATAAAAAATGAGCGCAGTATGATCCGGATAGCGTTGGGCCGAGATTTCCAGATTGGTAAAAACACTGGTCTTCGGCAGAGTCATGGTCTTGGGCAGTTCCTTCGGCCAGACGTTGTAATGGCGTGTGAACATGGTTGTTATTCTCCCCGGGGTGTATTCAGTTATCCGCCCATGCGGCTAAATCAAATTCATCGGTGCCCCCTGGCAGGGGGTCTTCGTGTCGCAACGGTGTAATCGCAATCGCCCGGTCTCGCAGCACCGTGACGTCGGCATCCGGCGCGACAATATGGCGGGAGCTACGCTCAAAACCGAGCCACCAGTAAGGCAGGCTTCGGGCATCGCGACCCGCCAGCAGACGGGCGCGCTGAATGGAGCCGGTAGACTGCCGGCACCAGCGTGCGGAGGTAATTTCATCTGCGTCACAGGCGGGGAAATTCACATTCCAGGCGCGTACTTCCCCTGCCTGCCAAAGCTTTCGAATCACCGATTCGCCGAACCGTTCAACCGGCGACCAATGGATACCTTCGCGGGAAAGAAAAGCCTGGCTCAGGGCGATTGCCGGAATGTTCATGTGCAGGGCGCTGAGCACCGCACCGACCGTTCCGGAGTACTGCACGGAGTCACTGATGTTGGCGCCGCAATTTACTCCCGACAGCACCAGGTCCGGCGGCGTTTCACCGA
Organism: Marinobacter salinus; assembly: GCF_001854125.1. Taxonomy (NCBI): domain Bacteria; kingdom Pseudomonadati; phylum Pseudomonadota; class Gammaproteobacteria; order Pseudomonadales; family Marinobacteraceae; genus Marinobacter; species Marinobacter salinus. The sequence continues at coordinate 3,076,757 of NZ_CP017715.1, forward strand.
ACCACTGGGCGAGGGAATACAGCACGCAATCTGCCGGTGTACCGGAAACCGCATAGCGCTTTGGCCCCGTCTCGTAGACCCGCAAGGGATCATGGATCGAGATGCTCTGGCCCGCACCGCTGCGGTCATGCTCCGGCGCGACAATCCAGACTTCCTCCGCCAGGTTGCGGGCGATCTTTTCCAGAACCGCCAACCCCGGTGCATTAATACCATCATCGTTGGTGATCAGAATGCGCCGAACGATTGGCTGTGACGTGACGTACAGATCACTCATGGCTGCTTCCCTTCACTGGCGATTTTCCAGCCCACCTGGGCCAGCAGGCTGGCACGCTTGCCAACGTCCAGGGCGTTGGCATTGGCGGCATTGCCGTCCAGTGCCCGTTTGTAAACGCCCTGCAGAATAGCCGCGAGCCTGAACAGGGAAAACGCCAGATAGACGTGCCAGTCATCGATACTGTCTCTGCCGGTTCTGGCACAGTAACGGGCAATGGTTTCCTGCTCGTTCGGCACACCCAGAGCCTCCAGATCCTCACCCTGAAGCCCCCGCATGCCCTCAAGATCTGACGGCAGGTAATAAGGAAGGCAGAAGTAGGCAAGGTCCGCCAGCGGATGCCCAAGTGTCGAAAGCTCCCAGTCCAGAATCGCGATCACCTCGGGCTTGTCCGGCGCCAGCATCAGGTTGCCGAACCGGTAGTCGCCGTGGGCGATGGCGCATTCGTCCGTGGACGGAAGGTTTTCCGGCAGCCAGGCCATAAGCTTGTCCATGGCGGGCATATCATCGGTCTTGGACGCCAGATATTGTTTGGTCCAGCGTGAAACCTGACGCGCCACATAGCCCTCCGGGCGCCCAAAGTCGCCGAGACCAATGGCGTTCACGTCCACAGAGTGCAGCTTGGCAAGGGTATCGATAGCGGACTGGTGAGCAGGCAGTCGCTCACTACGGTCCAATGCCCGCAGGGCCGAATGGCTGACGATCCGGCCTTCCATATAGTCCATGACGTAAAACGGCGTGCCAATAATCGAACTGTCCTCACACAGCACCCGAACCTTCGGAACAGGCACAACTGTGTGCTCCGACAGTGCGCGCATCACCTTGTATTCACGTTCCACCATGTGGGCGGATGGCAGCGTCTTTCCAGGTGGTTTCTTGCGCAGAACATAACGGCCGCTGTCGGTGTCCAGCAGGAACGTAGGGTTGGACTGACCACCCTGAAATTGTTTGACGTCCAGGCGATCACCAATCTCTGGCAACTCTTTTCGCAGCCAAACCAAAAGCCCGGACTCATCAAATTTGTGCGCTGGTAAAACCTCCACCAACTCCGGCTCCATACTCATTGCTCGTCTCAACCTTCTTTAATCTTTATGTGTGACAGCCCGCAAAGAGTTCAGCGGACGGCGGGTGGGGAGCCTTTCTGCAGGGAACAAAGATGTCCGAGCACAGCGAGTTCTTTTTCCCGAAAGAAAGGCTCCCCACCCACCGGCCTCCCCGCCACTCATAAGGCCCTACCTCAACAAATGGTTTCGCCACCATCCGCGACGATCACCTGCCCGGTGATATAGGCACTGGCCTTGGTGGACAGAAAAACCGCCAGCCCGGCAATGTCGACCGGGTCGCCGATTCTTCTGAGCGGCGTCTTATCTTCCGCACGCTTTACCCGCACCGGATCTTCCCACAGGGCCTTGGCGAAGTCGGTCTTGATCAGGCCGGGGGCAATGCTGTTCACGCGGATGCCTTTCGGACCCCATTCCACCGCGAGATTACGTGCCAGTGCCGCTTCCGCCGCCTTGGAGATGCCGTAGGTACCGATAGTGGTGTTGCCACGAATGCCTGCGATGCTGGACAGCAGCACCACCGTACCTTCGCCTCTCTCAGCCATCTGCGGCAGCACCATGTTGGTGAGCCAGAAAGTGCCTTTGACGTTGGTGTCCATGATCTTGTCCCAGGCCTCATCGGTCATTTCAGAGGTCGGGCCATAGACCGGATTGGTAGCGGCATTGCAGACCAGCACGTCGATGGATCCCCAGGCTTCGTTGGTTTTGTTTACCAAGTTCTGCAGGTCGTCTTTCTTGCCCACATGACAGGGAATGGCGATGGCCTCATAACCCTGCTCCTTCAGTTCGTTCGCCACCTGTTCACAGGCGTCAGGCTTGCGGCTGGAGATCACGACTTTTGCACCCAGACGGGCCATTTCCTCGGCGATCGAGCGGCCAATCCCTTTGGTGGAGCCGGTAATCAGGGCAACCTTGCCGGTCATATCAAAAAGCGGGTTGTTCATCATTCGATCCTCTTACTCAAGACTGGCGGTACTGGCGAAGCTCAAGCTTGGCCACAGAATCCAGATGCACCTCATCCGGTCCATCCGCCAGCCTCAACGTGCGCACTTTCGCCCAGGCCGATGCCAGGAAGGTGTCCTGACTTACGCCGGCGCCACCATGTACCTGAATGGCACGGTCGATCACTTTCAGCGCCATACTCGGAGCAATCACCTTGATCATGGCGATTTCCTGACGAGCTACCTTGTTACCTACGGTGTCCATCATGTGCGCCGCTTTCAGGGTCATCAGGCGGGCCTGCTCGATTTCAATACGACTGCGGGCAATGTCCTTGCGAATGGAGTCAAAGCTGGACAGTGGCTTGCCGAACGCCTCGCGTTCATTGGCACGCTTGCACATCAATTCCAATGCCCGCTCGGCAACACCGATAGTACGCATGCAATGGTGAATACGGCCCGGCCCAAGACGACCCTGGGCAATTTCAAAACCGCGGCCCTCACCCAGCAGCATGTTGCTGACCGGCACACGCACGTTCTCGTAATGGATCTCGGCATGGCCGTGAGGGGCGTGGTCATACCCAAACACCGTCAGGGGACGAACCATCTTCACGCCCGGAGAGTCCAGCGGCACCAGAATCATCGACTGTTGCTGGTGTTTCGGCGCATCCGGATCGGTCTTGCCCATCACGATGGCAATCTTCGAGGTCGTCGTCATTGCACCCGACGACCACCACTTCTTCCCGTTGATCACGTACTCGTCGCCTTCGCGACGGATCTCGCAGGCAATATTGGTTGCATCCGATGAGGCCACATCCGGCTCGGTCATGGAGAAACAGGAACGGATTTCACCCGCCAGCAAAGGTTTAAGCCACTGCTCCTGCTGCTCCTTATTACCGTAGCGTGCAATGGTTTCCATGTTGCCGGTATCCGGGGCGGAGCAGTTGAATACTTCCGGTGCCATCTCGGAGCGGCCCATAATCTCGCACAGATGGGCGTATTCGAAGTTGGTCAGGCCGGCGCCGAAGTCACTCTCCGGCAAAAACAGATTCCACAGGCCGGCGGCTTTTGCCTTGACCTTGAGCTCTTCAATAATGGGAACCGGAGCCCAGCGATTTTCAGCCTGTTCAACCTGTTCGTGATGCTTGTGCTCATTCGGATAGATGTGCGCATCCATGAATTCATTCAACTGCGCCTGCAGTTTTTTCGCTTTATCAGACAGCTCAAACATGCCCGCTTCCTCTTATTTATATTGGCATTGATACAGTGACCAGCCTTCAGGGGCGATCATCTCCGTTGTTATGCTTTTCCAACCATCAGATCGGGACGCCTTCCGGCTTGTCACTGCCAGATCGTATCCGGAAGGTACCTTCTGCGATGGCAAGCAGGTTGCCCTGATCATCATGTACTTCACCTGTGCTGTTAAAAATCCGGGTGCCACCGGCACGCTTGCGCCCGGTTACGCGGATGGTGCCGCTGGAGCACTGACCGGTGAAGGTAGTGGTCAGCGACAGGGTAATAGCCTTGCGCATACGCCCGGGGTATGGGCAGTAAGTACCCGCCTGGGCCATGGCAATATCGAGCAATGAAGTGAGGACGCCACCGTGAATGACACCACCGAGATTCAGGTGCCGGGGCTGGAGCTCAAGCGCGATCACCGCTTCATTCTCTTCCCAGGACGCCTGGTGGTAACCCAGCAGGCTGTGAAACCCGGGCAAATCTTTTCCATCAATGAAATCAGTCTCTTGGGTACTCATTACACCTTCATTCCTGGCAGGTTCAGGGAAGCCGTATTGCCGCCATCCACTGGCAACGCCTGGCCGGTGATGTAACTGGCGTCGTCGCTGGCGAAAAACAGTATGGCGGCTGCAATCTCCTCAGCATCACCATAACGGCGTAACTCACAGCGGGAGCCCAGTTTGTGGGCCTTTTCGTGAGTCCGTGCGTAATCGAATACCGCTCGGGTCATCCCGGTCTCCACCAGGCCGGGGCAAACAGCATTCACTCGGACATTATCATTACCCAGATCGCAGGCAGCGGTCATGGTCAGATTGATGACGCCAGCCTTGGAAGCACTGTAAGCATTGCCTCCCGCGCCAGACCGGATCCCCGCGACCGACGCCGTATTGACGATAGCGCCAAGCTTGCGTGCCTGCATATGCGGGGCAACATGTTTTATGAACAGCATGGTTCCGATGAGATTAACCGACAGGACCTTGTCCCATTCATTGCGATCATTCGCGGTCACCGGAGGATGGCCATTGCCGGTACTGGCGATGCCGGCAACGTTGCACAGAACGTCGATTTTTCCAAAACCGGCCATGGTTTCATCCACCAACTCCCTCACCAGGTCCTCGTCCGCCACATCAATCACGCGGCGAAGGCACTCAGCGCCTTCGGGCAGCCTGTTCTCGGTTTCAATCAGGCCCGCTTCGGAGGTATCTGCTATCACCACACGCGCACCTTCCCGAGCCAACCGCAACGCCGTTGCACGGCCAATTCCACTGCCCGCTCCGGTCACAATCGCTACCCGATGCTCAAAACGCCCCATGCCGCTACTCCTTGTGTTTCCTGTTTTGTTCTTGTCTTCGCGGTTTTTACTGCTTCAATAATTTGTCACGCCTTCCGGTTTTGAGTCAATATATTCGGAAGTTAATTTCACTAGATAAAACACGATAACACCGGAAGGGCAAAAAATGGAAAATGATGTGAATGCGATGCCAGTCTATGCCCCAGTGGCCCCCGGCGAAGTGATGGAGCCCATCGGGCGAAAAATTCAGGACCACGCCTTGAGTCGTGGCACTCAGCCGGCACTGATCAGCGACCAGGGAACCGTCAGCTGGCGAACGTTGATAACTCAGGTCAACCGGATTGCTAACCGCCTGCGATCAGCGGGGCTGCGAAAAGGGGATTGCGTGGCTGCGCTGTCGGAAAACAGCGCCGACTATGTGGCCCTCTATCTGGGCACACTCACCGCAGGCGGCTGCATGGTTCCCCTGTCGGGTATGGCCAGTGCTGAGGCTCTCGGATTGATGCTGAAAGACTGCAGGGCACAGTTCCTGTTTGTCTCTCCGAAAAACCGGGATCTCCTGTCTGCGTTCCGGGTGGGCCTCCCGTCACTCCCGGACAACCGGATCATTGCCCTCGGCGAGCACGGAGAAGGCATAGGCCCGGACTTGCCTGAATGGCTCGGCAAGGAACCAGCCGACCCGCAACCGGTAGAGCTTTCCCTGGATGATCCTTTCAACATTATTTACAGCTCAGGGACCACAGGAACCCCGAAAGGCATCCTCCATGATTACCGGTTTCGCCAGCGGCAGATGGTCCGTATGAGCCGGTTTGGTCTGGATGGCGATGCCATCAATCTTGTTTCTACCCCCTTGTATTCCAACACCACGCTGGTTTCCGTATTACCCACGCTGTTTCATGGCGGCACCCTGGTGATCATGGCAAAGTTCGACGCGCACCGGTTCCTGGAACTGGCGGAAAAGCACCGGGTTACCCATGCCATGCTCGTGCCCGTGCAATATCAGCGCATTCTGGCTGAAGCGGATTTTGACCGCTTTGACCTCTCCACCTTCAAACTTAAACTGTGCACCAGCGCGCCACTACACGCGGACGTCATCGCCAATGCCATGGCCCGCTGGCCCGGCAACATCCGGGAGGTGTACGGTCTGACCGAGGGCGGCATCTCCACCAGCCTCGACTGTGCCGCACATCCGGACAAGTGGGACTCGGTTGGCGTACCTACGGAAGGCGCCGACGTACGGGTTATTGACGAGGATGGAAAAGAATTACCAAGGGGAGCAACGGGCGAACTGGTCGGTCGGGCTATCTCGATGATGCGTGGTTACGTCAACCGGCCTGAGCAAACCCGGGAAATGCTTTGGACCAGCCCTGACGGCGAGGTTTTTTATCGTAGCGGCGACATGGGCCGAATCGACGAGGATGGCTTTGTCTACATTCTTGATCGCCGCAAGGATATGATCATCTCCGGCGGTTTCAACATTTATGCCGTTGACCTGGAGAAGGTCTTGCTGGCCCATCCAGCAGTCGCTGACGCCGCAGTCATCGGGATTCCCAGCGAGCAGTGGGGAGAAACACCTCTGGGGCTTGTGGTTCGAACGGGCGGGCACGACGAATCCGAAGCGCAAATACTGGCCTGGGCCAACACACAGCTGGGTAAAGGCCAGCGCCTCGCCGGCATCGAGTTCCGAGAGGAACTGCCACGCTCTACCATCGGCAAGGTGCTGAAACGGGAGCTGCGCAGCCCTTACTGGAACAAGACAGTGCAGTAGGTGCCGTTAGCGCTGCGCCAGTCGCTCAAGGGCAGCCCGACAGTCCTCGGACCGGAGGCGCTCGGAAAACACCGAGCGCTCCCGCTCCAGAGCTTCCCTGATCTGCTCGCGCCAGGGCGCACGAATCAGCCGTTTGCTGGCCCTCAAGGCATCACGGGGTTTGTCCGCCAGGCGACGGGCAAGGGTCAGCGCCTGTGCCACCGCCTCGCCATCTGCCACCACGGTGCTGACCAGCCCGCTCTCCCGGGCTTCCTCACCGGTAATCACTTCACCAAATAGCAACAGATCCATCGCCCTGCGCATGCCAAGGTGCAGCGGCATGGTCACCGTTGAGGCAGCCTCTGGCACCAGGCCCAGATCCACAAACGCGGTCTTGAACTTTGCATTCCGCCCTGTCACTACCGAATCACAATGCAATAGCAGAGTCGTTCCAATGCCAATAGCCAGCCCCTCGACACCGGCAATAACCGGAGTATCGCAGTTCATCAGCGTCTCGATAAACGCCAGGCCCGCCGATGGTTTCGGACGATCGTCCGTGGCCCGTGCCCGAAAGTCGTCAAGATCGTTTCCTGCCGTGAACACATTTCCCTTCCCGGAAATAACGATGGCGCTCACCTGATCGTCGGTATTCGCCCTTGTGATCGCCTCAGCAAGGCGTTCATACATGTCACGGGTCAGGGCGTTTTTCTTTTCCGGGCGGTTGATAATCAGGTGCAGCACACCGTCACACTGCTGAACATCGATCATTGAACTATCCTTCTGGAAACATTCTGTTGTTGTCGTCTGAAAACATCCTATTGCAAAAAGCCAATCTTGTGATAGATTCAAATAACAAGATTCACCATGCAGTCGCCTATTCTGCACAGTGAAACACCAAAGAAATGCCACTACAATAACGAACGAGGCCAAGTCATGAATCTCTTCGCCAACGCACGCAAAAGCCTGACCCTTTATGCGTCAGCCCTTACCCTCGGGATTTCCGCCGCACTTTCCGCCGCGCCGGCAGCCGCCCAGGAAACGTATACATGGAAAGTCCAGTCTCACTGGCCGGGCTCCAGCAGTTCTTACACGGACAGTCTGGTTCGACTGCAGCGGGTTCTGGACGAGCGCACTGATGGCCGCCTGCAACTGAAATTGTACGAAGCCGGCGCACTGTTCAAATCAAAGGAAATCTTTAACGCCGTGAGCCGCGGAATCCTGGAAATGGGAACCATCTCTCCGGCTTACGCCCAAGACAAAGTTTCTGTTGCAGGCATCGCCTCTGGCCTGCCATTCGCCTTCCGCAACGTTTGGGAAGCAGCCTATTTCCATCAGAACATGGGCTTTGAGCAGATGCTTCGTGATGAAGCTGCCGAGCACGGCGTTTACTGGGCAACCGACAAGGTCTATCCCACCGAGATGGTGGTCAAGAAGCCGATCAAGAGTTGGGAAGACTTCACCAGCCTGAAAATCCGGTCCTCCGGTGCCCTGCAAACGTTCCTGACCGAGGCCGGCGCCGCCGCTTCCTATATTCCGGGCAGCGAGCTGTACTCTGCGCTGGATTCCGGAATTGTTGATGGTGCCCACTGGGGTGCTGCCCAGGGTGCCTACAGCATGGGCCTCTATGAAGTGGCCAAGTACCACGTACAACCGGCCCTGAACATTGCCGGTACTGACGCCATCATTGTCAGCCAGAAGGCCCTCGACAAACTGCCGGAAGATATGCAGAAGACCGTCAAGGATGCCCTCAGCGAGCAGTTCTGGATCCGTACCAACGAGTACCAGTACAAGGAGCGAATCACTCTGGCCAAGGCGATTGCCGAAGAGGGCGTGGAGGTCAATGTTCTGCCTGATGACGTGCAGTCAAAGCTGGTGCAAACCGCACAGAAGATGTGGGACGAGGAAGGCAAGCGCAGCGAAAACGCCCAGAAGGCACTCGATATGCTGAAAGGCTACCTGGCTGAGCTCGGCTACCTCTGATCCTGGCCGTTTAAGAAAGCAAAAAAGGCCGGAGCCAATCGTCTCCGGCCTTTTTATCCCTGAATAGAACCAACGTCCTCCTGGAGAATACCATGGGTGTGATCACCGCATTCATGAGAGGGGTTACCCGTCTCAATGATTTTGTCGGGCGCTGGATAGCCCTCCTCATTTTTGCCATGTTCGTGTTCCTGCTACTGGAGGTTGGGTTCCGTTACCTGCTTAACTCACCAACAGTCTGGACCAACGAGCTCACCCAGATGCTGTTCGGGGTATACGCTGTTATGTCAGGTGGCTACATCATGGCGCATCGGGGCCATGTCAACGTTGACCTTCTGCACTCCCATCTTGCGCCGCGCAAACGCGCGGTCATGGATATCGCAACCTCCCTGGTGTTTTTCATTTTCACTCTGGCTTTGCTCTGGTTCGGTATCGATATGGCCAGTGAGTCCATCTCCAGCTGGGAAAGCTCCTACTCGGCCTGGAACCCTCCCGTCTGGCCAGTAAAGCTTGCCATACCCCTGGGGACAGGACTTCTTGTACTGCAGGGACTGGTCAAACTGCTTGAGGACATCGCCATCGCCTTTGACCTTGACTATTACACCCCTGAAGAGAGCGAATCCGAAGGAGAACAGCTGTGAGTATTGAAGTCCTGACCCTGCTGTTCTTTGGCGCACTGCTGTTTTTCCTGCTGCTGGGGCTGCCACTGGCGTTTGTTCTTGGCGGCGTGTCCGTGGTTTTTCTCTATTTCACCTGGGGGTTTGACTCCTTTTATATGGTCGCCTCGCAAATCTGGGGCACCATGGGCAGCTTTACCCTGGTGGCCATTCCGCTGTTCGTCTTCATGGCCATGATCCTGGAACGAACCGGTGTGGCAAGGGATCTGTACCGGATGATGCACCTCTGGTGCGGCGGTCTCCGGGGCGGACTTGCCCTTGGGACTCTAGGCATCTGCGCCGTATTCGCCGCGATGGTTGGTATCAGTGGCGCCGCCGTGGTCGCCATGGGCACGATTGCTCTGCCCTCGATGTTAGAAAGAGGCTACGACAAGAGCATGGCGCTGGGCGTCATCAACACCGGTGGTGGCTGGGGCATCCTGATCCCGCCCAGCATCCTGATGATCCTCTACGCCCTCATTACCGGTGTGTCCGTCGGCAAAATGTTTGCCGCAGGTATCATGCCCGGCATTCTGTTGATGGTGCTTACCGCCATTTACATCCTGGTTAGATGCCATCTCCAACCGGAACTCGCGCCGGCCCTTCCCAAAGAGGAACGTGGTACCTGGCCCGAAAAATTGCGCGCATTACGGGCCGTGCTCCTACCCATTGGGGTGGTTGTTATGGTCCTCGGCTCGATCATCGGCGGTATTACCACCCCGACAGAGGCGGCTGCCATGGGTGTACTTGGGTCCCTGATTTCCGCGGCAGTCTATCGCCAGTTCAAATGGGACATTCTCAAGGAAGCGGCAATCCGGACCTTCAAACTCACCGGCATGATCATGTGGATTCTGTTCGCCGCCCACGCCTTCAGTGCCGCCTATCAAAGCATGGGCGCCCAGGAACTTATTGAAGGCCTGATGAACATGATTCCCGGTGGTCCATGGGGCATTATCATTGCAATGATGGTGATCGTTTTCCTGCTGGCGATGGTACTGGATCCCGTAGGCATCATGCTGATCACCCTGCCGGTGTTCATGCCGATTGTGGAGAGTCTGGGGTTCGATCCAATCTGGTTCGGTATCCTCTTCGTGATCAATATGGAAATCGGGTACATGACCCCGCCATTCGGCTTCAACCTTTTCTACCTGAAAGGTATTGTGCCGCCGAGCATCACCATGAAAGACATCTACAAGTCGATTATCCCGTTCGTCATCGTGGAGATAATCGGCATTGGCCTGATCATGGTATTTCCGGAGATCGCAACCTGGCTGCCCGACCTCTTTTTCTGACACTGACCACGGAGTACTACCCTGTCGCACATATGGTGCAACCATAAAAAACCCGGCCCTTCCCAGGCCGGGTTTTTTGTACACAACCGGTTATGCGGGCCTGATCAGGAGATCAGGTTGGAGACAAAGACAATGGCCCCGGGTGGTGCCCGATTCGTTGCCGTTGAGAGGAAAGTTAACTAGCCGGTTTTACTGATAAAGCGCGCAACCAGGTCTTTCAGACCACGCGACATGGCGCTGAGTTGATCGCTGCTTTGCTTGGCGGAGTTGGCCTGGTCATCACTGTGATCCGCCAGCTCGGCGATATTTATAACCTGGCGATTGATTTCTTCCGAGACCTGGCCCTGCTCCTCAAACGCTGCCGACATACTGATGAAACTGTCGGAAATGGTCTGTATGGACGTGACAATATCCCGCAGGGAAGTCTCTGCGTCACGGACCCTGTCAAGGCCCTGACCAGCCACGGCCTCACCTTCGCGGGTTGCCTCGACAGCCTCCTCAACCTGTTGTTTGAAATCGTTGATCACCTCCTGGATACGGACGGTGGACTCACGGGTACGGCTGGCAAGCGAACGCACTTCATCGGCGACGACGGCGAAACCACGTCCCTGCTCACCGGCGCGCGCGGCTTCGATGGCCGCATTCAGAGCCAGCAGATTGGTCTGCTCGGCAATCTCCGATATCAGGCTCGCCGCTTCACCAATGCTGTTGGTTGACTCGCCCAGTTTGCTGATGGTGGTGCCAATACCGTTTACGCGATTCACAAGCTGCTCAATCGCCACCAGGGCTTCCGCACTGCGCTCACTGCCGACACCGGCAAGACGATTTGCCTCCTCGGCTTCCCGGGCGTTACCCGTTACCGATTCAGTAACTTCCTGGATAGACGCGGTCATTTCCGTTATCGCAGACGCCGTTTGATCCGTTTCAGACCTTTGGCGGGCGATCGCCGCAGCGCCGTCTCTGATGTAACCATGGGATGCACGGGCCTGCTCATACAGGAGTTCGGCCTGATCATCTATTCTGGCAAGGGCCGTGCGCACGCGCGCCTCCTCGCTGACGAGCATCATCGATACCTGAGACAGCAGGCCACGCTCATCGCTGTAGGTCCGGGCCACAACGGGATCGTGGAAGGCATCCGGTCGAAGATCCAGCAGTGCTCTCAGCCGGTTGGAGAGAGAGCCGAATACCAGCGAGAAACCAAGAACCTGACCAACCACCACCAGCGAGACCGCGAGCCACGGCTGATCAAGCCGAAGCGCAACCAGACTGAACCCGAGCGAGAGAATGAAAGGCCATCCGGACCGGAACATGGACAACGCCCGGTTACGGAACGGGGATGACAGTTTGCCGGCAGAAATCTTGCCATAAAGCCGTTCTGAACGGGCAACCTGTTCCCGGGTGGGCTCGACCCGTACCGATTCATAGCCGACCATCTGGCCATTCTCGCGGATCGGCGTTACATAGGCACTGACCCAGTAATGATCACCGTTCTTGGCCCGGTTCTTTACCACACCCATCCAGGCCTTGCCGGCCTTGAGGTAATCCCACATGCCCTGGAACACGGCCCGGGGCATGTCCGGATGGCGGATCACATTGTGCGCCTGGCCAATCAGCTCTTCTCGGGAGAAGCCACTGATCTCCACGAACTCCTCGTTGCAGTAGGTAATCACTCCCTTGAGATCGGTGGTGGTGATCAGCCGACCTCCTTTGCGCATTTTCACTTCACGCTGGGTTACCGGGAGATTCTTGCGCATAGACATACCTACTCTTCAATTCGGGCCTGGGACGGATCATTTATTGGGCCGCAAACATACCGTTTGGCGGATACTATTGATATTAATCAAACGTGAAACTGCGTTCGGAATTGTATCGGCAGCAGAGCCCGAAACCTTAGGAGGTGCTGATCCCTATGCCGTCGCCACCAGACGGGCACGAGGATGGAAGCGGGCATTGATCCAGAGTGAAAAAGCGATGACGCCACCTCCGATAACCAGGCGAAGCAGATCCGCATCCCGGTTCCAGATCAGAAGATTCACCAACAATCCGGCGGGCACCAGCGCATTGTTCATGATCGCCAGCGTACCGGCATCCACGTGACACGCGCCCCGGTTCCAGAGGAACAACCCCATGCCCGAAGCGGCCAACCCCAGCCACCCAAGAATACCCCACTGCAGAGAAGTGGTGGGCAAACGGTCGACGTTACCAAAGACCAGAAACGAAGGCAGGGCGATAATCAATGCACCGAAAAAGAAGTAGCCGAAGGTGCGAAACGCGGGGATTCCGACCGGATAATGCTGCATGACGTGTTTATAGCCCACCTGTCCCGCCGCAAAGGTGAAATTGGCCACCTGAAGTAACAGGAAACCGGTAATGAAGTCTTCGCTCAGCCCGTCATAACGGATAATGCCTGCGCCCACCGTGGCGATGCCCGCAGCCACCAGTGCAAACGGAGAAAAGCGCCGGAACAGGGCATCGTCAATCAGGGTGACATAAAGCGGCGTGAAGATGGTAAACAGCAGAACTTCCGGTACCGTCAGGTAGCTGAAGGAGCGGTACAGGCACAAATAGGTGATGCCAAACTGCAGCATCCCGGTCGCCAGAATACCCAGCTTCATACCGGACGGCACCCCCCGCCAGCGGGTAAATGGCAGAAACACCAGGGCACCGAGCAAGACACGGGTAAGCACCGCAAAATCGCTGTCCACCTGGCCGGCCAGAAACTCACCGATCAGGCTGAATGAAAAAGCCCAGAGAATTGTAACGAAAACCAGAAGTGCCATTGTAACTGCCATCCGCTTGAATGAAGGCGCGTACTTTACCGGTTTTCAGAAAAACTTGCAGCGCCACGGGCGAGCACAAACACCGATGCCACGGCCTCATTCAATCGGGTACCATGCGTTCCGGGCCTGCCAGGCAGAGCCACAGCGAACCATCATTCAAGGACACCCGGAAGCGAACCACAGCCTCTTATGGACGAAGCCGACCAGCCATTACCGGAAGCACGCCAGCCCCTGGTAACCCGAACCCTGACAGAGTGGCGCACCCTGGCGCTTCTCGGCGGCCCTATCCTGGTTGCCCAGCTAGCGCAGATGGCCAATGGTGTTATCGACACGGTGATGGCGGGCCACGCCAGCGCCAGGGACCTGGCGGCCGTCGGCATTGGCAGCAGTCTCTGGATGCCTCTGTTTCTGTTTTTTATGGGCATGCTGGGGGCTTTGCAGCCGATCATTTCCGGATACAACGGTGCCCGGAGTCACCATAAAATCATGCCAGCCACCTGGCAGGGGCTCTATATCGCTGCCGCTGGCTCGCTGATCATGATCCTTCTGCTCACCCATGTTCATCCGGTCCTGACTCTGCTTAACCTTGAGGCCAATACGGCACGCATTACCCAGGGCTATCTCGACGCTTTCGCCTGGGGCGTGCCCGCGCTTCTGATGATCACAGCACTTAGGGGGCTCACCGATGGCCTGGGCCATACCCGGGTGATCATGGCGTTCTCCGTGCTCAGCACGCTGATCAACCTGCCGCTGAACTACATCTTCATTTACGGCAAACTCGGCCTGCCGGCCATGGGCGGTATCGGCTGTGGCTGGGCCACCTCAATCTCCAACGGTGTCGCGGCCATCGCGTTGCTGGTATACCTCAATCGCAGCCGTGTTTACCGAAAATTCCATCTGATCTCCGACTGGGTAAAACCGGACCTGGCAGGTATCCGCTACATTCTGGGAATCGGCGTGCCGATTGGCTTTACCATTTTTGTCGAGGCCAGCCTGTTCTCTGTCATTGCCCTGTTCCTTGCACCGCTCGGGCCGGTCATTGTGGCGGGACACCAGATTGCCCTGAATGTGGTGTCATTGCTGTTCATGCTGCCACTGAGTATCGGTATGGCGCTGACATTGCGGGTCAGTTTTCTGATAGGCGCCCATGCCGCCGATACCGCGCGTCTGATTTCCCGCAGCTCGCTGATCCTGGCTGCGGCAACGGCACTGGTGTTCGCGGGGCTGCTGTTTGTGTTCTCCTGGGAAATCGCAGCGCTATACACCAGCGACAGTGAGGTTCAGGCGGTCACCATCAAGCTGCTGATGTTCGCCGCAATTTTCCAGATTGCCGATGTTATTCAGGTAACCTGCATCAGTGCACTGCGGGGTTACAAGGATACCCGCATCCCGATGTTCATCATGCTGTTTTCATTCTGGGGTGTGGGCCTGCCCCTGGGCTATGCTCTGACCTTCACGGACTGGCTGATACCGACAATGGGCGCGGCGGGCTTCTGGGCAGGCCTGACCGGCGGGCTCATTTCAGCGAGCATTCTGCTTGGCTGGCGGCTGTTCAGGTATGCTCCCGGTCAGGACACCCACTCCTTATCAGAATCGGCCTGACTCGCTGTCAAATAAGGTAAAAGACTCACCGCCTGCCACGGGAATATAGAGAGAACAGGTCATTCAAGGTTACACTTGTCCAAGAATGAATCTGACATCAGGACGTCCGCATTTGAACAACCTTGTACGAATCGCACCCGGTGCCCTTGAGTTGGGCCGCCCCCTGCCGTGGAACGTCTACGACGCTGACGGCAATGTGCTGCTACGTCAGGGCTATGTGATTCAGACCAATTCCCAGCTGGAGCAGCTGTTTGAACGGGGGCGTTTCAAACCCCGGAAGATTGAACGGCCTCAGGAAGAAATCGTCGAGGACAACCGGGAACGAAACCCCTTTGCCGACTACCCGGACCTGCTCCAGGCACTTGAGGCAACTCTTAACGCCATCACCAACGCCGACCCCTCTGCCCAGAAGCAGCTAATGGGGCTGACCCGAATAATAGAACGAACCTGCATGGAATCCCCGGATGCCAGCCTTGCCCTGGTGCATCTGTATTCCCTGGGACCCACCATTCATGAGCAGATTCTGTTTTATGCAATCCTCTGCCAGTTCATAGCCCGGCAGTTCGGCCTGGACGAATCACGCATCAGCGTACTGACCGCTGCCGCACTCACGGCCAATCTCGCCCTCGCTCCTGTTGCCAACCAGTTGAACGCTTCCAACAAAGTGCTAACCCCGGAACAGCGAGGCGTCATCCGGAAGCACCCTGAACGCAGCATTCAGGCCCTGCGGGCTGCCGGCATCGACAATAAGCTCATGCTCACGATCATCGCCCAGCATCACGAACAGGCTGATGGTAGCGGCTACCCCGAGGGGCTGAGCGGGACGGGCATCCGGCCAGAAGCGGAAATTCTGGCGCTGTCTGAACGCTATGTCGCCATGATTACCAAGCGGGCTTATCGAAACCGCATGAATGTGACGGACGCCAGGAAGATGATCGCCACCCTGGCAGATGGCAAATTCCGACCCGCAATTCCGAAGGCCTTGTTACAGGTACTTGGCGAATACCCGCCGGGGACTCTGGTGCGACTGGACAACAACGAGGTCGCAGTGATAACAAGGCGGCCAGTCCGTGCCTTCGGCCCGTTCGCGAAAGCGATTTTGGGCCCCGGGGGCAACCGTTACAGCGGAACATTCGAGAGAGACTGCAGTGTGCCAGAGTTCAACATACAGGCTCTCGAAGAGCCCGAAGTCATGCCCTCCATGGATTTCAGCCTGATCTGGAATTATCGCTCCTGACCCGTGAAATTCCAGCGGGATTACCGCAGCTCCAGCGCCTCCGCATGATGATTCAGGTGTTCGTCGATAAATGATGCGATAAAGAAATAGCTGTGATCATAGCCCCGGTGCATTCGAAGATTAATGTGATGGTGGA
Source organism: Marinobacter salinus (assembly GCF_001854125.1). Classification (NCBI taxonomy): domain Bacteria; kingdom Pseudomonadati; phylum Pseudomonadota; class Gammaproteobacteria; order Pseudomonadales; family Marinobacteraceae; genus Marinobacter; species Marinobacter salinus. The sequence goes on from NZ_CP017715.1 coordinate 3,092,984, forward strand.
ACTTTTCACAGGCATCAGCCAACGCGTCCGGATTGAGCTGGCTATCCAGAAACTCATCCGCTGTACCCTGGTCAATCAGTATCGGCAGCCGCTCACGCGCGGTCGGAATCAACAGGGTGGCGTCCCATTCTTCCCAGGCCCGGGTGTCGTCTCCGAGGTAGCCTTTGAACGCTTTCTGCCCCCATGGGCATTCGGTGGGATTGGCAATCGGCGCAAACGCAGACACTGAAGCATAAAGGCCGGGATTCTTGAGCGCACAGATCAGTGCGCCGTGACCGCCCATGGAATGACCGCTCACAGAGCGCTTCTCTGTCACTGGCAATTCACTCTCGACCAGCTGAGGCAGCTCCTTTACTACATAATCGTACATCCGGTAATGGGGTGCCCACGGCTGTTGCGTCGCATTGATATAAAAACCTGCGCCGGAACCAAAATCGTAACTGTCGTCTTCACCCGGCAGATTAAGGCCGCGCGGACTGGTGTCCGGACAAATAAGGGCCAGACCCAGTTTCGCTGCCTGTTTTTGTGCACCAGCCTTCTGCATAAAGTTCTGGTCGGTACAGGTAAGCCCTGACAACCAGTAAAGGGCCGGCACTTTTCGCGGATTCCGGCCCACAGCTGACGGTGGCAGGTAGACCGCAAACTCCATGTCACATTCCAGGGTCGCGGAATGGTGACGATATCGACGGTGTTCGCCGTCGAAACTCACGTTCGTGGATAAGAGTTCCATAATATCCTCGGTTCACAAGAAGTGAAGTCAGTCCTCGGCGTCGGCGTATCTGGGCAGTTCAACCCCGCAACCGACACGCGCCAGTTCGGACAGAATGGCACTGCGTGTAACAATGCCAATCAGTTTGCCATGATCCACCACAGGGTACACTTTCGGCTTCCCGGCGCCGAGGTTTTGGGCCAGATCCACCACCGACATCTCCGGAGAGATAGTGACCGGTTCCCGAAACATGACATCGTCCACGATAGGGTCACCCTCGCAGTGATAACTGCTGACCAACAAGGAATGGATGCAATCCTGCTCCGACACGAAACCGAGTACACGGCGGTGATCATCGACAACCGGCAAGCCGGACACGTGATTGTGCAAGAGTGTTTTAACAACACTGGTCAGTGGCGTTCCACACCGAACCGGCTCGATGTGATTCCACATAACATCAGAAACCTTCACTGAACGCATGGGCAGCCCTCTCCCCGTTGGTTATCTTCATACTGCCCCGAAAACGGGGCCTTTGCCTATAAACATAGGCAATGCATAAGATAAATGAAAACCTAAAAACGGCTCTTTGCACGGGTTATGATCCGGATCAGTTTCCCGTTTCCCGAGGCCCGAATGTCTCACCTGCGGCGCATCGATCCGGTAGCCAATGGTTTACAGGTGAACAATATTTATTAGAATCCGTCAGTTATGCCTCACAAGGGCGCAACCGAAAACTCCGGGAGACCCCATGGACGCCATCTCATCCTTTGTCAGCCAGATCAATTCACTGGTATGGGGCCCACCCATGCTGGTTCTCATCCTCGGCGTGGGGTTGTTTCTAAGCCTGGGGCTGAAACTGATGCCTGTGTTGAAACTGGGAGCGGGCTTTCGGCTGATGTGGCAGGGCCGCAAGGCCGAGGGCGCCGAATCCGAGGGTGAGATTCCCCCGTTCCAGGCTCTGATGACGGCGCTGTCCGCAACGGTCGGAACCGGCAACATTGCCGGGGTTGCAACGGCGGTGTTCCTTGGCGGGCCCGGCGCGTTGTTCTGGATGTGGCTGACGGCGCTGGTGGGAATGGCCACGAAATACTCGGAAGCCGTGCTCGCAGTTCAGTTCCGGGAAGTGGATGAGCGCGGCGCCCATGTGGGAGGACCGATGTATTACATCCGCAATGGGCTTGGCCGCAAGTGGGCGTGGCTGGGCGTGCTGTTCGCCATTTTCGCGGCTATTGCCGGATTCGGTATCGGTAATACCGTACAGGCCAATTCAGTCGCTGACGTGATGGAAGCCAGCTTCGGCCTGCCAAACTGGGTTACCGGGCTCATCCTGATGGTACTGGTCGGTGCGGTTCTGATAGGCGGTATCCGCCGGATTGGTCACGTTGCCAGTGCGCTGGTGCCGATCATGGCGATATCGTACCTGCTGGCCGGGCTTCTGGTTCTAAGCATCAATGCTGCCGCCATTCCCCAGGCCCTTGCCATGGTATTTGAACATGCTTTCAGCCCGATCGCCGCAGAAGGCGGCTTTGCCGGTGCCGCAGTCTGGGCCGCCATACGTTTCGGCGTTGCCCGCGGAATCTTCTCCAACGAGGCGGGCCTCGGGTCCGCACCCATTGCCCATGCAGCGGCACAAACCAGAAACCCGATCAGTCAGGGCATGGTGGCCATGCTGGGCACCTTCATTGACACTATCATCTTATGCACCATCACCGGTTTGGTGATCATCACCTCGGGCACCTGGACCGCCGGGATCTCCGGTGCGGAACTGACCTCCATGGCCTTTGCCGAAGCGCTGCCGGGCGTCGGTAATTACCTTGTCGCGATTGCGCTGGCGGTTTTCGCTTTTACAACTATTCTGGGCTGGTCCTTTTATGGTGAACGTTGCATTGAGTTTCTGTTTGGCGTGAAGGCCATCCTGCCCTATCGGATCGCCTGGATTATCGCCATCCCCGTCGGCGCCACTCTGAATCTCGGCTTCGTCTGGCTGGTGGCAGACACACTGAACGCCATGATGGCACTGCCCAACCTGGTGGCTCTGCTGTTGCTAGGCCCGGTGGTTTTCAAACTGACCAGAGAGCACTTTGAAAAACAGAAGGTCAGTGACTGAGAAACAGGCCCTTGTATTCCGGGCGAACACGACCCACGTTTGTGGTATAGACTCAGTAAAACGTTCCGGCCATTGATCATGCCGGTCAGACAGGAATTTTGGAGTAGCATCAAAAGGAGAACGACTATGAGTTTACGTCTGGGAGATACCGCACCGGATTTCGAACAGGACTCCAATGAAGGCAGGATATCGTTTTACGACTGGCTGGGTGACAGCTGGGGCGTACTGTTCTCGCATCCGGCAGACTTCACACCGGTATGCACAACAGAGCTGGGCCTGACTGCCAAGCTCAAGGATCAGTTCGCCAAGCGCAATGTCAAAGCCATCGCCCTGAGCGTGGACCCGGTCGATTCCCATAAGGAGTGGATCAAGGACATTGAGGAGACCCAGGGCTGCTCGGTCAATTTTCCAATCATTGCCGATCAGGACCGGAAAGTGTCCGAACTCTATGACATGATCCACCCCAACGCTGACAGTAGTCTGACGGTTCGCTCCCTGTTCGTGATTGATCCGAACAAGAAGGTGCGCCTGATCATCACCTATCCGGCCAGCACCGGCCGCAACTTCAACGAAGTGCTTCGGGTCATCGATTCCCTGCAGCTGACGGACGAGCACAAAGTCGCCACGCCGGGCAACTGGGAACGTGGTGGCGACGTGGTCATCGTGCCCTCGCTACAGGACGAAGAAGAGATCAAGCAGCGGTTCCCGCAGGGTTACAAGACGGTGAAGTCTTACCTGCGCATGACGCCGGATCCGAAGTCCAACTGGAGCGGTGACTGAGTGCTTTAACTAGCCACAAATACTGAAAAGGCCGGGCAGCGAAGCTGCCCGGCCTTTTTTTTGTCACAGCGGTCCGGCCCCGGGGCCGGACTTCATCAGTATGCCGGAACAACGGCACCCTCATAGTTCTTCAGGATAAAGTCCTTCACTGCCTCGGAATTCAGTGCTGCTGCCAGCTTCTGCATGGCTTCGCTATCCTTGTTGTCCGGGCGGGCAACCAGGATGTTCACGTACGGGGAGTCAGAACCTTCTATTACCAGCGCGTCTTCGGTCGGGTTCAGACCCGCTTCCAGCGCATAGTTGGTATTGATCAATGCTACATCCACCTGGTTCAGGATCCGGGGCAGGGTTGCCGCTTCCAGCTCCTTGAAGTCCAGATCTTTCGGGTTCTCAGCGATATCGCGGGGAGTCGCGGTGATTTTGCTGGCATCCTCAAGTTTGATCAGGCCTGCTTTCTGGAGCAACAGAAGGGCACGGCCACCATTGGTCGGATCATTCGGGATGGCAACAACAGCGCCCTCTTCAAGTTCGTCCAGAGAATCAATCTTGCTCGAATAAGCACCAAACGGCTCGACGTGAACACCGGTGACAGTAACCAGGTTGGTACCGCGACCTGCATTGAACTCATCCAGATACGGCTTGTGCTGGAAGAAGTTGGCGTCCATCCGCTTCTGATCCACCTGAATGTTGGGCTGGATATAATCCGTGAATACCTTCACATCCAGCTCCACACCCTGTTCGGCCAGCTGTGGCTTCACGAATTCCAGAATCTCCGCATGGGGAACCGGGGTTGCTGCAACGGACAGCTCTTCTGCAGCGACAGTGCCAGAAAAGGTTGCTGCGGCGGCCAGTGCCACGACTGTTTTCTTCAGATTCATAAATCAGTTCTCCTGTTAAACATCTTGGACGATGTGAATTCAATGTCGGGGAGTACGGCCCACGGTTGGAAACACCTTCCGAAAAACGCCCATAAATACATCCCTGTAGGGCTCGGTCGCGCCATCCCTGGCGCTCCACGTTTTCGGAAGGTGTTTCCAACCGCGCGCCTACATAAAGCTGTGGTTATTTGCGGCTGAAATACAAAACCAGACGGTCACCGACCATCTGCAATACCTGTACGAAAATAACCAGTAAGGCGACTGTAATCACCATGACGTCGGTCTGGAATCGTTGATACCCGAAGCGGATCGCCAGGTCACCCAGGCCACCGCCGCCGATAACGCCGGACATGGCCGCGTACGACACCAGGGTGATGGCTGTTACGGTAATACCGGCGATGATGCCCGGCAGGGCCTCTGGCAACAAGGCTCCGAAAATGATCTGTTTCACGCTCGCGCCCATGGCCTGCGTCGCTTCGATGATGCCGCGATCCACTTCCCTCAGAGAGGTTTCCACCAGCCGAGCGAAAAAGGGCGCCCCGCCCGCCACCAGGGGAGGAATGGCACCGGCAACGCCAAGAGAAGTACCGATCAGCATGACGGTGAACGGAATCATCACAATCAACAGGATGATAAAAGGCACCGACCGCAGCACGTTCACCACGAACGACAGCACCGCATACGCCACCGGCTGCTCAAGCAGCTGACGCTTGCCAAACAGAAACAGCAGCACGCCGACAGGCAAGCCGATCAGCACACTGAACAGCAGGGACATGCCTACCATGATCAGTGTGTCCCAGCTCGCCCAGCCAATCTCGCTCCAGTCTACATTGCTCAAAAGGGCTTCCATCAGCGCAGCACCTCCACATGAACGTCGGCCGCTTCCAGCGCCTGCATGGCAACCGCCAGGTCACCACCCACCAGCGAGAGTGTCAGCTGGCCATAGGGCGTATCTTTGATGTGGTCGATACGGCCGGAGAGAATACTGAAATCCACGCCGGACTGGCGGGCTACACTGCCAAGCAATGGTTTATACGTCGCATCGCCCTTGAAGGTCAGGCGCATGATACGGCCATCAGCCTTCTGGAAGTCTTCCTGCAGTTCCTCACCGTCGATGCTCTCGCTCTCGAACACGAAGTCCCGGGTAGTCGGATGCGTGGGGTGCAGGAACACATCACTGACCGGCCCCATTTCGACCACACGGCCGGCATCCATAACCGCGACCCGGTCGCAGACACGTCGCACCACATCCATTTCATGGGTGATCAACACAATCGTCAGACCCAGTTCCCGGTTAATGTCCGCCAGCAGTCTGAGCACTGATTGGGTTGTTTGGGGATCAAGTGCACTGGTGGCTTCATCGCACAACAGAATGGTCGGACGACAGGCCAGCGCCCGGGCAATTCCGACCCGCTGTTTCTGGCCCCCGGAAAGCTGGGACGGGTATTTGTCGGCATGATCACTCAGGCTTACCCGCGCCAACAATTCCTGCACCCGATCCCGGATCTCGGCTTTGGAATAGATGCCAGCGAGTTTCATCGGGAAGGCAATATTATCGGTAACGGTCTTGGATGACAGCAGGTTGAAATGCTGGAAAATCATCCCGACTTTGCGGCGGAATGCGCGCAATTCCGCAGCGCTGTAATCGGTAATATTCTCGTCGTCGATCAGTATGCGACCACCGGTGGGCGGTTCAAGCAGATTGATCAGACGTACCAGCGTGGATTTGCCCGCGCCGGAGTGGCCGACGATACCGAACACCTCGCCGGTTTCTATGGTCATATCGGTCGGATGCAGCGCGGGGATCGCCCGGCCACCTACCTGATACGACTTCTGTACCTGGTCAAATACAATCACGGTCAGCGCCTTGTGGGTGCAGCGTTAAAAGCGGGCGATTATAGCTCATTCAGGGTCCAAACCCGAACTGACCGGCTTGGTAGTTGCCCTTACACAAATGGTTACCTGACACCGTCTCCGGATGTGCACTAAACTCGCTTGTTACACGCATCTTAAATTTCCCGAGCCGGGCTACCCTGAGGCTATTCAATTGACCACCCCAACCGACACTACGCCTTCACGGATGAATTCAACCCAGGCATGGGTTGCCTACCTGAGCAAAGTGGAACTGCCAGTACTGGCCAACACACTCAGGCGCATCAGTGAACTGACCGACAGCCGCAATAGTACGGTCAATGAACTCGCCAACGTGATTCTCAATGATGCCCAGCTCACGTCTCAGGTGCTGCGACTGTCCAACACCGTGTTCTATAACCAGACCCGAACCCAGGTCAGCACCGTGAGCCGTGCCATTACCCTGATCGGGTTCGATGCGGTGAAATCCATGGCCATTTCATCCCTGATCGTCGACTCCCTGTTGCAACGAAACGATCGGCCACATCTTCTGCGCTGCCTGGCCCGTGCCATTCACGCCGCCGTTCAGGCCCGCTGCCTGATGCCAAAACGCAATGAAACGGCGCTCGAAGAAGTGTTTATCGGCGCCTTGCTGATGAATATCGGGGAGCTGGCGTTCTGGTCCTGCGAGACCGAACAGGCCACCGAGCTGGAACAGAGACTCCGACTGGAAGAGCCTCCAGTGGAAGCCCAGAAAGCGGTTCTGCACACGACTTTCACGGAAATCACCCGGGGCCTTGTGGATGCCTGGTCATTGGGACCGTTTATCAGCGATGTCGTTTCGCCAGGGCAAGCCAATTCTCCCGCAGCCAGCCTGGTCCGAAACTCCGTGGAAATGGCACGGCTGTCGGAAAACGGATGGCGCGGCGACGACATGGACAAGGTACTTGAACGGCTTGGCAAGGATATTGGTGAAACGCCCGCGGCAGTGCGTGACCAAGTCAAAGTCAATGCCACCGAGGCAACCCGGGTGGCGGTTTCCCTAGGGATTCCGCAAGTTACTGCATTGATGCCCGGCAATCAGCAAGACAACGGAAGTGCGGTCCGCAAGGCACCGGATATGGACCCGGAGCTTCAATTACAGATTCTCCGTGACCTGACCCAGAGTCTTGCTGAAAAGCCGGACATCAACGAGATCTGTCAGTTGGTGATCGAAGGCATTCAGCGGGCCATCGGCATGCAGCGGGTTGCCCTGTTAATGAATGATCGAAGCGGGCGGGAGCTGGTTCCTCGCAAGCTCAGCGGTCGCGGCACGGATGAGTGGCGGGACAACTTTGCGATCAGCCGGGACGGCACCGGTCCTCTGGGCAGTCTCCTGCCCCATGCCAGCTGTTCCGTGTACCAGCCAAAACCCAATGCCGAAGCCGTTCCCTACGACCGCTGGCTGGGCCGGGTGCCTGCGCTGGTCGGCCCTCTCAGGGCTAACGGTCGCCTGATTGGCCTGTTTTACGCCGACAATGCTGCCGGCGACTATGTGCCATCGGAACAGCAGCTGACGGCGTTCGGACATTTTATCCAGAACGCCCAGCTGTGCCTCAACCTGATCGCATCGTCGTGACGAAAACCGATCAGTGCAGTGCTCTCATCTGACGGGGGTACAATGCGGCGCTCACCTCCGGTTCCTCCAGCAGGTCTGCCAGTTCCCGATCAATGGCGGTTTCTTCACCTTCATCCGGCAGCGGCTCAAACAGGGTGCTAAGCCAGGAGGCGACAGACGGCGCCTCGTCCCGCTTATAATCCGTAGACAGCGCCTTGATGCGTCGGAAGCCGATGATACGCTGGTGTTTGGGATCACGAATCTGCTCGAAACCGCGCCAATACACGTGCTCCCGTGTGTGGAGCTGAACAAACAGGGTGTCTATGGGGCCGTTATCGCCGTCTTCGGGTTCCTCAGGGACCTCAACTGTGGCACTTTCAGCCTCGGCTGCAGGCTTCTTGTGGCGAATGGTGGTCCAGGCCGGGTACAACACCGCCACGGCATCTGCCTCCACATGCTCACGGGCGGCGCGGAGGATCAACCCCCAGCGGGCCTTGTCGGCATCGGTTTCAAGAGAATTGATGGGCAAGTCGTAGCTTTGCTCGCTGGACAGGACAATCGCCATCATCGGGGCATCAAGCTCCCCCATGGCCTCGGCCTGTGCTACTGATACCAGTTCATCGATTGCCATCGGTTGGTTCATAATACGCTCGCCTCCTCGATGCCATCAGGGTCTGTCAGGGAGAAGTTGCTCCCCCTGAGTAACAGCATAGCCTGTTCGGCACTCAAAGATAAACGTGGAGTTTCGACAAGCGGATCACAACCCCCCGGCGTCAGTTATCTTGTCGAGGTGCTCATACTGGCCGAACCACGGGTTTGCCTCCTCCAGTTGGGCCGCCAGCTGAAGCAACCTTTCTTCACGCCCGTGACCGGCCCCGAACTGCACACCCACCGGTAAGCCCGATGCCGTCCAGTGCATTGGCACCGACATGGCCGGGGTACCGGTGAGATTGGCCAACTGAGTGAACGGGGTCCGGGCCAGGCTTTCTATGACCATCTGATCCACCTGGCCCGTGCGGTGCACCAGTTTTCCGGCCCTTAGGGTCAGCATGATCTTGGCCATCATTTTGAGGTGGGCGGGGGTATCCAGTTCACCAATACGGGCCGGCAACTGGCCGGTGGTGGGACAGAGGTACAGATCGTAGCGTTCAAAAAACGCGCCCAGCGCCCGCGCAAAGTCGTTCCACTGCTGCCGGCGCCGGACATAATCGGGCAGCGGCATGGTATTGCCCAGCATGCCAATCAGCCGGGTATCGAGTTCAAAATCCTCATCTCGGGCACCAAACTGTTCTTTGGCCTTCGCCATGAGCGCGGACACCTCCCCAAAGTACAGCCCGAGGTAGCAGCGAGCCAGAGCCATGCCATCAAACTCCGGACGGGCATATTCGACCTTGTGCCCCAGGTTCTCAAGTATCCGGGCCGTGGATTCCACGGCCGCCACACACTCCGGCGCGACGTCGGTGTCATAGGGTGAGGAGGTGAATACACCAATTTTCAGCGTGCCCGGCGCTTGCTGCATCAGCTCGGAGTATTTGCCTCCCGGCGCCCCGATTTGAAAGGGATCTCCGCACGCAGGTCCGCTCAGGACATCCAGCATCCTGGCGCTGTCCCTGACAGTGCGGGTGACTACGTGGTCGGTCGAAGCGCCGGTCCAGGCTTCACCCATGAACGGACCGCTGGAAATGCGCCCCCGGGAAGGCTTGATGCCAAAGAGACCACAGTAGGCCGCCGGGATACGAATAGAGCCACCGCCATCATTGGCACCTGCCATCGGTACAATACCCGCCGCCACGGCAGCCCCGGAGCCGCCACTTGATCCGCCCGGCGTCAGTTCGGTATTCCACGGGTTGCGGGACGGTCCCCACAGTTCCGACTCCGTGACAGCCTTGAGGCCGAATTCCGGCGTCGCGGTGCGCCCCAGAAATACCAGTCCACCCTCACTTGCGCGACGGACAAACTCAGAATTCCGGGGCGCAACGTTCTTCGTCAGCCCTCGGCTGCCATAGGTACAGGGGTGGCCCGCCTGTTCCTGGGCCAGATCCTTCAGCAACAGTGGCACGCCTGCGAATTCTGACTGTTTCGGAAACTCCTGGGCCAGCGCTTCGGAAAACTGGGGATAACAAATGGCATTCAGAGTACCGTTGACAGAAGTTGCCCGTTCCACAGCGGCTTCGCAGACTTCCCGGGAGGTCACATCTCCCCGCTGAATGAGGTCGGCCAGTGCCGTGGCGTCGTATCGCAGGTATTCGGATTGTTTCATGATCGGTTCCGTTTGTTATTGTGTTATCAGGAAGGTCACGGATTGAACGTGTATGAACTGTAGACTCAAGAGCTTACGCCAGCTCGCCCTGTTTTTCATCCTGACCGGTTCGGTTCTGAATCATGTCCGGGCGGACACCGGTTCTCAGCCATCCGGAAACGACTGGATGCAAGTCATCCGGTCCTCGCCCTATTGGGTCAGCCAGGGCGTTTACAGCAACATCCTCACCATCCGGGACTGGGTCCTCAGGGAAGGCGGTTATTGCGATGACACGGACCGCCACATCCTGTTCGACATGCGGGGACAATTTCTCGCCTGGATTTCCGACGGGGCCGATCGCGACGACACCCAGGCCCTGCTCAACACCACCCGGCAATCCCTGCACGAAAAGAAAACCGTCGAAACCTGGGTTCCGGGGCAAGAGGGAGAAACGGGCTACCCGTTCGCCCTGGCCTGCGACCAACCCCACGTAAACCTCGATGAAGCTGTTGCTCGCTATCTGGGCACCATACCGGCAGACCGGATCTGGGGAGACTGGGATGATCTGTCGTTCGGCAGCACTGAACGGCCGGGAGCTCTGCACGAAGCACTCATGTATGTTTACCAGCGACGGATGAGCCAGAACCGGCTGGAGCTTCCTGAGGCCTTGCCTCGCTACCTCGCCGGGCAAATCCTGATTGAGAGTGGCGGCCAGGCCAGGGCACACTCGGAGGCCAACGCCCGGGGTATTCTCCAGCTGTCACCATCGGCACTGTCCGACTGCCAGATAAAACCTCGCAATTACTGGCACCGACTGGCCCAAATCGACTGCGCATTCAAGCTTATGAACCAGAATGCCCGCAACCTGCGCCCGGCTTTCGAGCAACGTTTCGGCCACCTCCCGCAGGCCAAGCGCGATCGCTTATTCACGCTTTTGCTGGTGCAGGCCTACCATGGCGGAGCGGGTCGCGTACAAGCCCTGCTGGATGACGAGAACCTGTCCCGGCCGGCGGCGTACTTTGCGGAACACCAGGAACGCTTTTCCGCAGGCGACATTGCCTTTGGCATGGTCTTCCATAATCTGGGGCGAGATCGCCTCGGGCTGGCATCGCTTTACTACGTGGCCGATGTTCAACTGGCCACAGAAGCTCTGTGCCGGTCACCTCGGTTAAGTACAACGGAATTCTGTAAATGGAATTAACCCTGTTACCCGAGAGCCTTAGCCTGCCTGTCGCTCTCTTTCTGCTGGCCTGCTCCACCCTGACCTCCATGATCACCGCCAGCCTCGGCGCCGGTGGCGGTGTGCTCTTGCTGGTGTTAATGGCCAACTGGATGCCGCCAGCCGCCATTATTCCGGTCCATGGCATGATCCAGCTGGGCTCTAACAGCGGCCGCGCCTTCCTGACCCGAAAAAAAGTGGACTGGAAAGTGATTGCTGTATTTGCACCCGGCGTGGTCGCCGGCGCGACTCTCGGCGCCTGGCTGCTGATTGATTTACCCGCGCCGGTCTGGCAACTGACCATCGCCCTTTTTGTGCTTTGTCTGTGTTGGGGACCGCCGCTGCCAAAGGCATCCCTGGGCAAGGCTGGAATCTTTCTGGCCGCAACACTAACCAGCTTCGTCAGCCTTTTTGTCGGTGCCACAGGCCCGCTGGTGGCGGCCTTCATCAAGCAGATTCACGCAGACCGGTTCACCACAGTCGCCACCTTTGCCACCGCCATGACCCTGCAGCACGCCCCCAAGGCATTGGTCTTCAGCGTAGCGGGTTTTGTCTTTCCGGACTGGCTGCCGTTCATACTGGCCATGATCGTCAGCGGCTTTGCCGGCACCTGGCTCGGGCTTCATGTTCTCAACTCACTGAGCAACCGATGGTTTCATCAGGCCTTTAACCTGGTTCTGACACTCCTGGCGCTGCGATTGCTCTGGCAGGCTGGGAGCGCCGCTGGCGGGTGAGCCTGACAATCAGGACACGGCGGGTTCCGGGTCGTCGGGCGGCGCAGGAACCACGACAACCGCATTGCGACCACGGGATTTGGCAATGTACGAGCCTTCGTCAGCACGGGACATCACCTCTCTTGGGCCACTGTCACTGGAGGTGAGCCCGGTAAGGCCAATGCTGGCAGTAACGCCGAAACTCCGACCATCCCGCTCTATCCGCAAACCCTCAACGCGGGCTCGAATGCTCTCTGCCAGAGCCTCGGCTCGTTCAAGACCACAGGCAGGAAGAATAATTCCGAATTCATCACCACCCAGCCGTGCAACGGTGTCGGACTGCCGCACCGCATCCTTGAAGAGGTCCGCCAGGCGTTTCAGCAAATCGTCCCCGAGCAGGTGACCGCCTTCATCGTTCACTGGCTTGAAATAGTCCAGATCAATCAACATCAGCACCGATCGAGCAGACTGATGCGACACTTCACCCATGCATTTGACCAGGGAGGCGCTGAACGCCCGGCGATTGAGCAACTGGGTAAGACTGTCATGGGTTGCCTCCCAGGACAGTCGCTGTTCCTCGCGCCGGCGTTCGCTGTCATCCCTGATCACAAACACCATGCGCTCGTTGTGTCTGCCCTGACGGATATGCAGCATGGTCAGATCGATATCAAATATCCGGCCATTCTGATTGCGTAATGTGGCGTAAAGACTGTCAACATTTTCACCGTCCAGAAACTCGGTGAGGGACAGGACCTTCTCGTTGGCCAGAATCACCACCAGATCAAAGAAATTCTGCCTGGCACAGTCACCCTCTGCGCCAAGGAACTGACAGGCCGCGTGGTTGGCGTAACGAATCCGGCCCTGCACATCCACCATCAGAACCCCTTCCTGGAGCACTCCCAGAATGTTTTCCGCACGCAACTGCTCTTCCCTCAGCGCTTCTTCCACTTCCAGTTCGCGGGAAATATCACGCACCACGGTGATACTTCCCAGCGCCTTGTCCTGCGTCTCGATCACCGATGTCATGACATCCCCCCAGATCAACTCACGGTCGCCACGACTCGGAATCCGGAACCGCCCCCGGAAGACTTCATTGTTCTTCAGAGCCTGCTTCCAACCAGCCAGAACAACCTCGCGATCCGGCTCGTAAACCCCGGCGATCAGGTAAGTATGTTGAAGCTCTGAAGCCGGGCGCCCGATGAGGTTTTCGAATGCCGGGTTCACAAAATCGATTCGCCCCAGAACATCGGTCTGAACGATGCCGATTGGAGCACTCTGGGTCAGTGAACGGAAAAAGGCCTCTCGTTCCGCCAGTGATCCCAGCACTTCGTCCCGTTCGTCCATCACCGTGTTGAAGATTTGCGCGACCTGACGGATTTCCCGGCCTCCGGACACATCGACAGGATTGTTTCGAATCCCCAGGTGACGCTCATTGATTTGCACACCCAGTGTCTGCAGTGGTGCCATCAGGCGGCGGAATCTCCACAACGCCAGGGGTGCAAACAGGGCAATGACACCGAGCAGTGTCCAGACGAACGCGTCCGCCATGCGGGTAATCGGGGCAAAGGCCTCCCGGGCTGGCCACTCCGCTGCTACAAACCATGGCACCTGGGCCATCTGCTGCACCGACATGATGGTTTTATCGCCACTGTCATTGCGGGTTGGCCGCGTACCCTCAAAACCCTCCATGGCATCCCGCAGCACAGGATTCTCCACCCTCACTGGCACCATAACTTCGCCCGTTCGACCATGGGCCAGCGCGACCCCGCTCCGGGTGGCAACGCTCAGATACCCAGTCTTGCCGACATGGATACTGGCGAACTCTTCCATGAAGTTCTCGCCCTTGAGGAGAATGGCGCCGCCGATCATGCCGATGAACTTTTGCCGATGATCGAAAACCGGCGCTGCGATCATGATCGTCGGGCTTTCCTCATAGTTGGCGGCATAGGGCTCGCTGATCACCGGCGTCAAACGCTGGGAAACGTCCCGGAAATAGCCTCGATGGCTGATATCGAGGCCGGTCTGTCGGAAGGCTTCAGGATACTCGGCCAGAACCTGACCACTCGCGCCGATCAGGTAGAGACCATCAAAGAGGTGCTGGAGAGCAATTTGCTGGCGAATGAGGATCTTTGCCCGGGCACTGAACGCCGTTTCGTCCATGGTGAAGCTTTCGGCAACGTGATTAAGCGCCTCCAGCCTCAGGGCCAGTTTGTCGTCCAGTTCCCCCGCCACCAGCCGGGCAATGGTTTCAACCTGAATTTCCGCCTGCTGCTCAAGCTCGCCCTGACTGAGCAGGGAACCGGCAATGGTGACCATCAATGCCGAAAGCACGATAGCAACGACAACCAGAGCCACTGCCCGATTAACAAGGCTTCCAAACCAGCGTTTGATCATCACCGCGTTCCGGCTCCGTGTACTGGGGTGTTACGGCAGATAGAGATACTCCGTTGTTCGCTGTTCAGCCACTGTTAGCACGATGTTTTAATCACAACTCGTTGACTGAATTTTACCAGAGCTTTCGGCAATTTCAGGTTACACCTTGAAAACTTACTGCGAATGTATATCATTTAGATCTAGTTCTCATTAGCGAGTGCACATCCATGCCAGATATTGCCCTGCTCCACACAACTGAGCCGCTCGGTCACCTGGTTTCCCGTTTGTTCGCTATGGGCGGGCCGGTAATGATGGCCCTCGTCGTGATCGCAATGACCGGCGTTATCACCTTCGTCTATCTGATGCTGCTTGGGATTTTTTACGCACCCCGCCTGACCAGCAGACTTAAAAAAATTATGACGATCTGGCAACAAACGCCGGCCAGAGTGAACCCCCGGGAGCTGCAGTTACGGGTGGGTACATATGGCCGCCTGAACCCGTTACTTCGCCTTGTTACCAGTACCATGCTGGCCTGCCAGCAAAGGCGGGACCGAGAGCAAATTCGCAAGACGGTTGCCCTTGACGCTCAGCAAGCGCTGGAACCCTTCGAGGCACCACTGAAAATTATTGAGGTAATCGCAGCCCTTGCTCCTTTACTGGGGTTACTGGGAACCGTAATGGGCATGATTGAGGCGTTCAGCACCATGGCCGCAGCTGAGGGCCGAGCCAACGCCACACAGCTCAGTGGTGGTATTTATGAAGCTCTGACCACGACCGCCGCAGGCCTGGTGATCGCCATCCCCTTTGCCGCGATTGCAGCCTGGATCGAGTTCCGATTACGACGTATTCACCAAACCGTTAACTATACGCTGATCACCGTATTGAGCGTAGCAGACTCGGAGGAGGCGTTTGTATCGGAGCCTCCATCCAGCGTCTCTCCCCAGACGAATAGTGTTCAGGAAGACCCTGGAACTGCGAATGAAACCGCCCGGTATGACAGGCAAGGGCTGGCGCATGCAACTGGTTGAGCCCCGCCCTGGCCGGCCGATCCCCATTCGTCTTACACCACTGATAGACGTGGTGTTTATCCTGCTGGTGTTCTTCATGCTCACCAGCAGGTTGCTGCCGGTCAGCTTTCTGGAACTCGGCAACACCCATCCGGGGCGTAGCTTCCTCACCGACCACCCGATCCCTGAACTGACTGTCATCCCGGATGGCAACGTACTCTGGCGGAGCCAGCCCCGGACGTTGCAGGTGCTGGTCATCGAACTGACTTCGGCCGGCATATCCGAGGTTAGCCTGAGCACCCGGCCAGAAACCGGGCTTAAACATTTCACCCGGACTCTCGGCCGGCTCAACAACGCCGGTATTAAAACCCACTGGAAACGAACCACCCAAGAGACACCATGACCGATATGGTTCCCCCACCATCAACCTCTGGCAAAACTCTAATGAGTCGCGTGGAGGATGCTCTGCTTCCGCTGATCAACCTGGTGTTCCTGTTGCTCATGTTCTTTATCGTCGCCGGCCAGCTTGCCGACGAACCGCTACCAGAGCTACCTTCTACCGGTGCCAGCCAGTCCCAACAACCCTATGCCGATCTGCTGGTGACGGCCAGCGGCGACTGGCAGGTAGCTGGCGAGACACTGACGCGCGAAACCCTGCCCGGCAGGCTACCCGGGGCGCAATCCGGGCAGCCCCTGAAGGTTGCCGCCGCAGGCGCTATATCCATGGCGCAACTGGAAACTCTGTTTCGGGTACTGGCGAGCAGCGGCTACACCGACATAATACTGCTGACAGAGCCATCATCATGACAGCTTCACCCGGTCTCGTACGCGCCGGCCTGTTGCTAACCGCCATCTCACTCACCTTACTGACAGCCCTGTTGGCGAGCCCGGACCAGCTAACGTTGCTGGCACCCTCAAGCGACACGACTACCGATAACATGGCCGCGATCAGGATCAAGCTGGCCCCACAACCTGCTCCAACCTCTGGGGTGGAACCGGCGCCTTCGCCCCAACCCCCAGCTGCGCCAGAGCCAGAGCCAGAAATTGCCCCGGCTCAGGCCCCCGAACCCAAACCCGAACCAATGAAGGAAGCACCGGAGCCATCACCAGAACCGGCGCCGGACACAGCCGCTTCCGACACGGCCCTACCACCCCACAGCCAACGGGTGGAGCTGAACGCGGGACACTCCGACATGGTCGACAACTATCTGACCCGCCTAAGCCGGCACCTCAGCGGCTTTTACGACTACCCCAGGCGGGCCAGAAGGCTGGGGCAGGAAGGTTTACCCGTGGTTGTGTTCAGTTTTCGCCGCAACGGCTCACTGATCGAGCATCACCTTGAGACCAGCTCAGGGCACCGCTTGTTGGATGAAGCCGCCCTGGACATGCTGCAACAGGCAGCACCGCTGCCGGCCGTGCCGGCTGAGATGACGGGCCTTCACTTCAGATATGCCCTGCCAGTCCGATTTCAACTGCGATAAGGCGCTTGCTCAGCACGGCTCAGGCCCTATGGCTGAAACTCGCCCCGGGCTGGCCGCTTTGATTTTTACCCCGACACAGGCAACGGGTATCATGGAGTCCAATGCCATTGAATGAAGTACCCGCTTGATGAAAAGTGCCCAGGCCCGGCAAGTCGGCCAACTGATGTGCGACACCACCGTTGATGTGCTCTGGCGACCTGCCGCTGGCTGGGTCCGGGACCGGACTCCGGGCAGTTTCCTGATCTGTCGGGTGGGTTCTGGCCAGGCCACTTACCATCGCTTTGACCCGCAGCAACAGCAACACCTCATCACCTACGGTGTGCGAATGATTGAGGCCAAGCACCAGCCCGACACCGCCAGTGGCTGGCTATCCAGTCGGGAAATCCGGCGTCGGGGGTATTTCGGCGGGCAATTGAGCCCACTCAACCTGCTGGCACACACCTGCTGCCATGAATTTGCCCATCTGCTGCAGCAGAGCGCCGGGCAACGATTCCGGGGCTCGGTGCATAACCGGCACTTCTACGGCATTCTGGATGGGTTGTACGAGAGCGGTGGCGCCGATGCAACCCGGCAGGCACTGGCTGACCGGGCCGCCGGGGCTGGAGTGGCCTTGTCCGATGTCGCGTTCGAATTACCGGATCCGGTGGTGGAGCGATCCCACTGGCAGGTGGGCGAGGCCGTCGCCTTTGGCTCGGGCCCCCGGGAGGTCCGCGGCAACATTCTCCGGGTCAACCGCAAGACCTGTACCGTCAGGGCAACGGGGCATGCCCGAAGCGCGCGTTACCGGGTTCCGATCCAGATGCTACGAAGAGTCAACTGACAGCGCGATCGGGACGGGCCAGTCACCTGCTTCGGTCAGGCTTCATCCACCGCATTATCTGACAATTCGCTCAGAAATTTTCCCGTCAATAAAAGGCATCAAAGTCGTGCAAACCGCCCCAGCACAGGGCGTCCAATCAGGCTTTCCTTATCTCCTCTCATTACAAGAAAATCTCATGTTATTGATTTTAAAAGACACTAAAAGCTGGCATGAAGATCGCAAAGCATTAATCAAGGATGAACGACCGGCCAAGGACCTGGCTGGACCATCAGATCATTGTTGTTGGCATTGGCGCCGGACTATCAACTCCCTTCCGGGACGAGATGCTCCGGCTTTTTTTGATTTTTCGACGATCACGTGAGAGCGGTAACTAGTCTAAGATCAGAGAAAACATCAAGAACAAGGATGCCTCTGTGAAGCCTCTCAGCCCCACCGATCAGCTGTTCCTTTGGCTGGAAAAGCGCCAGCAACCCATGCACGTGGGCGGGTTGCAGCTGTTCTCGTTTCCGCACGATGCCCCGGATGACTATGTTGCCCGGCTGGCTGAGCAACTCCGCCAGCACACTCATGTGACGCCGCCGTTTGACCGGCGCCTCGACACCCGTCTGGCACAACCGGTGTGGGTGCACGACGAGCACCTGGATCTGGAACACCATTTCCGGTTCGAGGCCCTGCCCAGCCCCGGCCGGATTCGTGAGCTACTGACCTTTATTTCCGCCGAGCATTCGCACCTCATGGACCGGGAACGGCCACTTTGGGAGTTTCACCTGATTGAGGGTCTGGGAGAGCGGCAATTTGCGGTTTACATCAAGGTGCACCATGCCTTGGTGGATGGAATTTCCGCCATGCGGATGATCCAACGCATGCTGTCCACGGATCCGGCACAACGCAATATGCCGCCAATCTGGGATCTGCCCAGGCGCTCCGACCCTGATGACTGTGATGATAGCGGCTCCTCACTCTGGCGCAATATCGCGCACCTGCTGGGAGAGTCGGGCAAACAACTGAGCACGGTACCCGCGGTTGCACGGGAGCTGTTACGCACGATCAATAGCGCTCGCAAGGATCCGACCTATGATTCTATTTTCCATGCACCACCAAGCGTCCTGAACCAGAAGATTACCGGTTCTCGACGCTTTGCCGCCCAGTCCTATGGCATGGAGCGGATCAAAAAGGTGTGCCAGGCCTTCGGTGTCACGGTGAACGATGTCGTCACCACGATGTGCGCCACCGCGTTACGCACCTATCTGATGAATCAGGATACCCTACCGCAGAAGCCCTTGATCGCCATGGTCCCGGTGTCGTTGCGAAAGGACGATAGTTCCGAGGGAAATCAGGTGGGCGTCATCCTGGCAAACCTCTACACCGATGAAAATGACGCCAGTGAACGCCTCAGGAAGATTCATCAGGGCATACAGGAAGCCAAAGATCGATATGCCAAAATGTCATCCGATGAAATCATCAACTACACCGCACTCACCCTGGCTCCAGCAGCTTTCAATTTTCTTACCGGCATGGCGCCAAAATGGCAGACTTTCAACGTGGTTATCTCCAATGTACCCGGCCCAAAAGAAACGTCTTACTGGAACGGCGCCAAGCTTGAAGGCATGTACCCGGTATCCATTGCTATGGACCGTCTGGCTCTGAATATGACGCTGACCAGTTATAACGATCAGGTCGAGTTCGGGCTTATCGGCTGCCGCCGGACCCTGCCCAGCCTCCAGCGCATGCTCGATCACCTCGAAGATGGCCTGGCGGAGCTTGAGCAGGCGGCAGCGCTGTGATCAGCCGAACCGCTGTTCCTCATTTCGAATGGAGATCTGTTCGTTCAAGGTCCAGAAATCATAGAGCACACCCAGCAGGAACAGGCCACCGGTGAGCAGGTAGATAATGCCGCTGATCCATTTACCCATGTACATCCGATGCAGGCCGAACACGCCGGTGAAGGTCAGCAGCAGCCAACCGATGTTGTAGCTGACCTCACCCTCGCGGAAACGAAAATCCGCTTCCCTATCCATGGACGGAATCAGGAACAGGTCGATGATCCAGCCGATGAAGAACAGGCCCAGGGTGAAGAACCAGATGGTGCCGGTGATGGGCTTGCCGTAGTAGAAGCGGTGGGAACCCAGGAATCCGAAGATCCAGAGGAGGTAACCGAAGAGTTTGCTGTGGGTGTCTGATCTGGCTTCCATAATGGTTTCCTTCTGGCTCCTAATTCTGATCCGGCAGCGGGTGTCTTTTCCTGCCAGCCGGCAGGCATCCAGACCTATCCGGGGCCTGCCGGCCCCTTCATGATCACTTCCCCTTTTCGCCACAACCGCCATTCTCCCGGTCGGTAAACATCCCAGGTTTCATCGGTTGTCAGGGGTTCGGTGACAATCACACTGACCACATCGTCCGGCGTCGTTTCCGATTCAAAGTCGACAATAACATCGGCATCTTTCAGGCGCGCTGGCCCGAAGGGAGCCCGGCGGGTAATACTGGCCATTTTGGTCGAGCAATAGGTGAACAGCCAGTCGCCGTTACTGAGCAACAGATTGAACACACCTTCGCGGGCGTAGGCTTGTGACAAGGTTACCAGGCGTTCGATGATTTCTTCGGTCGGGGTATCTCGATTGCAGTGGACCCTCAGATGGTTGAGGATATCGCAGAAGAGTGACTCACTGTCTGTGCTTCCGACCGGTTCGTAAAACCCCTGTCCGGGACGGAACCCCGAGATCTGGCCATTGTGGGCAAATACCCAATAACGCCCCCATAGTTCACGCATGAAAGGGTGGGTATTCGCCAGACAGATTTCTCCGACATTGGCCTGGCGTATGTGGCAGACCGCCACCTCGCTTTTGATCGGGTGGGTTTGCACTACTTCTGCAATACGTGAGTTGGCGCTGGCGTCTGAATCATGGAAGGCACGAACACCCTTGCCTTCGTAAAACGCGACCCCCCATCCATCCTTGTGCGGGCCGGTATCGCCCCCGCGCCGGGTCAGGCCGGTGAAACTGAAGCATAGATCGGTGGGGGTATTGGCACTCATGGCCAGTAATTCACACATGGACCGGACATCTTCCTGGGAGTTGCAAGTGAGGTTCCAAGGGTACCGGATTCAGCCGGTGCTGCCAGCCAGAAGATCACCCTGGTTGGGATTGATTCCGCCACCAGCGCGGGCCACCTGATTACGACCCGCCCGCTTACCACTGTATAAACAACGATCCGCGACACAAAACAGCGTCTCGGCCTGACGGCCGTGTTCCGGCCACTGGGCAATACCGAAAGAAGCTGTAATCCGGACCTTCGCCTCGCCATAAGACAGTTGACGCTCAGAAATACGCTGACGTAATTCATCCATCAGCTCAAAGGCATCGGCGGATTTTACGTCCCGGAGAATCAGTCCGAACTCCTCACCGCCTAGACGACCGACAAAATCCGTAATACGCAAACGCTCGATCAGGCACTGGCCAATCTGTCGCAAAACATAGTCACCGGCATCATGTCCGAGGGTGTCATTGACCAGTTTGAAATGGTCGATGTCCATAACCACCAACGCAAAACCTGCCCCGCTTCGCTCACATTCCGCAATAGTCCGGGCCAGGGTGCCCTGGAAATTATTGCGATTGGCCAGTCCCGTCAGCGCGTCCGTCTGGGCCATGTCCACCAGCCGCTGCTCCGCCTCTTCACGGCGCACCTGATACAGGTGGATAAATGCGAGCATCAAGGCGGCACAAAGCACCATATTGAGCAGATCAATCATGGCATGAGGACTGCCAACACTGCCCAAATAGTAATAGTAGATAACACAGCCCACGAGCATGAACGGCACACTGAGAATCATGCCTTCGCGCTTGCCCAGCAGGAGGTAGGCCAGCACCGGCATCATCAGCACCCAGACAAAGGCCGCTACTGAGGCCTCTGGCAACAGCATGATGACCAGAAAAAAGAAAAACAGAGTTACAAGGTAGCCATAGACCCATTGTTGCAGGTAGGAGGTACTGCGCAGCCGCCAGACCCCGACATAGAGGATGACACTGGCCGTCAACTCGCCGGCGCCGACCCACCAGAATCCATTAAGGATCTGCAGGCAAGCGAATACCACCAGAGCGGTACCGGTTACGAAAAAGAGAAGCCGCATCAACGAGCGGCGATGGCTGTCTCGCAGACCCGAGCGGCTCTCTTCCAGAGTGGCCCCCAGGTCCGATTGGTCAGGCGTATTCATGCTGGCTCTTTCCCTAGATAAGCAGCAATTATAGGCTGTTTTGACTGTATGTAAAATGTACAGCAGGCCACTGAGCCGCAACTTGCCGCCACATTTACTGCATCAAATATACAGGTTCTTTTTCGAGAAACGCTCAACGAGAGGCTGATAGGCAGAGCCCAGTATCCGGTTGATAGCTTCGATGCCCCAGGCATCCGGGCCCACCAGAATCCGCGACTCGTCTTTCAGAATACCCTTAACAATGATCTGCGCCGCCTTTTCCGGCGTGGTCATCGCCAGCTTGTCGAACCCTTTCCGCTGGGCGGCTGCATTCTCAGACTTACCCATGCGTGCGGAGTTCGCGATATTGGTGCGTATTCCACCGGGATGCACACAACTGACCGACACCGGCTGACCCTCCAGTTTCATTTCCTGACGGAGGGATTCGGTGAAACCACGGACCGCAAACTTGGCGGCGTTGTAAGCGCTCTGCTTGGGTACGCCAATCAATCCAAAGACGCTGGAAATATTAACAATATGGCCGTCACCCGAGGCAATCAGATGTGGCAGGAAGGCACGGGTGCCGTGCGCAACACCCCAGAAATCAATATCCATGATCCACTTGAAGTCATCATCGGTCATTTCCCGAACGCTGGCCGATAGCGCCACCCCAGCATTGTTAATGACGAGGTTCACCTGCCCGAAGTCGCTTGCCACTTCCTCTGCGTGGGTATAGATAGCGTCCCGGTCTGACACATCCAGTCGATAGCTTTTCACGTCGGAACCCTTGAGTTCAACGATCGTTTCGGCCAGCCCGGATTCATTCACATCCGAAAGTGCCAATCGACAGCCCCGCGCCGCCAATGCCAAAGCGAGGGCACGCCCAATGCCCGAGCCTGCGCCAGTAACAACAGCAACCTTGTTCTTCAGATCCTTCATGGTCAAAGACCCCTTATTGTCGTTTCGTCCGAAAACAGCCTGCGCTGACAAGTGGATTGGTGACTCAAAGCACTCCGGCCACAGCTAATTAAAGCAGATACTCTAACAGTTGCCGCCCCCTTGATATGGCTAAAACAGACACTTCACCCAGGCATTACAGCCACCCTCTGACGCGGCGGCAGGATTTGGGTACAATCGATGTCCGCTGACCGGCAACCCGCCGTCCGTTTCTTTCCTGGATCAATGGATACACCGTATGGAATGGAGTCTCACGCATTTCTGGCTGATTCTGGCCCTTGTCCTGAGCCTGGCCGAACTTACCTCCGGGGTCCTGCTCCTGCTTGCCCTGGGCGTGGCGGCCGCCCTCACGTCTGTTCTTGCCTCCTTCGGCATGCCCTTTGAGTGGCAACTGGTAGGCATGGGCGTGTTTTCTGGCATCCTGATTCCCGTCGCCATCCGCTGGATCCGTCCCCGGTTTTCCCCCAAAGGCGTTGCCTATGGAACCACCGGCACCGGCGTGGAACAGGGCGAGCGTTATCGCACACTGAAACGGGACTTTGATGGCGCCAGCGGCATCAAGGTCAATGGCGACTTTTACCGCCTGCGCGTCTTTAACACAGGAACCACGGACCTCCCCGAAGGAACCGAGGTTATCTTCAGAGAATTCGACGGCACGACTGCCGTTGTTGAAACGATCACACACAAGGAGCAGTAAGCATGGAATCGTTCATTTCGCCGGGGCTTGTTCTTAGTCTGGTATTTGTTGTCATTGGCATTTTCATCATTGCCAAGGGCCTGGTTATCGTCCGCCAGTCCGAGGTCATGGTGATCGAACGCCTGGGTTCCTTTAACCGGGTTCTGGAAAGCGGCGTTAACATCATCATTCCGTTCATCGAACGGCCTCGTCCGATCACCATGATCCGCTACGTTCGTATGGGTGAGGAATACCATCCGGTCAGCAGTGATGAAACCCGCATCGACCGCAGAGAAACGGTCATGGACTTTCCAGGCCAGCCGGTAGTTACCACCGATAACGTCACGGTGAAAATCAACGGTGCGCTGTACTACCAGATCATCGATCCACGACGCGCGGTTTATGAAGTCGCCAACATGAGCCAGGCCGTGGAAGTTCTCGCCAAGACCACCCTGCGCTCCGTTGTCGGCAAGATGGAACTGGACAAGCTGTTTGAATCCCGCAGCGAAGTGAATAACGCCATCCAGGCCGAGATGGAAGAACCGGCGTCCAAGTGGGGTGTGAAGCTCACTCGGGTCGAGGTTCAGGACATCAGCATGCCGGAGGAAGTCGAGGAGGCCATGCGCCTGCAAATGGCCGCCGAGCGTAAGCGGCGGGCCACGGTAACAGAAGCCGAAGGGGAGAAATCCGCAGCCATCGCCATGGCTCAGGGCCAGCGTGAATCCGCTATCCTCAATGCCCAGGGCGATAAGGAATCGGCGATTCTGCGGGCTCAGGGCGAGCAGGAATCCATTCGACTGGTACTCAGTGCCATGGGCGACTCCGAAGACAACAAACAGACTGTTATCGGTTATCTGCTTGGCCAGAGCTACATCAAAGTCTTGCCGAACATGGCGAAAGACGGTGAGCGGGTCTTCGTGCCCTATGAGTCCTCTGCTCTTCTGGGTTCCATGGGCATGTTCCGGGAACTGGCCGGCAGCCCGGACGACGTTGTCCGCCAGTCACTGCGTCGGGATGGTTTGAGAGGCGGCCTGGTCGGTTCTGCTGCCGACGCCTGACACAGCGCAGCAACCTGCCGGGGCTATCGCCCCAGCAGGTTATCCAATGGCTGCTCATAGCTGGGCGCGAATACTTCCATGAAATACGCCACTTCCCGCAAGCCGTCCTCTTCCAGGCGCGCCCGGATCTGGTTCTCGGCCGGCTCAAATTCCTTGTTGCCGGCCCGTATCTCAGCCCGACATTTGAGCCATGCGGACAAACGGTCGGCCGCCTTGATCAGCTCCCGATCCTCCGCAGGTAGTCGGGATTCCCTCAGATACGGAGAAAAATCATCCCTGAGATCTTCTGGTAACAGTGCCAGCAGTTCTGCCTCCGCCTTGTGCTCAATATCGCCGAACGCCTCCCGCATAACCCGGGAGTGGTATTTCACAGGTGTAGGCATATCCCCGGTAATCACTTCCGTTGCATCGTGGTAGAGCGCCGCTGCCGCAATGCGGTCAGCATTGACCTGTCCGCCAAAATGCCGATTACGGATCAGCGCCAGCGCATGCGCAAGTGTCGCCACTTCCCATGAATGAGTCGCCACGTTTTCTTCGATGGCATTTCGCATCAGCCCCCAACGCTTGATCCAGCGAAGTCGGGAAACATAAGCAAAAAAATGGCTGACAGAGTGAGGCATAGGGAAAATTCCTATTTTGCATAACTTTATAAGCTTTGGCTTTCAGCCACCAGCACTACAATGGTAATCTGAATATGTATTCACTTGTTACACATTCTGGATCCAGCATGTCAGTCATGCAGAAAACAACAAGAACACTCGCTCTGCTCGCCATCGTGCTTTTTACCACATGGATGCCCTCTGCCTATCCGGAAACGAAAGTCAGGATCGGCATCTACCATTTTCCGCCAGTCGCGGGTGTGGGCCCCGATAACCAACCGACCGGCTTGCTGGGTGACCTTCTCAGGGAACTCCGGAAAGTTCACAACGATGTGTCCTTCCAGGTTTTTTACACATCGCCCAAACGCCGTTACCTTGATTACGAGGCCGGCCTGTACGACGTTATTTTCTTTCAAAGTGCCAACTGGGGCTGGTCAGGCCGGGACGTAACCATCAGTCGTCCGATTCTGACGGACGAAGAACTCTATGTCGCCCTGAAAAAACCGGGCCGGAACCTTTCCTTCTTCGATGACATTGCCAGTCACGCCATCGTGGCTATGTCCGGCTACCACTACGGTTTCGCGGATCTGGAGGTCGATAGCCAGAAGCTTCAGCAGAAATTTAATGTCGAGTTCTCTGACAGTCACAACCGTAATCTGCAACTGATCATGGCGGATCGTCCCTCTGTGGCGGAAGTTGCCGTCATCAGCCACTCCTACCTTCAGATGCATCTGTCAAAACACCCCGATGACCGGTCAAAGTTGCTGATCTCCGACAAGCCTGATCAGCAGTACGAACTCAGGATCATCGCCCGTAAGAACGGCCCGGTAAGCGCCACGGACATGATGGAGCTTCTGGCGCCCCTGATACACAACGGCTCCTACCAAAAGATGGTGGAGGACTGGGGCCTGCATCTCCCACCCGAATTTCTCAATGGTTTCCAGTCCCTCTAACGTACGTCGAGGGTCAGCCTGACCGTCACCTCGCCGCTCTCGTTAACATCAGCACTTCGAGAAGGATCCGACAAGAACAACTGATTTGCGGGCACCTCATGGGTGTCCTGCAAGACCTTCCGGATGGCCATGCCCCGGGCACTGGCCAGGTTATTCAGAGCCTCGGGTGCCAGGTCACGCTCACCCGCAAGGTAGTCCTCCCGCGCAGCCGCCCACGCCTCATCAGAAAGGGTCTTCGCTCCACCGCTGGTCAGCTCATCGCGCAATAGCGCCAGACCGTCGGCCTCTGGTGCAATACCGCCTCGAATATTAAGCAGCAGATTCGGGCGCTCCAGCAGAGCGTCCGCCAGAGCCGCAAGTTTGGCGGGCTCACCTTCCGCCAATGCAATGCTGCCAGGCTGAAAGCTGACTTTCCCCAGTTCATCGCCGCTCAATCCGGCCAGCTCCGCAATGGAGCCAAGCATACTGAATGGTGATGCCGCCGCCTTGGCGAGAAGGTTTACAAAGGCGCGCATAACCACTTTTCCGATGCTGAAGTCCGGATCCGAAAGATCGCCACTGATAGGCAGGTCCACTTCAATCATACCGTCCCGATCCCGGAGCAGTGCCAGCCCGAGCTTTACCGGTGCGTTCACCGCTTCCTCACTGGCAATTGGCTGCCCCAGTTCCAGGCGATCCATGACCACCAGATTACTGGCATCAATACGGGTACCGGCGATCTTATAGTCCAGTTTCAGGTTCAGCTTGCCACTATCGACACCATAGCCCACGTAGCGTCCGAAGTAGGGCGATAGCACAGGGAGCGAAAGATCGTTCATTGTCAGTTTCAGGTCACTTACGTCCTCAGTCCCCAGTGTCCCGATGGTGCCCTGAAAATCCACAGTGGCAACCTGGCCCACACGACCACTGATCGACAC
The DNA here is from genome assembly GCF_001854125.1 of Marinobacter salinus. Taxonomy (NCBI): domain Bacteria; kingdom Pseudomonadati; phylum Pseudomonadota; class Gammaproteobacteria; order Pseudomonadales; family Marinobacteraceae; genus Marinobacter; species Marinobacter salinus. The sequence continues at coordinate 3,120,104 of NZ_CP017715.1, forward strand.
CTTGCCCTGCTGCGGCGGAATATTACTCAGCCCGGTGACGGAGCCGGTCAGCGCGTCAAATGATGTGGTAACGGCCGGATTGAGGGTGCGGTCGGTATAGGCTACCGAGCCATCCTCAAGCATCAACTGGCCGATCCGGAAGATAAAGTCAGCTTCTCCATCGCCACTATTATCGGAGGGAGCGGCAGAGGTCGTGCCAGTGCCCGATGGCTGGCCGGTTCTGGCAACTCTTTGCAGGTTATGGATGTTGTCTGAGTCACGCACTACGTTGATAACCGGTTGGCTCAGGGTAACGGTCCCGATCTCAAGCCGGGCAGGGTTAACGTTATATTCAATGGGCGCCAGACGCAGGGAGGTCCAGGAAACCATTTGGTCATCCCTTCCCGGCAGCCGCAAAGAAAACCCGGTGACTTCCGCGGTGCCACTGAACGTGCCGGTAAGGGGAGTCTGCTGACCGTCCAGATCCAGGTTGCCATCAACCGTCAAACGGCCGCCACCAACGGCAAGATTGGCGCCTTCTTGCATGTAGGGTTCAAACGCCGCCAGGGCAACATCAGACCCGGAAATGGCCGCCTCAAGGGTAAAGGGTTGCGGTGTGACCTGACCGCTCAGGGACAACCGGCCACCGCTGGCGAGAGTGGCCTTCGCCTGGTAGGTCACGGGCTCTTCAAGCCGGTCGCTCATTCGGCCACTGGACAGCGACAACTGCTCAAGGGTCAGATCCACGGCAGTATCCGGTTGCCGATCTTGCCAGTGAACCCGACTATTGGATACGGAAATGCCTTCAACCGACCAGCGAACAGGCTGACTCGCGCCCGCAGTCTCCGAGGCCGCTTCGGTGACAGGCGCCTGGGAGTCACCATCCGTCGCACCCAACGGCGCCAACCAGTCAATAATGCCCGATTCATCCCGTGCCAGAGCGGCATCCAGATTCTCTAGGCTAACCTGACCCACACTGATTTGCATGGCATTGAGATCGAACCCCATCTGGTCCACAGCAATGTTGCTGGACGTCAGGCGGGGCTCCTCGCTCTGCTCATCAATCGCGACGGCCAGGTCATCCAGTGACAGGGTGCCGTTACGGGTTGTCAGGTAAAACACTTCGCCGGCCTGGAGTTCGTAATCAGAGCGCAGGGTGACGCGCCCCCGCGAAGATCGTAGGGTAAATAGGGTGCCAGAAAGTGCTTCAGGGTATCGGACCCGACACCGACGATACGCAGGGAACCTTTGGAATAGAGCGGAGCAACACTCAGGTCGCCTTCCCACTCAATGGTCTGGCTACCGATCGCCGCCAGCAGGGAATAATCGCTGTCGCGACCGTCCCGGCGCCAGGTCGCAAGATCATTCAGAGTCAGATCCAGGGGGGTTATCTGAAATTCCGCCGGCGTTTTCTGGCTGAAATCCCGGAACAGCAGTTCGCCGCCATCAACAACGATCTGTTGAAAGTAGAGCTTCGGCGGTTCTGCACCGGTCTCTTGGGGCTGGTCCGACGGTGAGTTATGGTTCTGCCAGTCCCTGGCAAAATTGACACTGTAATCCTCTAGCAGGTCCAGCCGGATGAAGGGTTCCTGTAACTGGATCGCCTGAAAACCAACGATGCCACGGAGCAGTTGGAAAAAACCCAGATCAAGGAACAGGCGATCAAACCCGACCACCTCTTTGCCCTCGGCATCCTGGGCAGACAGGCCCACGGTCTCGACACTGAGTGCGAACGGATTCACTCTGACGCTTTCAATCTGGCTCTGCCAGCCCATCCGCTGGGCGAGTTGCTCCGGTATGGCCCGCTCTATCCACCAGGGAAGCAGCAGGAATCCGGCGAGTGCGTAGAGAACAACAAGAATGAGAAACCCGATAACCAGGTTCCTCGTCAAATGACTGCGCTGACGGCTCTCGGCCACAACTATCTCCTCGTGGGCGGCGGGTTCCGGAGGCCGTCTCGGCCCCCAGCCTGCCTACAAGGATAGTCGCCCGCGAGCCGTTTTGTCAGCTGTTGATCTGACTGGGCAGTACCAGCTCCGGGTCTGCCTTCATACCGGAGAAATGCCCGATCTGGTTCAGATCGCGGGGAATCATGGCTGCGCGGATCAGCTTGCGGCTGGAATTACCAGTCACCGGGTACACTGACTGCCCCGCACGCCAGGTAACGGCTGTCTCACCCGACTGAATGGCTGTATCAAGCTGCCGCAGGCGCTTGTACATGAAGGCGTGGTCAGTGTTGTCAGGATCCGGCACCACTGCAAAAAAGGAACTGGCAGAGTAACGGGCAAGAAAGACGTTTTCAGTCAGGTTCTCCTTGAGCGCATCGGTGACGTCCCGAATCGCTCCTTTCATCTTGACGGCATCCAGCTTGTCGGAGAGCTCTCTGAAATTGGCGATATCCAGATAGATCAGTGCGAACGGGTTCTCGCAGGCATTCTGGCGGGCGAGTATATCCAGAAGTTTCTGTTCGAGTCCGGAGCGATTCGGCAGGCCGGTCGCCAAGTCCACGAACGCCATTTTCTCAACCCATTCATTCTGTTCAGCCTTACGTTCTTCAAACCGGCGACGTGCCCGAACATCCATAATGGTGACCGCAAGTGCTACGGCCAGAAGAGCAACACAGGCAACCGCCAACGGAATACCTATCCACTCCCCCGTCAAACCGTTATCTGCGGCTGGAACAGCACCTGCCGGGAACATCATGGCCATCATGCCGGTATAATGCATACCGCAGATCGCAGCGGCCATGACCAGCGCAGCAGCAAACTGAGTCACAATGACCGTTCGGCCGGTCATGTTCTGGAGTTTTCTGCAAATCGCCAGTGCGGCCCCCGAGGCACCCACTGCGATAGCAATCGAGAGCGCAAAGAACCCCATATTAAAGACCGGATCTTCCGACATCCGCAGAGCGTACATGCCGAGATAGTGCATGATTACAATACCCCCTGACATCGCCAGAGTGGCCCCGGCGAACAGGCCCCCGCTGATATCCTGACGTCCAATGATGTGCAAGGCCACGCCCGAGGCCGAGATGGCAGCCAGCCAGGAAATGAGCGTCATGGTGGAGTCAAAAGACATCGCAACGTCCATGGGCATGGCACGCATACCAACGAAATGCATGGTCCAGACACCCGAACCCATAATCAGGGCTCCGGTAACCAACCAGCGCCGGCGTTCGGCTCCCTTTGCACTGTTCAGCCTGGTCCCGAAATACAGCGCGGTGTAAGCGGCTAGGACGGCGACCACATAAGATGCAGCCACCAGTGACGGGTCATATTCAGCCATCATCGTATTCAACTCTCTCGTTATTCATTTAAGATGTCTGGCACGGCCATTTGTTGAAGCGCCATGAATTGGGATTGAAATACGCGCAATTTGTGAATCCGCTCTCATTCCTTTGTATTAATTATGTAACCAGCAGCTGCACATGTGGCGCTGACAGCCATGACTGAACCCGATATGCTCGGCAGTCGTAACCGCTCCAGGCTTTTAATCGTGAGGAAAGGAGTTATGGACATCGGCGATATGCGTCGGGATTTTGAAAGTGAGGGACTTGACCGCGATGCCCTTGATAACAATCCGGTGCGGCAATTTCAGAGTTGGTTTGAGGATGCCCGAGCGGCAGGAATACTGGAGCCTAATGCCATGTCTCTGGCGACAACCGGAGACAGTGGAATGCCCGACCTGAGAACGGTCCTGCTCAAATATTTCGACGAGCAGGGCTTCGTGTTCTACACCAACTACGGCAGCCGAAAGGCTCGGGAGATTGACGAAAATCCCCGGGCCGCATTGTTGTTTCCCTGGCTCGGGTTAAACCGTCAGGTGAGAATCCAGGGCGTGGTAGAGAAAGTCAGCAAGGCCGAATCCCTGCGCTATTTTGCGTCGCGTCCCCGCGGAAGCCAGATTGGCGCCTGGGTGTCCGAACAGAGCAAGGCCATCACCTCCCGGGGTCTTCTTGAACAAAAGGTTGCCGAAATAAAACGCAAGTTCAGTGAGGGCGAAATACCACTGCCGGGCTTCTGGGGCGGGTATCGGATCGTTCCCGAACGTATCGAGTTCTGGCAAGGGCGCCCGAGTCGGCTTCATGACCGTTTCGAATATGTGAGGGAGGAGGATGGCTGGCTCATACAACGACTGCAGCCCTGAGCAATCACCGACCATCTGGCTCTGCCACGAAGGCGGCGAGGCAACATCCCGGTTACCTGCCTGGCTGACTGCCTACGAACGAGAGACCGTGGCGAAGTTCAGTGGCCCGCGGAAGCGGGAGTATCTCGCTAGCCGCTGGCTGATTCGCCAGGCCATCGCCGGTGCCAGCGGACAAAGCGCCTCATCATGCAGCCCCGTGGACGGCCGACCGGTTCACTCCGGGACGCCTGCCGGCTGGCGTCTGTCACTAAGCCATAGCCATGGCCTCTCAGCCTGCGCAACCAGCCAGCACAGCCCAATTGGCCTGGACATAGAGCCGTGCCAGCGACACCCCCAATGGCAGAAGGTGACCAGACGCTGGTTTACCACCCAAGAACAGCAATGGTTACTCCGCGATGACAACCCGGAGACCTTCCTGAAGGTATGGACCCTCAAGGAAGCCTGGTTAAAGGCCACTGAGCGGGGAATTGCCGACAACCTGCAAACCCTGGAGGTGGGACCCGGATTCGAGCTGCTCGGCGATCGCCAGGAACAAGGCTGGCAAGCCTGGTGCTGTATTGCCGAGGGCTTTCTGGTGACCCTGGTGTATCGGATGCCGGTTCAAAGCAGGGACTTGCAGCCCCCGAAACTCGTATTGCTGACTGCACCACCCGACGACTTTTCTCTCGTCCGTCCCGACAACCTTGCCGGTTCAGACGTCGCGGTCTTGCACGCTCCCATACACACCAAGCAGGAAAGGAGAAACCAGAGCCGATGACACACCCGGAACGTTGTCCATGGTGCGGGACTGACCCGTTATATGTTCACTATCACGATACGGTTTGGGGAAGACCAGAATATAACGATCTGGCACTTTTCGAAAAACTGTGCCTGGACGGCCAGCAGGCGGGGCTGAGCTGGCTGACCATCCTCCGCAAGCAACAGGGGTACCGGGAGGCCTACGATGATTTCGACCCGGAAAAAATCGTGCGATACAAGGATGACAAGATCGCAGAACTGATGACAAACCCCGCTATTGTCCGCAACCGCCTGAAAGTCAACTCCATCATCAGGAATGCCCGAGGATTTCTCGACCTCCGGGAAAAAGGCGTCTGTTTCAGTGAGTTTTTGTGGTCGTTTGTTGATGGCCAGCCGATACAGAATCAGTGGCAGAACTTTGATCAGGTACCGGTAAGTACCCCTGAATCTGAAGCCATGTCCCGTGAGCTGAAACGAGCCGGCTTCAATTTTGTTGGCCCGACGATCGTTTATGCCTTTATGCAAGCGACCGGAATGGTCAATGATCACCTCGTCAATTGCCCCCAGCACCGGGAGTGTCATTCACTCGGTAAATGATCCCAAAGCGCTCTGGAGTCGTAAGTCTGGCAACACAACCATTCCGGAGCTCCATTGTGAGAATTACCCTCGAAGAACTCAGGAACGCGCCGGACCCGGTGATCGATTTGCTGGAGATTATTTCCCTGGAAGGCCAGCATTATATGGCGCGGCTTAACATAGGTGACAAAATACTCCTGCTCTCCGACAAACAGGGCATTACAAGTCTGTTCCGCGGCGCCTGGCAGATTCAGGATACACTGGCCTCCTTCGCCATCCGGGAAACCCAGATTGTCCATCCTTCTGCCTATCATGAAATGGTGGGAATGGAGCCTTCCGACATCGAGCCCATGCGAATCAGGGTCCAGAGGCAGAAACCGTGATTTCAGTAGCGCGACTTGCCATTCTGGTAGGTATCGCCGGCCTGATTCCGTTTTTGGCGGGCGTCGCGGGCCTGTTCATGATGCCGGAGCACAGCGTGACAATCCTGCGCTGGTTTTACCTCTACAGCGCCGGCATACTCGCGTTTATGGCCGGCATTTACTGGCCCATCGCCATGCAGCTGGATAATTGCTGCTACCCCCAATCCCCGCTGGTCACCATGCTTCTCAGCCAGACCTTCTTCGTGACAGCCGGTATTGGTCTGCTGCTCTCGACGCCTGCTCAGATTTTTCTCTACACCGTGGCCTACATCGGACTGTACATAACGGACGCAAAATGGATGCGGATTTACTGGCCAGCCTGGTACCTGAAAATGCGTCTGGTGCTCACATCCGTCGTGATGGCGTGTCAGATTAGTATTGGCTGCTGGTATTTCCTGATCCATGGCGCCTGATCCAAGATCAGGCGCGAAATGCGTCCTCGGGACTGCTGAACTGCCCCTGTAGTTTCTTCAAAGCCATTTTCTCAATTTGTCGTACCCGCTCTCTGCTAATGCCCAGATCGTCGGAAATGACCTGCAAGGTCTCAGGTTCTGGCAAGCCCAGACCGTAGCGACGGGACAGGATTTCCTGCTCCCGATCCGTGAGTTTGCCCAGCATGGCATTCAGCGTACGACTCCGGTCCCTATGGAACATCGGGTGATCAGGCGTCAGCTGTTCTCTTCCTTTCAGACTGTCACCCAGAGTCACTGAGCCGTCGTCTACCAGCGGGACGTCGGTGGATACTTCCCTGGCGGCCAGCGCTCGCAGTTCGCCAATGCGCGATGGCGAGGCCTCCATTTCACGGGCCAGCTCCGTCTGCGAGGGGGTACGGCCAAGGCTCTGATGCATCTTCAGGGAGACTTTGTGCAGTTGACGGATCTCGTCAACAACGTTCTCCGGCGTGTGCACCAGGCGCGTTCCCCGCTGCAGGCAGCGCTTGACCTCTTCACTGATCCACCAGTAAGCATAGGTGGAAAACCGGAAGCCCTTGCCCGGATCGAAACGTTCCACAGCCTTTATCAGGCCGACATTGGCGTCCTGAATCAGGTCCGACATCGGAATTCCATACTGGCTGTACCGGCGCGCGATATGCACCGCCAGGCGAAGATTGCTCTGGATCAGCTTACGGCGGCAGGCAGTGGCCAGGTGGAAAGCGCGGCGACAGCGAGTCGAAAAGGCACACGCGTCTCCCAGACTGCCAATGATCTCCCGAAAGGTCTGCGGCGTTTCGTCCGGCAGGGCCAGTTCGGCGCTGATGATCCGGTAACACAGTGTCAATTTGCGGGAGAGACGCTTCTCAGCCTCGTTACTTAGCAGTTCATACCGGGACGCATCCCTGAAGTACAGCCCAACCAGGGAATCCCTTTCTCCATCATTGGACGTGGTCGGAGACGGCCCCAGCCTCTCAGTTTTACCCATGGCTAAGGTACCGGTTGCAAATTTACAGAGGATACGTTTTCGGGGCAGTGATGGATTTGCGCGAAAGAGGGGGGAGCAAAACACTGGTTATTACCCAAGGGCGGAGCGACCGGTTCCGCCTTTGGGTAATGGGGTAATTGCTTACTCTATCGAGGCGGCAACGATTGCGTACTCATGCTTGTGCGGCTCAATCAGCGCACCATGGAGCGTTGCAATAGCCTTTTCATAATGATCCTCATCCACGACAAACTGAATATCCACCTGCCGCATGCACTGGTGAATGGCAAGGACGCTGATTTCGTTATCCGACAGTGCCTTCACCGAACGGGCGAGGATGCCCGGCACCTTCATATCACTGCCGATGGCGGAGACCAGGGCCACCTTGCGGGTGCTGATTTCAGCATTAGGGAACGCTTCCTTGAGCTCCTTGACCACACGCTTGACGTGCTTGAGGGTGCTGCCAACGTAGTGGGTGATCGTATTGGCATTGGTGTCCTTGGACATGAAGCGCACCTTGAAGCGACTCAGCACATCCAGGATACGACGGTCAGAACCCGGCTCGCCCTGCATGTCCTGATCAAACACCTCAATAGCAAAAACGCCCTTGGCGCCAGCAATGATTTCCACCTGCGGCGTTTCGCTGACGTAGTCACCTGTGATCAGCGTGCCCGTGTGCTCCGGCTCGAACGTGTTCATCACCCGCAACGGAATCTCGTTCTGGCGCATACCCTTGCCCGCACGGGGATGGATCGCCTCCATTCCAAGATTCGCCAGCTGGTCAGCAACGTCGTAGTTGGTACGCCCCAGCGGCACCACTTTGTCTGCACCGACGATATTGGGATCAGCGGAACTCAGGTGATATTCCTTGTGAATGATGGCTTCACGGGCCTGGGTGATGACCGCCACACGGCTAAACGTCATTTCGCTGTAACCCCGGTCGAAGGTCCGCATCAGACCTTCCTTGCACTGGGCATAGCCGGTAACGATCGGCAGCTCCCGGGTGAGATCAACGGCATCAAAGGCTTGTTTGAGTTTCTCATCGAGGGGCAACAGTTCGGAATCGCGCCAGCCAGTCAGATCGACAAACCGGGCATTGATTCCTTCTTGCTGAAGCTTCAGTGCGGTATTAAACGCGCTGTGGGCTTCGCCGATACCCGCCAGCATTTCCCGAACGGTCAGTAAGTGCTCCTCGAGCTGAAACTGGCCATAAGAACACAAGCGCTGGAGGTCAATCAGACAGCCGCGCACACCTTCAACGCGGTCGGTGATGAATTGATCCGCCTGCTGCTTGAGCATGGGATCTTCAAACAGTTCACCGTTAATGTCGGTGAGAAATTTCACCAGTTTGGTGAGATCATCGCCCCAGGCCCAGTCGGATTCGGCATCGGCAAACAGTGCATAAACCCCCGGCTCGCCCGTCTTCTTGTGTTCCAGCAGTTCATTCGTCACACCGGCATAGGCCGAAACCACGAATATGCGCTGGTAGAGGTCTGCCTTGGTGCGATTACCAATAATGATGTTATCGCGGACAGCCTCGTAATTGCTCATGGAGGTACCGCCAATTTTCTCAACGGTATGTTGTTGGGTAGTCATAATTTTGCCTTCGCTATCCTGCGGAATAAATTTCCTGAGTTGCGGAGCGTCTCACGACGCCTCGCTGATCCCTTCCTGCATGATCTCATCAACGCTTTCCGCCAGCAGGGCAGCACCTTTCCTGAGATCATCCTCACTGGTGGTAAGCGGCATCAGACACTTGATAACCTCGTCGTTCGGACCACTGGTCTCGATAATCAGACCACGTTCAAACGCACGCTTGGTAATCGGATCAGTCAGATCGGCGTTCTTCGCCTCAATACCGCGCATCAGACCACGGCCTTTCATTTTGAACTCGCCGGGATACTTATCGCAAATTGATTGCAGGGCATCGCCAAGCACTTTGGTTTTGGCCTTCACTTCGTTGGCGAAGGCATCGTCTTTCCAGTAGGTTTCAACCGCCGTCCGAGCCGTGATGAACGCCATATTATTACCACGGAAAGTACCGTTATGCTCGCCCGGGTCCCAAACATCCAGTTCTGGCTTGAACAGCACCAGAGCCATCGGCAGCCCGTAGCCACTAAGGGACTTGGACACCGTTACGATGTCAGGTTTGATGCCAGCGAATTCAAAGCTGAAGAATTCCCCGGTGCGCCCGTTGCCTGCCTGGATGTCATCCAGAATCAGCAGGATATCGTGCTTCTTGCAGAGCTCGGAAAGACCTTTCAGCCACTCCGCACGACAGGCGTTCAAGCCACCCTCACCCTGAACCGCTTCTACGATAACAGCGGCCGGCAGCTCAAAGCCGGAAGAGCCGTCGTTCAGCAATTTGTCCATAATCGCCAGGCTATCCACGTCGTCACCCAGGTAGCCGTCGTAGAACATGAAGTCGACATTGCCCAGTGGTGTACCGACACCACCCCGGTGATGCTTGTTACCGGTGGCGGCTACAGCGCCCATGGTTACACCGTGGAACCCGTTGGTGAATGAAATGATGCCATTGCGGCCTTTCACCTTACGGGCCAGCTTCAGGGCCGCTTCCACGCAGTTGGTGCCCGTCGGGCCGGTAAACTGCATTTTATAGTCCAGGCCCCGCGGGTCGAGGATGTATTTCTTATACGACTCAATGAAGTCGTGCTTGGCCGTGGTAAACATGTCCAGGCCCTGGCTTACACCGTCTGCTTCAATGTATTCCAGCAGGGCTTTCTTGAGAATATCGTTGTTATGGCCGTAGTTCAGTGAACCGGCACCGGCCAGAAAGTCCAGGTATTCCTTGCCGTCTTCGGTGTACAGGTGCGCATTCTTGGCACGATTAAAAATCACCGGAAAAGCACGGCTGTATACACGTACTTCGGATTCAGTTGACTTGAAAATTTCCATTGTCTTGCCTCTTAGCATGTCAGGTTCGAGGTAGATGCGCGGGGACTTACCGGGTTATTTCGAATTCGGTCACAACAAGCCCGCCGTGCATTGGTTTAAGCGCCATGGCGAACCTACCTCAGTAGTCCGCCGGCTAGCCCAAAACACAGTCTTATTAAGTCAGCGCCGACTTTCGGCGGCGGTGACCGGGCTCTCAGACAGGCTTCGTGAAGGGACCGATGCGCAGCAGAAATTCGGAATCGTGCTGGCCGCCGAAGTGGGTCTCTTTCTCGAAGTGCTCGTGATAGGTGAGCTCGGCTCCCATGTCACGCGCGAATGAACGGAACAGCGCCCATGAGGCCTCGTTGTCTGCTGTAATCGTCGTTTCCATGTGCATCACATCTTTACACGCGTCACGGCTAACGATCTCTTTCAGCATCCGCTTGGCGAGGCCTTGCCCACGACCTTTCTCGTGAACCGCCACCTGCCATACAAACACGGTCTCGGGCTGTTGGGGAGGGATGTATCCGGAGATAAAGCCGACCAGATCGCCTTCCTTCTCCGCGGCCACGCCGGTTTCGGCGAAGTGGCTGCACTGCAACAGGTTGCAGTAAATAGAGTTGGGGTCCAGCGGGGGGCATTCTGCGACCAGCTGGTGGAGCCTGAAGCCATCATCTTTCACGGGTGTGCGAAGTGTGATGGCGGTGGTATTCGATCCTTTCGATGTCATAACGTGATCAATTTGCCTCAAAAAGTTAGTGCTGAATTATATAGACCACAAAATATATTTCAAGTCAGGCCTACAGGACTCACACCAAAACCCTTCCACTCCTCTTTTCAGAATAGACCGGATTCACACTTTCGCCAGTGACAAATTCGTTACGAACCGGAAGGAAAAACAACCTGCTCCGGGTTCAGGGAAGTACCGTTCAGGATGCGGCTGCGATAGGACACAGCAGCGTCCGAACCCGCTGGCCACAGCTCGTCAAATCGGGCCAGCCAGGCTGCCACATCAAAGCTGACAGGCAGCAGGGAAATGTGGACGCCGCGTTGTTCGAAAGCGACTACCGGCTCAGTGGCGGGAGCGGACAACCCTATGCGGGTGATCAGGCCGCGAGGATCTGCCTGCAGGTTACCCATACCGGCAGAGCCGTTGTTGGCCACCACACGAGCGCAGTTTTCAACCTCACCGGACCAGAGCACGGGAAGGCAGGTGTGGGTGCAGGCAATTACATCGGCCCCGGTGTCCCGCAGCCACCCGCACAGAGCTGATTCATTAGCGGCGCTAAAGGATTCATGGGCCAACCCCCAACCGGCAAGAGATTCCGGATCACCATGGAGAACAAGAACCTTTAGTCCTCCAAACATCAAGCATTGATACCGTGGCAAAAGCGCCAGCTTCTCTTGTATATCCGGGTGCTGTTCTGCCACACCCTGGAGTTTCTCCATGATGCGATTGGAGCGCTCTACCACGCCCTGGTCGACAAACTCAGGGTAGGCGCAACCACACCCGGCACCGGCACTGGCATTCGCCAGTTCGTATTCAACATTGCCAAGACTTGCGGTGTGGGCCAGCACCCGTTTATTGATATCCTGGAACAGCGTGTCATCGGCGTTAAACCAGTTGAAATCGCCATTGAAAACAAGCCTTACCCTACGGCCCTGGCGTTCCTCGGCAAGCGCCATCTGCTCAATAGCATCAAGAGCGAAGGGATTACCGTAGAGCCCGCCAACAATATAAAGCACATCTTCCGACACCTCGGTCGGCTCCCGACACAGCGACTCCGGCGCGTATCGATAAGCCAGGGGACAACTACGGCCTTCACTCATGGTGACACCTCACACTTCTCCAGCCGCCAGCGAACGCCCGGCCAAACGCCGGAAAGCCAGCGGCAGAAAAAAACCGCCGGTACAGATCAGGAAACCATACGCGTTCACCCCGAGCAGCATGGCGTACTTGCCATCCCCGATCGCCCAGCCGTCCGGAATCAGACCCACCGCCAGCAACACCCCAAGGCCCAGTCCTGTCCAGAAACTGAGATGAAAACTCCAGGGCGACCATTTGGTAAAACCGTAGAACAGGAACACCGGCGCAAGCCCCATCACCATCGTGCCGGAAATTGTGGTGGCCTTGAGAATATCGGTACCGGCAAACATCGGGAGATTGCCCGCGAAAGCGAAGATAATCATCACCACAGCTCCGACACGGACACTGGGCAGCGTGTCCTTTGCCCGCTGAGCCAGGCGCGGCAGGTCCACCGCCAGCGACTTGGCCAGCGATGTAAAGGTGGAATCCAGCGTTGAACCTGCGGATGTCATCATCACCACACTCATGAAAAACAAGGCTGCGAGCCCCAGGGACTGCCCGACCGCCGCTGGCGCATTGCCCATCGCATCAATACCATTGATCCGGGCATGCACGCCGACCAGGCTGAAAATAAACACCGCCACAAAACCCAGCAAACCCGCAACCACAAAGCTTTTGAGCATGGTTTTTTCTTTATTTACAAAGCCCCGATCGGTTAGCACCGGGTCATGAAACGGATAACTGAACATCTGCAGCAGCGCCACCAGCAACAGATCAAAACCCGCATCCAGCCTGAATTCGCCGTTGCTCAGCAACACGCTGGTGTCGTTCGCCGGGACAATGAGGAAAAGCACCGCGCCGACAAAGAACACGAAGACAAACGCCTGAATCACATCGGTGAAAATCGACGAACGCAACCCGCCCTTGAGACTGTAGGCAAGCGTAAAAACGGTGAATAGCATGGCGGCGGCGTAGTACTCCCATTCGCCCGGCAGGCCAAAGTAACCGCCCACCACCGCAGTGTTACTCCACACCTCATTATAAAGCCGGATCAGAATCGCCGCCGCGAACGCCAGAGACGCCAGCCGGCCAAACCGCGAGGTCAGGAAATCCTGCAGACTCCGGGCCCCGGTCTGGGTCCGGATCAGATAGATGATGTAACCGGCCACCGGAATTGACAGCCAGTAACTGGCATAGGCCAGCCCCCCGGTGACGCCATAGGCGGCGCCCAGGTTAGCCGCGTTGGTCACCGACTTGGCAAAAATCCAGCTGATAAAAATACTCGCGGTCAGCGACCACTGACCCACCGGATTACCCTGATCATCGGCACCTTTGTAAAAGGAATTCGCGTTCTTGCTCCGAGGCGACAGTACATACATCACAATGCCGTAAACCACCAGAAACCCCCAGAACAGGGCACCCTCAAACGTCGTCATCGCATAAATCCACGTTGTTATTTACGAACAGCACGGTGAACCGCGCGGTCTGTGGGGTGGAAATTAATTCCCGCCCCGCAGGCCGCCAACTCCCAGCCAGCAGGCCTAACAAACTCAACCGGGCGCCGAACAACTGGCCCCAAACCGGTAACAGGAAAAGCACCGGTGATGCCGCAACATAATGCGCTCATCCATGCTTTCCGCCAGCGACCCACCCAAATCGTACTGCGGATCGTCATCCACCAAAGTACAGGCATAGACCCGAACCTGGTCTCCCTTCTTGACCAGCATCCGTGTATAGGTGCACATAAAGTGGGAACGTGCCTCCTCCGTAGGATACTTCTCCATACACGTTTCCGTGATCTCCGGGCTACCGTCTTCCGACCCCGGTGTGCCCAGGTCCGGAAACGCGGTGAACGCCAGATTCTCTGGAATGCTCCAGGCCCGGAAAATGTCGCGGAATGCCGCCTCGACGTCCGCGGGGCTTTCCTCGGGATCCGTCTGGCGGGCGATTGAAACCTTGAAACCCTGTTCGATCAGCCAGTGAACACCCTCCAGGGCCTGATCAAAACTGCCTTCCCCCGATCCTTGTCATGACGGGCGCGATCCGGAAAATCCAGGCTGACACGGAAGTGGATCGGGTAGGGATTTTCCAGCAAGGGCAGCACCTGCGCCCGGCGCTTGAGCAACGGCTCGGTGGCGTTGGTAAGTACGAAGCAGGGACGGTGCTGACTGGCATAATCGAGAATATTGACAAAATCCCGGATCACAAATGGCTCACCGCCGGTGAAGGAAAACTGTTCCACGCCCATGTCGATGGCTTCATGGATGAACGGCTTCACATCACTCAACTTCATTCCCGGAATCCGGCCATCGCCGGGATGGGAGCCTTCAAGGCAGAATGGGCAGGCCAGGTTGCAGGCCGTGCCGGTGTGGATCCACAGCTCTTTCAGCCTGTTCGCATCAATGTATCCACGCGGGTCGCCGTTGCGGGTATGAGTCCAGCTGTCGAATGCCCTGGGTTCCAGGACCTCCACGGCCGGAATACGTTTTCTGCGGGCCGTCGGGGTTTCAATCTGGGACATAGAGACTCCTCGGTGTTTTCGTGTCTTTGCCACGGCGCCAGCCGTGCAGCTTTTCCAGCAATTTCAGAATGCCGGCAGGGGCGTGGGCTCGCTTCCATTCGCCGGCGGCGAATTTTGCGGATTCGTTCCAGGTCGGGTAGGGGTGGATGGTACCCAGAATCTTGTTCAGGCCCAGACCGTGCTTCATGGCCAAAGTAAACTCGGCCAGGATTTCACCGGCATGGGCACCAACCACCACCGCACCCAGTATCTTGTCCTTGCCTGGGGGTGTGAGCACCTTGATGAATCCATAGTCTTCGCTCTCCGCAATCGCCCGATCCAGATCGTCCAGGCCGTATCGGGTAACTTCAAAGGCAATGCCTTTCTCTGTGGCTTCGGCTTCGCTCAGCCCCACCCGGGCCACTTCCGGCGAGGTAAAAGTCACCCATGGCATCACCCGGTAGTCCACCCTGAACCGTTTGAACTGACCGAACAGGCCGTTCACCGCGGCATACCAGGCCTGATGCGCTGCCGCATGAGTGAACTGATAGGGGCCGGCCACATCGCCACAGGCAAACACGTTCGGATAACGCAGGCTCATGTCCTCTTCCACCGGCACGGTGCCGTTAGGCAGGGGCTCGATACCAATTTTGTCGAGCCCGAGGCCTTTGGTATTTGCTGCACGCCCCACCGCCACCAGCACCTTATCGAAGGTAATACGAACCCGCTCGCCCTTATGCTCGCAGTAGACCACTTTCTCGCCTTCTTCGATGGCGAACTCTTTCGCCGCATGTCCCAGGCGAACGTCAATTCCATCATTTTCGAACCGGGATTTCACCAGCTCGGATACATCACTGTCTTCTTTCGCCAACAACCGGTCGCCCATTTCCACCTGAATCACCTTGCTACCCAGACGGGCAAAGGCATGGGCCAGCTCGGAACCGATGGGACCACCGCCCAGCACCAGCAAACGCTCCGGCTGCTCCTGCAGAGCCCAGAGGTTGTCAGAATTCAAAGGATCCATGTCAGCAAGCCCTGGAATCGGTGGCATGGCCGGTTTGCCACCTGTCGCAACAACAATACTCCGCGCCGTCAACCGTTCAGTGTGACCATCGGTGTGCCTGACCTCCAGCTCCCAGGGGGATACGAAGCTTGCCTCACCAGAGATGCAATCCACGCCCAGTTTGCGGTAGCGCTCAGGGGAATCGTGGGGCTCGACCTTGGCAATCACGTCCTGAACGCGGTTCATGATGTTCTTGAACGAGCCTTTCACCGGCACTGACTCCAGACCGTAACGGTTGGCGTGACGAAGCGTATCCGCTGCTTTGGCACTTCGAATCAGAGCCTTGGAGGGAACACAACCGGTGTTGAGGCAGTCGCCACCCATCTTGTGCTTTTCGATCAGGGCCACCTTGGCCTTAACGGCTGCAGCGATGTAGGCGGAAACCAGCCCGGCAGAGCCGCCGCCAATAACCAGTAGGTTGTAGTCAAAATGCTCAGGCTTCTGCCAGCCGGAATACACTTTGCGGCGGCGAATAAAACCGACCACAAACTTGGCAATCAGGGGGAAGAGCCCAAGCAGGGCAAAAGACAGCAGCAGATCGGCAGAAACAATATCACCGGTGGACTGGATCTGGCCAAGCTGGGTGCCGGCGTTCACATACACAAAGGTGCCCGGCAGCATGGC
Organism: Marinobacter salinus; assembly: GCF_001854125.1. Lineage (NCBI taxonomy): Bacteria > Pseudomonadati > Pseudomonadota > Gammaproteobacteria > Pseudomonadales > Marinobacteraceae > Marinobacter > Marinobacter salinus. The sequence goes on from NZ_CP017715.1 coordinate 3,136,270, forward strand.
AACCCAGCTCACGAGAGCGTAGGTGCGCAGCTTCATGCCAGTCAGGCCCATGGCCAGGTTGATCAGGAAAAACGGAAAGACCGGCACCAGGCGCAGGGTCGCAAGATAGAAAGCCCCGTCCTTTTCGATGCCACGATCCATTTTCGCCACCGTCTCGGCATAGCGCCTGCGCAAGGTATCGCGCATCAGAAAGCGAGCCACCAGAAATGCGAGGGATGCCCCCACGGTTGAGGCGATGGAAACCGCGGCCAAACCGTAAAGGTTACCGAAGAAAGCACCACCGGCCAGGGTCATAATGGTAGCCCCGGGGAGTGACAGTGCTGTAACCACCACATAGACCGCGACAAAACCAAACACCGCAACCACCAGGTTCTGACTGATCCAGTTATCCAGAACCTGTTGGTTTTCCTTGAGATTCTCAAGCGTTAGAAGCTCACCACCACCGCTGGCGATAAAACCGATGACGACAGCCGCAATCAACGCGACCAGAATCCATTTTTTCAATGTCATGAAATAATCCCTGCTAACCTGAACGTGATGCTGAAAAGACACGCCAGTCTCGGAAGTGTTACACCAGCCCTGTCGGTTTTGCTTACTTTACCGGTCTAATGGTGTTGTACGTCGTTCTTGCCGGCATTGTGTCAACGATTGCTCATGAATATCTAACAATTTGGTCACGGTCCCCTGATGGTGTGCCCCCCAGGGAACTTTTCGGCAGCTTTCAGAACTTACTGCCATTCTTGAACAATTGCTCACAAAAGGGAACTGCCATGGCCGCTCCAGCCCCCCTCGGGGAGGAAGCACTGATTCAGAGCATGAAAGCGGGAGACGATCATTCCTATCAGGAGGCCGTGCGCACCTTTACGCCCGGTATGTTGGCGGTCGCCCGTTTCTACCTGGACCACTCAAGCGCCGAGGAAATCGTCCAGGACTGCTGGGTCACCGTCATTGATGCCATCCACAAGTTCGAAGGCCGCTCCGGTCTGAAAACCTGGTTGCACCGCATCGTCGCCAACCGCTGCAAGAACCGGCTTCGGTCCAGCAACCGGGAAGTCCCCACGGATTTTTCCGAGAGCCTCGAGCCGGAACTGGCGGGACGTTTCAACGCCAAAGGCCGATGGGATCTGCCGCCCAAGATGCAATTCCACGACTCCGCAGACAAGTTGATGGAAAACGGCGCCCTCAGCGATTGCCTGGATAAACACCTTTCCGCCCTGCCAGAAACCCAGCGCTCAGCCCTGATGCTGTATGAAGCCCACCAGCACAAATCCGATGATGTCTGTAACATTCTGGATGTAAGCGCCTCTAACCTTCGTGTACTTTTACACCGTGCGAGGCAGAAAATCTTTCTGATGGTCGAAACCTTCCAGGAGACTGGCGAATGCTGATGTGCAGGGATCTGGCTGTGGTTGCCAGTGATTACATCGATGGCGAATTGGCCGGTCTGCAGAACCTGTCCGTTAAGATGCACCTGATGATGTGCAGGGACTGCCGAACCTTTATTGGCAACCTCCGGGCGAGCACCGAACTCATGAAGGCGCACTCCTCCATTCGTCCGGATGAGGAATTTATGCGTCGGATTGATGAGCGGGTCGCCGAAGCCCTTAAGGCCAGGAAAGAAGATAGTGGCGATGGGTAACCGTTTCCATGGGAAGGGTTGATCACTGCCTGCGGTGAGCCCCTGACAGCTACCCCTGGTGAATATCGCCCGATTGAGTCCTTGTTTGAAGTTCTGCTTCCAGTTTTTCTGCCCAGCTCTCAACGTCAATCGGTACTGTCCCTGTAATCTCCAGTGAACGGTCCTCAAGCACCTGCTCAAGACCCTCTTCCTGCCATTTTGAGACAACCTCGTCCCGGTGATGAAGCAAGGCTTCGATCTGTGGTCTGAAACAACGCACCATCGCCGTCAGCCAACGATTCACCGGCCAGCTCGGATAGGCGTGGTCCATGGCAAACTGGTCGAGTGCAGTCACGATCACCCCCGCTGGCAGCCAGCTTTCATCCGTCACCCAGCGGTTAACCGCAAACAAATCGGTCGGGTAGCCCCAGGCGTCCATGGAAACGGCAACAAGGTGAGCGACACGATCCTCTCCGGTCGGGCCCAAAGCCGGCTCAAGACCTTCGGGCAGTGCCGGGTTGCGAAGGAAAAGATGAAAATGCCCGTGCTCATCATGATCGTCCCGATGGGCATGATAGTAATACTGGGACGCTGTATCACTATCATAGACGTCGTCCTTCGGGTAATGATCCATTTCATAAAATGGACCCTGCCCCCTCAGTACTTCACCGACTATATTCAATCCCCCTTTTTGTAGTACCCGGTAGCATTCCCGAATATCGTCAATCGCCGCCAGGCTACTCAATAACTGGCTCCGACCAAGGCTCGCCAGTTTGGGGACCTCAAGCTCTGTCACCATCTCTCGTCTCCTTGTAATGCGGCCCCGGCATAACCGCAGGCCGCGCTTGTCCGCCTTTTTCGCCAAGCTATGCAGCTGAACCTGTCAGGTCCTGTCCTGCATGTGCTGAACAGGGGTTCTTAACCGCACAGGGATTTTTTGTAGCACATGGGTTTTTCGTCGCACAGGGATTTTTTCCAGCGCACGGATTGCAGCCTCCGCATTTGCCTCTTTTAAGAGCACAGGGATTAGTTGCAAGCTGCTTGTGGACCTTACCCATATAGGCTGTCAGGGCCGCCAGTTGCTCTCCGTCCCATTCAAGAGGCTCGGCTGCCATCGGCTGCACCATGCAAATCTGGACCATTTCATCCAGATGCACCGTATCCAGACCAAAGATATCACGGGCCATTGCTACAGAATGCGGGTAGGCGTTGGCGAAGGTCGCGTTGTAGCCCGCTCCGTTGTTGTGGCAGGTCGAGCATGACAGGCCATTAGCGCTGAGGGAGGGGTCGTTAAACAGCTTCTCGCCCATTGCCATCAGTTTGCACGGATTGCCCTCATACGGCTGATAGCTGACAGGCCGGGTCACCTTTTTAGCCGCACAGGGATTGGGTTTGGCGCCGCACTTACCCGCTGCTGCACACGGGTTGCACCCCTTCACTGCACAGGGATTACAGCCCTTGGTGGCGCACGGGTTCTTCGTGGCACAGGGATTTTTGGTCGCACATGGGTTTTTGGCCGCGCATGGATTGCAACCGGCCTTACAGTGTTGCCCGGCTTTGCACTTGCTCTTACAGAGGGAACACGGGCTGCAGGCCGCAACCGCCAGCCCGCCGTGGCCGAGCATGGCAGTCATCAGAGCTGCAGACCACCAGGCAGTGCACCGATGTTCACAGGAACTGCGAATGGCTTTCCTCAGAGGATGTATTGTGGACATTGTCTCTCTCCCTGATTATGGAGTTATTGGTTGGACCGTCAGAGCCCATCACCGCCTGAAAGGGCGGCTTCATAAGAGACACAGGAGTTCCTGAACTATTACACCCACTAACACTGAACTTAACCAAAGGGGATGCCCGATGACCAGCAACCTGGCCGATGACAGAAAAGCTGCAATAATCGCCGCCTTGGCAGGGGGCTGGGTTGGTGACGCGGCCAGCCTTGGCCTGCACTGGCTTTATGACAGCCAACGTATTCTTGAGGTGGGTGACCAGTCTCCGGAATTTTTGCCGCCAAAGGCCGACTATTTCAAAGGCGGGTTCGGCTACTTTGCTCATGAAGGCAAACAGCCTGGTGATGTCAGCCATTATGGAGCAGCAACGGGGATATTGACCGACAGCCTGCTGGCGAGCGCAGGTAGACTGGATATCCGCGATTACCAGCGACGCTTTCGTGCTTTCTTTGGCCCCGGCGGCCTCTGGCAGGGTTACATTGATAATCCGACCCGGGTCACACTCGACAATCTCAACAGCATCGAACGTGAATCCATTGAGCAGGCCAGATCAACAACCACAACTGAGCTGACTGATAAACAGAAGAGAGTGCTGGTTCAGAAGGTCTTGCCTTACACCCGGTACCTGAGCGGCAGTCAACTGGCTGAACCAGTCCGCAACGCCATCAATCTCACCTATCACGAACCCGCGGTTCAGGAGGCTGGCGTTCACCTCGCCGAAACCATCGACCGTAACCTGCTGCCGGAAAGCGGCGCCGACGACATGCAACTGCCGGCGGTTTCCAAACTGCCGCCCTTGGTGGCCTCCTACTGTGGTAAAGAAAACCTGATGGAGATTACAGAAGCCGCTGTCCGCGTGACCAATAACAATGATGAAGCCGTAGCCTGGGCAAAATGCGCAGCGCGACTTCTCGACCACCTCTTCCAAGGCACACCGATGTCGACAGCACTGGAGGCTGCCAGTAATGAAGCACCAAGCCGGGAAAAACTAAGCAGCGCCCAAACTGATTCCTCGATGGACGCTGTAACTGCAGGCGACACCTATGGCCGCACCTGCTACCTGCATGAGGCCATGCCGGTAATCTTTCACATCCTTAGCCATGCCAGCAGCTACGCCGAAGCCATTCGCGCCAATATTCAGTGCGGAGGCGATTCCTGCGGGCGGGCCTGGATCATCGGTCCGGCCATGGCGGCCGTCCACGGCGCTGGAGGTGAGCAAGGTATACCCCTTAGCTGGCTTACCCGGGTGAAAAATGCCGACGCTATTATCAAGGATATTGAGTCCCTCGTGGGCGAAGAATGGAAGCGTAACGAGCAGACGCAGGCCTGAAACCTCAGGTCTCAGTGCCCAGATGCAGAAAACGCGACAATCGGGAGTGAGGACGCCTGCTGAGATACAGCGGCAAGGTGCTCATGACGATAAGAATTATGGCAGCGGCCACGACCGTCAGCACAGGACTGAGCTCAAAGCTGTGCCCCAGCCCGGCAAACACGAAGGTCATCGGCAGCATGCCGATGGTTGTCGCGAGCGCATAACGCCAGAGGGAGATTGCAGTGACACCGGCGGCATAACTGATCAGCGCAAACGAAAACAGAGGAACCAGGCGCGTCAACGTCACCGCGATAAACAAGAAGCGCTGGGAGCCATTGGCCGAGAACACCGGGTGATCACCCAGTTTGCGCCGAACCACTTCACGCCCGAGGATCCGCGCCAGGTAAAAAGCAATGATGGACCCCGCGAGAGCCCCCGTCACCGCGATTGCGGTTCCTGTGAACATGCCATAAACAAGCCCGGCGGCGGCACTGATCGGCAGCGTGGGAATGGGTCCGACCACTACAGCAAGGATCATCATCAGCATCAGCAGCAGTGGCCCCGACACGCCCTGATGGCCCAGCCAGTCAGACAGCGCTGAGGGCGCCAGACTGACGGGCATGCCCAGCTGGCGAAGCACCAGCCAGATTACAGCCATCACCAACGCTACAATGACCAGAATGGAAAGACGGAAAACCCATTTTGAATGGTTCATGGGGGTATTCTACCCGTCAAATGAAAAGCGGGAAGCATTGGTGAGAATTTGCAGACCGCGCGGAGACCGCCACACGGTCTGTGCGATCGTCTTATTGGTTCTTGCTCCAGGCAAACTTCCTGAACGGCTCGTCTACCGGCGTTTCTGCGATATGGTTGATGTAATTGCTCATCACTTTCTGTGACAACACCAGAATGACTTCCAGCACCTGGCGGTTGTCATATCCGGCCCGGGAGAACGCGGCCAGGTCATCCTCGCTGACATTGCCCTGCTTGTTCATGACGGCCAGCGTGAAGGTACGCAATGCTTCCAGTTTTTCACTGGGCAGCGGCGTTTTTTTCCGCAAAGCGTTAGTAATGTCATCGGACACTTCCATCATTTTCGCGATGCCGGTATGCGCAGGCACACAATAATGGCAGGCATTCTCAACGTTGATGGTCTGCCAGACCACGGTTTTTTCATCGTTATCGAAGCTGCTGTCCAGAACCAGCTGGTGCAGTTTCTGATACGCTTCAAGCACCTGAGGTGATTCCGCCATAACCCCATGAAGCCCCGGGATCATACCGAAGCTTTTCCGGGAGTTTTCCAGGAAAGGCTTCGCCCCTTCCGGTGCCGTGTTTATATCGTGCTTCTTAAAGTCAGCCATGTTCATCTCCAAATTAATGAGTGATCATTCAATTACGAGTTCACGGTAACTGTTACTGAGCGATCACTCAAGATATAATTGAGCGCGCATTCAAAGTTGCAGGTAACGGTGACACCATGGCGAGAAGTCCAAATTTTGACCGAGAAGCCGCCCTTGGCCAGGCCATCGGCCTTTTCTGGCAAAAGGGTTATCACGGAAGCTCAATGAAGCAGATTGAGCAGGCCTTGGATATGCGCCCCGGAAGCATCTATGCAACGTTTGGCAGCAAGGATGGCCTCTATTCGGAGGCCCTGGCCCGCTATGCCGAGGCTGGCGGTGCGGAGATGGCGAAGCATATGGCGGGCTATGATTCCATTCTGGACGGTCTGAAAGACTATCTCCGCAAAATCGCAACAAGCTGTGTCGATAAGGATGAAGTGCCCTCGCGAGCTTGCCTCATCGTCAAAACCCTTCTGGAGTCGAGCAATACCCATACAGGGCATTCAAAGCAGGCCCGGGAAATCCTTGGAGCCATTGAGCAATCTTTCTCTGAGTTGCTCGAGGAAGCCAAACGACGGGGCGAACTTAAAGACGCTACGGATTGCAGCCGCCTGGCCCGACTGCTGCAAAGCCAGATCATGGGTCTGCGTTCCATTGCGGAGCGCAACCTCTCTGGCGAAGAACTCGATGCCCTGGGCGATGACATGGCCCACATACTGGATGCTTATCGGGCGGGCTGAGGCTTAGTCAAAGATCAGCTGGCCAAGCGGTTTACCTGCTCCACAAACCCTGCAGGAACATTATCAATTGCCGGCCGAGCGTCCCCGCAAACATCTGGATGCGGGACATCTGGCTCCGACGCCAGGGTTACAGGCGATTCGGACCAATGTAGCAGTTCCAGCCGACCATTCGCCTGCTCAACCAGCGCCGTGCAGTGTTCGACCCAGTCGCCATCGTTACAGTAAAGACTCTCTTCGCTACGCAGGAACCCGGCCGAATGGATATGGCCACAAATAAATCCATCGTAATGGCCCTTTTCCGCGACAGTGAGCGCCGCAATTTCAAACCGCCTGATAAACGTCCGGGCCCGGCCTATCCGGCTTTTTACCCAGGCCGCCAGCGACCAGTAGGGTTTCCCTTGCACGCGCCGCCATGCGTTAAACCAGCGGTTCAGCCGTAACAGCAACCCGTGGGCACGATCACCCACCAGCAGCATTAGCGGACTGCAGCGAACTACCTGATCAAACTGGTCGCCATGGCAGACCATGAACCGGCGTCCATTCGCTGTGGTGTGAACCGCCTTATGCTTAAGCTCTATGCCCGCGATGGTCTGTCCACAGAACGCGCGGAAGAAGTCATCGTGATTACCCGGGATGTAGATCACCCTTGTATCCGTCGCCGCGATTTCAATCAGGCGACGCACAATCGCGTGATGTTCAGAGGGAAGGTGTATCCGCCTCTGCATGGCGATAAGGTCAATGATGTCGCCTACCAGATACAGAGTTTCACATTGCACCTGGTTCAGAAAATCCAGCAGGTAATCTGCCTGGCAATCCGCGGTACCCAAATGCACATCAGAAATGAAAATGCTCCGGTAGTGTTGCATCGTTTCTCCTGCCCTCAGCCTGCCCGGATAACCGAAGCATCACAAAACCGAATGACGACAAGGTGACAACCTAGAGACAATTCCGTGAATCGGCAGTAAATCGCCGGAACCGAGGTTCAGTGGTTCCGGCAATAGAGTAAATAGGAGAAAGCTACACCTTAAAAGATTAACGCAGCTCCGGATTAAGGGTATAGGTCCCCGTCACCCGCGCGCTCGCCAATACATGCCCGGCCATGGCTTCCCGGACATCGTTGCCGTCGAACTCTCCTTCGAGGCCAAGACTGCCCACATCAAGGGCGTGCACTTCAAAATGGTAGTGGTGAACAATCTCGTCATTCCAGGGCGGGCAGGGGCCGTCATAACCTGCATAGGTACCGGCCATATCCGGGTTGCCGGCAAGAAACTGGGTATAGTTGTTTACACCGCGAAGGCCGATGGGGCCCGGCCCGGGATCCTTGCCCTTGGGAATAACACCATCACTGTCCTCGCCTTCGGGAATCCGGCCGGTGTTGGCGGGCACATCCACCAGCAACCAGTGAAAGAAATCCACTCTGGGCAGGTCCGCGGGCACCGTCTTGCCTTCCTGATTAACATCATCCGCCACACTGGGCACGTCCGGATCAAACATCATTACCACAAAGCTCTGGGTGCCTTCCGGCGCATCATCCCAGATGATTTCGGGGTTACGGTTAGGCCCGAAACTCATGTGGTCCTCTTCGCTGTAGACGCCAAATGCGAATTTCTCCGGTATTGGCTGGCCCTCTTCAATGCCTCGAACATCCAGTTTCATACCGCTGCCTCCTATCGATTATTGGCCTTGGATTCATTGACTGTGTCTGGGACAGTCGCGTTCTGTGATAATACGGTTTTAACACAAAATCGATTAACCTGACCACGGAGCGCCAATGAGCGAAAAAACACCCGGCCAGCCGCAACAGCCCACCAGTCAGAAGGACGAAGACGCCGTTGCTTTTGCCCGCGGCATTTTCGAACTGGCACGAAATGGCGGCGCGGGTCCGCTCAGCGTTATGCTGAATGCTGGTGTACCGGTAGACATGCGTACCAGTGAGGGTGACAGCTTACTGATGCTCGCCAGCCGCAATGGGCACCTTGAGACGGTTCGGCTGCTACTGGAAAGCGGCGCAGACCCGGAGACCCTCAACGATCAGGGCGAATCCGCTTCGAGCCTCGCAACGTCAGACACCATCCGAAGCCTGATCAGCGACTGGAGCCAGTAATCCCGAATGTTCAACCAGGGAGAAATTATTCACCATGCCCGGGATTCTCTCGGCAGCATTCTGGTGATCGACTACCGCAAACATCGGGTTCTGACCTTCAACTCCGTCTTTGAGCAGAGCAAGATTGACCGGCGCTGGCCGCACCTGCCTGTCCACGAATACAACCGGGCCATGATCTTACCCGCGGCGTTCAACGAGCCCGGGCACGTCACGATCCTTGGGCTTGGCGGAGGTGTCATGGCCAGTGCCTTTCATCACCTTTACCCGGACTGCCACATTCATGCAGTTGAACTACGGCAAGCGGTGCTGGATGTCTCCCGGGAGTTCTTCGATCTGCCGGAAAGTGACCGGCTGACCGTCACCATCGGTGATGCCCGGGCCGCTCTTGAGCAAATGCCGGAAGCCAGCACGGACCTGATTCTGGCCGACCTGTACAACTCGGATCGAATGAGCCCGGCGCAGGCCCAGCGGATGTTCATTGATCACTGTAGTCGTGTACTCGGCCCCGGCGGCTGGCTGGCGCTGAACTATCATCGCACGCCGGATCCGGACGGGCCCTATTTCCGACAGCTCAAGAAGCATTTTTCTGTACTCCTGATGTTCAGGAGTAAAAGTAACAACACTGTCATTTACGCCAGCAAACGACCTTTCGAGGCGATGCATTCCAGGGATCCCCGGCTGGCCAAACTGGAGGAACGCCTGCCTATCGACTGGCGCCGATTGATGGCAAAAGTCACCCGCCTTTGAGCCAGGCCCTTGATCAATAGGCAGAATGCTCCATAGTACTAGTAACGATATCCATAAAGACAAGGAGAAGACTCATGGCCGATGAAGACTACAAAAAGCTGCACCCGATCCTCAGCGAGGTCACACAGACCTATGTTGATCTGTATTCCAACAAACCCAACGAAAAGAACCGTGAGCAACTAATCAAACTGGAGGCACTGCTGCACGAAAAACTGGAACAACTGAAGAAAGCACGTGACGAAAACGGCGGTCCTGCATCTGGTTGACGTGGTGGTACTGACAAAGACTGGCGCCATCATGGCGCCAGTCAGGTCCATTTTTCATGAGGTGGGACATAGGTCCTGAAACCATTGACCAGGTCCTCAGGCGTCTCTGCGAGAACCAGCATGTCGATGTACTCCTGCTTCACGAATCCGGCCGCTTCCATGGTTCTCACCATCGTCAGCAACGGCTCGTAGAACCCGTCAATGTTATAGAGGGCACAGGGCTTGTGATGAAACCCCAACTGCCCCCAAGTCCAGGCCTCAAAGATCTCCTCAAGGGTACCTATGCCACCGGGCAGGGCGACAAAGCCGTCGGCAAGCTCTGCCATCCTGGCCTTGCGCTCATGCATGTCCTTCACCACAAACAGCTCGGTCAGGCCGCTGTGGGCCAGCTCCCGGTCCCGCAAGTGTTCAGGGATTACGCCATAGACTTTACCGCCATTTGCCAGCACTGAGTCGGCAACTATGCCCATCAGTCCTACGTGACCACCACCGAACACCAGATCAATACCATTGGCGCCGAAGAACCGCCCAAGTTCACGGGCTTTATCCGCATAAAGGGAATCGTTTCCGGACCGGGAACCACAGTAAACGGCTATTTTCATTTGGGTATCTCTTGTTTCATACAACGTTTAACCCGGCCCGCCATTTTGCAGTCTCCTCATAAAGTAGCAGACAGCTGGCTCCGAGGTCGCATTGAGCATGTGCCTGAAAACTCTAGCATGTAGGTTCAAACAACAAAAAATCGCAGGAGTACCCCATGGCAGGGCGTGTCATGCTCCTTTTTGCCTGCCTGATGTTGTTGCCCTCGGCCCATGCGGAGCTGACGGACAGCAAGCGGGCGCTGATTCAGGAACTGTTTCCGAAAGCCACGGTGATTGAAGACAAGCTGTCGGACTTTCCCGTTTACCCGGTGTACCAGCTCCAGGAGCTGCTCGGCTATGCCTATGAGTCGGTGGACCTGAGTCGGCTTCAGGGCTTTGCCGGCAAACCAATCAGCATGCTCATTGGCCTGGATGCCCGTGGCCGGTTCACCGGCGTCAAGATACTAAGCCATCACGAGCCTGTCTTTCTGCATGGGCTTGGAGAAGAACCACTATTCGGATTTGTAGACCAGTATGAGGGCCGCTCACTGCGTGAACAGATCATCGTCAACACCTCAAACTCCAGGCGAAGCGGCAAGGACACCCAAGGAAACGTTGTGCACTTTGACGGCGTCAGTAAAGCCACCGTATCGGTACTGATCATCAACGATACGGTCCTCTCATCCGCCCTGAAAGTCGCCCGCACCAGGCTGCCAGGCTTTACCCAGGCAGCACCAACCCGCGCCCGGGCCGACTTTTTTGAGCCACTTACGTGGCAAGAGCTGGTAAACCGGGGTTACGTCGTCCACTGGCAAGTCCAGGCTGACAAGATTGAGGAGAGCGTTGGCCGACCACTGTCGGACTATCCGGAAGCGCCGGACGTCATGCCGGGAGAGCCGTTCACTGATCTCTTCTTTGGCTACATCAACTCCCCCATGGTGGGCCGAAACCTGTTGGGAGACGACGGCTACAACCGTCTGCTGCAAAAAGCCGGCGACGGCGCCCAGATTCTGGCAGTGATGTCCCGCGGACCGTTTACCCACCTGTCAGACGACTTTGTGCCCGCCAGCGCGCCCGACCGGCTGGGCATGGTCCAGAATAATCTGGCGGTGGAGATGCGGGACCTCAACATGTTCGATGGCACTATTGCGCTGCAGGCAGAGGGCATGCCGGACTTTGCCCGACAAACCCTGTTCCGGATTGGTGGCAACGCCGGCTTCAACCCCGGTGCCAACGCGGAACTCAGACTGAACGTGGAGCTTGAACGCAATCACCTGATAACGGACCGGACCACCCTGGATGTACCTGTGAGCTTTTCCAGCGACCTGTTTGAGACAGTCGAGGTCGCTCCACTGCCGGAGCATACCCGTCAGCCAGTATGGGTCGGTCTGTGGAAGGAGCGCTGGTGGCAGATCTCCCTGCTGGTCACAGGTCTTGCCGTACTAACGGTCTTCTTTGCCCGCCAGAAGTCACTAAGCCGTCATCCGAAACTGGTTCACCGCTTTCGCTGGGGCTTCCTGTTCTTCACTCTGTTTTTCATCGGCTTTTATGCCCAGGGCCAGCTTTCCGTGGTCAACATCTACACCCTGTTGTTGGCCTTGTGGGACGACTTTTCACTGAATGTTTTTCTGCTTGATCCTGTCCTTTTCATTCTTTGGACCTATACCTTCATCACGCTGTTCATCTGGGGGCGCGGCCTGTTTTGCGGCTGGCTGTGTCCCTTTGGCGCCCTGCAGGAAATGGCAGCCTGGCTCGGGGAAAAGCTGAAATTCAAACAGGTTCGGGTACCTGAGCACTTGCATCGGCGGCTGATCCTGCTCAAGTACCCGATTTTGATCGGGCTTGTGGGCACGGCCTTTTACTCGCTGACCTTGGCGGAGCAATTGGCGGAGGTGGAGCCGTTCAAGACCAGTATCACACTTCTGTTTGTTCGCTACTGGCCCTTTGTGGCCTATGCCATAGGTCTGCTGGTGATCGGCATGTTCATCCACAAGTTCTACTGCCGCTATCTGTGCCCGCTTGGTGCGGGCCTGGCCGTGTTGGGGCGCTTGCGTCTGTTCAGCTGGCTGGACCGTGTGGAACTCTGCGGTAACCCTTGCCAGCACTGCAAAAATGAGTGCGGCATCAATGCCATTCGCAAAGACGGGCGGGTTGACTACGATGAGTGCATCCAGTGTCTTGAGTGCGTGGTGATCCTTCGGGATGAAGACCAGTGTGTGGACAAACGACTGCAAAGCAAAAGGAAAGGCAAGCCGCACATTCTGGCGACGGATGCGGCGCAGCCTATTGAAATGTCGTGAGGCACAAGCCTTGGGGCAGAATGGAATAGGCACTTCTGTCGAATTGTATCAACCATCCTGACCGCGTTAATATTAAAGCTGCAGCATTAGCACCCTACCTTTCAGTGCATCGCAGTGAGGACAGCCAAGCGCTTTGTGCCAAAGTGTTTGGCTCTCTTCATTTAAAGGTCTGATTGTTATGGACAACCTTCATCATATCGTAGTGGTTGGCGGTGGCGCTGGCGGTCTTGAGCTTGTCACCAGTCTTGGCAACAAACTGGGCAAGAAACGCAAGGCCCGTATCACCCTGGTCGATGCTGGCCTGACCCACGTCTGGAAACCCCTGCTTCACGAAGTCGCCTCCGGTTCCCTGGACGCCAGTGCCAACGAGATCAATTACCGCGCCCACGCCCGGAAGCATCACTACGAGTTCCAGCTCGGCCGTATGAGGGGTCTTGATCGCAAGGCCAAAAAACTGGTCATTGCGTCGTTTCATGACGAAGAAGGCGTGGAAGTGGTTCCGGAGCGACACGTCAGCTACGACACCCTGGTTATCGCCGTAGGCAGCACTGCAAACGATTTCGGCACGCCTGGCGCCCAGGACAACTGCCTCTTCCTGGACAGCCTGAGACAGGCACGACGTTTCCATAACCTGATGCTGAATGCGTTTCTGCGCAAGAACCATGAAGCGCTTGAGGGACAGGACCACATCCTGAACATCAGTATTATCGGGGCTGGCGCCACCGGTGTTGAACTGGCTGCGGAGTTGCGGTTGGCTTCGCGGGAACTGCCGGTCTATGGCATGAACCACCTGCAATCCTCGGATGTATCCATCTCCGTGATTGAAGCCGCGGACCGCATTTTGCCCGCCCTTCCGGGGCGTCTGTCCGCAGCCGCCACCCGGGAACTGGAACACCAGCATGTGAAGGTATTGACGGGCCAGCCGGTGAGTGAAGTCCGGGAAAGCAGCATTATCATGAAAGACGGCACCGAACTGCCATCTGAGATGACTATCTGGGCCGCAGGCATCAAAGCGCCCGCGTTCCTTGCAGAGCTCGACGGCCTGGAAGTCAACAAAAGCAATCAACTGGTGGTGGAGCAGACCCTGCAAACCACCCAGGATGCGGACATATATGCTTTCGGAGACTGTGCAGCCTGCCCCCAACCCGATTCCGACCGGCCGGTTCCCCCCAGAGCCCAGGCAGCACACCAGCAAGCTGCGGCGCTGTTCAAAACCCTGTGCAATCGCCTGGGCGGCGGCGAGGCCGTGCCCTTCGTCTACAACGACCACGGCTCATTGATCAATTTCAGCCGCTACACGACGGTCGGCAACCTGATGGGCAATCTGTCCGGGCGCAGCATGTATATTGAAGGCAAAGTGGCGAGATTATTCTACGTTTCGCTGTACCGCATGCATCAGGTCGCCCTTCATGGCTTTGTCCGTACTGGCATTATCTGGCTTATGGATAAAATCAGCCGTGCGATGCAGCCGCGTCTCAAGCTCCATTAGCACAGGCTGGCCTCAGCCGGCACCGAACCCAGTCAATCATCGGCGCCGGGTAGATGCTGGGGACCAGCATCGCTTCCGCCATTACCGGGTGAGTCACCCCGTCGATACGACTGCCCCGGACGGACGGGGCGAGGGAAGCCGTATACAAAGGATCTGGAGAAAGCGATACATAGGTCGGGGAAGGCGACCTGGAGCAGTCGCCTTCGACCCTAGTCGTGGCTGATCATGATGTGACGCACGACGGTGTAGTCCTCCAGGCTGTACATGGACATGTCTTTACCATAGCCCGACATCTTCACGCCCCCATGGGGCATTTCCGAGGCCAGCAGCATGTGGGTGTTGATCCAGGTGCAGCCGTAGCGGAGTTTTGCCGCCAGGCGGGTGGCTCGGGCAGTGTCCCGCGTCCAGACTGAAGATGCCAGGCCGTAAATGGAGTCGTTGGCAAAGTTGAGCACCTGGGATTCCGTCTCGAATGATGTGACGGAAACGACAGGGCCGAAGACTTCTTTCTGGACAATTTCATCAGCCTGACGGGCATCTGCAATCACGGTTGGCGCAAAGAAGTTACCGGGCTGATCCAGCCTGCCACCACCGATGGTAACTCTGGTATGGTCCAGTGCTTCGGCGCGTTTTACGAAGCCTTCGACCCGTTCAAGATGAGCCTTGCTGACTACCGGTCCAATCTCACTCTCGTCGTCAAACGGCATTCCCACCCGGAGGGTGCGAACGGCGTCGGTCAGTGCATCGACGAACTTGTCGTAAATGGATTCCTGGACATAAACCCTGGATGCTGCGGTGCAGTCCTGTCCCGCATTGGCGAACGCAAAATTCTTCACGCCATCAACCGCTTTCTCAATATCCGCGTCCTCAAAGACAATAACCGGGGCTTTGCCACCCAGTTCCATGTGCGTCCGTTTCATCGTGGCCGCGCCGCTACTGACAATGGCCTGGCCGGTAGGGATCGATCCGGTCAGTGACACCATGTCGACGTCCGGATGTGATGTCAGCGGCGCGCCGACTGTCTGGCCACGGCCAAAAACGACATTGAGAACGCCGGCCGGCAACTTGTCCTTGAGCATGGTGGCAAGCTGCAGGGTTGTCAGCGGTGTTAATTCAGACGGCTTGAGAACCACGGTATTCCCGGCTGCAAGTGCTGGCCCCAGCTTCCAGGCGGCCATCATCAACGGGTAATTCCATGGGGCAATTGAGGCAACAACGCCAATCGCGTCACGGCGAACCATGGAGGTGAAACCAGGCAGGTATTCGCCACCGGCAGAGCCGTTCATGCAGCGGGCCGCACCGGCAAAGAATCGGAAAATATCAACGACGGCAGGAATTTCTTCATCCAGCATCAGGTGGTACGGTTTCCCTGTGTCGAGGCATTCCAGCTTCGCAAACAGCTCGGCATTGTCTTCGATCAGGTCGGCAATGCCCAGCATGTGGAGCGACCGGTCCTTGGGGGTCAGTTCCGACCAGCCGGCAAAGGCAGCCCGTGCCGCCTTGACCGCCTCATCCACCTGCGCTTCGGTTGCTTCACTGATGCTCAGAACCCGTTCGTCATTATGGGGGGACACAATATCAACGGCCTCGCCCTGTCCAGCCACAAGCATCCCGTTGATGAGCATCTGGTGTTCAATATCTTTGATCATTTGGTTCATGGCTTGGTCCTTATCGGTCTTTGGTGAGCCAGTAGGAAAGCAGTACAGGAAGCATGGTCATCATCATGACCAGCAGTGCCACTACATTGGTGATGGGCACATCACGCGGCCGGGATAGCTGGTTGAGCAACCACAGCGGAAGGGTCGGCTCATGACCCGCAGTGAAGATCGTCACAATCAACTCGTCGAAAGACAGCGCGAATGCCAACAGCCCCCCGGCAAACAGGGATGCGCCCAGGTTGGGCAGGATGATGTACCAGAACGTCTGCCAGGCGGTCGCACCCAGGTCATAGGAAGCTTCGACGATGTTGAATGAAATTCGGCGCAGTCGGGCGACAACATTGTTGTAGACGATCACCACACAGAAGGTTGCGTGCCCGATGGTAATGGTCGCCATACCCGGGGTAATGCCAGCTGACTTGAAGGTGCTCAGCAGCGAGAGGCCGGTGACAATACCCGGCAGTGCGATAGGCAGGATCATGATCAGTGTGAAGGCGTTTTTGCCCGGAAAATTGTTCCGGTAGAGCGCCAGCGCCGCCAATGATCCCAATAACAGGGCGATCAGCGTGGATATCGCCGCAATCTGCAGGGAAAATCCGAGCGCCTGAAAGATGTCATCACGCTCGGCGGCCTTGAAAAACCACTCGACCGTGAACCCTTTGGGCGGGAACGAGAACGCCGATTCCTCGGTATTGAAGGCGTAGATCAGGATGATCAGTATCGGGAAATACAGAAAGCAGATACCCGCCAGCGCAAGCCCTTTCAGCAGCCAGGTCGATTTATCAGAGTGCATCGAACGCCCCCGCCCTTTTCGCAAAGTAGAGATAGACCGCGATAATCAGGATCGGGGCCAGGGTGAAAGCCGCTGCCATTGGCATATTGCCGATTGAGCCCTGCTGGACGTACACCATGTTGCCAATAAACAAGCCTGGCGGGCCCACGAGTTGTGGAACGATGTAGTCACCGAGCGTCAGTGAAAAGGTAAAGATGGAGCCGGCAATAACACCGGGAATGCAGAGCGGCAGAATGACATGGCGAAACGTCTGGAAAGGGCGTGCGCCAAGGTCATTTGACGCATCCAGCAAACTCGTCGACAGCCGCTGCAGAGCCGCCTGTATCGGCAATATCATGAACGGCAACCAGATATAGGTGAATACCAGAAAACGTCCCACATTGGAGGTGGACAGGGTATTGCCACCGATGGACGGTATATCAAGGATCGCATGCAGTACGCTGGTCAGGCCCAGTGCATCAATGATCCAGTAAGCCACACCTTCCTGCGAGAGGATAAGGGTCCAGGAATACGCCTTGACGATATAGCTGGTCCACATGGGCAGGATGACGGAGATATACAGAAACGCCTGCATCTTCCCCGAGGCATGACGTGTCATGTAGTAGGCCACAGGAAAGGCGACAACCGCGCTGAATACCGACACCGCCAGTGCCATGGTGGCAGTTCTGATAATGATGTCGGCGTTGGCCGGCGAGAACAGATTCCTGATGTTCTCGAGGCTGAAATCCCTGACCACAGTCATGGTGAAATCATCGAAGGTGTAGAAGGACTGGCTCAGCAAATGCAGCAGTGGGTAGATGTAAATCACCAGAAACCAGACGGCGGGCAGTCCGAGCAGCAGTATCAGCTTCAGGCGCGGCCGGTTGAACAGGGATCCCGATTTCCTCACGGCGGCCCGGTTTTCAGCGGTAGCAGGCATCATGACCCCGGCTCCTCCAGCCTCACCATATCCGCGCGATCCCAGCTGATACTGACGGGCTGCTCGCCCAGCGAGTTGCGATCAAAGGCATAGGGTGGCTGGACCAGTAACGTACGATGGTTGGGCAGTCGGATTTCAACTTTGGTTACCGCGCCCTGGTAGAAAATTTCGGATACCTGGCCCTGCAAGGTCATATCGCCGTGGCCATTGTTGAGTCGGATTTTTTCCGGGCGCAATGCGAAAACCTGGGGACCGTCGACAAGCTCGGGAAACAGCTTGCTGTCAATGATATTGGCCGTTCCCATAAAGTCGGCAACAAAGCGGGTTTTCGGCGACTCATAGAGTGCTTCCGGAGTGCTGACCTGCTCAATCCTGCCCTGGTTGAATACCGCAATCCGGTCTGACATGGAAAGGGCTTCGCCCTGATCGTGCGTGACGAAGACAAACGTGATACCCAGCTGTTTCTGCAGGGCCTTGAGTTCACCCTGCATCTGTTCGCGGAGCTTCAGATCCAGGGCGCCCAGTGGTTCATCCAGCAATAACACCTTTGGCTGATTCACCAGTGCCCGCGCCAGTGCCACACGCTGTTGCTGCCCACCTGACAACTGATTAGGCCGGCGATTGGCCAGATGCTCCAGATCCACCAGTTTGAGCGCATCCTTTACCCGTATTGCCCGGTCTTTGCGTCGTACCCCTTTGACCATCAACCCGTAACCGACGTTGTCTTCGATGGTCATATGAGGAAACAGCGCATAATCCTGGAAGACAGTATTCACGTTGCGTTTGAAAGGAGGGAGCCACGTGGCGTCTTCACCATTGATATAAATGGTGCCCGACGTTGGCTGCTCAAACCCCGCCATCAGGCGAAGGCATGTGGTCTTGCCCGATCCCGAAGGCCCAAGCATGGAAAAGAACTCACCTTCTTTGACGGTGAGAGATACGTCATCGACAGCCTTAACATCGCCAAAGTGACGTTTCACATTCTCAAAGATCACTGACATAGATGACCCGGATTTCTGGAGTTGACGTCAATCGAGCCTGTTCCCGTTACTCATGGGAACAGGCTCCCGGGAGGGAAGCGTTAGCGGCCACCCATGATGGCGATGTAATCCTGCGTCCAGCGACTGTATGACACGCATTCCTTGTCGCCGTCACACTGAGCTCTCGGAGTCTTCCAGAACGAGACCTGTTCGAAATGGTCTGCACCATTGGCCTTGCAGCCGTCTTTGCCCAGCAGGTCGTTGTCGTCACAGGCGGCGGGTACGGCGGGTACGGAACCAAACCAGGACGCCAGGTCACCCTGCAGCTTGGGCGTGATTGACCAGTTCAGCCAGGCATAGGCGCACTCCTGATTTTCAGCATTTGTGGCCAGCATGGTGGTATCTGCCCATCCGGTCACACCTTCCTTGGGGAAGCTTGTTGCAATAGGCTGACCGTCTGCTTTCAGGGCATTGGCCTGGAAAGGCCAGGCGCTGGAAGCAACCACCCCTTCGTTCTTGAAATCACTCATTTGCACGTTGTAGTCGTGCCAGTACCGATGCAGGAGATCATGCTGTGTACGCAGCACGTCCAGAACAGCCTGGTATTGCTCTTCATTCAGCTCGTAGGGGTCGGTGATGCCGAGCTCAGGCCTCTTGTCTTTGACGTAAAGCGCAGCGTCAGCGATATAGATCGGTCCATCGTAGGCCTGAACCCTACCCTCATTGGACTTGCCGTCCGGCAGTGTCATGGGCTTAAAGACCACATCCCAGCTATCTGGCGGTGTAGTGAATACATCGGTGTTATACATCAGCAGGTTGGGGCCCCACTGGAAAGGCACACCGTAGTGTTCACCGTTAACGGTGAACCAGGCACCATCCTGCAAGCGAGGGTCTATCGAGTCCCAGGCCGTTATTCTGCTGATATCAATAGGCTGGACGCGCTTGCCATAGATCAGGCGAAGCGAAGCATCACCGGATGCGGTGACCAGGTCATAACCACCCTTTGCCATCAGGCTGACCATTTCGTCAGAAGTCGCTGCGGTTTTTACGTTAACCGAGCAGCCGGTATTTTGTTCAAACTGGGTAACCCAGTCGTAATTGGGATCAGTGTCCCCACGTTCAATATACCCCGGCCAAGCCACAATGTTGACCTGGTCCTCTAAGCCCTCGGCAGCATGAGCGCTGGTGCAAACAAGGGTGAGCGAAAGCGCCGCTAGTTTCAGATTCTTTATTTTCATGACCGGTACCTGTCGTCTGAGTGAGCCGCATTGTTGGCACAATATATTTACTTGTTATTGAAGATTCTTTTTTCCTGAGTTCTTACCTAAAGCTTATTCAGCAATCGCGGGGCATAGCCAATACAAAATAAAGAAGCCTGCCATTGAAAAAATCGATATCTCGTTGAATAATGAACTTCCCATAACGAATCATCGAATTGCGGGCCCGGCATAACAGATACCCTGCAGGAGCATGGCGACATGTTTTCGTTCAGGCAGATTCAATACTTCATTGCGGTGGCAGAGACTGGGTCGGTGTCATCGGCGGCCAATGCCGTCCATATTTCCCAGTCGACGCTCACAACCGCCATCAAACAGCTTGAGGACGATGTCGGCGTCAGTCTTTTCTCCCGGCATTCCAAGGGCATGGAGCTGACCCATTCCGGCCATCAGTTTCTGCGTCAGGCTTACCAGATCATGTCGGCCGTCGACAACGCGAAACGCAGCCTGACCGAGGCGACCGATGAAGTCATTGGCGCCCTCAACATTGGCGTGACAAGCCTGGTTTCAGGCTACTATCTCGCTGACCTGCTCTCCGGTTTCAAGAAAATCTATGGCAACGTGGAACTGCGTGTTTTCGAGGATGACCGTTCCTATATCGAGCATTTGCTGGTCAATGGTGAACTGGACGTAGGGGTGCTTCTTCTCTCCAGTATCGAGAACCATAAAGCGCTCAACACCGAAGTTCTGACCTATTCCCGTTACCGGGCGTGGCTACCGCCGCACCACCCTCTGCTCCTGGAAGAGTCCATCAGCATGGACCAGTTGTTGCGGGAACCCCAGATTTTGCTCAGGGTTGATGATCTCAGCGACCAGATCCGGAGTCTGTGGCGCGGCTTTTCGCAGGAACCGGAGATCGCCATTCAGAGCGGCTCTGTGGAGGCGGTGCGAAGTCTGGTTTATGCCGGAATGGGAGTCTCTCTGATGCCGGATATGACCTACCGCCCATGGTCACTGGAGGGTGATCGTGTCGAAGCGCGGCAGATCATTGATCTCTCCGACACGCTGGACATTGGACTGGCCTGGCGTCGAGGTGGTCGCCGCAATGCACTGGTTGAATATTTTGTGTCGGTGGCACGGGAGCAACTGCCTTCGGCTTCAGGATCCGCCCTGCCTATATAGAGAGTTGTGCACAATGATTGATGATTGGCCTACAGAGTTACTGATCGGCGGCCAGCTTTGTACTGGCCTGGGTGCAGCGGAAACCATCTATGACCCGCGGACCGCCCAATCACTCGGCGCAGTGCCTGAAGCGTCGGCCAATCAGGCCGATGACGCCGTAGCGCAGGCCAGCGACGCTTTTCATGCGTGGTCGCGAATGGCCATTAACCAACGCTCCAGGTTGCTACTGTCGATTGCTGAAACGATAGAACGGGCGAAGCCATGGCTTGCCGGCCTGGAGGCGATCAACTGTGGCAAAAATCCCGGTCAGGCGCTGGATGAAGAGCTCCCGGCCGCTGCAGACACCTTTCGCTACTACGCGGGCCTGATTCGCAACCAGGCGGCCCCTATGGCCGGCGAGTACTGCCCGGGGCAGACCAGCTTTGTGCGGCGATCAGCCGTCGGCGTCGTTGTCGCCATCGCGCCATGGAACTATCCCATCATGATGGCGGCCTGGAAAATTGCTCCAGCTCTCGCGGCGGGCAATACCGTCGTTTTCAAACCGTCCGAGCTGACGCCCTACACTGCGCTTGCGCTCGCCCGGTTGATTGCGTCGGTGGTGCCTCCGGGTGTTTTGAACATTGTCACCGGGCGGGGTGAGAGTGTGGGTCGCCAGCTCATCACGAACCCCCGGGTCCGTATGATTTCTCTCACAGGCGGCATTCCAACGGGCCAGAAGATCCTTCAGGCAGCTCATAAAAGTGTTAAACGAACCCACCTTGAACTTGGCGGCAAAGCGCCAGTGCTGGTCCTTGACGATGCCGATGTTGAAAAGACCGTGGCCGGCGTTGCGCGCTACGGCTATTACAATGCGGGGCAGGATTGCACGGCCGCGTGTCGCATTTTCGTTCAGAAAGGGATTTACGACCAGTTTGTTGACATGCTGTCAGAGCGGGTTGGTGGACTCCGGTTCGGGGTGTCTCGGCACCAGGATGATGTTGGCCCGCTGATCAGTGATCGCCAGCGCAATAGCATTGCCAGTTTTGTGGAACGAGCGCGGGAACAGTCTCATATCGATGTGACAGTGGGTGGTTATATTCCTGACTTGGAAGGCTATTTTTATGCTCCAACGCTGATTGTCGGAGCTCAACAGTCCGATGAGATTGTTCAGGCCGAGGTTTTTGGGCCGGTAGTATCGGTCACCTGCTGTGACGACGAGCAGCAAGCCGTAAGCTGGGCGAATGCCTCCGAATACGGTCTCGCGTCTTCAGTCTGGTCAGGCGATATCGGTCGGGCGATGCGCGTGGCTTCGGAGTTAGAGTACGGTGCGACCTGGATTAACAGCCATTTCCTGCTAGCCAGCGAAATGCCACACGGAGGCTTAAGGGCGTCTGGATACGGTAACGATCTCTCGGCGTTTGCCTTGGATGATTACTCTGTACTTCGGCATATCATGGTTTCGCACTGATAGACGACATCTGACTAGAGCACGGCGATGATGATGTTGAGGTAGAGACTGGCGCCAATTACTCCTTGAGCACGAATGATTCAGTAGCCCATACTCTATCAATAGGAGCTTCTGCCCTAGCGGACCAGGGAAAAGTGTACTACCAATAGGCCATAACCTATTGTTTTTGATTTTATTATTGAGATGGAGCGGGTGAAGGGAATCGAACCCTCGTATGCAGCTTGGGAAGCTGCCGTTCTACCATTGAACTACACCCGCATTGGCGATGGCCGCGTGAGCAATATAAGCGGTCTGCCCGCTTGGGGGCAAGCATTCTGTCTGGAGCAACAATGGATCCCATCCTTACCCTGATTGGCGCCCTCATGCTGGTCATCAGTATTGTGCTCAGTCCGTTATCAAGCCGGGTTGGCATGCCGGTGCTGCTGATTTTTCTCGGCGTCGGGATGATCATGGGCGAAGACGGACCCGGTGGTATCCAGTTCGACAACTTTGAGCTGGCCTTCCTGATTGCCAATCTGGCGCTTGGCGTCATTCTTCTTGACGGTGGCATGCGCACCCGGGCCGAGACCTTCCGCGTAGGTTTACGACCTGCACTGGTTCTGGCCACTATCGGTGTATTCATGACCGCGGCCGGAGCGGCCGTCGTTGCCCGCTGGGTGTTTGATCTGCAATGGCTAACGGCGCTGCTCGTGGGCGCCATTATTTCGTCCACCGACGCGGCCGCCGTATTCTCATTGCTTCAGGGCCGGGGACTGCACCTCAACGAAAGGGTTAGCGCCACACTGGAGATCGAGTCCGGTAGCAACGATCCCATGGCGATCTTCCTGACCCTGATGCTGGTGACTTTAATCGGAAATAGTGGCGAAAGCGCAACGTGGGCGGCCCTCATCATGCTGATCAAGCAATTCGGCATTGGTGGTCTGGCAGGTATCCTGGGCGGTTATACCGTGGTGGAACTGGCCAACCGGATTCGACTGACCCCATCTCTCTATCCGCTTCTGGTCGCAGCCGCAGGCATTTCTGTTTTCTCAGCCACTAACGCACTGGGTGGTAGCGGCTTTCTGGCGATTTATCTGACCGGTGTGGTGATTGGCAATCGCCACGTTCGGATGATGCCAATGATCCTGCAGGTTCACGATGGACTGGCGTGGCTCGCACAGCTTTGCCTGTTCCTGATGCTTGGCCTGCTGGTCACCCCATCAGACCTGTTGCCGCTTTTGGGTAGCGGCCTGATTCTCGCATTGTCGCTTATCTTCATCATCCGCCCGCTGACCGTCATGCTTACACTCTGGCCCTTTGCCTTCAATCGCCGGGAATTGAGCTTCATCAGCTGGGTTGGTTTACGGGGCGCCGTGCCTATCGTGCTGGCACTTTTTCCAATCATGGCCAACCTTCCCGAAGCCCAACTCGTCTTCCATGCGGCCTTCTTTATTGTGCTGGTTTCACTGTTGGTTCAGGGCACCACAATGGCACCCCTGGCCCGGAAACTGCGCCTGGAAGTCCCGGCCGGCGAGGACCCCTACCGTCGTCTGCCCCTCGATGCGCCTGCCGCAGGCGACCACGAACTGATGCTGTTTCCGCTGCGGGGCGAGTCCTGGGAAACACCTCGCCGCCTCAGCCAGCTGCGATTCCCGGAGAATACTGCCGTTGCCGGTGTATTCCGCAACCGTGTGTGTCTTCAACCCAAAGGGGACCTGGAGGTTTCCAGTGGCGACATGGTCGCCATGTTCGCGACGCCAGGTGTGCTGCCCGAGCTCGGCAAGGCGCTCAGTGGACGGCATGCGCCGAAATATCTTGCCGAGCGGGCATTTTTCGGGGACTTCGTCCTAAACGGAGACGCGCTGCTGGGCGACGTCGAACAGGTCTATGGCATTGAATTCGACGACCTTCCCCCGGAGCTGTCCCTGGCAGAATGCTTTGCCAGGCGCACCAAGGGCCACCCGGTCGTCGGAGACATTGTGACGCTGGGCCCGGTCACTCTGGTCGCGAGAGCAACGAATGCGGATCAGGTCACCAAGGTAGGGCTGAAGATGGACAGCTCACAAAACAGGTGATCAGGGAAAGAGATAGCTAAAAAAGGTAACAAAACCTCTTAACAGCAAGCCCGCGGGCTATGTTATAAACGGGTTTGTATGAAGATTAACCATTGGTAAGTAAAAATCATGTTCGCCCGTTATTTGATTACCTTCTGCCTGTTCACATGTCCGGCCTTGCTCCCGCTCTCAGCCTCGGCGGGGGATCTGCTGGCCAGAGCCGACTTGCGGCTGCCCGCTGTCAGGCCAGCTCAGGAAGACGCACTGGACATCAACAAGGTGGTGGTTCGTAAGAGTGAACGACGGCTCTACCTGATGGATGGGAGCCAGGTGGTAAAAAGCTACCGCGTTTCCCTCGGGGACAACCCGGAAGGGCACAAGCTTTATGAAGGCGACGAGCGCACCCCTGAAGGTGATTACACCCTTGACTGGCGCAATGCCGGCAGCGATTTCTACAAATCGATCCACATCTCCTATCCCAGCGAGAAAGACCGTGAGCTGGCCCGGGCCTGGGGGCTCAACCCAGGCGGCAGCATCATGATTCACGGCCTGCCCAATGACGTCGGCGATATGGCCTTTGCTTACCGGGGCCTGGACTGGACCGACGGATGTATCGCCCTGACCAATGAAGAAATGGACGAAATCTGGCAGTTGGTGGCTGACGGAACACCCATTCGTATTCTCCCCTGAAACAGTTATGACAGCCGGATTAAGTTGTTGTCATAAGCCGAATAAATATACGTATCCTTAGTTAACATTTTGTCCCTGAGTGTTTTACACTGTTTAACGACTCCGGTAGTCAACGCCTATCGGGATAGTTGACAGGAAGTCGTCTATACTGACTTTCGGATCACAGGAAATAACACGACCAATAAGGGGATTTACAATGCGTAAACTGACGATCGCCGGGATTGCACTGGCTACTGCCCTGACCGCAGGCTGTGCGACCAACCAAGCGGCTCTCGACGAGGCAAATGCAACCGCAAGCTCCGCTGAGCAAACGGCTGAAAATGCACTGAACACCGCCAACAGCGCTGCAAGCTCTGCACGTACTGCTCAGCAGACTGCAGAAGAAGCGCTGGCCGCAGCCAAGGCAGCCCAGAAGGCTGCTGACGAAGCAAACGAGCGCGCCAAGCGCATGCTTCAGCAATCAAGCATGAAGTAAGGCTTGCGCCGACGTTGAAAAGGCCGGATTTTCCGGCCTTTTTTTATGCCTCCGGCTCCGGCTTTTTCGGTGATGCCGGCTTGCTTTCCTTCAGGAACGTTGTCATCAACTCCATCGGCAACGGGAAAACGATGGTGGCACTGTTGGTATTGCTCATGTCCGCCAACGTCTGCAAATACCGAAGCTGCATCGACCCCGAATTCCCGGACATCACGTCCGCCGCCTCGACCAGTTTCTTCGACGCCTGCAATTCGCCTTCGGCGTGAATCACCTTGGCCCGCCGCTCACGCTCGGCCTCTGCCTGACGGGCAATGGCACGAATCATGGATTCGTTCAGGTCCACATGTTTGATTTCCACGTTGGCGACCTTGATGCCCCACTCCTCGGTCTGGGCATCAATGATTTCCTGAATGTCAGAATTCAGCTTGTCCCGCTCCGAAAGCATTTCATCCAGATCATGCTTGCCCAGCACCGAACGCAGTGTCGTCTGTGCCAGCTGGCTGGTGGCCGAGTTGAAATCCTCGACCCGGATAATCGCCCGCTCCGGATCCACCACCCGGAAGTACAGCACAGCATTCACCCGCACCGTGACGTTGTCCTTGGAAATCACATCCTGGCTGGGGACATCCAGGACAATGACCCGCAGGTCGACCCGAACAATCTGTTGGATACCGGGGATCACAATGATCAGGCCCGGACCTTTCACTCCCTGGAATCTGCCCAGGAAAAACACCACACCGCGCTGGTATTCCGGCAGTATCTTGATCGCCGAGCCAAGAATCAGTAATAACACTACGGTAGGTGCAAGATAGGGAATCAGTTCGCCAATCATACGGCCTCCTTGTTTGCCGTTGCCTTCATCCGCGCCAGGTCAGTCGATTTCGTTAATGACCTCGACGGTTACTGTTAAACCATCCATATTCGTTACTTTTACCCGGTCACCATTACTGACCGGTTGGGCGCTGACTGCATTCCAGCGTTCCCCACTGATCCGAACGTGGCCTCTGAAATGCTCCCGCTCACGGGTGAAATCATCCAGAGCCCGGCCTTCCTCATGGGTAATCTGCTCACTGCCGCTAACCGGATGCTTGCGTCGCAGACCGATAAATTTGGTGACCGTCCACAAGATAAATCCGCCAGCCACCAGGGCGGTTCCGCCGATCGTCGGCAGCGAAATCTCCCGATGGCTGCCATCCATGAGGATCACGGAACCGGACACGAAGGCAACAATTCCGCCCACTCCAAGCATGCCGAAGCTGGGCACAAACGCCTCTCCGACAATAAACGCCAAACCAAGCATGATCAGTGCAAGCCCAGCGTAATTTACCGACAGGACCTGAAACGCAAAGAGGGCAAGGATGAGACTGATGGCACCGATCACGCCCGGCACGATAGCGCCCGGGTTAGCGAGCTCAAAGATAATGCCGTAAAACCCGATGATCATCAGGAAATAAGCGACGTTGGGATCCGTAATTACGGAAAGCAGACTGGTACGCCAGTCCGGTTGCGACCGGACAATCTCAAGGTCGGCGGTTTTCAGGGTTATCTCACCGGAGACCAGCGGCACGGTACGGCCGTCGATCTGACGAAGCAGGTCTTGCAGATTCGGGGCAACCACATCAATGACATTTTTTTCCAGGGCCTCGCTGGCCCCCAGATTTACCGCTTCGCGCACAGCCTCTTCTGCCCAGTCGGCATTCCGTCCATGGCGATCGGCCAGACCCCGAATATAACTGACCGCGTCTTCAAGGACCTTGCGTTCCATGGCGGTTTTACCGCGACGCTTGCTGTCGTCACTGGTCTTGTCACTACCGCTGGCTGCCTTGTCTGTCGCATCACCGGGACTGTCGGTGTTCTCTGGTTGCTTCTGTTCAGGTTCTGACGCCGGCTCAGGAACACCAGGCAGGCCGCCCATCTGAACAGGCGTGGCGGAGCCCAAATTGGTTGCCGGCGCCATGGCGGCAATATGACTGCCATAGAGGATGTAAGTGCCTGCACTTGCGGCTCGGGCCCCTTGCGGGGAAACGTAGGTTGCCACCGGCACCTCGGAGGCGAGGATTGTCTTGATGATTTCCCGCATCGAATCCATCAGGCCACCGGGCGTATCCATTTCCAGTACTACCAGCCCGGCGCCCTCGGATTCCGCCCGACGAATGCCCCGGGTGACATAATCCATAGTCGCAGGACCAATGGCACCCTGAATAGTAAGCACCAACGCCTGACCAGAAGATTTTTGCTGAGCAGAAACCTGATGCGCAAGGGAGCCAAGTGCCAGCAGGGCTCCGGCCAGAAAAACAGCCCCCCAGACCTTGAGCCGTGCGACCCGGGTTGAAACCATCGATTGCCCTGTCAGCATAATGTCTCCCTGACCCCCGATACGGGTTTAAAACACTCAGAAATACAGTGTCTGCTCCGGCTCTCCCGCCGCTTCTGGCGTCTTATCTTCCGCAGTTTCGTCGGCGGCCATTTGGGTAACCTGCTCGCCGATCATGGTCGGAATACCATCCGCCTGGTCCACCGCAATTTCAATAGCTCGGCGTTGCACCTCCACCCCCGGATGCTTCAAGCGGAACGCTTCAACTTCTTCGAAAACCTGGCGCCAGAGATGCTCCCGGTCCTCCCGGGGATAATCCTCATCGGGACGATGCACCTCCAGCCAGACCTCGCCACCCGACAAGCCAATTTTCACCGCATCCCGCACGACCTGCACCGGAGTACCCTTCTCGACCTGGTACACAAACCGGGAAATGTCCTCGTTGTACATACGGAAACAACCGTGGCTGACGGCCATACCGACACCAAATTTCTTGTTGGTACCGTGAATCAGATAGCCTTTCTCGCTCAACAGAAGCGCATGGGTGCCCAGTGGATTGCCAGGGCCCGGCGGAATCATCCTGGGCAAAAAATCACCAGATCTTTCGTACTCGGCACGAATGCTGGCCGGCGGATACCACGCGGGGGATTCCAGCGGCATGGTGACCTTCGCGCTGGTCAGGGGTGACGGATTTTCCTCAGTGCCCACACCGACCGGGTACACCTGCACGCCTTCGTCGGTGAAGTAGTACAGCCGGTATTCCGCAAGGTTGATAACAATACCCTCGCGACGTGCCTCAGGCATGACGTAGTGGCGTGGCAGAGTAATAGTTGTGCCCTCTCCGGGCAGCCATGGGTCAACACCGGGATTGGCTTTAACCAGTTCCAGATACCCAACGGCAATGCGGTTGCCGATACCGGCAAAGGTATCTTCGTAGCGCGTGGTAAATGTACCCAGCTCGCCGGCAACATCCCCTTTCAGTTTGAAGGTAGGCACACGAGGTGAGCGGTCCGGTGCATCACCGGATGCCAGATCATCGGGCTTTGCCTTCGTTTCCTGACCACCCGGGGCCGCCTGCAGGGGCGAAATGGGCATACTGAAGGCCACCAGGAATACCGTTATAAGTCTGAGCCACATAGAAACCGTTCCAAAAAGTCTTAACTTCCCGCGTACAGTGACAGCGACCAGCGTCAGGAGTTCATGAAGGTGGCCCCAAGCGTCACAACTGCGAGCACTACAAACAGAATACTCGCGCTGATTCTCGCTGTGGCCAGGGGAAGTCTTTCCATCAGCCAGCGTCCTGCCATGATAACCGGTATATTGGCAATCAACATCCCCACGGTTGTACCCATTATCACCCAGAAGGTCTCCGGGAAACGTGCGGCGAGCACAACCGTGGCAATCTGGGTCTTGTCGCCTATCTCCGCAAGGAAAAACATGATGGTAGTGGCCATAAAGGCCCCCATACCGAGGAATTTCGAATCTTCGCTATCATCTTTGTCCGGGATCAGCAGCCACGCCGCAATGGCAATGAAGCTGCCAGCCAGTATCCACGGCAGCCAGGCTTCCGGAATCAATCCGGCTATCCAGGCGCCAAGCCATGCAGACAGTGCGTGATTGAGGACTGTCGCAACAAAAATCCCGAGGATGATGGGCAGATGCTTCGCATAGCGGGCAACAAGGAATAGCGATAGCAGTTGGGTCTTGTCACCGATTTCAGCAATGGCGACAGCAACGGTTGAGGCAAGAAAAGCGTCCATGAAAAACTCCAGGGCGGATAGTCAGACTTGAGGAAGCCCACCTTCCGCCCAATGGAGGTGAACCTGTCTCGGATTACGCCCGCATCTTCCAAACCGGAATCGCAGCCACCGCCACAAAGGCCGCCACCAGCCACCACGCCGAATGAAATGCATTGATGGTGGGCATGCCGCCACTGTGCTCCCCGAACTCAATAGTCAGCGCGACCATGTTCACACCAAAGGCGCCTCCCAGCTGACGCGTGAAGTTAATGGTGCTGGAGCCAGCCCCCAACTCTTCCTGCGCCAAAGGATTCAGTGCCCCGGTGGATAGAGCAGGCAGCATGAATCCGATGCCGATGCGCCCGAGAATGGTCCAGAGCGCAAGCCACCCGAATGCAAGAGACAGATCGGACAGGGCAAACAGAACCGCCGAACAGGCAAACAGGGCAATGCCAAAAATCACCAGTTTCCGGGCACTCTGCTTGTCCGCCAATCGTCCCGCAAGGGGAAAGGTCATCCCCAGCACAATCCCGGCGGGCAACATCAGCAAACCGGCTTCGGTGGCACTAAAATCCAGGGCAGTCTGGACAAACAGGGGCACCAGATAGGTTGAACCAAACAGCGCCAGCCCGAGCGCCATGGCACCGATGTTGGCAAACAAAAAGGTCGGCTTGCGAAGCAGGGTGATATTAATCAGCGGGTGGCGGGTACGCCGCTCGCGCATAACAAACAGCAACAGGAACAGAGCAGCGAGACCGCCCCCGATGGCCACACGAAGCTGTTGGCCGGACAGATCCTGCAAACGGTTTAAGGTATCAAGCGAGAGACCAATCGTGGCGCCGAGCAAAAGCAGGCCGGCCAGGTCAAATCGATAGGGTTTGGGGCGGGAGGGCGGCAGCGGCAGAAAACGCCAGGCCATGAAAACACCGATTATGGTCACCGGTGCCGGCGCAAACATGACGTAGCGCCAGTTTAACTGGTCAACCAGAAAGCCTCCAAGTACCGGCCCCAGCGCGGGAGCCAGGATCACTCCCATGCCATAAATGCCCATGGCCTGACCACGCTTGTCACGGGGAAAGATCCTGAACACCAGGTACATGCCCATCGGCTGCATCAAACCCGCCATGGCGCCCTGGCCGACGCGGGCCGCAATCAGCTGTTCAGGAGAAACGGCGAAACCACCCGCGATGGAGATAACAGTAAACATGAACATCGCACCGGCGAGGGTCTTGCGAACACCGAAATGGTCAAGCAGCCAGGTCGACGCCAGCATGGTGGTGGTCATGGCCGCTATAAAACCGGTTGCAAGCCAGTGAACCTGCCCCTGACGAATGCCAAATTCCAGCATGATGTCGTGGAGCGCGACATTCACGACAGTGGCGCTCAGCACCGTGGCCATGGTACCAAGCATCACTGTAGTCACAGCCAGCCAACGCCAGCGATCACCATAGCGGGCCTTAAGCCCCTCAACAGTATTGTCAGTCAGAGTGACCACTCCCGTGCTCGCTTACGTGCCACCAGTTATTGCTCAGGCAGGACAAACCAGCTGACTCCCTTTACCGCTGTTTTTCAGCGTTTTCCATGATGCGCTGGAACACCTTCACGGTGCATTCGATTTCCTCGTCGCTGATGCCTTCCAGCATTTCTTCCCGCAACTTCTCAGCCCGGTCGGAAAGAACATCCATGAACTTGCGGCCCGCATCCGTCAGGTGCAGTCGGCGGGCACGACGGTCATTGGGGCAGGGTCGGCGCTCGATTAGCCCCTGCTGCTCCAGGCTGTCCAGCAAACGAACCAGTGTCGGGTTCTCGATCGCCATCAGGCTGGCCAGCTCTCTCTGTGTGAGGCCTTCACCGCCCTTTTCCAGATAAACCATAGTGCTCCATCTGGCCTGTGTTACGCCCAGATCCTTCAGGCGCTCATCCAGCATTTTCCTCCAGCGGCGGGTAACCCGGGCTACAGCAAAGGGAAACTGATCTCTCATGTACCAACACTCCGTTTTAAAGGGGCCAGGGTGACGCCGACTCTCAGTTCCGGCGATCGGCCAATGCTTACATTATCGGAAAGTCACCAATAGTATGCTAACCATTTAAATAAATACAGATATGCATACAAAATCAAAATCCGGGAAAACCGAGAGTGCCCTCAGCTGTGCTGGCGCAGCTCCTCGGTCTCAATTCCGCCATCGTCCGGCGCAGCGTGGAAATCCTCATTACGCGGATCCATCTCTGTCAGGACAACAGACGTCTCTGGCATGGCGGCAACAAAGTGCTCCTGGTCGGCTACCGCAATATCTTCGGTATGGCTGATGCGATAACTGGTGATAACGGCAAGAACCAGCAGGAATCCGGCATTACCGAAGAACAGTCCCGAAGGACCCAGAAGATTGATCAGCTCCGCCATCGCGACCGGGCCGATGACACTACCCACGCCGTAACTGAGCAGCAGGGTGGCGCTGGCCGCTACAATCCGGTTGCTTTCCATACGGTCATTAGTGATGGCAACTGCAACGGGGTACAGGGTCGCGGACAAACCGGTGAAAAGCCCGACAAACAGAGTCAGCAACCAGATATTGCCAGCACCCAGAACGGCCACGGCGGTCGCCGAAGCCGCGGCCAGCACAGCCACCCAGAACATAACCCGCCGGCGGTCAAAATGGTCACACAACCGGCCCAGCGGCCATGCCAGCAGCATCGCAGCCACGATCGCGCTGGCCATAAATGTGGAAATCTTGGCCACTTCCAAGCCGACCAGCGTGGCATATACCGGGCCCAGCGCATAAAACCCACCAATCATGACACCGCAGGTCAGAGCACCAGCAATACCGGAAAAAGACTCTCGGGCAAGAGTGAAAAAGGAAATCCGCTGAACCTGTTCAATGGCCGGGGCCTCCATCCTGGTCATCGACAGCGGTACCAGCGCCAGAGTCAGAAGGATTGCGGCAATGGAAAAGGGCATGAAACTGGACGGATCGCCAATATTTATAATGAGCTGACCGCCCGCAGCCGAGAGATAGAAGACAATTTGATAGACAGCAAAAAGTGCGCCTCGGTTGGCGTTGGTGGCCCGACTGGAAAACCAGCTCTCAATGACCACAAGAACTCCAGCGATGCTAAAGCCCGAAATCACCCTCAGAATTGCCCAGAAAATTTCGGAAACAGCCATCGGATACAGTAGCGAAGCAACCGCCGAGATGGCCGCAAACACCGCAAATGCGCGAATATGGCCTACCCGGCCAATAATCCTGTGAACGTAAAGAGTGCCGAGAACAAAACCGATGGAATAGCACACCAGAATCCAGCCAATGATATCGGGCGAGACAGACTCAATACTCAGCCGAATACCCAGCAACGTCATCAGGAAGGCATTGCCACTGACGAGCAAAACGATGCTCAGGATAAGGGCAGACAGGGAGGTGACCATTCGGGTCATTGCAGATGCTCCGGGTGGTTCGGGAGAAACTATGATTGAAGGAAATAGGTTAGCATTGAGACCCGAATTCTGCCGGGCACGTATTAGACCAGCAGGAACTGACAAGGACCACTAGGCACTTCCCGAAATCTGTGGACGGTGTCTCAAAACGGCTACAAGGCTTTCGCGGCGCGGTTTAACAGGGTTTTACATTAATGTGCCGTAACAGACCGTCGTTGCCAGAGCAGGTAACATTGACGCGAGCTATTCATTGGACTCATGAGCGCCTGGTTATGAAAAAAACGGACTGGCCCATCCGCTGGGATTTGCTACTTCGCTATCGACTGATTGAAACCATTGCCTTGTGGGAGGGTCGACTGACCACCAACCACATCTGTCATAGCTTTGGCATCGGTCGTCAGCAAGCGTCCAAGGACATCAACACCTACCTGCGCGAACTGGCTCCAGGTAACCTCGTCTACGATCGTCACCTTAAAGGTTATGTTCCTGCAGAGCTATTCCGACCGGTGGTCACCCACGGTCAGGTTGGCGAATACCTGGATCTGCTGGCACGACAGCAGAACCTGAGCAGCACCTTTGAATCTCTCAATATCGGCTTACCTGACAGTGCCGTCGTCCAGGGACCAAACCGGGTAATTTCCCCGTGGACAATGCGGGCGGTTGTCTCCGCCACACGCTACGGTCGCCAGATGAAGGCAAGCTATGTATCACTGAGCCGGCCGGAAGCGGTGGAAAGCATTCTGGAACCACACACTCTGGTATGTACTGGAAACAGCTGGCACCTGCGTGCCTGGTGCGACTCCAACCGGGAATTCCGGGACTTTGCCCTGAGCCGCTTCCACAGACCGCCAGAAGCATTGCGCCAGCGTGCCAAGCATACCCGCCAGCACGACGACGACTGGAACCGGGAAGTGACCATGGTAGTCACGCCCGACCCACGCCTGACCGAAGCACAGCAGGAAATCATTGCCCGGGACTACGGCATGAAACAGGGCTGCCTTGAGGTCAGCTCACGCGCAGCACTGGCACCGTATGTTCTGTCCCGCCTCGGGATCACCCTGGACAACCAGCATCCCGACCCTCTTGTCCAACAGCTTGAACTGGCCAACCCTGACCAGTTGGGCTTTGGCAGCAAACGGGAGCGGGCCCTGAAAGCGGTCGCGGGCGTCTGCTAGTATGCAGGTGTGACAGTCGTCAGTGCCCGCTTCCTTATCCATGCTCTCATCCTGCTGGTCCTGCCCTGGGTAGAGCCGGCAGCTGCTGATTGTGGCAAACCGGCAACCCCCATTGCCCGGATCCAGGGCGCCGGCGATCAATCTCCAATGGCAGGCCAGACCGTCAGCGTCGAAGGGATTCTTACCCTGGACTCCAGAGCAGAAGGCGGTTTTCGCGGTTTTTATCTACAGCAGGCCGATCACCAGGCTGACGACAGCCCGCTGACGTCTGAAGCACTGTTCATTTATACGAACCGACAACCCGGGAAACCCGGTGATCGATTGAGATTAACCGGCACGGTGAAGGAATATCATGGCCTCACCGAGCTGACAAAAATCAGCACACTGATCGTCTGCGGTCGAGAAACGCTGCCCCAACCGATCCCGCTATCACTGCCCTGGCAAGATAATCCCGAGACGCGGGAAAACATGCGGGTGGAGTTTCGCCAGCCACTGACCATTATCGACAACTACGACCTCGCCCGTTATGGCGAGCTGACCCTTGCCGCTGGCGACCAGGTCATCGCCACCGAGTACCGATCTCCGTCCCGGCCCACCAAACTGGTCAGCAGACAGCAAAGCCGGCAACGTGTGTTACTGGACGATGGTAAGGGAGAGCAGAATCCGATGCCGGTACCCTGGCCGCCGGGCGGCCTCGTTCCCGAACGGACAGTCCGGGCCGGAGATACTGTCACCGGCCTCGCCGGTGTCCTGGATTTTCGCTATGGCGACTGGCGAGTCCAGCCGGAAGCCAGCCCCGATTTCACTAGCGCCAATCCGCGCCTGCCGCCGCCACCGCTCCCCTCTGGCAACCATATTCGTGTACTGAGCATGAACATGCAGAACTATTTTAACGGCAATGGCGATGGGAAAGGTTTTCCAACATCGCGAGGCGCAACGACTCAGGCAGATTTCAAGGAACAGCACCGTCGCGTTGTGAACGCACTGCTGACGCCGGACCCGGACATCCTTGCTCTCACGGAAATTGAGAATGACGGTTACGGACCCAATAGTGCCGTCGGCTCGCTGGCCGAAGCACTGGGGCCTGACTGGCGAGTTGTTGCTACGCCCGGACTTGATGGCAGCGACCAGATCCGCACCGTCCTGCTGTACCGAAACGATCGGATCATGACGATCGGCAAACCCGCCAGGCTGACCTCGGGCCCCTTCCGGATCCATGGCCGGCCACCCGTAGTACAGGCGTTTCAGCGCCATGGGAGCAGAGCCAGTGTGCGGATAGTGGCGCTGCACCTGAAATCCAAATCCTGCCGCGGCGCAACCGGCGCTAACCTGGACCAAGGCATCGGTGAAGGTTGCTACGCGCAGCGACGGTCCGAGGCAGCGCTGGCCATTGCGGACTGGCTGAAGACAGTTGCGGCAACAAAGACCCTGGCAGGCACGCTTATTACCGGAGACTTCAACAGCTACACGAGGGAAAACACCCTGGAGGTGTTCCGAAACGCAGGATTCACCAGCATGGTACACCGGTTCCACCCATGCGATGCCGGCTCATGCCCTCACTACACCTATCGCTACAAGGGTGAAAAAGGATCGCTCGACTATGCCCTGGCGTCCGACTCCCTGAAGCCCCACATTCTGAGCGCCCATACCTGGCTGATCAACGCCGACGAACCCCGCGCGATGGGTTATCAAAGTTTGCTGAATCCCGTTGAGCCTCTTCCCTGGCGCTCCTCCGACCACAATCCGGTCATCACCGATATCGGCCTCTGAGAGATATTTCTCCCACCCCGGTCCGGCGGGTCAATTGGCCCCTATGGCCCATTGACCCGTCAGCACAGTCATGGGGGAAGGACCCCGGACACGTCATAATCAACATGGATTTCCGACTCCCTTGCATAACAAGAATCAACCTAACGAGGAAACCCCATGCGCGCCTCAGTCTCTGCTGCACAGGACCTGGGTATGCCAGCCATCTATCTGCATTTGCTGGCAGAGCTTCTTCATACCATCGGTGTTGACGAACGGGACCTGCTGCTCCGGGTCGGGCTTGATCCTGCGCGATTGAACGCTACGGAGCGCAGGGTAAGCCAGACCCAGGCCAGCGAATTTGTGACGCGGGCAATTGTCGAGAGCGGCGAACCGGCGCTCGGAATCATGCTTGCGGGAAAGCTGAAGCTGTCCCTGCATGGTGCCCTGGGGACCGCCGTCATGAGCAGCCGGACCCTCGAAGAGGCGCTGGAACTGATTGCCCGCTACCTGACTCTTCGGGCACCGCACCTGCAGGTCAACAGACAACTGTTGGGCGGAAACGCCTGGTATACAGTCACGTGCGATATCGACCTGGGGCCGTTGCAAAGCTTCATTCTGGATGCCATGTTGTTCGGCTGCGTTTCCATGGGCACACAACTGACTGGCGCAATTATCGAAGGGTCGCGAATTATGCGTCGGGGCCCGGAGCCCGCTTACTTCCACCGTTTCCGCCAGCGGATAGCCGTTCCAGTTGAGTATGATGCCACAGACGACGCGCTGGTAATTCCGGTCACCGAACTGGACCGGCCTGTCCGTTTCACGGACGACCAGTTGGCAGCCTCTTCACGGGCACAGTGTGAAGAAGCCCTGAGGCAACTGACCGAAGATGCCGGCTTCGCCTGTCGGGTTCGGCGGGTGATAGAAACCAGTTATCCGTTCCCCCCCAAACTGGCGCGGGTCGCTCGGACACTGTTCATGTCAGAGCGCACTCTCAAGCGGCGGCTGCAGGAAGAAAGTGCCAGCTTTCAGAATCTGGTGGACCAGGTGCGGCTGGAACGGGCCGGAGAGTTGCTGAGCAATACCGGCATGAATCTCAGCCAGATCGCCGATGCCCTTGGTTACGCAGATGCCGCGAACTTCACCCGCGCCTTTAAGCGCTGGACAGGCATCAACCCGAGTCACTATCGGACAAAGGCACGGCAAGCCACGGGGCCGGGAAGGGAGCCTCTGGCGCTGACCATCTGAATCAGTCGATACCGATGATCTTGTGCATTTGCAGCGTCAGACGCCACCGGGGGTGGGCGAGGCAGTAGTCTGTGGCCTTGCGGGTATTGCTCAGTTGGACCGGGTCGCCACCACTCTCCTCAGCAACCGGCGATGCCATGGGAGACAGGAAATAGTGCCTGGCCCGAATAGCCAGAAAGCGCTCGGGCATAGCCTGAGGCTGGGGATACACCAGCTTGAGCTCATCACAGGTTTCGATGACCACGGCAGCATCCGCCTTAGGGCTGACGCACAGCCAATCGATGCCTTTCGGCGCAGGTAGGGTTCCATTGGTTTCCACCCCTATTTCAAAGCCTTCCCGGTGAAAGGCCTCGATCAATGGCTCGTCCAGCTGCAACAAAGGCTCACCACCGGTGCACACCACATAGGGTTGCCCCGGTGCATCGGGCCAGAGACGGCGAATATGGGCCGCCAGTGCGGTCGGTGTCTCAAAACGGCCACCATTCTGGCCATCCGTACCGACAAAATTGGTATCACAGAAATTACAGACGGCACTGGCCCGGTCCTTTTCCCGGCCACTCCAGAGATTGCACTTGCTGAACCGGCAAAAGACCGCGGCGCGACCCGCCTGGGCACCCTCACCCTGCAAGGTGTAAAACGCTTCCTTTACCCGGTACATCAGCGCTCCACCTCATAGGCAAGGGGATCTGTCATACCGTTGGCTGCGAAGGCTTCCAATCGCTCCACACAAGAACCACACCGGCCACACGCTTTCTCCCGGCCGTTATAGCAGGTCCAGGTCTGGAGGTAATCCAGCCCCAGCTTCAGCCCTTCGGCCAGAATCTCACCCTTGGTCATAGCCATGAATGGCGCTTCGATGCCTACCGGCTCATAGTTGGCCACGCGGCATACCGCATCCATCTTTTCGACAAATTCCGGACGGCAATCGGGATAGATGGCATGGTCACCCCCGTGTGCTCCGTACCAGACTGCACCGGCGCCCGTGGTCACGGCGTAACCGGTCGCCAGTGACAACAGAATCATGTTTCGGTTAGGTACAACCGTCGCCTTCATGCTGTCCTCTTCGTAGTGACCTTCGGGCACGTTCACGTCACCGGTAAGAGCGGAGCCAGCCATGACCTCACTCATGGCCCGGATATCAATCACCTTGTGCGGGATAGCCAGGGATTCACACACTGCGCTTGCGCACTCAAGCTCCCTGACGTGCCGCTGGCCGTAGTTGAATGACAGTGCATGGACCTTATAGCCACGGGCCCGGGCTAGGTGCAGCAAGGTGTATGAGTCCATGCCTCCGGAATAGATTACAACCACGGTGTCAGTCATTCGGGCTCCTGATAGGGTGTGACGCAGATTGAGCTGGGCTGCTGACCGATTCGAAACAGTTGTCTGTCATCGGACTTTTACAATGAATGGACATATTGTAACAGTGAAGGCAAAGGTTGGGTTCGCGTCTCGGGTTCGGGGCGGGTAAACTCAGCTAAAAACAACACATCAACTACACTGAGCCAATGACCACCGATATCCGCCCGGCATTCATTGATTTTGAAGCATCGAGCCTTGATCTGATTGCAAGCTACCCGATTGAGGTCGGCATTTGCATGCCGGACGGTGAGCTCCATAGCTGGCTAATCTCTCCGCATGTACTCTGGCAGGACTGGTCTGAAAGCGCCGAGCGCATTCATGGCATTTCACGCCAGACTTTGGAAACAGACGGGCAAGCCGTCAGTGAGGTGGCGCACAGCCTGAATGAGCTGCTACCGGAGCAGGTATTCTGCGATGCCTGGACCTTCGACAGCTTCTGGCTGCACCGTCTGTTCCGGGCCGCCCGAGTGCGACCGGAATTCCAACTCGAATCCATTTCCATGCTGCTGAACCCGCAGCAGATCCGAAAATGGTCCGCCCTTCGGCAACAGGTCATTGCCGATCTGGGTTTGCCGGTACACCGGGCTGCCAATGACGCCCTGATACTACACAAGACCTGGAAACAACTCCTCCAACAGGACAAACAGTCCCCGGCGGTCCAGGGCCACAGCCATCAGCTTTGACCCTGCGGGCAGGAAGCTCAGTGTCCCGGGCGGCTTACCCGCACCGCTATGACCTCAAGCCCGCCCCTCAGGGTGCTCAGTGTCCAGTAGGTAACCAGGGACATCAGGCCCGCGCCTGCGACTGTGAATGCGAGATTATCGCCTACCGCCTGCCCCTCGGCCACCGCCAGGTAAATTGCCAATGCGGCAACCAGCGCTACTTCAATTAAAAAATGAGATCGGAATTTGTTTCGCACAGATCCGGATTTATCCGACATTTACTTAGGTTTCAACCTCTGATCGTCTGATGAAATGAATGACATGTTAGTGTGCGAATTATCGTCAAAATGCATTCGGAAAACTGTACGGAAAAGTGGCTACGAATTTTCCACTACGCAAAAAAAAACGCAGCCCTGAGGGCTGCGTAGAAAGGAGAGATCCATACAGAAACTGGCGCGGCAGTTTCTTTGGATTGCACAACGTAAAACACGTGACGAAGTAAATTATGGCCGCGGGGAACCATAGCGTCTGTAAGGGTTTGCCGAAGTCGTCCTGCTCTTGCAAACCGTCCGATAGCCTATACACTGGACATCAAACCGAACCAAAACAGCCGGTACGATCCGAATGATTCCACACTCCATTTTTGAAATCGCCAGCGATTGCCTTTCAGGGCCGTCAGCACGCGCAATGGTAAAAGACATCTAACGGCTTTCGGTCAGTCCCGGGAGCCTTTGCAGCGACCGGGTCAGCTTCTCCGCCAAACCCCGGTTGCCCTCGGCTCCGGGGTTTTGTTTTGGCAGCCGCAAAACGATAAGGGGAACATTATGAAAAGACATCCAATCTCACGTGCAGCCAACCAGCCCCAAAATGGTCGTCAGGGGCCGCTGAAGCGCCCGGAAAAACTGCCACTGCTGGATGCTATTTGCAAAAAACTGAATCAGCGCGTCAACCTGGATGACGAGCAACGGGTGCTCGGCCTCTATGAGCGGGGCTGGATCTTCAAGGGGGTGCTCGGCAACCTCGACAGCGGCGAGGCCCGTTATGTCCGGGCCCTGGCTAACCGATATAATTCCTGGATTGCACGCCAGGTCGCCTGAGCCCTTGCCTGCTGATCTACCACAGAGGGCTGGCCCGGTCAGTGATGCCGGTTCAGCCCCTGCATCATGGCCATCTCACCACCGTGAACCATGGCGTAATTATTGACCACATCATGAATTTTCTCCTGGGAGTACGGCTTGACCACGTAGCCGTTGGCTCCGGCACTGATGGCTCGCTGAATGCTGTCGATGGAGTCATCAGCGGTAACCAGAACAATATGCTGCTCCTCCCGTGCTCGCTTGAATTCCTGCATGAGCTCGTGACCATCACCGTCCGGCAACCCGAGATCCAGCAGGATAATCTGAAACTCCCCGGCTGCGAAGGCAGCTCTTGCGGAAGCAGCATCTGCACATTCGGACACCTCGGTTGCTCCAGCCTTGTAGAGCATATCCACCAGCCTGGCCCTCATGACCGGCTCGTCTTCCACCACCAGAACCTTCAGGTCACTCATTGATTTTCTCCTGTCACTCTCTTGTACCCGTTCATTTTCCCACCCCATTTACACAGAGTCACTGCCAGAACGCCGCGGCAGATCCAGCGGCGCCGGCCTGGGTATCGGTGCGCCCGGAGAGTCCGTCATGCGCTCCGCAGAGCCAGAGGCCGGTTCTTCAGTACCATGACGGGTGAGAATATTGCTGATGCTTACGGCCGTCGTATACAGGGAAATGGCAATAATCAGCAGAATCGGCTGGATAAATGCGACGAATCCGGGAACCTCCGCACTGCCCAGTATACTCAGCATCAGGATAATAGCCGGCCCCAGAACCACAAACAGCGTCAGGGCAATGAAGAACACGATCCGTTCCTTGTAGCGACCAAGGTCCCGGTTGGTGACCAGCCCCAGCACAAATTTACCAATCGCCAACCCGGCGAGAATGGCGGCAGCGATACTCAGGTCCGGGCGCATCAGGGTTTCATAGAGTCGACCATCCCACAGACGCTGCATACCAATCACCAGGAACGGGAAAAGCACAAACAGAACATCGGCATAGGTTCCATACATCATACTCAGAGAATGGTGTTCACTGCGATTCTGGCTATCACTCATTGGCCTGTTCCTGTCATTGTTCAGTGTTTTCTGTCACGTGGATGTCGCTGCGGCTGAG
Source organism: Marinobacter salinus (assembly GCF_001854125.1). Taxonomy (NCBI): domain Bacteria; kingdom Pseudomonadati; phylum Pseudomonadota; class Gammaproteobacteria; order Pseudomonadales; family Marinobacteraceae; genus Marinobacter; species Marinobacter salinus. Next base: position 3,177,768 of record NZ_CP017715.1, read on the forward strand.
AGCGCGCGGGCTATCATTTCATTCAGGCTACCCAGTTCGCTGCGAACCCGGTCCCAGTCCGGATCGTCACCCCTCAGAAGGGCTTCAACAACCCCTGCCTGGCGCGTCATACTCGGATACCCCATAGCACCTGCCGTGCCCTTGATCTGGTGAACTTCCGTCTTCAGGATCTCCACATCCTGATTCGATAATGCCTGACGAATCCTTTGCTGGCGTCCGTTCAACCCTTCAAGGAACTGCGCTACCAGACCACCGATTTCCTCATCTTCCTGCTCGCCCACCGGTTCTCCGCTCGTCCGTTGAAGAAAACGATCCAGCAGGGACTGCAAGTGGACCTGGTCAATGGGTTTGTTAAGGACACCATCGCAACCGGCCTCAAGCAGAGCATCGGTTTCCTTCTGGTCACCGGCAGTAAAAGCAATAATCGGACGCCGGAAGCCGGCCTGACGCAGCAACTGCGTCGCCGCCACACCATCCATTCCCGGCATATGACGATCCATCAACACCAGCTGGACGGAGTCTGCCAGCGCCTTGCGCACGGCGTCCTCTCCGCTGTTAACCGGCGACACCTCCAGGCCTTGCCGGCGCAACATCCGTTCCACCAGTTGCCGGTTATCCTCATTGTCTTCCGCCACCAGCACCCGGCCACTGAAAGTGTGGGCGGGAGCCAACAGGGTGTCTGGACGGACAACCAGGTAGCGGGCAAGCACTTCATAGAATCGTTGTTTGTCTATGGGTTTGGCCAGATGCTCATTACAGCCCGCCAGACGATAGTCGGCAATATCTTCCACCATGACATTGGCCGTCAGGGCAATGACCGGGGTATTTATTCCCGCTTCCCTGAGTGCTGCAGTGGCGTCCCGGCCATTCATCACCGGCATCTGGATATCCATCAGTATCAGGTCAAACGGCTCGTGAAGAGCAACATCCAAAGCCTCGGCACCATTGCCGACATGAACCAGTTCGGCACCGGTCCGAGAAACCAGCAGGGATACCAGACGGCGATTCACCTCGTTGTCCTCCGCACAAAGAATTCTGCCACTTAGCTGCGGAGCCACCACCATGGGAAGGGCACGGCGCCTCTGACTCAATTCGGAAGCGTCCCGCAAAAAATGCACATGGTCCAGGGCGCCAGTTCGAATCGACAGCTCAAACTCACTGCCCTCGCCGTAGGTGCTGTTGACGTGAATGTTTCCCCCAAGCATTTCCGCCAGCCGTCGGGAGATGCTTAGCCCTAGACCGGTGCCGCCGTACTGGCGGGAAATCGCAGCACTGCCCTGAGCAAACGGATCAAACAGCCGGCCCAGCTGCTCCGGCTTCATACCGATACCGGTGTCCACGATCCGGGCAATCAGCATTTCGCGTTCACGATCACACCGAATGACCAGTGAAATCGAACCCTTTTCAGTGAATTTAAGCGCATTTCCACACAGGTTAATGATGATTTGCCGGAGCCGGGTGGGGTCTGTAAGGATTTTCTCCGGCAGAGGGAATTCGCAAATGATGCTGAAGTCCAAACCCTTCTCCCGTGCCCGGGGTGCAAAAAACGCGCGGATCTCATCGAGCAGTTCGGGGAGATTGACCGATACCACGTCCACATCCAGCTTGTTCGCGTCAATCTTGGAGTGGTCCAGGATATCGTTGACCAGATCAAGCAGGTGCCGCCCGCTGCGAACCACCGTTTCCGCGCTGCTCTGCTTTTCCGGCTCACTGAGGTCCGGATCCAGGAGGGCCTCCCCATAGCCTATGATGGCTGCAAGCGGTGTCCGGATCTCGTGACTCATGTTTGCAAGGAACTGACTCTTGGCTTCGGCAGAATTCCGGGCCAGCTCCTTTTCAAGCCGTTCCTGCTCTCGTTCCCGCTCAATACGTTGGCGTTGATGGCTCTCAGTTGCATCAATACAGGTACCTTCCAGGTGCGTCGGCTCGCCCTCGTGATCGTACACAGTGTGCAGCGAGATGGTGGCCCAGCGCTCCTCGCCGTCTCGTGTGAAATAGCGTGCCTCAATACCCTTGACGGTGCCTTTTGCCTCCAGTTGCTCCACCACCAGGCGACGTAGCCGTTCATCGGCAATGCAGGTTTCCAGGACATCGGGGCTGTGCTTGAGCAGTTCACGACTGCTGCCATACCCCATCAGTTTTGCCATCGCCGGGTTTGCGGTTACAAACCGGCGGTCCGGCGACATCTGGAAAACACCTTCAATAGCGTTATCAAATAGGGACTGGTAACGCTGCAGGTTCGACAGCGCCCGCTGGCTCCAGCCGAGGGCTTCGCCCTGCACCTGTTTGATCCGGTCCGCAATCGCAAAGGAGAACAGGATGATCTGTGCCGTCAAACCAAACTGGGGTGAGTAGTTCGTGAAGGTGTTGAGCGGCAGGATTCCCATCACGGTGAGAGCATAAATTCCGAAGCCGAGAAGCGCGAGGGTCCAGGCAAAGAAATAGGACCGTGCCGCCGGATTGTAGTAACGCCAGGACAGGTAACTGACAATAATCAGAATCACGCTGAGTAAAAGCGAGCCCACCACAATCCACTGCATGGCGATGTGATAGGGCAGGAATATTGACAGTAAAAAAGTGACACCAACCGAATAGAGGCACAGCAGGATAACCTGATCCAGATCGGCTGAACGCTCACGGGTTTCCAGCAGGGAGCGGGCCATTAACAAGCCCCAGAACCAGGTCATCAGGATCTGGAAATGCAAGAATTCCTTGTTGAAAATAATCGGCCTGCTGTCAAGCAGCTGAATGCCATGAACCTGCTCCGTGCCGATAAAGATCGTCGCTGACACCAGATAGAGCACGTAGTAGATGTTGCTGCGTTCGCGCACAGACACCGCGACAAACAGGTTGTAAGCCAGAATTGCCAGAATCGCGCCAAGCAGAATACCCCGGACAGCTTCGTCTACTGAGACCTTTTCAATGTAGCTGTCCGGGTGCCAGAGACTGATGGGCAGACGGAACGTATTGGTGTTGGTAATACGGAGGTAGACGGTGTTTACGGTATCCGGTGCCAGCTTCAGGCGAAATGTCGGATTGGGAACTTCCAGATCGCGTTGGGCCCAGCTGTCCGAATACCCGGTCTTGCGCTGATCTACCAGCTGGTCATCACGAACCAGGTAGAGCGTGACTTCGTCCACCAGTGGCAGGGCTAGCTCGAAAATCCAGTCGTTATCCGCGCCATCGTCGAGGGTCCGCAAGTCAAAACGGATCCAGTAAGCAGACTCGGTATAGCCAAAATTGAGCACGCCACCTTCATGGCGGGTAAATGTCGCCCGCCCATCAGCCTGGATATCCTCCACTGTCAGTTCATGGCCCGGATCTTCCCGATACCAGATACAACTACCGAGATCGCGGACGCTGGAGGTACCGGCATTAAGGACAATGGCGCCATCCTGGCAGCGCTCCTGGACACTGGCCATTGCCGGCATCACAGACGCCAGGAATATCAGTGTGACCATCAGTCCAGAAATAACCGCAGCCAATGCCCGCTTAAACTGTTGCCGCAAAATGTGATCTCCGCAAGGGTAGATGCCTGTTTTATCGTTTATTGTCAGCACTCGGGCCCGGGCGGACGGACCCGCAGAATTCTACTTTAGCCGTTTACGTACTTTTGCGCACCTCAGGGCCATCTGAAATGAGACATTCCTGCATTTTCGCAGCAGTTTCCCTCGCTATCACAGGCTTAAGTGGCTGTGGCATGGAAGATACCGGTCCGACTGCCTTCAATCCCGCTACGGACGTAGACCTGACATTTTCAAGCTTCGATCTTGAGGATACCGAGCGAGCCCCGGACACGATAGCGCACACCCGGTTTGATGATTTCTATCGCGGTATTGAGCCAGCCAACGGGGACAACGCTGACATTGGAGAAACGACAACCGACATTCGTAGCCACATTGACGCATTCATCCGGGCAACGCCTGCCGAAGATGGCAAAAGCTTTTCAAAGGTACGAAACCCTCTGGATCTGATGAATCAGGTGATTGCTTCCGGAGAGGTCCTCAACTTTCAGGACGGCCGGAAGTATATCGCTGATCGGATTGCCAGCGGCCTAGCGGGAACCTATAACAGTCGCGGAAACGGTGCGGCCATCCGGTTTACAGACCAGGCGGCGGTGCTCGAGAATGCCGCATTGAACGACAAAATCTGGATCTACCCGACTCTGGACTGGCGTTATTTGCCCGATGGCGCCGAGGGCGGTGATGTCCAGGAGAAGGTGTACCGGACCATCCAGTACGTCAGCCGAAGTGTTGATCCGGAAGATGAAAGCGCGCAGCCGGAACTGGTCAGCGTTCTGGCCGGTAGCCGCTTCGGTGCAAATGACTTTGTTACACTTGGCTACAACGCGCCCGAGTTCGCCACGGCCGATTATCTCAGCCGAACAGCCGGAAGCATTGAGCTACGGCAGGATTTTGTTACTGACAAAACCGACACCCTGTTTATCAAAAGCCCCGATAAACAAGTCCTTGACCTGAGCCGGCACGGCGTGAACGAACCGGCAGACGGAAGCCCCGACTGCCTGAGGGTAGAGCTCGACTACTCTATGCAGATAGTAAGAATTTTCAGCTCCGATGGCGAACCTTCAATGATTCCAGCACCTACGCCGGACGATCCCGACAAGACTGAAAACAACCCCGACTACTGCAGCCATCAGGTGGATGGTGATGCAAGTATCAGCTGGGCAACGGTTGCCATTCCGGGGCGTCAGTAAAAACCACCGTCTTTCATGTCCCAGTTCTGCAAAAAACCCTTCTTCCGGGAGATCAGCCGCTCATAGGTGGAAATCATGATCTCCGCATGGGGAGCTTTTATCAGACGAAGGGTTTCAACCCGGCGTTCCAGACGCTCCACTTCCGAGCTGACCTGTTGGTGCACGTGGTTGCGAACGCTGTCGTGGTGATCAAGCTTTACCGCTCGCTCATGTTGTTCCTGGGGAGAGTGTGTGGGCTTGTCCATTCGGCTCCTCGTCCGTTGAGTCGTGATAGGTCCTTTTCCCATTTCGAAGTCTGCACAACCGCCGGGCAAAGCGCAACAAAAATGAATAGAGTTTCATTTTTGTTTCCGCCCTCGACGATGGCCCATCCTTCACACGGTCAATCCCCTGCTATAGTTTCCTTTAGCACCCGTTTTCCTGACCTGACACTGACACTTACAAACAAACGAGCATGATCATGAATCAGACCTCAGTCGCCGACACCCTGCGTGAGTACCTTTCGCTGCTTGAATTACTGGACGACGCCTACTGGGAAGCCAGCAGCATCCAACACAAGGATATGCTCTACGACATCATCAGTATCTTCAGCCAGGAAGTGGCGGAGATGAACAAACTCAGCGTCCAGGACCACCACTACCCCTATGAGGTAATTACCGAGGGTATTCGCCGGGTCGTCCCGAAGCTGGAACGGCTTGATGAAAAACGGGATGAGGTGATTCAGCGAACCCAGACCCTGACCGATTTTCGGGACATACTGTCATCCGTACTCGGCATTCTGGAGGCGCAACTGCGAACCCTGTGACACCTTATGTCAGGCCGCTACCAGGGGCCTCTGCCCCTCTGGAATGAGCGGAAACCGGTCACAGACGGTGTAAACAAATTTCGCGAGCGCCGGTAAATGGTGCCCCACGATTGGAAAGCCGGTATTCAACAAACTGACGGAGATATCCCGGGCAGCGTCGGCCCAACACAGCTTGTTGATCAGACCGACGTGTCCGAAAGCATAGCGACTGTGTTGACCCCATAACCCAACCGGATTGCCACCAAGCATCAAGCCGGCGCTGAAGCGCATCGGAATCATCATGGTGCGATCAATCTGGAGCGAGCCAAACTGCTGGATCGCCCGCCGGATGGTCATCTCACTACAGATACGCTTGCCTTTCCAGATGCCACCGTTGAGCATCATCTGGAAGAACCGCCCCATTTCCTCCGCTGTCCCGCACAGATTACCTGCCGGAATCACCGCTTCCTGAAAGCGAGGATCGTTGGTCACCTGCTCAACGGTACGGATGTCTCCGCCGAGAGCGCGGTTTACCACCCACGAGACCGGAAAACGAGGTCTCGGGCCCGTGGCATAGTTGGCGGCCAGGTCGGGCACATGTTCCGGTGCAATACCGTAGGTAAACCACTTCATACCCATGGGTTGGCGCAGGTGGGTATCCAGGTAGTGTTCAATGGAGGTGCCTGTGACCTTTTCCAACACGCGCTGAAGAACAAAGCCGCCGGTAATGGCATGGTAGGCCACCTTGGCCCCGTCGACTTCGACCGGTCTGGCCTCACATAACAGGCGCCAGACTTCGTCCCGATTCCACAAGACATCAATCGGAGTCTCCCGGGGAATGGCCGGTATACCGCCCCGGTGGACGAGGATCTGGTGGACAGTGATCGTGCGTTTGCCGTTTTGCGCAAATTCCGGGCAGTAATAAGAAACCGGATCCATCAGGTTAACCAGTCCCTGCTCCGACAACATATGCATCAGCAAGGCAGTCACCGCTTTGGACGCGGAGAAATAACAGATTGGCGTATCCGTGGTCATCGGAACCTTGATCGCGTCGGCCCGGTCATCAGGACCGTTGCCACTGGCATGGCCAATGGCTCGATGCAGCACCTGTTCGCCACGATGGCGGACAGACAGTTGGATGCCCGGATGAACACCGGTACGGTAGAGCCCTTCCACGCTGCGCCAGATAGCCTCCACTGATTCCGTACTGAGACCAACCTTGGCCGGTTTCTCTCCCGCCGCATCCCGGAAAGTGACAGACGTCAGATCGCGGGGAATCTGGCAGGTGTGCAGCGCGCGGCGGGCAAGTCGATTCATGAGGGTAGACCTTTTTCTGTTTTTATATATTTTCTAGATAGTTGCACGCTTATGCATTGGCCAAAAGCTACAAACACTGGTGTCAATCCTTCCACCCTGTGACAACGGATACAGTGATGCCTCGTTATAGTTCATTGTGAGCCTGCTCGGACAGGTGCGCCAGGGCAACGCAGTTCCGACCGCGCTCTTTCGCCCGGTACATGGCCTGGTCCGCAGCGGCGCAGAGTTTGGAAGCGGTCAGGCCATGATTTGGGTATACCGCCACTCCCACACTGACGGTCAAGGGGACACTAGTACCTTTGCCAAGAGGCAGAGGCTCCTTTCCTACGCGCCTGCGAAGGCGCTCGGCTGCCTCTGTTGCTCCGGGCACATCCATTTCGGGCAACACGGCAACAAACTCCTCCCCCCCGAAACGTCCCACCGAATCCACGCTGCGAACACTGTCTTTCAGCAATCTGCTGACCGAGACCAGGACCGAATCACCCGCAGCATGGCCATAGGTATCGTTCACATCCTTGAAATGGTCAAAGTCAATCCAGAGAACCGCCATGGGCCGCTGGTAGCGCTTGGCCCGCGCCAGTTCTTCTTCCAGGATCCGCGTCATTTCCCGACGGTTGAAAAGTCCCGTGAGCGAATCCCGTATCGCTAACTCCTCCAGCTCCTTCTCCAGCTTTTTGCGATCAGAGATGTCCAGAATGATCCCTTCCAGCACCAGGCCACCCGGATCCTCCTCGACACAGCGTCCTCGCTCCCACACCCATATCGTACTACCATCTTTACGAGTCAGGGCGTATTCAACGGAGTAAGACTCTCCTTTGTCCAGTGCCGCTTTTACTTCGCGGCTCAGTCTGGTGTTATTGTCCTCATCAAGCAGGTCAGCAAAGCTGACCCACCGGTTGTTGGTCAACTCATAGGGTTCATAGCCAGTAAGCGCCGTACATCCCTCGGAAACAAACAGCATGGTCCACTGTTCGTCATAGCGACAGCGATAGGCCATTCCCGGCAAATTATCCATTAAGACCCTGAGCTGTCGCTCCCGTCTGCGTAACGCCTGACTCTGGTCGTGCTGCAGTCTCAGCAGCGCCCGGTCTTTACGAAGCTGTCGCAAAAGGGCGATAAACAACACCAGCCCGGTGGTCACGACGAAAAAGAAGCCTTTCCACGTTTGTACACTCGACAGGGTTTCCGGGTCGGTAAACCAGGATTCAGCAATGGAGTCTGAAAAGGCGATCCACGCTAGCCCCGCAAGGAGGTACACAAACGCCGCCCAAAGCGCGCGCCGGAGAGGGGCCTTCTTGTCGGAGAGCTGGGCGAGTTCCTGACTGGGTGCCGGCGAGGGCTGCATGGCTGTAGCCTGTTCAACTTCTTGAGGGTGATGACCAGAAAATAGTCATTTCAGCGGCAATAGTCGAGAGCCGTGTGATAACAGTATCTCCATTCGATGCAGATACTGTGGTAAGTTTTTCCGGTTTACATCCCAGGGCAGGAGACAACATGACCCCCGGTATCAACGCAGCCAGGAAAGCGAGGATCGCGCATACCATTCACGAATACGATCATGACCCGGCCAGTGAAAGCTACGGCACCGAAGCCGCCACCAAGACCGGTGCCGACCCTCAAAGGGTATTCAAGACGCTGGTGGTCGCCATTGATGGCAAGGAGCTGGCGGTGGGTATTGTGCCAGTTACCGGTATGTTGAGCATGAAACTCATCGCCCGGGCCGCCGGGGGCAAGAAAGCCTCCATGGCAGATCCGGAGGATGTTCAGCGTAGCACAGGTTACGTGCTCGGCGGAGTTAGCCCGCTCGGACAGAAAAAGCGGCTGAAAACCTTTCTCGACAGTTCAGCCGATGCCTTTGACACCATATACGTGAGCGCCGGGCGCAGGGGACTCGAGATAGAGCTTTCCCCACAGGACCTGAGAAAGCTGACCGGCGGGCGACTCGCACCGCTCCAGCAGGAGTAACGCGTGTTCCACGCGCTCGATCTTCTGTTAATTGGCGGGATCATGTTATTGGCCCTGGGTGCTCACACTCTGGGCCAGCGCCTGCACGTGCCCAGGGTAACCCTGTTGTTGCTGGTGGGCGCACTGGCCGGTCCCGAAGTGTTTGATCTCATTCCGGCCAGGGTCAGCGACAGCTTTCGCCTGGTCACCGAGCTTACCCTCGCAATGGTGGGTTTCCTGCTCGGCGAGCGCATGTCATTTCGCGATCTCAGGCAGGGACGCGAAGCCATCGTGGTTAGCCTCGCGGTGACCCTGGTGACGGCTTTGCTGATTTTTGCAGTTACCTGGACGGTGACGAAAAACCTGCCAGCGTCTTTGCTGCTCGCCGCCATTGCCACGGCGACGGATCCTGCTGCCACCCTGGATGTAATGAGGGAGACTGGATCCCGCGGGCCACTGACCCGAGTCGTGGCCCAGGTCGTGGCCATCGACGATGCCTGGGGGGCCATCCTGTTCAGCATTATGCTGGTGTTCGCCGAGCTGGTCTCAGGCAATGGCGTACATCTGTATGAAACCATCGGGCATGGGGTCTACGAGGTTCTGGGAGCAATGGTTCTGGGCATTCTTCTGGGCATACCGATGGCCTGGATGACCGGCCGCCTGAAACCGGGCGAGCCAATGCTTCTGGAGTCCGCAGGGTTTGTCTTCCTGGCGGCCGGTATTGCCGGGACTCTGGAGATATCCTACCTGCTTACCTGCATGAGCCTCGGGATAACGGTGGCGAACAGGGCTCACCATCATGTGCGCCCATTCCGCTCCATTGAAGGCATCATCGAACCATTCCTGGCGACGTTTTTCTTCCTGGCGGGCTTCGGTCTGGACTGGGAAGCGCTGCCGACACTTGGCGCTCTGGGAGCGGCTTACATCGTAGCTCGCGTTGCTGGAAGGGTTCTTGGCGGCTATACCGGCGGCGTTCTTGCAGGCTCCGTTCACACCGTACGCGTTCGCAATGGTGCCTGCCTGTTACCCCAGGCCGGGGTGGCCATGGGGCTTGCTCTGGTTGCCACTCACCGTTTGCCGGAAGTGGGCTTTATTCTGCCGCTTATTATCGGTTCGACGGTGCTGTTCGAGCTGATCGGCCCGCCAATTACCATGTATCAGCTCCGCCGGGCCGGAGAAGCGGGCAAGGGCTACGAGGAAGAGCCGGACGACTATTAGAAAGGGGCACAAAAAAACCCGGAGGGCCTTTAATGACCGTCCGGGTTTCTGATTCCCCTGACCTGACCAGGGGGCAGGCCAGGAATCCTCGGCCTTACTTCACTGATGCGCGGGCATCGGCCAGGATCTTGTTCAAGGTTTCGCTCGGCTGCATCACCTTGCAGACCTTTTCTGCCGGTGGGTGGTAGTAACCACCGATATCCGCCGGGTGACCCTGAACAACGGTCATTTCCTCAAGAATCTTGTCCTTGTTCTCCTCGAGCTGCTTCGACAGCTTGGTAAAGAACTCCTTCAATTCCTTGTCAGAATCCTGCTTGGACAGCTCTTCTGCCCAGTACCGTGCCAAGTGGAAGTGGGAACCGCGGTTGTCCAATTCGCCGGTGACACGGGAGGGAGACTGGTTGTTTTCCAGCAGGCGCTCGGTGGCCTTGTCCAGGGTCTGGCCCAACAGACGGGCACGGTCGTTGCCATGCTTCTCACCCAGTTCATCCAAGGATACCGCCGTCGCCAGGAACTCGCCAAGCGAATCCCAGCGCAGGTGGTTCTCCTGAATCAGCTGCTGTACATGCTTCGGTGCGGAACCGCCAGCACCTGTCTCGTAAAGACCACCACCGTTAAGCAGCGGCACAATGGACAGCATCTTGGCACTGGTACCCAGCTCCAGGATCGGAAACAGATCGGTGAGGTAGTCACGCAGTACGTTGCCGCTCACGGAAATGGTATCCAGACCACGAATCAGGCGCTCCATGGTCCAGCGGATCGCGCGGACCGGAGACATGATGCGAATGTCCAGACCGTCAGTGTCGTGGTCCTTCAGGTAGGTCTCAACTTTCTTGATCAGTTGGGCATCATGGGCTCGCTCGTCGTCCAGCCAGAAGACTGCCGGCATACCGGTAGCGCGGGCGCGGCTGACTGCCAGCTTGACCCAGTCCCGAATCGGCAGGTCCTTGGTCTGGCAGGCGCGCCAGATATCACCTTGCTCAACATTATGCTCGGTCAGCACGGTGCCATCCTCGGCAATCACGCGCACAACACCGTCTTCCTTGATTTCAAACGTCTTGTCGTGGGAGCCGTACTCTTCGGCCTTCTGAGCCATAAGGCCGACGTTCGGCACAGTACCCATAGTGGTCGGATCGAAGGCGCCATGGGTCTTACAGAAGTTGATCACTTCCTGGTAGATGGTCGCGTAGGTGGACTCCGGCATAACCGCCTTGGTGTCCTTCAGCTTGTTGTCCCGGGCCCACATTTTGCCAGAGTTACGGATCATCGCAGGCATGGACGCGTCGACGATCACATCGCTCGGTACGTGCAGGTTGGTGATGCCTTTAACGGAATCCACCATGGCAATTTCCGGACGGTGCTCGTAACAGGCGTGCAGGTCTTCCTGGATCTGCTCCTGCTTGGATTCCGGCAACTGCTTGATCTTCTCGACGACGCTGGACAGACCGTTGTTCGGATTGACACCAATTTCGTCAAACAGGTCACCGTACTTGTCGAACAGGTCCTTGTAGAAAACCTTCACCGCGTGACCGAACACGATCGGGTGGGAGATTTTCATCATCGTCGCTTTCACGTGCAGCGAGAACATAACGCCGGTTTTTTCACAGTCCTCGATAGCGTCTTCGAAGAACTTCACCAGCGCTTTCTTGCTCATGAACATGCCGTCCAGCACTTCGCCTTCCTGCAGCGGCAGCTCGGATTTCAGGACGGTCTGTTTGCCCTGCTTGTTCTCGAAAACGATGCGGGCGGTAGTGGCCTTGTCCAGGGTGACGGACTGCTCGCTGGAGTAGAAGTCGCCACCACGCATGTGCGCCACGTGGGTGCGGGATGCCGGGCTCCACTCACCCATGGAATGCGGGTATTTGCGGGCAAACGCCTTGACCGCGGCCGGTGCCCGGCGGTCGGAGTTACCCTCACGCAGAACCGGGTTGACGGCACTGCCCAGAGCCTTGGCATAGCGTGACTGGATTTCTTTCTCTTCGTCAGTTTCCGGGTTTTCCTTGTACTCCGGCAACTTGTAACCCTGGTCATTCAGCTCCTTGATGGCCGCGCGCAATTGCGGAATAGAGGCTGAGATATTGGGCAGTTTGATGATGTTGGCATCGGGATCCTTGGTGTAATCACCAAGCTGTGCCAGGGCATCCGGAACCCGCTGATCTTCTTCGAGGTAGTCCGGAAAATTCGCCAGAATACGTGCCGCCAGGGAGATATCACTGGTTTCAAATTCAATACCAGCCGGCTTGGCGAAGGTTTCCAGAATCGGAAGAAGAGACCGCGTGGCGAGGGCAGGTGCCTCGTCGGTCAGGGTATAGACAATCTTTGCTTTGGATGATGTCATTTTCGTCCTCAGGCTAATGGGTGGGTTCAGGACGGTCATGGCGAGGTCAGGCGTCTTGTGAACGTCCAACCCGGGCAATGACTGATCAGGGAACTTTTGATAGACCTACTAAGATACCATTTTCCAGGTATTTTTGGTTACGATCTTAGTATAAGAACGGACTAAAAATGCCTTATCTTCCGTTACAAGACGATGAAATGGCGGGAATTTACGAAACTTTCTAACATTGCCAAGGAGTAGGAGAAACAGAGGGAACCCTGTCCAAAACCCGCTCCTCGCGACACATCCCTGTGGCACTTGAGCTCCGCCATCCTTGGCTCCCAGATTACTCCGGCAACAATCCAACTGCCGACAATCGCTCCCGAATATGGTCCAGCGCTTCGGGATTGCCCAATGCGTCCCGGTTATCAGCCTTCTTGGAGCCATTAATCAACCGTGCTACAGCCAACTCCACTTTCTTGCCACTGCGGGTGTACGGGATGTCGTTCACCTGCACGATGTGCTTGGGCACGTGGCGTGGACTGGCGCCTTCTCGGATGCGGGTTTTGAGCTGTTTTCTCAAATCATCGGTGATGGCCTGTCCGTCGGCCGGCACCACCAACAGAACCACTTCTACATCGCCATCAATCTGGCGACCGACCACGAGGCTGTCTTTTACTTCCGCGACGGTTTCTACCTGGCGGTAGATTTCCGCAGTACCGATTCTTACCCCGCCCGGGTTGAGGGTAGCGTCGGAGCGGCCGTAGATGATGGCGCCGCCGTGTTCGGTGAATTCAATGAAGTCTCCGTGAGCCCAGACGCCGGGAAAGGTTTCAAAGTAGGCGGCGCGGTAACGCTCACCTTTTGGGTCGTCCCAGAAGTATACCGGCATGGAGGGCAGGGGCTGACGGCAGACGAGCTCGCCGCGGCCTGCGCTGACCGGCTGGCCGTCGTCGCCGTAGGCCACAGCGTCCACACCCAGGAAGCGGCACTGGATTTCGCCTCGGCGCACCGGCAACAGCGGAGTCGAGCCAACAAAGCAGCCGCAGATATCAGTGCCACCGGCGATGGAGCCAAGCAGGGCGCCAGGAGAACCTTCATCGTAGACCCAGTCGTAATCTTCCGGAAGCAATGGGGAGCCCGTTGAGAACACGACCCGGAGATCACTTTGATCCAGGTTTTTCGCAGGTTGGAGTTCTGCCTTTCGGCAACCGGCGATGAATCTGGCACTGGTGCCAAAGTGCGTCACTTTTTCTTCTGCCACCGTCTCCCAAAGATAACTCAGGCTCGGATAACCTGGGGAGCCGTCGACGGTGATAACCGCCGCGCCCGTCATCAGCGCAGAGGCCTGCCAGTTCCACATCATCCAGCCACAGGTGGTGAAGTAGAGGAACCGGTCATCCGGACCGACGTCGCCATGCAGCATCAATTCCTTGGCGTGATTTACCAGCAACCCGGCATTGCCGTGAACGATGCACTTCGGTTTTCCGGTGGTACCAGACGAATACAGGATGTAAACAGGATGATCCGGAGCCAGCGGTGTAAACGAGGGTGACTTACCGGCACCAAAGTTCATGGCGTCTTCCCAGGGAGTGACCAGTGCGCCACTAATCGGCGCCTGGTTCGGCAACTGCTGAACGCTGACCACACACCTCAGGGTGGGCAGACCGTCAATCAGTTCGGCAAATTCCTCCTGACGCGAAAAGACCTTACCGCCATAACCATAACCGTTTACCGCAATCAGCGCAGACGGTTCAATCTGGCCAAACCGGTCAAGGATAGCGCCAACCCCGAAGTCGGGGGAGGCGGAACTCCAGATAGCGCCGAGACTGGTTGTTGCGAGCATGCCAACAAGGGCTTCATAGCCATTGGTGACGACACCCGCGACCCGGTCGCCCCGTTCTATGTCCTTGCTGCGCAGAAACGCCTCAAGAGCACCCACGTCGGCTTTCAGCTCGGCGTACGTCCGGCGCAGGACAGGGCGGGTCTCACAATACGCGACCACTGCCTCACGGCTCCCGTGACTGCCATCCGCCAGCCTCAACAGGTTGGCCGCGAAGTTCAGTCTCATACCCGGAAACCACTCGGCACCCGGCATTTCCCGCTTACCCAGTACTTTCTTGGCGGGGGTGTCACACACCAGACCGCAGTAGTCCCACACCTTGTCCCAGAAAGTCTCAAGATCATCAACCGACCACTCATGCAGGGCATGGTAATCCGCAAACGGGCCAAACCCCTGGTCTTCCAGCCAGGACTTGAAACGACCCATACGAGAGTCACTCAGGGTTTCTTCCGAGGGAGACCAGACTACTGGTGATTGTTCTGTATTACTCATCCGTCTCTCCTGTGTTACTGCATGTGCCAGCCGTGGCTGACAACAATCGATTGACCTGTCAGAGCGGCCGACGGGAATGCCGCCAGATGGACCGCCAGCTCGGAAACGTCTTCCACGGTTGTGAATTCACCATCCACAGTGTTTTTCAGCATGACCTTGCTGATGACCTCTTCCTCGGAAATCCCCAGCTCTTTTGCCTGCTCGGGGATCTGCTTGTCCACCAGTGGCGTGCGGACAAACCCGGGGCAAATGATGTTGCTACGGACACCATGCTCGGCTCCCTCTTTCGCCACCGCCCGGCACAGCCCCAGCATGCCATGCTTGGCGGCCACATAGGGGGCCTTCAATGGAGAAGCCTCAAGGGAATGGACAGACCCCATGTACAGCATGGTTCCGCCACCATTGGCGTACATCTGGTTAAGGGCAGCCCGGGTCACCAGGAAGGCCCCGTCCAAATGCACGCTCATGACCTTGCTCCAGTCCGCGAAGGACAGTTTATGCACCGGGTCAATATGCTGGACTCCGGCATTGGCAAGGGCGATGTCGAGCCTGCCCCACTTTTTAACAATAGCATCGACACCCTTATCCACGGCGGCTTCATCGGTGACGTCCATGGCCAGAGCCATGGCAGTACCACCCGCTTTTTCGATGGCATCGACGGTTTCCTGCGCACCCTCAACGGTCAGGTCGGCCACCGCCACCCGAGCACCTTCACGGCCATAGTGCTCGGCGATGGCCCGGCCTATACCTCGACCCGCACCGGTAATCAGGGCAATCCGGTTTTCCAGACGCATTGTGTTTATCTCCTTAATCGTAAGCCACACTCGGCAGCCAGGTCGCAATTTCCGGAACCAGGAACACGATAGCCAGCGCGACAAGTTGAATAATGATGAAGGGTATGACGCCCTTATAGATATCTGTCACCTTGATTTCCGGCGGCGCAACGCCCTTGATGTAAAACAGGGCAAAGCCCACCGGCGGCGTCAGGAACGAGGTCTGCAGGCACATGGCAAACAGGATGGTGAACCACACCAGATCAAAGCCAAGATGCTGAACTACCGGTGCGACCAACGGCAGGATGATCAGCGTAATCTCGACCCAGTCCAGGAAAAAGCCAAGCAGGAACACCGCGAACAAAATGGTCAGTATCACGCCGTAGGGCCCGAAGGGCAGCCCCAGCAGTGCATCTTCGATCACCTGATCGCCACCCAGACCCCGAAGTACCACAGAGAACGCCGTTGCACCCAGGAAAATGGCAAAGATGAACGCCGCGGTACGTGTCGTTTGCTGCATCGAGGAATTAAGAACCTTCAGGTTCAAACGGCCCGCCATCAGAGCCAGCAGCAGGGCGCCAAGGGCACCGACACCGGACGCCTCCGTCGGCGTTGCTATGCCGGCAAAGATCGAACCCAACACGCCCAGAATCAGCGCAGCCGTAGGCACCACTGCCTTGGCTACTTCCCAGACAATGCTCCAGGATACTTTCTGGGTACCCTCCGGAACTGGCGCAATGTGTGGCTGAAACACCGGGCGGATCATCACGTAGGCAACGTACATGGAGCCCAGAAGCAGACCAGGCAGGAACGCACCCATGAACAGATCACCCACGGATGCTTCTGGAACCGCCAGCCGGTCAGCCATCAGTACCAGCATGATAGAAGGAGGGATCAGGATGCCGAGGGTACCTGTGGCGCAGGCAGTACCCACGGCAAATCCTTTGTCGTACTTGTTTTCCATCATGACTGGCAAGGAGAGCATGCCCAGAAGCACCACGGACGCACCGATGATACCCGTAGTGGCCGCCAGCAAAACGCCAATGACAACCACCGTTACAGCATACCCTCCGCGGACTGCACCGAAGAGTTTTACCATACTGTTCATCAGTCTTTCGGCGACGCCGGACTGATCGAGCATGATGCCCATGAATATGAACATGGGCAGGGCGACGAGGGTCTCGCTGTTGACGATACCCCAGATTCGCTCGGGCACGAGCCCCATGGATGAGGGGTAATCAAACCAGAGGTTGGCTCCAAAATCTTCGACGGCCACTACACCGACCACGGTCCAGATGACCGCAGTGCCACCCAGCACCCAGGCAACCGGATAACCGGTCATCAACAACGTCCCGAAGGTCAGGAACATTCCGATTACAAACAGGGTTTCAAGCTCCATCAGGACGCATCCTCTTTCTTATTATTGCCGGATTCGACCCGGATTGGCTTCGGAAAGCCGAATAGCAGTGCCGTTACTTTCAGCAAGCGGGACAGCGCCGCCACGATCAGCAAGGAAAAGGACAATGCCAGAATACCCTTGAGCACCCAGCGATACGGAAGCCCTGCCGGCGCCTGACTGGTTTCGCCTTGCTGCCAGGAGTGATAGGCGTAGGGAAACATCTCGTAGACTGCCAGCCCGAGGAAGGGCAACAACAGAACAAGCAGGCCAAACAGTTCAACCCAGGCCTGGCCTCTCAGGGACAGGCGCTCATGGAGCACATCCACTCTCACGTGATCATCCACCACAAGGGTGTAGGACAGCCCCAACAACCAACCGATGCCGGCCAGATGCCACTGAACTTCCTCCAGCAAGACTGAGCCCTGGCCAAAGACATAGCGGCCGATAACCGCATAGATAATTACCCCTGTCACAATAAACCAGAGCCAGGAGGCACTCTTGCCAATTGCGGCAATCCCGCCATCAAGCCATTGGCTAATCCGGGTTGTAGGTAGCTCGGTATGGTGGTGGATTAAGTCTTGTGCATTAGCCACGCCTGCCCGCCTATTGTCAGGCGAGCCTTGATCAGACACGGTCATTAAAGAGTTCCTCGCTCAAAAAGCCGACTGTGAAACAAGGATGGCCCCGAAGGGCCATCCAGACTTGGTCGGAGAACACCGGTACTTGTCCCGGTGTCTCAGGATCGGCCCCTGACCTTACAGGTCCGTCGGAACGTAGGCCCGTGTATCCCACACCTTGTAGGTTTCCAGGAACTCGTTCTGGCTTTCATAAACGCGCTTGAAGTCGGCATCCTTGGAGGCCTCTTCTTTCAGCACTTCCTCGGTGACCGCTTGCAACTGCTTCAGAACGTCACGGGGGATCTGGTCAGCCTGAACGCCCTTGTCCTGGAACTCGGCAAGGACCTTACCATTCTT
The DNA here is from genome assembly GCF_001854125.1 of Marinobacter salinus. Classification (NCBI taxonomy): domain Bacteria; kingdom Pseudomonadati; phylum Pseudomonadota; class Gammaproteobacteria; order Pseudomonadales; family Marinobacteraceae; genus Marinobacter; species Marinobacter salinus. The sequence goes on from NZ_CP017715.1 coordinate 3,195,543, forward strand.
GTACTCGCCCTCGGCCAGGCCAAGAGTTGTTGCCGCAGTACAGGAGGCCTCAACCAGCGCTTTCTGTGCGTCAGTGGTTTTGTTCCACTGCTCCTTGTTGATCAGCATGTACTGGGCAGTGAACTGCTGGTGCCAGCCCGGGAACAGGTTGTACTTGACTACCTGGTTGAAGCCCAGGATCTGGTCGATGGCGGGCATGGAGAATTCGGTGGCATCGATGGTGCCTTTTTCCAGTGCCTGGTAAAGCTCACCACCAGGCATCATGGTGACGGAGGCGCCCAGTTTTTCCAGAACCTTGCCACCCAGACCCGCGAAGCGAATCTTCAGGCCTTTGTAGTCTTCCAGTGTTTTGATTGGCTTCGAATACCAGCCCGCTGTTTCAGGCCCGATAATACCGCACAGCTGGGCGTGCACGTCGAAGCCCTTGTTGGCATAGACTTCCTGCAGCATTTCATGGCCGCCACCGTAGTAGTACCAAGCCGTATAGGCCCAGGGCTTCATGCCGAACGGCACCGCTGCGAACAGCGGAATAGCAGGCACCTTGCCCTGGTCGTAACCAATCCAGGTGTAACCAGCTTCAACCTTGCCATCGGAAACAGACTGCAGAATATCGAATGGCGGAACCAACTTGCCAGGCTCGTAAACACGGACCTGAATGCTGCCATCGGAGGCAGTGGTCAGATTGTCGGCAACCCAGGCAGCGGGGGAGCCGAGGCCAGGCAAGTTTGTGGCGAAGGCAACAGGCATTTTCCAGCGAAGGTCGTCTGCAAAAGCGGAACCCGTCGTAAGGGCAATCGCACCGGCGATACCGGTGATGGCCTTGATGAGTTTCATTGGCAAGTCTCCTAACATTGTTGTTTTTTCGGGCCTGGTGGATGCAACCTCAAACAGGCCTGGTCTGAGTATAGTCAGACATCACAGAAAACAGACGGACATGAGTAAAAAGGGGGTCCAACATTGAGCGCCAGCCTTATTTTCTGCGTTGTTCTGACGTCTGCACCCCGACAAAAGCAGACAACATGCCAACCAATAAAAGTCCTTTATTTTCAATATATTAATTAATCCTGCGAGAGAGAGTCTGGCACAATGCGTCCGGAATCCCGGACGCATTAAGACATCAGTCGTAGGTGCTTGTACGGATATCGGGACAAGTGTCCTGAATTCAGGACATTCTCGAGAGTTTTTCGTAAAGTACCGAACGGGATATACCCAGTAATTTGGCGGCCCGGGTACGGTTGCCACGACTGGCAACCAGTGCATCTTCGATTGCCTCGGCTTCGGCCTCTGCAAGGGTCTGGGCCAGGGGGCGCACCGGTTGAGGAGCCAGCAACGAACTCGGTCGGTTACCACTGCGCGGGAGTACCTTGAAAATAGCATCTGCATCCAGCAATCCGCCCTCCTCACCCATGGTCAGGGCTCGCTCCAGAACATTGCGCAATTCCCTGATGTTTCCCGGCCAGTCATAACTGCCCAGAGCGGAAACACCTGCGTCGGTGATTTCGCCACGCAAGTCGAGCCCTTCACAAATCTCACCCAGCAGCGACTCACAAAGCACTCCTAAATCTGCCAGTCGGTCCCGCAAAGGCGGAATGGGGATTTCCAGGACGTTGAGACGGTAATAGAGATCCGAACGAAAGCTGCCGTCGGCGATCATGGCCTCCAGATTCCGGCTGGTGGCGGCAATCACTCGCACATCGACCCTTGCAACCTTGTTCGAGCCCAATGGCTCAATTTCGCCCTCCTGCAGAGCCCGCAAGAGCTTTGCCTGCAGGGGCAGCGGCATATCACCAACCTCGTCCAGAAACAGGGTCCCGCCATTGGCAAGCTGAAACTTGCCTTCACGGGTGCGGCGATCCGCGCCGGTATAGGCACCTGGAGCCACGCCAAAGAATTCTGCTTCGAGCAGATTGTCGGGAATCGCAGCCACGTTAACCCCGACGAACGGTTTTTCGACCCTGGCGGAGACCGAATGGATTGCCTGAGCGAGAACCTCCTTGCCGGTTCCGGTCTCACCCAGCAGCAAAACGGGCATTTCACGCCCCGCGGCCAGACGTGCACGGCGCTTGACCTCTAGCGCAGCTGGGCTGGCGCCGACAAAATCACCCAGGCTGTAACGGGTACCCCGAGCAGACCGGGCCAAGGCCTTGCGGGCGGCCGCCAGATCCTGATGCAATCGTCGGTACTTGGAGACCAGCGGTGTCAGCGGTTGCAGGTCGTCGTAAAGCACAAAGGCCACAGCACCGACAATCTCTCCTCCCTCGTCATAGTACGGCAGGCGCGTTACGACCAACTGTTGCTGGTTATGCTCCATGATGTCCAGCAGCAGCGGTTTTCCGCTCTCCACCACTTCGGGCATGCGGGTTTGCGGAATAACCTGCCGGACGGGCTTGCCAATAACCAGGGCGGGATCACCAAGGCCAAGCAAGTGTGAGTAGCTGCTATTGATCCAGGTAATCCGGCTTTTGCTGTCTACAGCGATAGCACCGGCACTGGCTTCCTCGAACATGGGGAACAGGGCTTCAATCAGATCCCTGGTCAGGCCGCTCTTGTTATTCTCGGTAAACAGCTCAGTCATGTACCGCGCACCACCGGGTTGTATTTCGTTCATGGTAAAAGCCCCGGCACCCGGCAGGGCCAGGTGCAGTCACGGAAGTATATGGCCCCCCGGAAGAGGGGGCAAACGAAGCCGGTCCGAATCCGGTCCGGGCCGGCAGCCCCGGTTATTCCGGAATGCGAAGCTGGTTATTCACAAACACGATCCGGTCACCGGACTCCGGGTCAGGATCAATGTCCGGCAGATTGGCTTCAGACAAAGGCGTGCCAATGTCACCCCGAGGCAGGGTTCTGACGACCTGACTAGGCGGCAATGGCTGTTTGTTTTTTAACGTCGCCCATACCAGGTCCAGTGCCTGGAAGTAGTAGTGGTGGAGTGGCACATAACGATCGGCTACGCCCGGGAACCCGTTCATTCCCCCGGCAATGGCATCGGCACGGACCGCCTCCTCACCCTCAAGCGGCGCACCGGTTACGGCGTTGCTATCCTGGGCCAGGCTCCGCAGACACAACAGGGCGTCCAGACCATAGTCCGGCTGACTGGAGCTGGGAGAGACGCTGGCGGCCAGGTGGGTTGGCTGCCCCTCGGCCCCGTCGTATACGATATTGACACCAGCCGTCGGTGGAATCCCGTTGCTGGCCGAGAAAAGCGCTGCTTCCGCTCCAGCCGGCAGGGGCTGAAACGCTCCGGCGCCATCGGTCGCCGCCAGACTCAGGTCACATAGCCGGGCCTCGACGGCCGCCCGGCCATAGGCATTGGCGTAGGTCATGGAAATGCTCTGGGCAACAGCCAGGCCGAAGTGCACCGGGGCGAGAAGGTTCTGCTCCGGCTGGATAGCGAACTCCTCGTTCAGCATGCGGAGTGCATCGGTAGCCCGGTCATCCAGAGTCGCGCCGCTGACCAGCCCCTTGTTGGCGAGCGAGTTACAGATGTTCTCGCCAATGGCGGGAGGATTGAAAACACCGTTCAGGGGCGCATCATCACGAATGGCCGGGGCCTGATTAGCGCACCCCTGCCACACTGCCAGTGCGGTCGTGTAATCCAGCAGGCTACGGCTGTGATTGGAAATGACCGGGCCGTCGCCCTGACGAATACTGAAGCCGGTATCAACCTCCGGATTCACATTTGGCTCCGACACCGCCACACCGTCGATCAGGTCATGCTTGTCCTGTTCCGCGGCCCGGACCGAAGAGCCGCCACCATTGGAGACACTGGATGCAATCACCAGCGTATTCTTCGGTGTGATTGTGATCAGGGTTTCCCCGTTACCCAGCTCACGGCCAAACTTTGCATTGAGCACATAGAAGCCGAACTCAATGGACTGCAGGACATGAAGCCCCCAGTCCGCTTCGGGATTGGCTTTGGAGTGAGCGTGTTTCCATGCGAAACGATCAGGCCAGCTGGCACTGAAATCGGCCCTTTCACTATCAGTCAGATCTGCACGGAACTGGACTGTTTCGTCGGCGCTGGTCAGTGTTCCATCCAGTCTCTGGGCAGAATCGGTTTCCAGGTTGTGCGAACCGGTCCCGGTACCCTGATGTCCACCAGCGCACGGTAGTTATTGTAAATGGCCAGTCGCCGCAGCTCGGCAGAAGTGGGATTGACTGGATCATCGAACGACGGCGCGGCACCAGCAAGCCCCGAAGCCCCCAGACCGGCGGTCAGCAAATCATCGGTAATGCCATCGTACCCTGTCTGTTCAATCTCGCCCATGACAAAGTCAGGTACTTTGTTAAAGGGTGTCAGGTCTTCTTTACAGGCACTCAGGGTGAACCCTGTAGTACCGATCAGAATGCAGAGTATTAAACGTTTCATGGTCGTTCCCTGTTTGTTGTTTTTAATAATCGGGCCAGGCACCAGGCCAGGACCGGAGAAACGCCATGCGGATCCTATGCCAATACCTTACGACATTGATTTTTATAAGATATTTTCACAACTCGTTGAAATAAAGGACGGCTTGATCCGGAAATCCGGACAGTCAACGGTCGCATTGAGAGAGAAAGGTCTTCCCGAGCAGGCGCTCAGGACAAAATGTCCTGTATTCCGGACGCCGTATGGATAATCGGACAATCGCCCGCAGAGGACCGCCTCTGCGGGCCGTTTCAGCCGTTTAACCGAGACGAATAAAAGGCAGGAGACTCAGGCCGACGATGACCAGAATGGCGATACAGGCGGCGAGGGTTCGCAAGGGTTTGCGACTGAGCATAAACCAGAAGCCACCGGTTTCACCCCGTGCCCGGCGTTCCTCATAAGTGCGCCGCTGATTCTCGAAACGTTGCCGTTGATAGTCCTCAAGCAGAGCTCTTGCCCGTGCCGCCTGATCATCATCATGCACCCAGAAGCCCCCCATACTGATGCCCCAGCGACTGGGTGGAGTCTCGTAATACGGCACCTCATGAGCTTCAAGCAGGGCACGGATTTCGTCCGCCTCGTCGTCAGGCACAAAGCGCAGGTTCATCAAGTGGTGAGGCATGGTAACTCGTTGTCTGGTATCGGGAGCGGGAATGCCTATATCCTAGCATCAATGATTGACTGACCGAATTCACAACCGGACCACCGCATGACCGAAAGACCCCTCCGCCTGCTGCTGGACTTTGACGCCCAAGCGCAACGGGACAAGGAACAGCCACCAGCGTTTCTCCATCGCCGGGACCGGAAGTTTGCGCTGGTTTGCAAGGAACAGGGATTTGCCCCGGACGCAGCCCGGTGGCTGAACCATATGAAGCGTCTGGCCGGGCCCGGCGCATCAGCGCAAGCCGGCGAGCATACGCTTACATTATGGCGCCGCATAAACGCCGGCTTTGCCGGCACAGGGGTCGTATTTGGCATTTTTACGATGCTGGGTCTGCTCTTTTATGACGGCGGCCAACGCATAAATATTACCCTGTTTCTTGCCTTCGTGTTGTTCCAGCTGGTACTGGCACTGTTCACCAGTATTCAGTCGTTGGCAGGATGGCAGCCGTGGCACTGGCTGCTCCGGCGCCTGAACAGCAGCCCGACAAAAGGTGTTGCCCACAGGCTACACCCAGCTCTGATGGCCCGGGCTGCACATCTGGGCGGGTTTTGCTTTGCTCTCGCCGGTCTGTTCACCTTGCTGGTGCTGGTGGTGGTTCAGGACCTCGCCTTTGGCTGGAGTACGACGCTGGACACGGGCTCTGGAAGCTACCACCGATTGCTAACGGCCGTGGCAGCCCCCTGGGCCTGGTTATGGCCGGCTGCGGTACCGGATCCCGGATTGGTGGAAGCCACCCGCTTTTTCCGCGCCGAACCCGGCAGCGGGGGACTCAATCCCGAGGTCTGGGGGCAGTGGTGGCCTTTTGTCACCATGCTCTGGGCGACCTGGGTCCTGTTGCCCCGCCTGCTCCTGTTCATTCTGGCCTCTGCGCTGATTCGGCACAAAGCCCGCCAGCAGCTGAACAGCCATCCGGCCATGCACGCCCTGCTTTATCGCATGGAAACGCCGGCCCTGGACACGGGTATCGAACGCAACGATGCCCGCGACCTCCCTGATACCGACACTCGCAGCAACCTGCGCCCTCTTCCGGATAGTGACACGCTGGTGTGCTGGGCAGGGGCTTGTGAACCGGAACTGCCCGAGCCCCTCCGTTCCGGAAAACACCTGATCCTCAAGGCCGGAGGCCGTGCCAGCCTCACCGACGACCAGCGGGTCCTGAACCAGGTTGCAGAGCAGGCAGCACATACAGCGGATAAAGCTGTCCTTGTAGTAACCCGCTGCTGGCAACCACCAACCGGCGAGCTTCAGGACTTTCTGGAAGCTGGCCAAACGCTCTGGCCGGCGGGAATCCGGGTGGTGCTTGTGCCACTCGCTGCTGACATCAACCAGGTGCCTCCACTCCATCAGATCCAGCCATGGTTGCGTTTTGCCGAGCGTCTGGGACACGATTTTGTGATGGTCTCACTGCCTGAGCTGGACTTGCAGACCCAGGATGCAGCCAGCAAGGAGTTACCATGACATCGGCACCCACCTTTGCGGTTGTAGGGCACCCCAACAAGGGCAAATCCAGTGTTGTCGCCACCCTTTCCCAGAATGATGGAATCGCCGTTGCGCTGGAACCGGGCACCACCCGGAAACGACAGGCCTACCCCCTGTCCGTCGATGGCCGGATCCTTTACACCCTGGTAGACACGCCTGGCTTTCAGCGCCCACGACGGGTGCTGGAGTGGTTGGAGGCTCACAGCATTTCAGCGTCCGACCACGCCGAAACCGTCAGGTCTTTTGTTACCCAGCATCAGGGTGACGGCCGGTTTACCGACGAATGCGAACTGCTCAAACCTCTGGTTGAAGGTGCCGGTATCATCTATGTGGTGGACGGTTCAGTCCCCTACAGCGCGGAGCATGAAGCAGAAATGACGATACTGCGCTGGACCGGACGCCCGAGCCTCGCGCTGATTAATAGTATTGGTGCCGACGATTACAGCGACATCTGGCAGGCGGCCCTTGGCCAGTTTTTTCAGGTGGTACGCAAGTTCGATGCTGTTCGCGCCCCTTTCGAGCAACATCTCGGCTTGTTGCGGGCATTTGGCCAACTGGAACCGGACTGGGAACACCCCCTGGAACAGGCGACCCATTTCCTGTCCGAACAACGGCAATATCGACGCCAGCAGTCCGCCGCACTGATCGCTGGTGCTCTGGAAGACATGATGTCATTCCGGGAAAAGCGCACCCTGACCAGTGGCCAGGCCGCTGACGTCAGTGATGGCTCCCTTGCCAGGCAGTTACGCCAGAGTTGGTACCGCCATCAGCGACAACGGGAGCAGGCCCTGCGTGTGGCTATTGAGCATCTCTACCAGCACCAGCGCATCCATCGCCAGGAAGCCGAGCTGGAATGGCACAGTAAGCACGACCTGTTCTCTGAAGACAGCCGCAGAACCTGGGCTGTCAGCAAGCGCTATCTCGCGACAGCTGGCTTTGGCGCCGGCGCGGTCAGCGGTGCCGGGATTGATGCGCTCACTCTGGGCCACTCCCTGGGCACCGGCGCCCTGGTGGGCGGACTGATCGGCGCCGCCGGCAGTTATTTTTATGGCGACCGGCTTATGTTGCCGGCACTGAACATCGGAGTTTTGAAAGACGGATTGAAAACCGCCACGTTCGGGCCTGTACAGGACAGTCAATTCGGCTATGTTGTATTGGGGAGGGCGGTGGATCACTGGTGGCATATCAGCCAACGGAACCATGCCGGACGCGGTTTTCTGGACCTGGAACCGGCGGATCATCACTGGCTCGAAAGCCTCGACAAGAAAAGTCGGCAGGATATCCAGCAGGCCTTCGACAAGCGCCGGAAAGGCCGGCCGCTCGATGACCGGCAGCGCCGTAAGTTCATCGCCGCTATCGGGCAAAGCATGGCCGCTTACGACGAATGGCGCTTGAATCAGACCTGAAAGGGATGTTTATACTGTCGGGCTATTCCATCACGCAATGAGGAATGCTAATGAAAATCGTACGAGTGCAAGACATTATCGGTACCGAGCGCGAAGTGACCGGCCCGGGCTGGACCAGCCGCCGGATGCTGCTGAAAAAAGACGGCATGGGTTTCTCGTTTCACGAGACCATCATCCCGGCAGGTGCCGAACTGAACCTCTGGTACAAGCATCACCTGGAAGCCGTGTACTGCGTTGCCGGTAACGGCAAAATCCTGGACAAGGCCACCGGTGAAACCCACGAGATCACCGACGGCACCCTGTACGCACTCGACAAGCACGATCAGCACACCTTGTACGGTGGTACCGAAGACATGCGTCTGATCTGCGCCTTCAACCCGCCAGTTACGGGTCGCGAAGTCCACGACGAAGATGGTGCCTATCTCCCGGATACCGGCGAAGACTGATCCCGTCCGCTGTGGCTGATTCCGGAGCCGCACACACACCGCCACCGCCAGCCCGACTGCTGCCGGTGGCGGTTTTGCTATGGCTGGCAGGCGTTTACCTCCGTATTCCTGTTCTGGTCGCTCCCCCCCTGGCGCCCTTCATCAGTGACGAATTGGGTTTATCCCAGGCCCTGACGGGCGCATTGACCACCCTCCCCATCCTGATGCTGGCCATCGGCTCCATGCCTGGCTCTCTGTCCATCGCCCGAATCGGACCACGCAACACCCTGGCACTGGCCATGGTGATCATGGTTGCAGGTTCCGCCGGCCGTGGCCTGGTGCCCGACACCCTGACCCTGATGATTGCCAGTGGGGTGATGGGTTTCGGTGTTGCCATGATGCAGCCGGCCCTGCCTGCGTTACTACCAAGATGGCTTGAACCGCACCACCTGGCTCTCGGCTCAGCGATTTATATGAACGGTATGCTGATGGGCGAGTTTATCGGTGCCGGCATCACCCTGCCGGTGCTCATGCCACTGCTGGACAATAGCTGGCGAGCAACCCTTCTGGCGTGGTCCTTACCCGCACTGCTGGTCGCTGCAGCCCTGTTCCTGCCCAAACGGGACCGGGCCAGACCCGTCCGGAAAGTCGCCTGGCTGCCCGACTGGAACAACCCTCTGACCCTGAGAATCGGACTCTTGCTGGGCCTCTCCGGCTCCATGTTTTTTGGCCTCAACGCCTACATGGGAAACCTGCTGGAACGACAGGGGCAATTCGAAAAACTCCCGGATGCCCTGTTCTGGTACAACCTTGCCCAGGTATTCGCCTCCCTGATCATGCTGAAAATGGCCCGCTACTGGGTGGGCCGCCGCAGCGTCATCGCCGCCCTGGCCAGCATCAGCATCCTGGGAGCCATCGGCGCCGTCATCCTCTCCGGCTGGTGGTCCATCATCAGCGCCACACTGATGAGCCTGGTCGCCGGCATGCTCCTGATCCTCCTCGTGGCCATACCGCCACTTGTCGTCTCAGCGGCCGAAACCGGCCGCCTCTCAGCTGGCACGTTTCTCGTCGGCTACACCCTGGCCTTCTCCGTCCCCATGCTCGGCGGCGTCCTCGCCGACTGGACCGGCGACGCCCGCCACGCCTTATTGGTCATCATCAGCTACAGCCTGCTGGTCCTGCCCCTGGCCTTCACCCTGGATCTGGAACGAAAAAAGGGCCAGCCCGAAGGCTGACCCTTTCAAAAGAAACCCACATCCACGCTGACAGGCCGTGGGGTGAGAGTACATTTCCCGCCAGAAATGGATGTCTGAGCGAAGCGAGTTCCATTTCCAAGGGAAATGTACCCTCACCCCGCAGCCGCCACCAAGCTTAGATGTAGTAGTCCTTCAACGGAGGAAACCCGTTAAACTCAATAGCACTGTAAGTCGTGGTATAAGCACCGGTCGAAAGCCAGTACATCCGATCCCCGATCGCCAGATTCAGCGGCAACGGGTGCTTGTGATGCTCATACATGATGTCCGCACTGTCACAGGTCGGACCCGCAATCACACAGTCTTCACCTTCACCCACCTTGTCCGTCCAGATCGGAAACTTGATCGCCTCATCCAGAGTCTCGATCAGACCGGAAAACTTGCCCACATCGGTGAACACCCAGCGGTGTAACGCCGTGCGCGACTTCCGGGAAATCAGCACCACCTCACTCACCAGCACACCGGCATTGGAAATCAGAGACCGGCCAGGCTCGATAATAATCTCCGGAAGATCCGCTCCGAAATCCTCGTGCAGGAAACGGGAAATTTCCTCGGCATACACCTTTAGCTCGTTTGTGCGGGTGATGTAGTTGGCCGGAAAACCACCGCCCATATTGATCATCTTCAGCTCGATACCGTCTTCTTCCTTCAGACGCTCGAAAATCACCTTCACCTTGCTCAGTGCCGCATCCCAGGCGCCGATCTCACGCTGCTGGGAACCCACGTGAAATGACACACCATAGGGCACCAGCCCCAGGTCACGGGCCAGGATCAGCAGATCCATAGCCATATCGGTCTGGCAGCCAAACTTGCGGGACAGCGGCCAGTCAGCCGTCAAAGTGCCCTCGGTCAGGATCCGCACATACACCTTTGACCCCGGCGCTGCCTTGGCAATATTGCGAAGGTCGGCTTCGGAATCCGTCGCAAACATGCGAACACCTTTTTCGTAAAAAGTGCGAACATCCCTCGCCTTCTTGATGGTGTTGCCGAAACTGATACGGTCACCGGTCACACCCAGGGCCATCACCTTGTCCAACTCGTACACCGACGCGATATCAAAACTTGCGCCCTTGTCACGCAGCATGGTCAGAATCTGCGGAGCAGGGTTGGCCTTTACTGCATAAAAGACCTTGGCATAAGGAAACCCTTCCACCAGCTCGCTGTATTGACGGTCGACAGTAGCGGTATCAATCACCACAAAAGGCGTTTCCCTGGTATCGGCAAAGGCCTTGATCCGGCTAAAAGTCTCGGCGTCGTAGTAATCAGCAATATTGGCGTTGGCTGGCTCGGTCATGGATGGTGTGTCCCTCCACAGGGAAAATGGATATAAAAAGGGGGCTACAGCATGGCTGCAACCCCCGTTATTTTCGTGATCATCAGGCTTTTCCCGGGGCCCGGATATGAGGATATCTACCCATGGGTCAGGGGCGCAGGAGCATCCATTTCTGGCATGAAAAACAGCGTTAAACGGCAATCGGCCAGAGTGGTCCAGGATCGGTGGGGCCTTCGGGATTCCGGGGGTCAGTCTGGCGCATCAGGTACTCCAAAATTGCCGCCTGCAACTCACCACCCTGAGTCAGTCCCTGGTTGCCAAACAGCCGATTGAACTCCAGCACGAAGGGGTAACCTTCCACCATCACAATGTCGAAACCGGCATGATCCACCCCCAGCTCCCTCGCCAGCCGCAAGGCCAGGCCAGTGGCGGCCTCAGGCACCGGACTCGTGTCGATGCGGCCACCCTGGGCGACGTTATTGTAAAAGCCCTGGTCGGCCTGGGTACGCCAGTAGGCGGTCAACACCCGGTCACCGATGACAACGACACGGACATCCCGGTCGATCGGCAGGTATTCCTGGGTATACAGCACATCCGTGCGGTCACAATAGCGCTGCCAGTCCTCACGGGTTTCAATCAGCCACACGCCTTCACCCATGCTGGCCTTGGGCAGCTTGGCCACGAACGGATAGCTCATGGCATCCCAGACCATCTCCCGTTCCTGAACGCCGTTTGCCTCAATCAAGGTCCAGGGCGTGTGTTCAGGCGCAATGGCCTGGAAGGCACGGGTCATCTCCACCTTGTCGTGACCAATACGGTAGCTGGCGATGCTCGGAAACACCCGGCATTTCAGGCCATGCACCAGGGCATTGAGCTGCCAGTACTCCGGGAACAACACCCAGTCCGCTTCCCGTAACAACTCTTTGTGTTTCAGGAAATGCTCCGGTTTGAGCACGGTGGTATCGGGGAATCCCAGGGTACGAAAAACATCGAAGGAGACAAGGTGCATGGTTGCTGTCGTACTGGTTAAAGTTGTGCGCATTTTATACAGCGGGGGATTACTGGCAAGCGGTATTTACGCTTCTTTCCACGAATCAGGGGGCCTGCCCCAAAAACCAGCTGCTAAGCTGATAAGACCACTGAAAAGAACCAGTCCGGAAAACCCATGGCTAACTCCGATCCACAGACCGACTCTCTGTTATCCCGGCTCCGGAACGACCGGCAATCCGGCGCCACCGAGCTCGCGTTGCGCACCCTGAAGGAGCTGGTGGACTACCTGGATGCCATCAAACCGGATTCAGCGAAAATTTCCCGACTGTTAGAGGCACTGAAACAGGCCCGGCCAAGTATGGTCGTCATTGGCAACGCAGTTGAGAAAGTGGAAACCCGCTGGACAGAAAACGGAGGCCCGGCTCAAGCGGCTGCTCTTGCAGTGATCCGCGAACTGGAGGAAGCCGGTGACCGGCTGCTGGAGCACGCACTGAACCAGGTGCCCGCAGGCGCGGTGATCATGACTCACAGTGCCAGTTCCCTTCTGGCCCGGCTCTTCCGCCAGCTGGCCAGGGAACAGCGTCCGTTTTCGGTGATTTGTACCCAGAGCAGTCCCGGGATGGAAGGCCACCAGCTTGCCGCCACTGTGAATCAACTGGAGGTACCGGTAACTCTGATCACCGACGCCCAGATTGCTCTCTTTGCTCCCCAGGCCGACCTGGTGATCACCGGTTGTGATGCCTGGCTGGCGGATGACCACTTTGTGAACAAGAGTGGCACCCACCTGCTGGCATTGTCAGCGCGGGAACACGCCGTGCCATTCTGGGTATTGGCCGACACCTTCCGCGACAGTCTGGATACCTGCCATTCGGTAGAACTCGAGGAGTTGCCAGTGAGTGAGCTCCAGGCTCCGCCAGGACCGTGGATCACGCCCCGCAATATCTATTTCGAACCCACTCCCGCACACCTGGTCACCGGCAGGATCAGCGAGCAGGGCGTTTCTTTGTGCCCTGCTGGGCCTCCGCGGTGAACGGGTCTTCCGGCCAGGGGTGTTTCGGGTATCGGCCACGCATGTCCTTGCGAACGTCGGGGTAGGCGTTGCGCCAGAAGCTTGCCAGGTCCGCCGTTACCGCCAAAGGTCGCTGTGCCGGGGAGAGCAGGTGAAGGACCACTGGCACTTTGCCTCCCGCCACCCTCGGCGTTTCTGTCCAGCCAAATAACGCCTGCAGTTTGGCAGCCAGTACAGGGCCATTATCGGCGGTGTAGTCCAGACTCACTCTTTGACCGGTCGGGATCGTAAGCGTAACGGGCGCAAGCACATCGAGCTGCTGTTGTTGCGGGTAATCCAGCAGGCTGTTGAGAGCCGGAAGCAGATTCAGTTTTCCCAGATCCGACCAGCGCCGCATACCGGGCAAGAACGGCGCGAGCCAGGTTTCAAGAGTGCCCAACAAGGCGGCATCGCTGGCGTCCGGCCATTCTTCCGGAAACATGCTGGCCAATAACTTCACACGGGCACACCATTGCTTTGCCGCAGCGGACCACGGCAGACTGACGAGCCCCTTTTTCCGCACGGCACCCAGAAGCCCCTGTTGTATCAGCTCCGGATCGGGGTGTGGCAACGCTTTTTCTTCCAGAACCAACTCACCGAGTTTCCGGACACGGCGAGCAATCACGGTTCCACGCTTGTCGTCCCAGACCGCTTCCTCACTTTCGTGAATGTGAGCCACCAGATCCTGCTCCAGGTCTGGAACCTCCACCGGGGCGGCCAGATAAATGGTCGCCTCCCTGGATTTGCCATCCAGGTCCGCGGCAACCAGCCAGTCATACCGTACCAGAGCATCGTCTTCCCTCAGCGTCGCACCCTTGCCATTGCTGAGCTGATACCGCGGCGCCTGGCCTGAACGCCTGCGTCCGATCCGGTCCGGGTAGGCCTGTGCGAGCAAACGTCCAACCTCGGTTTCCGTCGGCATCGGCGCAGCTGCCCACTCACCAGCAGCCAATCGTTTTGCCGCCTGACGCACCGAGTTCATCCGGCCCGGGTCCATGCCCCGGTGCCCGCGTTCACCCCGAAGAACCCGCACCCGTTCATGCATGTCTGCCCCGGCACCTGGCCCGAGCAAATCACGTTCTCCCAGCAGGGCTGCCAGCTCCGCCGCTAAACCAGCCAGGCCCAGTTCTCGCCCCCGCAACACCATATGGGCGAGTCGCGGATGCACACCGAGCTCCCGGGCGGCCTTGCCGTGATCCGTGATCGCGCCCTGGTCGTCGAGCATATCCAGCCACTGCAACAACGCCACGGCCTGGCGCCAGTGTGCATCCGGTGGTGCATCAATCCAGTCCACCTGCCCCGGCTCCCTCGCCCCCCACTGAGCGAGCTCCAACACCAGCGGCGCCAGATCTGCCTCCTGGATCTCCGGTGGCGTAAACTCCGCCAGCCCAAACTGCTCGGCCTCACTCCACAACCGGTAACATACACCCGGTTCAATCCGGCCCGCCCGGCCTTTTCGCTGTTCCGCCGAAGCCTTCGACACCCGCCCCGTGACCAGCCGTGTCATCCCACTGTTCGGATCAAATACTGCCCGCCGCTGCTGGCCGCTGTCGATCACCACCCGAACTCCTTCGATGGTCAGACTGGTCTCGGCAATGGCTGTTGCCAGCACCACCTTGCGCTGGCCTTCCGGAGCAGGTGAGATCGCCCGGTCCTGATCGTCCGATTTCAGATTGCCGTACAGAGGCGTCACCATCACATTCCCTGGCACCTGTCCTAACAGCTGCTGCTCTGCCCGGCGGATCTCTCCGGCACCCGGCAAAAACACCAACACCGAACCGGTCTGTTGCTCCAGAGCCTCATGAACGACTGTTACTACGCGATCGACAATCCGGGTGCTTCGAGCCTGAGGAGGCGCAGGACGGTAAATGACGTCCACCGGAAACGCCCGTCCTTCACTGCTGATCACCGGCACATCACCCAGGACCCGAGCTATGGGCGCAGTATCCAACGTCGCCGACATCACCAGCAGTCGCAAATCCTCCCGCAATGCCTGCTGGGATTCCCGGACCAGCGCCAACCCGAGGTCCGCCTGCAAGGAACGCTCGTGGAATTCATCGAACAGCACTGCCCCATAGTCATCCAGCATGGGATCGTTCTGGATCAGCCGTGTGAGAATGCCTTCGGTCACCACTTCAATCCGGGTGGCTCCGGACACTTTGGTGTCCAGCCGTGTCCGATACCCCACCGTCTGGCCCGGTCGTTCCCCCAGCTGTTTCGCCATAAAACGCGCTGCAGAACGGGCCGCCAGCCTCCGCGGCTCCAGCATCAGGATCTTCCGTTCGCCCCGCCAGGAGGCATCCAGCAGAGCCAGCGGGACCCGGGTGGTCTTACCGGCACCCGGGGGCGCCTGCAGCAGTGCCGTGGTGGTTTGTTCCAGGGTTTGTTTTAGCTCTGGGAGTATTTGATCGATTGGGAGCACGATGGTTTGGCTTTGACTCGTGTTATGGGTAAGACGGCAAGCAATGGAGGAGGGCCGCGGGGGTGTTTTATTTTTTGATCGGAAAAGAACTCGCTTCGCTCAGACACCTTTGTCCGGTAAAAAAATAAAACACCCCCACACCCTTATGAATCTCCAGTTATCGCGAAAGGTTACCACGGTCATACCTGGGTTAATCCAATACGAAGAACTCTACCGAAGAATTGACTCTCATTGAAAAGCTTTTATTGAGGCCATCGGCTGCCCCACTAATCCTTTTTATCTTTTCGTCGAGATATCGGCGTTGTCAGCTAGAGCGGGGTGTTGGGGTATTTTTTCCGCCAGAAATGGGTGTCTGAGCGCAGCGAGTTCCATTTCCAAGGAAAAAATACCCCAACACCCCGATCAATCCCCACAACCTGCAGTCCTACAAAGTCCCCAAACGCTAGTATCAGGATTCGGCTTTCAAACGATTATCCCGCGCCCATTCATAGATTCGCTTGAAGGCTTCAGCCAGCGCTTCCGGGTCGTGAGGCGGCTGGATAAGGGCCGCCAGTTTTCCGTCGGGGTTGAGCAGGGCAAAGTGGCCGCTATGATCGACCAGCAACTCGCCATCCACCTCACGATGAACAAACACCGCACTCAGGCTTTTGGCGAGTGCGCGAAGGGTTTCCAGATCGCCAGTCAGGCCGTGGAAGTTTTCACCAAAGAAGCCAGTATAGGCCTTGAGCTTTTCAGGGGTGTCATGCTCCGGATCAGCACTCACCAGCAGATAATCGGGTTGCGGCAGCTCGTTGGAAATGAGCTGATCGGTGCGCCGCAGATTGGCCATGGCGGCCGGGCAAATATCGGGACAATTGGTGTAGCCGACAAACGCAAAGGTCCAGCGGCCTCTCAAGCTCTCCCGCGTAACCGTGTCACCGTTCTCATTCGTCAGGGTGAACTCCACCAGTTCACGGGGCTGGTCATAAACGTAGGTATTCAGATCCGCCAGATCCGGCGCCGGTTCAGGGTCTTGCCCGCCGACGATATACACCTGGCGCCCGATCACCAGTCCGAAAATCAGAACCACCAATAGCAATAACAGGAAAAGTGTCAGGCGAATCGAGCTGTTCATCAGGGTTCCAGTACAGTGGAAAGAAAAGCAGGCGGGATGGGCTTTCCGAAACCGTGCGGAGCCATGGATGGCGGAGCCGAGCGTACACGGAGGTATTCACAGCGTGTTTTGGAAAGCCATTCCCGCGTGCGTATGCACAGTGTCTGCTTCAGAAGAATACAAAATGATCCACTAGCAATACCACAAACAATGCCATCAGGTAAGTAATGGAATACTTGAAGGTATTCAACGCAACCCGTCGGTCATCGCCCTTCAGCAGGCGAATCGCGTACTGGAGGAAACGCAAGCCCAGGACGAGGGCGCCAATCAGATAGATGCCACCGGACATCCCTGTGACAAAAGGTAGCAGGCTGACGGCGAGCAACATGAAGGTGTAAAGGAGGATGTGGAGTTCAGTGTATTTGTTGCCATGAGTGACGGGGAGCATCGGAATGCCGGCCTTCGCATACTCTTCCTTGCGGTGAATGGCCAGGGCCCAGAAATGCGGCGGGGTCCAGGCGAAGATGATCAGCACAAGCAGCAGGGCATGACCTTCCACCTGTCCGGTGACGGCGGTCCAGCCCAGCAGTGGCGGCATGGCTCCGGCGAGACCGCCAATGGTGATGTTCTGCGGCGTCGCGCGCTTGAGAAACAACGTGTACACGCCCGCATAACCCACTAGCGACGCCAGGGTCAGCCAAGCCGTCAGGTGGTTTACCTGCCACATCAGCACGACCATACCGATGCAGGCAAGAATAGTTGCGAACAGGATGGCATCAACCGTGGAGATTTTGCCAGTCGCGACCGGCCGTTTACGGGTGCGGGCCATCACGGTATCAATCTTATGGTCCACCACATGGTTGACCACTGCAGCGGCGCCTGCCAGCAACGCAATACCCAGATTGCCGTAGAGCAACACCTCCCAGCCGGGCACCCCGGGGGCCGCCAGCAGCATGCCGATTACGGAAGTCAGAATCATCAACGCAACCACCCGGGGCTTGGTCAGCTCCAGATAGTCACGCCAGGAAATGGACTTGCTGGATTCGCTCGCAGAAATCTGGGCCGGCAGTGCTTCCACTTGCTCACTCATGCCGTAACCTCCCGGTTAATTGTTGTTGTGTGTGTTGCATTGGCGATATACGCATGGGGTAATCGGTGATGTTGCCAGATCAGATGAATCACTGATAGCAGCAGCCCCGCACCCATGGCGTTGTGTGCGACTGCAATACTGATCGGGATATGAAGCAGGACATTGGCGAGGCCCAGAGCAATCTGGGCGCAAAGAACAATGGCCACAACTGCAATCGGACGAGCAAGGCCAGAGACTGTCCGTCGCAGCCACATCAAGGTTAACAGGATGGCGAAATAGCCGAGCACAATCATGGCACCCAGCCTGTGGGTAACATGAATCGCGACCCGACCGTCAGCGTTCAGCTGCCCGCCGAGATAATTCGGTCCAACGTGCTGGGTAACATCAAAACCGTGCTGGAAATCCATATCTTGGGGCCACCACTGGCCCTGGCAGGTGGGCAGGTCGGTACAGGCCACAGCTGCGTAGTTGGCCGCTGTCCAGGCACCCAGCGCTATTTGCAGCACTACCAGCAATAAGCCGCCATAAAGCCACGGGCGGAATGCCGCCAAGGCATTGCCAGACAACTCTGCCTTCTGCTGCCTGGCCCGGCTTTTCAGACGCAGGGTCAGAAGGGTCAGCAGGCTGAGGGTGGTAAAACCACCCAACAGGTGCAGAGCCACTACCTGTGGCCAGAGTTTGAGGGTGACCGTCCACATGCCGAAGGCCCCCTGCAGCATGATGAAACCGGCAATAAAAAGCGGCAGCTTCACCGGCACACCGGTTTTGCGATAACGAAGGCCATAGGCCGCAAGGCCGAATACAATCAGGCCGAGGGTGCCAGCAGCATACCGATGAATCATTTCCGGCCAGCCTTTTGATACATCCACAGGGGTTTCCGGGAAGCGGGCATTCGCGATCGCGATGTGCGCATCACTCTGAGGCACTGTCAGAAATCCATAACACCCGGGCCAGTCCGGGCAACCCAGTCCGGCATGAACCAGGCGTGTCCAGGCACCGAGCATTATCACAACAACCGCCAGTAACGTGGCGATTAGCGCCCATTTGGCCATGCGGCTTGCCTGGGCTGACGGTTCGGAAGAATGCTGATTCAAGGCCCTAACCTCCGAGCGATTCATCATCCCAACTGGGAAATCTTGAGCAGATGCTTGAGGTCTTCGAGCATCTCTTTACCGGTATTATCCAAGCCATAATGCATCATCATATTGCCCATCGGGTCCACCAACAGGATTCTGGGCTCCTTGAGCGGGTTGACTCCAACCGGCCAGGACGGTGTTGTACCAGGTGCCGGTGACAACTTCTCCATCAGGTTATATTCCTGTGGCCAGCGACTGGCAAGATCCGAAGGAATGTCAGCAAGGGCGGCCGCGCGTGAGACCCGACTGGCATTCTTGCCAAGCGCAATGTTGACCTGCCGGGCGAGGTACAGCATTTCCTCGCACCTGCTGTCGCATTCAGCGGCAACAACCATCAGCATCCACTGGGGGTCGTCCTTGTCCAGACCAAAACGCTGTTCCAGAGGTTTACCCGAAGCGGTTTCAAGATTGAGAGTCTGAACCGGAACCACCGGCTGGATCAGGGTGCCGTTATTGGTATGGCCGGCCGGATTCAACCAGCCGGTATAGAACATGATGGTGGCAAAGAGCATTGGCCCGAAACCAATCGCAAAGAGCAGTAACGCGGTGCGGTGCCCCCTCTTGACCTGCTCGGGGGTGGGGCCGTCGTGATCATCAGATAGTCCGTTAGCCATTGTCATTGTCATTATTGGCTCCTGTCTTTCGGTAGCTCGCCACTACCGTCAATATAGTTAGAGCTACAGCAAGCGCAAACCATTGGGCAGCGTAGCCATAATGGGTTTGCGGCCCCATCAGATCCAGTGACCAGTTAGCGCGAAAGGCACCGGGCTGGTCAGTGCCCGACAGTCTTACCAGGGCTTTTGGCAAAGCCGGCAACTCCTTCAGGGCAACTTCCAGGGGCAGGCTCTGCACTCGGCGGGGCCACCCGCTTTCCGCTGCCGGCGGGTCGGCCAACACCGGGGGTTCCGGGTAGTGGCTCAGGCGCCCGGCCAGACTGAAAATTCCTTCTGGTGTATCAAAAGTCGGCAGCCGGTCCCGGGTTCTGGGGGCCTGTACCCAACCCCGGTTTACCAGAACCGGCGGCCCCTTCAGTGGATGAAACACAGTCAGTACTTCATAACCCGGTGCACCATCCCGGGTTCGATTGTCCAGCAGCCAGCTTTGCTCTCCGTACATGCCCGTTACGGTTACCGGTCGTCCTGGCTCAAGGCCCTGCCTAACCATCTCTGGCCAGGTCATATCCAGCGCATCCTGCTGCCACTGATCCAGCATCTGCTGCTTCTGACCAGCCCGATCGAGCTGCCACAGACCGAGGCCAGTCAGGAGTGGCAGAAACACCCCGGCAAACAACAGCAACCTCCAGTCGAACTGCCACTGACGAGCTTTGTCCTGTGGATCAGACATGCTCTGCTATAGTGACCCTTGGGGTCTGTCGTAAAAACAGGCCAGCCTCATTGACCCTTCTTATAAAAACAGGAAATCCCATGCTAAAAGCCGTCATCGTTGTCTTAATGCTTGCTGTGGTGGTCAGCCTTTTCAGTGGCCTGTTTTTTCTCATCAAGGATGGGGGGAAAACCAATCGGGTCGTAAACTCCCTGGCGATACGGGTCACGCTCAGCATACTTCTCCTGGCAGTTATTCTGATTGCACTCTGGCAAGGGAGCCTGACGATGAATCCGACTCCCTGAGGCACCCGCTTAAATGATATATACGAACACAAACAATCCCAGCCAGACCACATCCACAAAGTGCCAATACCAGGAGGCTGCCTCAAAGCCGAAGTGATTGTCTGCGGTAAAGTGACCCTTCTGAATGCGGATCAACATGATAATAAGCATCAGGGTGCCAAGAATAACGTGAGCACCATGAAACCCCGTCAGCATGAAGAACGTGCTGCCATAGATACCGGACTGGAGAGTCAGACTCAGGTCCTGGTAGGCATGCATATACTCGTAGCCCTGAACAAAAACGAATACAACCGCCAGCGCGATAGTAGCACCTAGCCAGAGCTTGGTTTTCGCCCGGTTGCCCGCCTTCAAGGCGTGGTGAGCGACGGTAATGGTAAGCGAGGACGTTACCAGAAGGATGGTGTTCATCAACGGCAGGCCCCAGGCACTGATGACCTCTTTTGGTCCTGGGTAAGCTTCCGGGCTCGGGTTGTTGATCAGCGGCCAAGTGGAGCGAAAACCATCCCAGAGCATTGCAGAACTGCCCCTGTCACCCTCGCCACCCAGCCAGGGAACGGCAAAAACCCGAACATAAAACAACGCTCCGAAAAACGCCGCAAAGAACATCACCTCCGAAAAAATGAACCAGCTCATCCCCCAGCGGAAAGAGCGGTCCATCTGCGGGCTATAGAGGCCCTCCCGGCCCTCTCGGATAACATTACCAAACCAGCCAAACAGCATGTACGCCATGATCACGGCGCCAACCATGAACATAATCCAGGCACCGGTTGTACTCTCGCCCTGATTGCTGTTCACCATAATGGATGCCACACCGTACAGGGTGACACCCAAGCCGACAGTGGCAATGATGGGCCATTTGCTCTGTTCCGGAACGTAGTAGCTCTGGTTATCCGCCATGACATTCTCCGATGGCTTAGCCGTTTTCATTTGTTGTTTTTTCAGCCCGAGCGTTCATAAACCCAATCGGTTCGAGCCCTGGGCCGCTATTTAACCTCCGGCGGTGTAGCGAAGGTGTGATAGGGCGCCGGAGACGGCACTGTCCACTCCAGACCTTCTGCTCCGTCCCAAGGCTTGGCGGCCGCTTCCCTACCACCGCGGATACACTTCACCACGATGAACAGGAACAGTAGCTGAGTAGCCCCGAACATAAAGGCCCCGATACTGGAAACCATATTGAAGTCTGCAAACTGAAGGGCATAGTCCGGTATCCTCCGCGGCATTCCGGCCAACCCCAGGAAGTGCATGGGGAAGAAGGCAAGGTTCATACCGACAAACGACAACCAGAAATGGGTTTTGGCCAGGGTTTCGTCATACATGTGACCGGTCCACTTGGGCAACCAGAAATAAGCAGAGGCAAAGATACCGAAGATCGCACCGGGCACCAGAACATAGTGGAAGTGCGCCACCACAAAGTAGGTGTCATGGTACTGGAAGTCAGCCGGAGCGATGGCCAGCATCAAGCCGGAGAAACCACCAATGGTAAACAGGATCACGAACGCGACTGCGAACAGCATCGGCGCCTCAAATGTGAGGGAACCCCGGAACATGGTGGCAACCCAGTTAAACACTTTCACCCCGGTCGGTACCGCAATCAGCATGGTGGCGTACATGAAGAACAGCTGACCGGCGATGGGAATACCCACGGTGAACATATGGTGCGCCCAGACAACAAATGAAAGCAGCGCAATGGCACCTACCGCGTACACCATGGAGGCGTAACCGAACAGCGGCTTGCGGGAGAATGCCGGAATGATGTGTGACACCGCCCCGAATGCAGGCAGGATCATGATATAGACCTCCGGATGCCCGAAGAACCAGAATACATGCTGGAACAGGACGGGATCACCGCCGCCGGAGGCGTCGAAGAAGCTGGTGCCGAAGTTGATATCCATCAGCATCATGGTCACCACACCGGCCAGTACCGGCATCACGGCGATCAGCAGGAACGCGGTGATCAGCCAGGTCCAGACGAACAGCGGCATTTTCATCAGGGTCATGCCCGGTGCCCGCAGGTTCAGGATGGTGGCAATGACGTTGATCGCGCCCATGATCGAGGAAATCCCCATGATGTGCACGGCAAAGATAAAGAAGGTGGTACTCGGTGGTCCGTAGGTCGTCGACAGGGGTGCGTAGAAGGTCCAGCCGAAGTTCGGCGCGCCACCTTCCATGAACAGCGTGGAAACCAGGATCAGGAAGGCGCAGGGTAGCAGCCAGAAACTCCAGTTGTTCATCCGTGGCAATGCCATGTCGGGCGCACCGATCATCAACGGCAGCATCCAGTTCGCAAGACCCACAAAGGCCGGCATGACCGCACCGAACACCATAATCAATCCGTGCATGGTGGTCATCTGGTTAAAAAACTCCGGCTGCACAATCTGCAGACCCGGCTGGAACAGCTCGGCACGAATAACCATGGCCATGGTTCCGCCCAGAAGGAACATGGCAAAGCTGAAGATCAGGTACATGGTACCTATGTCTTTGTGATTGGTGGTCAACAGCCAGCGGCTAAAGCCTTTGGCCGGGCCGTGATGATGATCCTGGGCGTGGGTATCTGCAACCGCACTCATGAAAACCCCCGTTACCGCCATTAATAGTGGGCGGTGATATCTGTTAGCTGGCGTTGATTACTGTTGGCTCTTGTAATCAAAAATTTCTTTGGGCGTGACCATTTCACCGGTGTTGTTACCCCAGGCATTACGCTCGTAGGTAATCACCGCGGCCAGGTCCACCTCGCTCAACTGGTTGCCGAAAGCCTGCATTGCCGTGCCGGACTTGCCGTTCACCACAATGTCGATGTGGGCAGCCATGTCTTCGGTGGCAATCGGACTGCCCTTAAGGGCCGGGAACGCCGGGGGCGCGCCACTGCCATCAGCCTGGTGGCATGCGGCACAGGCAGTCTGGTACGCCTTCTCGCCCCGCTCCATCAGCTCGGCCATGCTCCAGTCTTTCTGGGTCAGTTCACGCTCTTTTTCCGCGGCGGCTTTCTGCTCTGCGACCCAGATTTTGTACTCTTCTTCCGGGACGGCTTTCACCACCACAGGCATGAAACCGTGATTCTTGCCACAAAGTTCGGTGCACTGGCCGCGATAGGTTCCGGGCTCGTCTACCCGCGTCCAGGTCTCGTTAATGAAACCGGGAATAGCATCCTTTTTCACGCCGAAGTCCGGCACCCACCAGGAATGGATGACATCGTTGGCGGTGAGCAGGAAACGTACTTTCTTGCCAACCGGGATAATGAGAGGGTTGTCGACTTCCAGCAGATAGTTCTCACCTTTCGCCTGCCGGTTGCTGATCTGGTCAGCGGGCGTGGCAAGGTTCGAGAAGTAGCCGAAGTCTTCATCGAGGTACTCGTACTGCCATTTCCACTGGTAACCGGTTATCTTGATATCCACATCCGACTCGGTGGTGTCGTACATGTCTACCAGAGTGGCGGTGGCCGGAATGGCCATAACGACCAGAATGACAAACGGTATGATGGTCCAAAGAATTTCCACCAACGTGTTTTCGTGAAAATTCGCCGGCTTGTGGCCCTGGGATTTTCGGTGGGCAAAAATGGACCAGAACATTACCCCGAAGACCACGATGCCAATGGCGACGCAGATCCAGAGAATGATCATGTGAAGGCTGAATATCTCATTACTGGTGCCGGTTACCCCGGGGGTCATGTTCAACGTCCAGTCCGCCATGGACAGGGCAGGGAACATAAGACCGCCTAACAGGGCACCTGCCCGCTGAGCGTGCACGCGCATACTGTGTCTCCACAGAGTGTTATTCTTGTCGGATTTTGCGTTATCCCCCTGAACCTTATAACGGCGCTCGCATACACCGTCTCGCGTCAGGGTGAAAGCCTGCTTACGGATACTTCAGATTCGAGTATAGACACGGATCAAGAAAAGACTAAAAAATCGCTTAAATCCAAAAGCTCTATTTATTCATTTTTTAGAAGATATTGAAATATGGCACCTAACCTGTCCGCCACTGACCGGCGACTGTGGACCCTCGCCTGGCCACTGATGCTGACCAACCTGACCGTCCCTCTTCTGGGTCTGGTGGACACGGCGGTCCTTGGCCACCTGGAAAGCCCCGAATACCTGGGAGCCGTGGCCGTCGGCGCCAACCTGTTCAGCATCCTGTATTGGACTTTCGGTTTTATGCGCATGGGCACGACCGGGCTGGCAGCTCAGGCGTGGGGCAAGCGCGACAGTTTCGGGCAAGTTGCCCTGCTGTTGCGCTCGGTGATGCTGGCCGCGGGCATCGGACTGCTGCTTATTCTGTTCCATCAGCCCCTGATCAAATTGGGACTGACCCTGATGAACCCGAGTCCGGACGTCACCGAACTGGCCGCTGAATACGCAGCCATCCGGATCTGGAGTGCGCCAGCGGTGCTGTGTCAGTACACCCTTGTGGGATGGCTGATTGGCACCCAGTTTCCACGGGGCCCTATGATTATGCTGATTGTCGCCAACGGGCTGAACATCGTTCTGGATGTTCTGTTCGTAACCGGTCTGGGCTGGAACAGTCGTGGGGTCGCAATCGCAACGGTGATCGCCGAATATGGTGCTGCCGGCATTGGCTTTGCCATCGTGCTTTCCCGCATGCCCGAAGGCCAGAGGCTTACCCGCGCACTTTTTGGTGAACTGGCCGACTACCTTAAAATCCTGCAGGTGAACCGATACATCATGGTTCGCACCATCGCCCTGCTGCTGGTGCTCGCTTTCTTTACCGCCCAGGGGGCACGGCAGGGGGACACCATACTGGCAGCCAATGCGGTATTGATTACCTTCCTGCTCCTTATTTCCAACGCGCTGGATGGCTTTGCCAATGCGGCGGAAGCCCTGATTGGCGAAGCCATCGGTAAAGACAGCCGACGCCGGTTCAGAGTGGTTTTCCAGAGCGCATTACGTTGGTCACTCTGGGGTGCACTGTTGCTAACGATCATATTTGTGCTTGGCGGAAAGGCTTTGATCACCCTTCTGACCGGCATTGAAGAAGTCCGGTCTATGGCCTGGCGATACCTGCCATGGCTCTGGCTGCTGCCGTTCGCCTCGGTCTGGGGATTTTTACTGGACGGCGTATTCATTGGCGCCACTCGCACCCGGGATATGCAGAACACAATGCTGTTCTCCGCCCTGGGAGTATTCCTGCCCGTCTGGTGGCTTACCACCGGCTGGGGAAATCACGGGCTCTGGTTTTCACTGATCTGTCTGATGCTGGCGCGGGCGGTCAGCATGGGCTGGCTGTGCTGGTCTCACACACGGCAGGACCGCTGGTTCAGCGGGCGTTGAGGCGGGATGCGATCTGTAACATTTCATCTTCTGTTTTTAACCCTGGCAGGCCGGCAAGGCGAAAAATGTCGACTACACTTGTCAGAAACGGCAGGCCTGTTGTGGTCCTTCAACCCTGCTCTCCTGCCCCGTTACTGGCTCCGGACAACGGGAGGCGCCTTGCGACCTCAACTCGTTCAGACATTGGCATCTCCTGAAATGACACCACAGGTAGTTCTCGAGATCATAGATCAGGCACGGCGCAAGGAAGCCCGTTCTGGTACTTTTCTCCGGCAGCTCCGGGAGAAAGCTGCCGGGTTGCCTGCAGCTGTGACCATTGAAGGCTACCAACCTGCCACCTGCCTGTTCCAGTTCGCCGTTGAATACATTGAAATGGCCCCACGACTGATCGAATGCGTGGAAGCCTGCGCCCGGGAAGCCGACAAGGCCGACCTGTTCGCCCCTTTTATCAGTGCCGCCATCCGTTATTTCACCCAGCCGTCGGCCCTTCTCGTCAAATACGACGGCCTGGACGGGTTGTTGATTCGTGCCTACTTATGCCACCGCCTGATGGAAGAAATGTATGAAAACAATCGCTCGATTCGAGCCAGTGAACTGGTGGATCTTGAGGCGACCCGTGCTAACCTGTTGACGCACCAGCTGATCGGCGAGCCCTTCGCTAATGAACTGGATGATTCGATCACCGTTACGGTGCTACAAATTGCCGGGACACCGGATTATTATGAGCTGAACCTGGATCCATTTGTTGATCAGGTCAACAACGCCGCCTGGGACTGGATGCGTCATTACTGGGAAAATCTGTTGGTTAGGAACCATATCCGATTTTCTCTGGGTTCCGGTTTGGCCTGAAAGGTTCACAATTCAGATGAGATCAATCCTAGCTGTGTGTCTGGCGTCCGCGCTCGCATCGTCTCCCGCTCTGTCAGCAGAACTCAACGTAATGATTAACCTCACTGGCGGGAACACGCCGGTTGCGGACGCTTTGGTTTATCTGGACAAACCGGATACAACAACTCCGGTTTCCGCCGAAATTTACCAGAAGGATCGCAGGTTTCACCCCCATGTAACGGTTATTCCGGTCGGCTCCCATGTGGAGTTTCCCAACCGGGACAATACCCAGCACCACGTCTACTCCTTTTCTCCAGCCAAAACTTTCAATATCGAACTTTATGCCGGCAAACCCGAAGCTCCGGTTTTATTCGACAAGCCGGGTATCGTGGAACTGGGATGCAACATCCACGACCATATGCAGGCGTTCATCGTGGTCACAGCTACCAGCAAGATCGGGCGCACCAATGGGAATGGAAGGGTGACATTGTCGCTTGAGCAGAGCCCCTCGCCTGAGCGCCCCCTTACTCTTAATATCTGGCATCCACGCCTGACCGACAATACCAAACCGGTCAGGCGGACATTGGAATCGATCAATCCAGACGCGATAACTATTGAGCTGGAACCCGAACCCACCGCGGACGGCTCCATGAATCTCCTGCAACAACGTTTCCGGGAGCTTTAATGTCAAGCGGATTCCGCCCCGGTTTCAGGGGTCGCCTGATTGCTGCCATGATCGCGCTGGTCTTGCTGGTCGGCCTGGTGATTGGCGCCCTGTTGATGGTGTACCTGTTTGAGGACGAAAAAAGCCGGGCCCTGGAAAAACTCAGTATTGGAGAAGGACTGACCAGAGAAGTCCTGGCGCGCCGCACGGACCTGGTTCTTTCCCGCCTGGACGTGGTCGTGAAAGATTTCGGTTTCAGGTCCGCCGTTGCAAGCGGAGATCCCGCCACCATTGACAGTGCCCTGGAGAACCACAGCCGCCGGGCCGGGGCCGACTTCGCACTGCTGATAAACAACTCCGGCGACCTGCTCGCCTCGACGCTCAGCCGCCGGCCTCCCGAGATGCCCGAATCATCATTCAAAGAAGCAAGGTCCAGGGGATTTACCCGGACACTCTCCTTTATGGACGGGCAAGGCTACGAAATATTGGTAATCCCGGTAGAAGGTCCGGGGTTAAGAGCCTGGCTGGTGTCCGGGTTCGCCCTGGACCAGGCGCTGGCAAATAGTATCGCTCGCCTCTCTGGCACCGACGTAACATTCCGGGCACGCACCTCCTCTGAAGCCAGCTTCCAGTTGTTCGCCACATCCGAAGGACTCGACCTCAACCTGGAGCAGGCGCTGGCAGAGTCTTCCGGAAACCGGAATTTTCTTGAGAATGTCCATTATTTCACCCGGATCATCGATCTTGGCGACCAGGGTACCGATGACATGCAGGCTACCTTGCTGATCAGCCGCGAAGCCAGCCTGCGCAATTATTATAAACGGGCCGGTGAACTTGCCCTGCTTGTCAGCGCAATTCTGGTCTTCGCCATCTTGCTTGCACTGATCATTGCCCGCAATCTGGGCCGACCGGTCCTGCAGCTTGCAGACTATGCCAGAGCCGTCGGAGAAGGTGAGACGCCTCAGCCACCGGCGATCCGGGCGGGCGGCGAACTCAGACAACTCAGGGATGCCCTGGGGGACATGCTGGTTCGTCTTCGTGAACGGGAAGCCCAGATCCGATATGCGGCCACCCACGATGATGTCACCGGGCTAGGCAACCGCAATGCCCTGATGCAGTCCGCACAGGAGCTGTTTGCCGGGAAAGACCACTGCACCCTGATAGGCCTGCGCCTGAACGATCTATCGGACATTAACGATACGCTGGGTCTGGAGTTCGGCGACAAGGTGCTGTCCGGGGTTTCGCAACGCTTGCAGACCGAACTCCCCGATGCACGGATTGTTGCCCGCACCGGCGGTGCGGAGTTCCTGGCTCTGATACCCGCCCACGGTGCAGATACCCTGAACGGCCTGACCAGACAGCTTCATGACGTCATCGAATCGCCATTGCACATCAACAGGACGCCGTTTTCACTGCGGGTCACCATGGTTACCATGGAGCTGCCGGCCGATGCGGCCAATACCCATGAACTGCGTCGAAGGCTCAACCTGACCTTTGAAATGGCACAGCAACGCCCCGAACCGGTAACACGCTACCAGCCGGGGCAGGACGAAAGCCATTTGCGGGAATTGCAGCTGATTTCCGACCTGCACACAGCCATTGCGGAAAATCACCTGCACATGAATTACCAGCCCAAACTGAACATCGGGTCAGGGCGGCTGGTTCAGGTGGAAGCTCTGGTACGCTGGATTCATCCGGAACTGGGCTTTATATCTCCGGAAGAGTTCATTTTCCTGGCTGAGCAGTCGGGGCAGATCCACGACCTGACCGCCCATATTCTGAACAGGGTGGCCGGCGATGCCCGTCAGTGGGCGGCTGTGGGCCTGGATGTGAGCGTGGCCATCAACCTGTCTGCCATGGACCTGACCTGGCCCGCCCTGACCGGCCACGTTGCCGAAGCCTTTGCAAACTGGCATCAAGGGCTTGAGCGAATCACCCTGGAAGTTACTGAGAGTGCCTTGATGGAAGATCCGGAAGAGGCGCTGGCCACCCTGAACAAATTGAGGGAGCTTGGGGTGACACTCTCGGTGGATGATTTCGGCACCGGTTACTCGTCATTATCCCAGCTGCGCAAAATGCCGGTGCAGGAGCTCAAGATCGACAAATCTTTCGTGCTGAAACTGGAATCCGAACCTCAGGATCAGTTGATCGTGAAGTCCACCATCGATATGGCTCATGGCCTGGGCCTGAAAGTCGTAGCCGAAGGCATTGAGAGCCTGAACGCGTGGCACCTGCTGCAGCAATGGGGCTGCGATCTTGGCCAGGGATTCTACCTGAGCCGGCCTGTGGCACCGGTCGATCTTCCCGAAACAGCAAAATCCCTGGTGGCACGCCGTCAGGAACTGACCCAAATCGCTCCGGAGCATTCACGATGAAACACTGGCCTCTGACGGCGGCCCTGCTGGCCCTGACTTCCTCCTGGGCCATGGCTGACATTGGCAGCCGGATATGGGCAACCGGAGGCGTCACTACTATCGAAGGCAGTGCCGGTGGTGGCCTGGTGCCCTGGGCCTTACTGGGCAGCTACGCCAGTGATGAAGAGTGGGGCGGCACTCTGGCGCTGAGCCGGGCGGAAGTGGACGATTACAGCTTGTCGGTCACCGGTGCGGGGGTAAACTGGAACAATCGCGTCGAACTCACGGTGGTCCGGCAGTCTCTTGACCTCGACGCTCTGGTTTTCACTCTCAAAAACGGCTTTGGGCTGGAACAGGACGAGCTCAATCAGGATATTTTTGGCGCCAAAGTCCGGCTCACGGGAGACGTTCTCTACAGTCCCTGGGGGCAGTGGTCCGCGGGACTGCAATACAAGCGGCAACGGGATTTCGTGGTGCCCGAGGCCATCGGAGCCCGGGACGACAGTGGCACCGATTTTTATCTGAGTGGCAGCAAACTGTTCTTTGCCGCCCTGCTGGAACGCAACCTGCTGGTGAATGCCACTGCCCGGGCGACCAAAGCCAATCAGGGTGGTTTGCTGGGTTTTGGCGGAGATCGCAATAACGGGTACGACATCATGGCCGAGGGCAGTATCGGCCTGTTCCTGAACCGGCAATGGCTGGTGGGTGCCGAGTACCGGCAGAAGCCGGACAACCTCGGTTTTGCGAAAGAAGACGACTGGTGGGATCTGTTCCTGGCCTGGGTACCTGATCGTAGACTGGCGGTCACTGCAGCACTGGTCAATCTGGGTGACGTCGCTACGCTGACAGATCAACAGGGGGTGTATCTTTCCCTGCAGGGGAGCTTCTGACATGATAAATTTCACTGTGAAGCCTGCGGTTCTCGCGCTGCTTCTGCTCGGCAGCCTGATGGCACTCACAGGCTGCCAGTCGATGCCGGCGGACTCCGGACCGACCCTGTATCAGCAACTGGGAGAAAGACCCGGCATCGCAAACGTGGTCGAGGACCTGCTCTACCTGATCGTCGACGATGAGCGAATCAATCATCAGTTCAAGGGCGTGAACGTTGCCCAGTTTCATCGCAATCTGACCGACCAGTTGTGCGAGTTGAGCGGCGGGCCCTGCAATTACAGCGGCCGCTCGATGCGCGAACTTCATTCCGATATGGCGATCACGGATACCCAGTTCAATGCACTGGCCGAGAATCTGATTCTGGCCATGGAAGAAAACAACATCCCAACCGCTGCCCAGAACCGCCTTCTCAAACGGATCGTGCCACTGTATTCGGACATTCGTAACCTTTGAGGTCCTGTCATAAGCGGGTATGCTGTTGCGGCTTTTTCATCATTGAATTCGGGAGACCATCAACTTGCTCGAGAACGCTGATCTGGGAAAACTGATTATCCGCCTGACACTGGGCGGTCTCATGCTGTTTCACGGTATTGCCAAACTGCTACACGGCGTGGGATTCATTGAGGGTGAACTGGCCAGCCATGGCCTGCCAACATTTCTGGCCTACGGCGTTTTCATCGGCGAGCTGATCGCGCCACTGATGGTAATTCTCGGCTACCAGACACGGATTGGTGCGTTGCTGATTGCGTTCAACATGGTGGTTGCCATCGTACTCGTCCATAGTCAGCAGTTACTGTCACTGGGAGGCAGCGGCGGCTGGTCACTGGAGCTTCAGGGCTTTTTCCTGTTTACCGCCATTGCAGTGGTATTCCTGGGCCCCGGCCGTTACAAGCTGAAAAATTAGGCTGGTCAGGAACTGCCCGCTGAAACCGCCCGGAAATCCCGGTATGACATAACCCTGTTTCGGCCTGCCCCCTTGGCTCCGTAGAGGGCCTCGTCCGCACGCCGGACGAGCTCTCCGGGCCGGTCATCCTGGCCTGGCCTCATGGTCGCCACCCCAACACTGATACTCAGGCTGACCGGCGTTTCCTGTGCCCCGGGGTACATAGCTGAAGTGGCAACTGCGTTCCGCAAGCGTTCCGCGACCTGGCCCGCGCCATCTTCCGATGTTGCAGGCAGCACAACGCTGAACTCCTCACCCCCGTAACGTGCCAGAAGGTCTCCCGAACGCTGAATTTCATTGGCGCAAATCGCCGCCACCGTAATCAGGCAATCATCGCCCACCAAATGTCCGAACCGGTCATTCACTGACTTGAAGTAATCGATATCCAGGATCAACAGACTAAGAGGCTCCCCCTGCCTTAAGGCCCGTTTCCATTCCATCCGCAGCTGTTCGTCGAACCGGCGTCGATTGGCTACCTGTGTCAGGCCGTCAGTAAGACTGATGGTCTTGAGCCGTTCGTTGGCCCGCTCCAGCTCTTCTGTGCGTTCGCGAACCCGCTCTTCCAGTGTCAGATTGGCCCGGCGCTGGATTTCCAGAGCATGCTCCTGGGCTTTCAGTCTGCGATGGCGTTCGAGATTGATACGATAGGCCAGGGCGAAGGAAAGCAGAATGACCTCAAGAGCAACACCGATCTGGGGACCAAACTCCGTAATGAAGGTGCGGGGCATGTAACCGAGTTTGCTGACCGCAAGAATCAAATGGCCCAGCAACAACGGCGTCCATGCCAGCACATAAAAACCTGCCAGCTTCTGCCCACGACACCAGACATAGATGCCCACCAGCCAGGTAACGGGCGTCGCAATCGCGGCCAGAATACTGACGATGGCAATCCCGGTTTGGTATCCGCCCACGAAGCCATAGAGGACACTCAGCCCGGAGCAGAACAGGAGCGCCAGCAAAATCCGGTAACCGCTCTCGCTGTACCGTCGTACTGCCAGAAACTGAATGCTGAACATAATCGCGGCCATGAGCGCCAGACCAATGATCGAGACAGTGAAGTAACGATTAATACCCGGCAGCTCCGGCCAGAGCCACTGGAACAGTAACCCGTGGAAATTCAGCTGAACCAGCCCTGAAGTAACAACGGTCAGTACGTACCATAAATAGGTTGGCTGGCGAACAATAAGAAAAAGAAACAGGTTATAAAGCGCCAGCGCCAGGATGATGCCCAGGAACACGGTCTGCCAGCCATAAGACAACTGCTCACCGGCCAGAAAGTCAGCGGAGGGGACGACAGATACGGGAATCTGTACCGAACCCTGGGTCTTCACCCGGACGAACGCTGTAACCGTCTCGGTATTGGACGGAACCAGAAAGACAAAATTGCGATGATAAATAGGGCGACTGTGAAATGGCCGGGTGTCGCCCGTTGCGTACTGGAGGATCACCTCACCGTTCCTTGCCCAGAACACATCCACCACATCAAGCAGGGGGTAACCGATTTCCAGCACACGGTTGGCGGAGTTGGGCGGTACCGTGACACGAAGCCAGAAGGCACCATCACTGAAGCCGAGATTGAGCACCTGATCGGCACTAAAGGCTGTCCAGTCCGTGGGGTCCAGAGCCCGGACATCGTCAACACTCAACCCGCCGACCGGATCCTCCAGCCAGAGAAATTCGGCTTGATCAGCCGAGACCCGGCCACTGAAAAGCGCGGCGACCAGAATGACCAGGGACAGGACCGCAAGGTAAGCGGTTTGTTTCATAGCAGGTTCCGGTTTTCGGGCCCAGTGACATAGACTACACTGCGTAAGCCCTGAGCAGATTTCTTAGGTATTCCCGCTGCTCAGCTTACCAAGTTTAGACCGTTGAGACCGTCACGTCCCGTTGCAAAAGAGATAACCCGGCGTCCTTCCGGAGAGGCACAACATGACCGAAAAAAAACAGGATATCCGTCCCGGGCGCTATCGCCATTACAAGGGCAGGGATTACCAGGTAATTGACCTGGCCCGCCACAGCGAAACCGAGGAATGGATGGTAGTTTACCGTTGTCTTTACGGCGATCACAGTCTCTGGGTCCGCCCACTGTCCATGTTCCGGGAAACCGTCGAACTGGCAGGTGAACAGGTACCCCGATTTTACCGCATCGGCGACAACTGATAGCCACAATCCCGCTTTGACTGTCGCGGTCATTTCCTGCACATTAGCGCGCTTTTCGTGAACCCGGCCCTCACAAGGGGTCGGATAACCCAGTTATTCCTATCCGGAGTCTGCCATGAACGCCGTTGTTGCCGCGGTTGCCATCATGCTCGTCCTGAGTTTGTGCCGCATTCACGTTGTTGTTGCCCTGATAATCGGTGCCGTATCCGGTGGACTGATCTCGGGTATGTCCCTGGAAGCCACGATCGAAGCCTTCAATAGTGGTCTCGGGGGCGGTGCGACCGTCGCATTATCTTATGCCACGCTCGGTGCGTTTGCCGTCGCCATCGGCAAATCCGGCCTGGCCCATGCCCTGGCGGACCGGGCCCTGGCCCTGGTCGGCAGACAGGGCGACGGTTCAGCTGTTACCGGAATTCGCTTCCTCATCATCGGCCTGCTCCTGGCCATCGCCATCTCCTCCCAGAACATCCTGCCAATACACATAGCGTTTATTCCGCTGGTGGTGCCGCCGCTGTTATACGTAATGGCAAAGCTGAACATGGACCGCCGCCTGGTCGCCTGTGTGCTCACCTTCGGCCTGATCACGCCTTACATGTTCCTGCCCGTTGGTTTCGGTGGTATTTACCTGAAGGAGATTCTGCTGGCCAACGTCGCCGAAAACGGGGTTGACGCATCCAGCCTCAACGTCATGTCCGCCATGGCCTTGCCGGCACTCGGGATGCTTTGCGGCCTGCTTGTTGCGGTGTTTTTCAGCTATCGGGGCGAGCGCAAATACAACATGGAAGCCATCACCCGCACCGAACGGGTCGACGTAAAATACAGCCCACGCACCCTGATCATGGCGCTGATTGCTATCGTTACGGCATTCGTGGTTCAGCTCTGGCTCGGCTCCATGATCCTGGGCGCACTGGCGGGGTTCGTCCTGTTCAATCTGTCTGGCGTGGTAAAGTGGAAAGAGGCAGATGACCTGTTCACCGAGGGCATGAAAATGCTAGCGATGATCGGTTTCATCATGATCGCGGCGTCCGGCTTTGCGGAAGTAATGCGGGAAACCGGCGAGATCGCCACTCTGGTCCAGAGCTCCGTTGCCACCATCGGCGAAAACAAGCCTCTGGCCGCCCTGCTGATGCTGGTCGTGGGCCTGATGATCACTATGGGGATCGGCTCGTCCTTCTCCACCATCCCGATCATCGCCGCGCTTTACGTACCCCTGGCCCTGCAGATGGGCTTCAGCCCGCTGGCCATCGTTGCCCTGGTGGGCACCGCCGGTGCCCTCGGTGATGCCGGTTCCCCAGCCTCGGACTCCACCCTCGGCCCCACCGCCGGCCTGAACGTCGACGGCCAGCACAACCACATCTGGGACACCGTTGTTCCGACCTTCCTGCACTATAACCTGCCTTTGCTAGGCTTTGGTTGGTTGGCGGCTATGGTGCTTTAAGCTTCGGAGTTTGACCTCTAGGTCGTAGCCTGCGGGTTTGGCGGGCTGCGAGGGGGCAGGGGGAGTTTTCCCCTTGGAAATGGAACTCGCTGCGCTCAGACATCCATTTCTGGCGGGAAAAAATCCCCCACCCCCCTCACGTCAGATCAACAAAGATATATCCGTGAAGTTAAGTGGAGAGGGTGTGGGGATGCTTTTCTGCCGGGAAAAAGATGTCTGAGCGCAGCGAGTTGTTTTTCCCAGAAGAAAAGCACCCCCGCGACCTCGCCCCTTCCACAACCAACAGGCTAGGCGAACAAAACTCAGTCCTCAGACCCGGCCTTAAAAAACACCACCTGCTTAACAGTATGATCGTCTTCGTTACTGCGCGTGTTCACCCGCGTTTCTAACTCTGGATCGGCCGGCTTCTCAGCATCGGACACCGCATCGGTAAATCCGCAGGCCACGCACTCACGCACCTGATCACCGTCATCGGTGGTAAACATCATGATCTTGTCCATCTCCACACAACGGGGACAGACGGCGCCGGCGATAAAGCGTTTCGGACTCGCCATAACTAAACTCCGGAAGTAAGTACCCGGCAGTCATTACGACTGCCGGAACACATTGGCTCAGGCAGCTTCATCCGTGATGCCGGATTGTTTCAACAGGGCGTCTACTTGCGGTTCGCGACCACGGAAGGCCTTGAACAACTCCATCGGCTCCTGAGAGCCACCCTTCTCCAGAATGTTATGCAGGAAGGCCTTGCCAGTCTCGGGGTCGAAGATGCCTTTTTCCTCAAACATCGAGAAGGCATCCGCCGCCAGTACTTCCGCCCACTTGTAGCTGTAATAACCGGCCGCGTAACCACCCGCGAAGATGTGCGAGAAGGAGTTCGGGAATCGGTTGAACGCCGGTGCTTCCACCACAGCAATCTCTTCCCGAACCTTTCGATGCATATCAAGCGGGTTGGTGGGCGCCTCGCCACTGAATTCCGCATGCAGGCGGAAGTCGAACAGAGAGAACTCCAACTGGCGCACCATGCCCATTCCGGACTGGAAATTCTTGGCCGCCAGCAGTTTCTGCAGCAGATCCTCCGGCAGGGGTTCGCCGGTTTCGTGATGGGAGGCAATCAACGCCAGCGATTCCGGGTTCCAGCACCAGTTTTCCAGGAACTGGCTGGGCAGCTCGACCGCATCCCAGGCCACGCCGTTGATGCCGGACACGTCCAGTACATCCACTTGGGTCAGCATATGGTGCAGGCCATGGCCAAATTCGTGGAACAGGGTGGTGACCTCATCGTGAGTGAGAAGCGACGGCTTGCCATTCACCGGCGGGGTGAAGTTACAGGTCAGAAACGCCACCGGCAGCTGAAGCTGCCCACGCTGATTGCGCCAGCGAACCCGGCAATCGGC
Source organism: Marinobacter salinus (assembly GCF_001854125.1). NCBI lineage: Bacteria > Pseudomonadati > Pseudomonadota > Gammaproteobacteria > Pseudomonadales > Marinobacteraceae > Marinobacter > Marinobacter salinus. Next base: position 3,231,812 of record NZ_CP017715.1, read on the forward strand.
CATCCAGGCTCCACCACGCTTACCCTGACGGGCAAACAGGTCCAGATAGAACCAGGCAAGGGGTTCGCCGTTACGACTGATACAATAGGCGGTAGCATCCTCATGCCATGTCTCCACCTCCGGGTGGGCCTCGATCTGGACGTCGAAGAGCTTTTCGGCCACCTGAAACAGACCGGGCACCACCTTGTCGACCGGGAACCACGGGCGCAGGGTTTCCGGTGAAATGTCATACCGCTGCTGACTCAGTTTCTCGCTGTAATAGCCGACATCCCAGGCTTGCAGGTCATCAACACCATGCTCGTCTTTGGCAAACGCCTTGAGTTCGGCAAACTCCTTCTCGGCCATAGGCTTGGACTTGGCCGCCAGCTGATTCAGGAATTCCAGCACTTCGTCCGTATTACGTGCCATTTTGGTGGCCAGGGACCGCTCAGCGTAGTTGTTGAACCCCAGTAGCTGGGCGAGAGCATGGCGGCGCTTGAGAATCTCCGCCATCAACGGAGTATTATCCCAGGTACCGGCATCCGGCCCCTGATCGGAGGCCCGGGTTACAAAGGCCTCATAGACCTCCCGGCGTAACTCGCGGTTGTCGCAGTAGGTCAGGACCGGGTAGAAACTCGGGAAGTCCAGCGTGATCACATAGCCGTCCAGCTCTTTCTGCCGGGCGGCCTGTTTCGCGCCCTCAATGGCAGTTTCCGGCACCCCCGCCAGCTCGCTAACATCGGTGATGTGCTTGTACCAGTGCTGGGTGGCATCCAGTACATTGTCGCTGAAGCGGTTAGACAGTTCTGACAGTTCCTGCGACAAGGCTGCGTACTGTTTCTTCGTTTCGTCGGGCAGATCAACACCACCCAGGTGAAAATCCCTAAGGGTGTTATCCACTGACTTGCGCTGGGCTTCGGTCAGATCCTTGAAATCGTCACGGGCCTTCAGTCGCTTGTAGGCGTCACAAAGGGCCGTGTTCTGGCGGATTTCTGTGCTGTATTCGGTCAGCTTTTCCAGACAGTTCTTGTACACCTTGCGCAGGTCGTCGTTGTTCATGACGCCATTCAGGTGCGAAATCACCGACCAGGCATTGCTCAACTTGTCTTCCAGTGCCTGCATGGGCTGGGCCAGGGTGTCCCAGGTCGGATCTTCATTCTGGGCAAGACTGGCAATTTTCACGCGATTTTCGCTGAGAATCTGGTCAATAGCCGTCTCCATGTGCTCAGTACGAACATGGTCAAACTTCGGCAACAGGTCGTCAGTCAGTAACGGGTTATTCATAGTTCCCCTTCTCAGCCAGGAATTTGTCAGGTAGCGTCTTTATATCATTCCTCGGGGCAAGGCACCTGCGGGAACATTCTTCCAAAACCCGCTCAAGCACGTCCATGTGACGCTTGAGCTCCGCCATCCATGGCTCCGCACAGTTTTGGAAGAATGTTCCCGCAGGCACCCCGATCCTCCGGGTAAGTCCAGCAAAGGTATATGTAATGACGAATGTACGCTCACACAAGGGTAAGATGCCACAATTTGGTGAACGTGCCTGGGTTGACCCCAGTGCCGTGGTGATCGGAGATGTCCAGACCGGCGACGATTGCTCCATCTGGCCAATGACCGTGGTGCGTGGCGACATGCACCAGATACGCATTGGCAACCGGTGCAGCATTCAGGACGGCTCGGTGCTTCATATCACCCATGCCAGCGACTTTAACCCCGGCGGCTACCCGCTAACGATCGGCGATGACGTTACCGTTGGCCACAAGGCCCTGCTCCACGGGTGCACCGTAGGCAGTCGGGTGTTAGTGGGTATGGGCTGTATCATTATGGACGGCGCGGTAGTCGAGAACGAAGTAATTGTCGCGGCGGGCTGTCTGGTGCCACCAGGCAAGACACTGGAATCGGGGTACCTCTACGTTGGCTCGCCGGCAAAACAGGCCCGGCCACTGAGCGATAAGGAGCGCACTTTTTTCAAATACACCGCAGCCAATTACGTGAAACTGAAAGAGTCTTATATCACCGAATCCAATCGATGATGCAGGTCAAAAATTGCTCAACGAGATCTTGAAAATACGAACAGCGATCGTACATTGAGAAATAGCAACAGTTCACGGATGACCATCCGGGCGATTCCCGGGATGGATCTGTTCCGCGAACGAAGCTGAACATCACTATTCAGATTCGTTTTCGTCGACAAGAAGGAGATCCTTATGAGCAATCTTACCCGCTGGAACCCAATCAATGAGTTCGAAGATCTTATGAGTCGCTACAACCGGATGTTCGGCCTGTCCCGCACCGAAGGTGAAGGCAAGGACCTGTTCAGCCGCAGCGATTGGGCACCAGCTGTTGATATCAAAGAAACACCGGAAACTTTCACCATCGAAGCCGAACTACCCGGTATGGACAAGAAAGACGTGAAAATCACGGTACATGACGGTGTGCTGAGTATTGAAGGTGAGCGCAAACACGAAGAGGAAACAAAAGACGAGAAGCTGCATCGCATTGAGCGGTATTACGGCAGCTTCACCCGTCGCTTCACGCTGCCCGACAATGTCGACGAGAACAGCGTGAAAGCGAACTTCAAAGATGGGCTGCTAAAGCTGACATTGCAGAAGGCCGAACCCAAGGAGCCCAAGGCAATTGAAGTAGACATCCAGTAGTCCGCGCCAACATCAGAACCGCAGCTGTGCCGGGACTCAGCTCCCGGCCGCTGCACGTCGTTGTGCACCCGCAGCTTCCAACGCACGGGCATAGTCTGCGCTCTTACGATGTTCAGTGATTCGGTCCAGCATAGTCTCACCCTGTTCATTCACCGCATCGAGATTCCGGCCCGCTTCCACAAAAAAACCGATGAAACGCTCAAAATCCTCTGCCCGCATGGCCTGATAGGCTTTCAACAAGGCATTGAAATCTGTGTTTTCTCCTTTGTCATAGGGCTCAATAGCGAGAAAGCTTTTAACGCGTTCATCGCTCCATTCCTCACCAATGACTTTAGGCTTGTCTGGTCCGCTCATTGTCGCTCTCTCATAACTGGATACGTTCGGCAATCGACTCACGCATTGCGTGAACCAGCCACAGGCGAGACAGTATAAAGCCCTGAAACAACGTCAGTTATATGAATTCAGCATGAGAGTCTTCACCACAAGCATAAGGCGGATGGAGTAATTCCTCATGCTCAGGGCAGAATTTCCACCGGCAGCTCTTCGGTGGAAACAGCATTACTGCATTCCGGATCCCGGATGGCGATTTCCACCCGTCGGTTAAGCGCGCGGTTTTCCGGTGAATCGTTGGGAGCCAGCGGGTTGGTTTCTGCTCGCCCGGCAGCTACAACACGTTCGGCAGGGACCTGCCGGTTGAGTACCAGTTCATGGACAACCGATACCGCTCTGGCCGCTGAAAGATCCCAGTTGGAGCGGTAGCGACTACTGGATATGGGGCGATCGTCGGTGTACCCGGACACAAGGACGTCTCCGGCACAGGCAGACAGAACCTTGACCACCCGCTCAATGATAGGGACCATTTCAGGCTTGATGGCCGCGTCGCCAGACCGGAAAGTGGCTTCTTCCGAGAACCGGATCACCACCTGTCTTTCGTCGTAATTGACGCTCAGGGCATCAGAGGCGACCTCGGACTCCAGCTCAAGTATCAGTTGACTGGCCAGGTCAATCACCCCGCCGGGAATTTTCGTCGGGGCAGCCCCGTCAGCCCGCTCATCAATAAATGCCGGCTCCTCTCGCTGAGATGGCGTTGGTTCCGGCAGAGAGACGGTATCGGATTCGATCATGGTAATGGGCGAACCGCCCACATTGTCACCCAGAACGTTACTGGAGCCGAAAGCGACGGCCATTGAGTTGGCCATGGCACGGTATTTTTCCACGTCCATCTCGGCGAAGGACAAAAGCAGGATGAAGAAGGTCAGCAGCAGGGTGGCCAGGTCAGCAAAGGTGACAATCCAGGCGGGTGTCGAGTTCCGCAGCCGTTTCTTGTTTTTCTGCTGAATAACCTCCAAAGCGTCAGGCCTCCCGCTCCGGGGCCAGGCCAGTGCGCTGGTCCGGGTGGACAAAGGACGACAGAAGCTCGGTCATGACCCGCGGGTTCTCGCCTCGCATGATGTTCTTGATCGAAGTGGTAATAAGCACCTGGTTTCGGGCTTCATCCTCAGCTTTGAGCTGAAGTTTGTCGGCCAGTGGCAGGGCAATCAGCTGGGCGATAAAGGCGCCGTACAGTGTCGTTAGCAAGGCAATGGCCATGGCCGGACCGATAGAGGCAGGATCATCAAGGGTATTCAGCATCTGCACCAGTCCCACAAGGGTTCCAAGCATACCAATGGCAGGAGCCGAATCCCCGATACCCCGGAATACCCGCTCAGCAACCTCGTACCGTTCCGCGGTTTGCTGAGCTTCCTGGGCCAGAGCCTCTTCTACAAGCTCCGGTGGGTGGCCGTCGACGCAGAGGTTAATGGCCTTCTGCAAAAAACTGTTCTCGGTGTTGTGATTCTCCAGCCCGAGAACACCTTCTTTGCGCACCACCATGGCCAATACCCCGGCCTCACGGATCAATTCTGTAGGCTTGGGCATCCGGTCGGTAAAACCGGCACTGAACGCCAGCCTGAATGCGTTCATGACCGATGCCATACGAAACTTGATGAGGGTGACGGCAAAGGTTCCACCAAGCACGATGGCCAGGCCGGGGAGGTTCAGGAAAGTAAGCAGAGACGCATTGGCAAGCATGGCCAGACCGACGATCAGGACGCCAGCAATAAGCCCTACAAGCGTAAGAATATCCATGGAAAACCCTTACAGAAAGATTCTGAGTATCGCCTAAACCCTGGCCGTGGTCTCAGTCGTTACGCAATGTGTCAATCACCGTTGCGCTTTCCGGTGTGACACCCCGCCAGACCCGGAAGGATTCCGCTGCCTGCTCCACCAGCATGCCCAGACCATCGAAAACGTTGGTTGCCCCCTGTTCCAGAGCCCATTGGTTAAACGTGGTCGTCTGCAAAGAGTACATCATGTCGTAAACTACCGTATCGGTGCCGATCACATTTGCAGAGAGCGGGGGCAAGTCCCCCTGCAGGCTGGCGCTGGTGCCATTGATGATGACATCAAACGGCTGATCCGGCTGCTCGAACCCGCAGGCGGTCAGGACCGTATCACCGGCTTCATCGGAGAACAGATCTACCAGGGCGTCGGCCCGGGCTACTGTCCGGTTGGCAATCGTGAGCGCCGCTGGCTGCTCAGCCAGAATGGGACCAATTACACCGCGAACCGCGCCACCGGCGCCAAGAACCAGAATATTGGCACCCCTGAGGGTTACGCCGTGATTTCCAACCAGGTCCCGCACCAGCCCACAACCATCCGTATTGTCCGCGGTAAGTAAACCTTCACTGTCATAATAGAGTGTATTGGCAGCTCCGGCCTTTTCCGCGCGCCCGGTTCGCCGATCAGCCAGCTGCCACGCCTGTTCTTTGAACGGCACCGTCACGTTGACGCCCTTGCCACCGCGATCGAAAAACTGCCGTACCGTAGCCGCAAACCCGTCCAGTGGCGCCTGAATAGCAGTGTACTCCACCGGCTCCCCGGTCTGACTGGCAAACAGGCTGTGTATACGGGGGGATTTGCTGTGGCTGACGGGGTGGCCGACAACTGCATACAGATCATTATTCATTTCGCACTCTCCACCTCATTCCCCAAGCCAGTCACGGCCGGTCAGAAAATAGTCCGTCAATCTTGCTTCTTCCGTTCCGTGCTCCGCTACCCGGTTGTAATCCCAGCGCACCAGAGGCGGCAAAGACATCAGTATAGACTCAGTGCGCCCGCCAGACTGGAGGCCGAACAGGGTCCCGCGGTCGTAGACCAGATTGAACTCCACATAGCGTCCGCGGCGATACAGCTGGAAATTCCGTTGCCGGTCACCATAGGCGTGATCCATTCGGCGTCTGACGACAGGCTCATAAGCTTCAATATAGCTGTTCCCGATGGCCTGCATGAAATCGAAGTCTTTCTCGAAATCACCGGTATTGTAATCATCGAAGAACAGGCCACCGACACCGCGGGGTTCATCCCTGTGTTTTAGGTAGAAATAGTCATCACACCAGTGCTTGAAGCGGTTATAGAGTTCGTCACCAAACGGATCGCATGCGGCCTTGGCCGTCTTGTGCCAGTGCACACAATCCTCCTCGAAACCGTAGTAGGGAGTCAGGTCATAACCGCCACCGAACCAATACACCGGCTCGGCGTCTTTTGGCGTTGCGATAAAGAAACGGACGTTGGCGTGCGACGTGGGAACATAGGGATTGTTCGGGTGCATCACCAGCGACACACCCATGGCCTGCCAGGGCGCGCCGGCCAGATGCGGGCGATGCGCCGTGGCAGAGGCCGGCATGGTCTCACCCATGACGTGGGAAAAATTTACCCCGCCTTTCTCAAAAACCCGGCCTTCGGTAATAACACGACTGACACCCCCTCCGCCCTCCGGACGGTCCCAGACATCGCGAATGAACGAAGCGTTGCCGTCCACCGCTTCCAGACGCGAACAGATCGCTTCCTGCAAGCGCAGCAAATACTCTTTGACGGCACGGCTGTCGGGCTCTTGTGACATGAATTCTCCTAACGAAGCTGCTGACCAGTAACAATATCAATAATACGGCTGGGGCTGCGATTGCCACCAAGCGCACCAGGCACAATCCGGTCCAGCTGGCCCCCGAAATAACGACGGACTTGCCAGGAATGGTGGGCCGGTTGCCGACCCGCCGGATTACAGGAGGTCGACACCAGGGGCATGCCGGCGGCCTCACACAGGGCGCGCACCACCGGATGGCTGCTGACCCGCACAGCAATGGAACTGTGGCGCCCCCGCACCCAATCCGGGATTTGCCGTTTCACGTCCGGCAACAGGCAGGTGACAGGGCCAGGCCAGTGGCGCTCAGCCTCACGCTGCAATTCGACGGGCAGGGCATCCAGCAGGAAACGGACCTGATCCAGCGAAGAAGCTACCAGGATCATACCTTTCTCAACCGGACGCTGCTTCAGCTCAAGGATACGTTCGACTGCAACCGGATCCCAGGGATCGCAGCCCAGCCCCCATACAGCTTCCGTGGGGTAGGCGATAACACCGCCCCGGAGCAGGGCGCGGCGGGCAAGGTGTAACTGCCATTTGCTTAGCGGTTGGGAGACAGCCATGTTTGATGTTGTCGGAGTTGAAGTGGGGTTGATCATTAAACCGGACTCAGGCAATTCGCTGAAAACCTCCCGGAGCCGAGCTCACAAGCCCCTGCAACTCAAGCAGCAGCAGGGACTGCATGAGCTGATCGGCGGGCAGGCCTGTTGCTGAGCTCAGTGCGTCTGTTGACAGAGGATCATACCCTAAAGCCTCAAATACCGCGATTTCCCGACTGTCCAGGCCAACCAGCCCAGGCCTGTCCTGTTCTTGTTGCACAGCCGTGGGAGATGCCTCAACCGAGCCATCGACGGCGCCCTGGAGGGACCACCAGGTGCCCAGCTCCTCGAGAATATCGTCCACCGTTTCCACCAACCGGGCGCCCTGCTTGATCAGGTGGTGGCAACCCCTGGCAACCGGGCTGTGGACAGATCCCGGAATCGCAAACACCTCACGTCCTTGTTCAAGAGCCATCCTGGCGGTGATCAGTGAGCCGCTTTTCAAGCCGGCTTCAACCACCAGCACGCCTCGACTCAGACCACTGATAATACGATTACGCTGGGGGAAGTGGGCGGCTCGTGCCGGCGTACCTGGCGGGTATTCAGAGACCATCAGGCCCTGCTCAATCACGCGCTCACCAAGCCGGCGATGTTGGTTCGGGTAGATCCGGTCCAGGCCGCAACCAATGACGGCAACCGTCGGAAACCCTGCGTCCAGGGCGCCGGCATGCGCAGCGCCGTCCACTCCAAGAGCCAGACCGCTCGTCACCAGGAGGTTTCGCAGCCCGAGTTCAGCCGCAAATTTCCGGGCATGGTCCAGCCCGGCTCGCGTCGCATTTCGGCTGCCAACGACACCAATCTGGTCCCGGTTCAGTAAGGTCTGATCACCTCGGGTATACAAGACCAGCGGTGCATCGTGGATATGATGAAGCGCCTCGGGGTAGTGCTCCTCTTCCGGGGAAACAATACCGATACCAAGCCGGTCGCAATCGTGCCAGATGCGAAAAACAGCGGCTACCACCGGATCGCTCTGGTCCCGCCGTTGCCAGGACCGGATCGGGTCAATCACCTCCATCGGAAGACCGAGTGCTTTAAGCGAGGCCACGTTCATGGCCAGAAAATCGGTCAGCACCGGAGTTGCCGAAAGCACGGCACGCCGTCGGCGGACGCCAAACTTTGGCAGGCACGAAAGCAGCAACCAGGCAGCAGCAGGGGAGGAAAAAAGATCAATGCATCCGGACCGGCCAGAGGGTCCAGTGAGAATGGGTTGTGTCACGATGTCATCCTTGAAAACGAAAAAGCCGGGCCATCCTGGCCCGGCGACGATCTGAACCTTAACCTTCAGCGAATCACGGGTTGGTAACCTTGTCACCAACAGAAAGCGGGCGAGTCGCCTGCAACACCAGCCCGTAGCTCATTTTTTCATAGGCCTGGAAAATCATCATCAGGCCGGCACGCTCAGACGGCAGCTCAATCGTCTCACCGGTGACCGGATCACGAACCATATTGCCACTCTTCAACACCGCCATAACGTTGCCAGGCTCCAGACCATCACGGCTGCCACGATTGACGGCAACCACATCAAACTGGCCGATCTGGGTAACACCGCCATCAACCGCGATCATCTGACCGTCAACCTGGTCATCCGGCGAGCTCGGCACAAAACTGGTGGAAATCGGGCGATTAACGTTGGTCAGCAGACGGTCCCCGATACGGATTTCCTGATTGGACTTGGTCAGCCTCAACGTCAGGACATCACCGTTTTCCGCAGTTATCTGGCCGGCACCGACGCTGCGGGCTTCGAGACCCAGGAACTCACCGGTTTCGGGATCAATGAATTCCTTGGTGCGGCGGAAAATACCTACCTTGTCGGCAGGCTTGTCGCCGCGCGCATAGACGCGATCACCGGCACCGGTAATGATCCGGCCGTCTTCACCTTCGAGCACATAAGGTGCTCCGTTCAGCTCCTCCGGTGACACGATCCGGGTATCCGTCAGGAAGCTGCTGATGGCATCCAGGGGGATTGCCGGAATAGGCGTATCAATCGGTTCGGAGCGAACCTGAGGGGACAACTTCACCACGTCACTGGTCGCCACCTTGGTGATGCGGGGTTTGCCGTCGATGTAGACCAGGGCAAGGCGATCGCCAGGATAGATCAAGTGAGGGTTCGCCACCTGCGGGTTCACATGCCAGATTTCCGGCCAATACCACGGGTTGTTCAGAAAGCGGCCCGAAATATCCCAGAGGGTGTCACCCTTCACGACGGTGTAACGCTCGGGATGATCGGCCCGCAGCTCCGGTGCAGCCTGAGCCCAGGAGGTGAACAGCAGCGTAAATGCTGCCAGAGCGTACAGCAGTTTCCTCATTGTGTAAGTCCTTGATCGCGTGCCTTGATGCTTTGCATTCTGTTGGGATGCAGCCTGTTGCCTGCAGCTTATTACGTTGTTATTCCTGTTACTATAGAAGAAGTCCCGGAATTTGTGATGTTATCTTTTGTTCTTCCAGTAAATTCTATCCCGCCGGCGAAAGATTTTAACTATTAAGTGATCAGTTTGTACTCAATCGACGAATTGTTGGATAATAGTCATGTGGCGTTAACACTGCCAGCAGCCGTTGAAACCTGCGGATACGACCCGATTATCAGATAAAGGGTGATTTTTTGCGCAGTACGCTTTCGCATTTTCGCGATCGCTTTCACTTGCTTGCAGAAATTTACACAAGTTACACGAGATGCAAACGTTAACGCCGGAATTCAGCCACACAGGTCAAAAGTACGAGTCACATGATACTAGAAATTCTCGAATACCCGGATCCGCGTCTGCGCACCATCGCCAAGCCGGTGAATGAGGTGACGGATGACATCCGCAAGCTGATCGACGACATGTTCGAGACCATGTACGATGCGCCCGGCATTGGCCTGGCGGCTACTCAGGTGAACGTGCACAAGCAGATCATTGTCATGGATCTGTCCGAGGACAAGAGTGAACCCCGCGTGTTCATTAATCCGCAGATCGAAGTCCTCGACGGCGACCTGGAAGACATGCAGGAAGGCTGTCTCTCGGTACCCGGTTTCTATGAAGACGTAAGCCGCATCGAACACTGCATGATTCGGGCAATGGGCCGGGACGGCAAGGCCTTTGAAATTGAGGCTCGCGGTCTGCTTGCCGTGTGTATCCAGCACGAAATGGACCACCTGAACGGCAAACTGTTCGTGGATTACCTCAGTGCCCTGAAACGCAACCGGATTCGCAAGAAGCTGGAAAAGCAGCACAAGCAGAGTGCCTGATACAGTGCCTGGCAAAGCGCCAGGACAACTGACCAGACTTCGGACCGGGTTATAACCCGGTCTTTTCGTATTCAACGGAACAGAGACATCACAACCGTGCGACTCGTTTTTGCCGGAACCCCCGATTTTGCCGCCACTGCGCTGAAAGCCCTTCTCGGCACCCATCACAGAGTGGTTGGCGTGTACTCCCAGCCAGACCGGCCCGCAGGTCGCGGACGCAAACTGATGCCCAGTCCGGTCAAGCAAGTGGCTCTGGAGGCCGGCATTCCGGTGTTCCAGCCGGAGAACCTGAAAACGGATGAGGCCCAGCGGGAACTGGCGAATCTCAAGCCCGATGTCATGATCGTTGCAGCCTATGGTCTGATCCTGCCGAAAACTGTGCTGGGGATTCCAGTTCACGGCTGCCTTAACATTCACGCCTCGCTGCTGCCTCGCTGGCGTGGCGCTGCGCCGATCCAGCGGGCCATTGCCGCAGGTGACGACGAAACCGGCATCACCATTATGCAGATGGATGAAGGCCTCGATACCGGTGACATGCTGCTGAAGTCACTCACCGCGATCGGCCCGACAGATACCGGAGGCAGTCTGCATGATCGCCTCGCCGAACTGGGCGGTCGGGCCATACTTGATGCGCTCCATTTGCTGGAAAAAGGCGAACTGAGCGGCGAGGCGCAGAACGACAAGCTGGCCTGCTACGCCCATAAATTGTCCAAGGAGGAGGGGCATATCGACTGGACCCGGGATGCCCTCGACATTGAGCGTCTGGTTCGGGCATTTAACCCCTGGCCCGGCACCTACACGGACCTGGATCGTCTACGTATCCGGATTCACGAAGCGCAGGCCCTGGGCGACGATAGCCACCAGCCGGCCGGCACAGTGGTTCGACGGGAAAGGGAAGGCATTGATGTTGCCTGTGGCACCGGCACCCTGCGTATCACGCGCCTGCAGTTGCCGGGAGCCCGCGCCCAGAGCGTGAATGACCTCATCAACGGGGGCAAACAACTGTTGATGCCCGGGCAGGAGCTGAACTGACATGGGCGACCACCACCAGCCCATCCGTGCCCTTGCCGCCGACGTTATGCTGGCCGTGGAAAACGGTCAGTCCCTGTCGCAGTGCCTGCCCCCGGCGCTGAATGACCTTCCTCCCAATGACCGGCCAGTTCTGCAGGCACTCTGCTACGGAACGTGCCGCTGGTTTCATCGCCTCGATGGTGAGCTCCAGACCAGACTGAAGAAACCGCTGCGGAAGCCGGACCGCATCGTCCATCACCTGATGCTGGTGGCACTGTTTCAGTTACGCTTCAGCCAGCACGCATCCTATGCCATATTGAACGAATCCGTCGAAGCCTGCCGTGCCCTCGACAAGCCCCATCTCACCGGTCTCGTGAACGGCGTTCTTCGCGCCGCGGAACGTGAAGGGGCACCGGAGCCCGAAGACGATGCTGCCCGTTACAGCCACCCCGCATGGATGGTGGAAAAGCTTCGCCACAATTGGCCTGAAGACTGGCGGAACATTCTTGAGGGCAATAATGCCCAGGCACCGATGACGCTTCGGGTAAACGCGCTCCGCTTCAGCCGCGACGCCTATCTGAACCTTTTGCAGGAAGCAGGCATCGACGCCACACCAACCCGCCTGGCGCCTCACGGCATCCAGCTTGCCCGTCCAGTTCCGGTAGACCGGCTTCCCTGGTTTGATGACGGTGCCGTCAGCGTTCAGGATGAAGCTGCGCAACTGTGTACGACAATACTGGACCTGGCACCGAGGCAGCGCGTACTCGATGCCTGTGCTGCACCGGGCGGAAAAACGTGCGCGATTCTGGAAGCCTGTGGCGAACTGGCCGAGGTGGTCGCCATTGACGAGTCTGCCGACCGGCTGCCCAGGGTCCAGGAAAACCTGGATCGGCTGGATCTGCAGGCCATCCTCAAGCAGGCCGATGCGGCCGCTGTTGACCAATGGTGGGACGGCCAGGCGTTTGACCGGATACTGCTGGATGTCCCCTGCAGTGCCAGTGGCGTCATCCGACGCCACCCGGACATCAAGCTGCTGCGCCGGGAATCGGACATTGTTCCGCTGGCCGCGATTCAGCTTGGCCTTTTGAACGCCATGTGGTCTATCCTCAAGCCCGGCGGGCGGCTGGTGTATGCGACCTGCTCGGTGTTCCCCCAGGAAAACCACCGTATAATCCAACGTTTCCGTAAACAGCAGGACAGTGCCATCCTCGTTGAGCCAGAGGTTCAGTGGGGAAGGGATATGGGCGCGGGGCGGCAACTGCTCCCCGATCCGAACAGCCATGACGGCTTTTTCTATGCCGTACTGGAGAAACCCGAATCATGAAGATCCTGATCCTTGGTGCCGGCCAGGTCGGTGGCACACTGGCAGAAAACCTGGCAAATGAAGCCAACGATATCACGATCATTGACAGTAACGGTGCGCGGCTTCGTGAGCTTCAGGATCGTCTCGACATTCGCACTGTCCAGGGCGAGGCGTCTTATCCGACGTCACTCCGGCAGGCCGGGGCAGAAGATGCCGACATGCTGATTGCGGTTACCAACAGCGACGAAACCAATATGGTTGCATGCCAGGTCGCCAAGCTTCTTTACAAGACGCCAACGACTATCTGTCGGGTGCGTGCCAATGCCTACCTGGCTAAATCAGACCTGTTCTATCAGAAAGACCAGACAAAAGACCTGGACAGCCTGCGCGGCTTTCCCATCGACGTTCTGATCAGTCCGGAACACCTGGTGACCAAACATATCACCCGCCTGATTGAAAACCCGGGCGCTCTGCAAGTACTTGAATTCTCCAAAGGTCTGACCCGCCTGGTTGCTATTCGAGCCAGAAAGGGCGGCCCTCTGGTCGGTCATGAATTGTCTCACCTGCGCACCCACATGCCGCGCATTGATACCCGGGTAGCTGCCATCTTCCGGAAAGACCGGGCGATCATGCCTCAGGGAAACACGGTGATTGAGGATGGCGACGAGGTGTTCTTCATCGCTGCGTCCGATCATATCCGGTCCGTGATGAGCGAATTGCAGCCACTGATAAAGCCGTACAAGCGCATCTTCATCTGCGGTGGCGGCAACATCGGTCAGCGGCTCGCCCACACGCTGGAAAACCGTTACCAGGTAAAACTTCTGGAGCGGAATCATGACCGCTGTGTGATGCTGTCGGAAAACCTCCGAAAAACCGTGGTTCTCGAAGGCAATGCTGCCAACAAAGACATTCTGCTGGAAGAAAACATCGAGAATACCGATGTGTTCTGTGCGGTGACCAACGACGATGAGGCCAACATCATGGCCTCACTGCTCGCCAAGCGGCTCGGGGCCCGTAAAGTGCTCACGCTGATCAACAACCCGGATTACGTGGATCTGATTCAGGGTGGCGACATTGATGTCGCCATTTCCCCTCAGCAAACCACCATCGGCAGCCTGCTGACCCATGTTCGCAGAGGCGATGTCGTGAACGTTCACTCGCTGCGCCGGGGTGCGGCAGAGGCGATCGAGGCCATCGCCCATGGCGATCACCGATCCTCCAAGGTAGTCGGCAAACGTCTGGATGAAATCAACCTGCCAGAGGGCGCCACGATCGGTGCCATCGTCCGGCGCAACGAAGTTCTGATCGCCCACGATCACCTCCGTATCCAGCCCGACGACCACGTTATCCTGTTCCTGGTGGACAAAACCCGGATACGGGATGTTGAGAAGCTGTTCCAGGTGGGCCTCACCTTCTTCTAGTTCAAAAACAAGGGTATGAAGACCACTTAGAAATACCGCTTTGGCAAGCGTATAATGCGCCTTTTTTCAAAGTGCCCCGAGGGAATATCGGAGCGCCACACACAGACCGATCAGTAGGCAGACGTCGTGACAGACAAGGCAACGAAAAGCACAACACCGGATATCAGGACCTTCCAGGGCCTGATTCTGGCCCTGCAGAATTTCTGGGCGCAGCACGGCTGCGTGGTACTCCAGCCACTGGACATGGAAGTGGGCGCCGGTACCTTCCACCCGGCCACCTTCCTGCGAGCCATTGGGCCAGAAACCTGGAATGCCGCGTATGTTCAGCCGAGCCGCCGACCCACTGACGGACGTTACGGCGAGAACCCCAATCGCCTGCAGCATTATTACCAGTTTCAGGTGGTACTGAAGCCCTCACCGGACAACATCCAGGAACTCTACCTGGATTCCCTGAAGGCTCTGGGGCTAGACCCCCTGGTTCACGACATCCGGTTTGTGGAAGATAACTGGGAATCCCCCACCCTCGGTGCCTGGGGGCTGGGCTGGGAAATCTGGCTGAATGGCATGGAAGTGACCCAGTTCACCTACTTCCAGCAGGTTGGGGGTCTCGAATGTTTCCCGGTTACCGGTGAGCTCACCTACGGGCTTGAGCGAATCGCCATGTACCTGCAGGGTGTGGACAGCGTGTATGACCTGGTCTGGACCGAAGGCCCGGATGGTGTGGTGACCTACGGCGACGTGTTCCACCAGCAGGAAGTGGAGATGTCCACCTACAACTTCGAACATGCCGACACCGAGTTCCTGTTCCACAGCTTTGACGTGCACGAGCGCGAAAGTGCCCGCCTGATCGAAGCCGGGCTGGCCCTGCCAGCCTATGAGCAGGTGCTCAAGGCCTCCCATACCTTCAACCTGCTAGACGCCCGACACGCCATCTCGGTCACCGAGCGCCAACGTTTTATCCTTCGCGTGCGTACCCTGGCCCGGGCGGTTGCTCAGGCTTACTTCGACAGCCGCCGCAAACTCCGCTTCCCTCTGGCTCCCGAGGCCCTGAGAGAGGAAGTACTGGCCGCGGCGGACGCGGACGCCGCCGATGCCAAGGCTAACGGCAAGAAAGGCAAAAAAGCGAAGAAGGCACCGCAGGAACAGGGGAACGCATAATCATGGCAACACAGGATTTTCTGGTCGAACTGGGCACTGAAGAGCTGCCCCCGAAAGCGCTCAAACGACTGTCCGATGCCTTCACGCAAGGCATCACCAAAGGTCTGGAAGACGCAGGTATCGAATTCGGCAAAGTGGAAGCTTTTGCCGCACCCCGTCGATTGGCCGTTCGTGTTCGTGATCTGACCGATGCGCAGCCGGACAAACCGGTTGAGAAGCGCGGTCCCGCAGTGAAGGCCGCGTTTGATGATGCGGGCAATCCGACCCGGGCACTGACAGGCTTTGCCACATCACTCGGTGTCACGCCTGATCAGCTTGATACTCTGGAGACTGACAAAGGCGCCTGGGTGGTATACCGCACCGTCGAGCAAGGCAAGCCGACGGTTGAACTGATGCCGGATCTGGTAGAACAGTCCCTGGCAGCACTGCCGATCCCCAAACGCATGCGTTGGGGCGCACACCGGACCGAGTTCGTTCGCCCTGTGCACTGGGTAGTCCTGTTGTTTGGCAACAAGGTGATTGAGTCGCCGATCATGGGGCTGACCCCGGGCAACAAGACCCGTGGCCACCGATTCCATTGTCCGAAGGCGCTGATCGTCCCCACACCCGGCGATTATGAAATCGTGCTCAAACAGGAAGGTTATGTCATTGCTGACTTTGCCGAGCGCCGTGAACTGATTCGTGCCGGCGTAACCGAGCTTGCCGAGAAGGAGGCTGGCGGTAAGGCGGTGATTGACGAAGACCTTCTTGACGAGGTTACCGCCCTGAACGAATGGCCGGTGCCGTTGATGGGACGATTTGAAGAACGCTTCCTGGACGTTCCGGCCGAAGCACTGATTTCATCCATGAAGGAACACCAGAAATACTTCCACGTGGTCGCTGCGGATGGCGAGATGCTGCCGCTGTTCATCACCGTTGCCAATATCGAGAGCAAGGATCCCTCCCAGGTCATCTCGGGCAATGAAAAGGTGATACGGCCGCGCCTGTCCGACGCCGCCTTCTTCTACGAAACTGATCGGAAGACCCGGCTGGAAGATCGTGTCGACCAGCTCAAGCCCATCGTATTCCAGGAAAAGCTTGGGAGCATCTACGACAAGTCCGTACGCGTCGCCGCTCTGGCAAAGAGAATTGCCGATGCTATTGGCAGCGACCCGGTGATGGCCGAGCGCGCAGCCATGCTCGCCAAGACCGACCTGGTTACCGAGATGGTGCTGGAGTTCACCGACCTGCAGGGGATCATGGGGCAGTACTACGCCGCCAACGACGGTGAGGCAGAAGATGTTGCCAAAGCTCTGAACGAGCAGTACATGCCACGGTTTGCCGGTGATGATCTGCCCACCACTCTGACCGGCTGTGCCATTGCCATCGCCGATCGTCTGGATTCCCTGGTCGGCCTGTTCGGCATTAACCAGCCACCGTCCGGCACCCGCGACCCGTTCGCCCTGCGCCGCGCCTCCCTGGGCGTCCTGCGCATCATCATTGAGCGGGAACTGCCGCTGGATCTTCAGGCCTGCTGTGAATGGGCAGAAGAGAACTTCACAGTACTGACCGAGGACAACACCGCTTCAACCGTGGTCGATTACATGCTGGAGCGGTTCCGCGCCCACTATGACGAGCTGGGTATCGGCGCCGAAGTCTATCTGGCCGTGCACGCCCGCCGTCCGACCCGTCCGCTGGATTTTGACCGCCGCGTCAAAGCCGTGGAAGCCTTCCGCCAACTGCCGGAAGCACAGGCCCTGGCTGGCGCCAACAAGCGAGTGTCGAACATCCTGACCAAGCAGGGCGGTGACAGTATCGGTGAAACGGTAGACAGCAAGCTGCTTCAGGACAGCGCTGAGCAAGCCCTGGCTGAGCAGGTGAATCAGCAGGCTGACAAAGTGCTGCCACTGTTCGAGAACGGCGATTATGCCCGTGCACTTCGGTCACTCGCGGCCCTGCGGGAGCCCGTGGATAACTTCTTCGACGAAGTCATGGTAATGGCCGATGATGAGGCCGTAAGGAATAACCGTCTCGCACTGCTGAACAGGTTGCGCAACCTGTTCCTGCGGGTAGCGGATATTTCCCTGTTGCCGACAACAGGCTAAAGCGAAAAGGCGGGAGCGGCCAGAGAGCGATGCTGATCATCCTTGACCGGGACGGGGTCATCAATGAGTACGATGGTAACTACATCTGCTCCGCCGATGAATGGCACCCTATTCCCGGCAGCATCGAAGCAGTGGCCCGGCTGAGCAATGCGGGCCACCGTATTGCCATCGCCACCAACCAGTCAGGCATTGCCCGGGGTTACTACGACACCGACGAGCTCGATGCCATGCATGAAAAGCTGGAGCAGCTTGTCGAAGCACAGGGGGGGTGCATCGATTTCATCGCTTACTGCCCCCACCATCCGGACGACCAGTGCGACTGTCGCAAACCCCTAACGGGGCTGCTTGAGCAGATCCGCGACCACTTCCACCTGGAGTCACTTGCGGGCGCCATTATGGTCGGGGACAGCCGCAAGGACCTGGAAGCGGGTTTTGCCGAATGCTGTCTGCCGGTGCTGGTACGAACCGGGAACGGGAAGGACACCGAACGTCATCTGGAAGCCCGACCGATCCCTGGTGCCGCGGTCACCATCTACGACAATCTCAGCAAATTCACGGACACGCTTTTAGCGGCAGAGGGCTGGTAAAACCAAAGCGAATCCGTATAATACCGGCCGTTGATCGGCGTGTGGCGCAGCTTGGTAGCGCACTTCGTTCGGGACGAAGGGGTCGCAGGTTCGAATCCTGCCACGCCGACCACTTTCCCGCTTTTACCTTATATCCCCAGTGCGCAAATTTGCCATTAATACCTTTCAAAGCAAAGGCTCAACCGGCAACAACGAAAGCAGAAAAACCAGCGTCCGTTTCAATAATCCAGTGTCTGGCTCGTGCCGGTGCCGGATGGTTTCTGTGCCAGTAAACTCCAGCCAGCGAAGATCTCCATCGGAATTAAGCACCACCTCATAGGCGGTGAACCGAACCTGCTCGGCAAACCCGGATTCCAGGGCTTCGGCCAGCTCCGGGCTTTTTATCAGGAACCCCAGTTCTGTGTTGATGTGGGCTGATCGGGGGTCGAAATTGAATGAACCGACGAAAAGGGTCTCACCATCGACCGCGAAGGTTTTCGCGTGCAGGCTGGATGCCGAGCTGCCCAAAAGCCCCGGGTCCGTCGAACGCTCAGGCGCCAATTTCCGCATCTCATACAGCTCGACACCGGCTCGAAGCAGAGGTTTCCGATATTTCGCATAACCAGCGTGCACCAGGGCAACATCGTTGGCTGCCAGAGAATTGGTCAGAATACGGACCTGTACACCCGATTCCTCCAGATCCCGGAACAATGCAACACCGGCGTTCCCGGGCACAAAATACGAGGAAACCAGCGTGAGCGAGGTTTCGGGCGTGCCAATGGCCCGGGCCAATTGCTGGCTTAAGAGACCAGTGGCGGAGTGCTCATCCAGCGCCTTGGCCGGATCGTCACTCATCACTTCTACCGGTGCCCAGATAAACGTCAGGTCTTGGGCCAATATATCCCGAAGCATTTCCGAGGCCTCAACGGCCGCAACAAACCTTCTGGCTTCGGCGCTTCGCTCCAGGGCTTTCACTTCCAACACGAATTCCGGCAGGGCTTCCTCACGCACCGCCGGCAAAAGCCGCTCTGCCGGATAAGCAGAGGCACTGGACCAGTAGCGGTCAAAATCTTTTGACACCCGGTTGGCTACCGGCCCGATCGCCAGTACATCAAGGTCCGAAAACAGAATTCCCGTGCCCGCTCCGAAGTATTCATCGGAGATATTGCGGCCGCCAATAATGGTGGCCTGGTTATCGGCAGTGAAGGACTTGTTGTGCATCCGATGGTTCAGGCGATCAAACGCCAACAGGTTACCCAGCAACTTGGGGTGTCGGACCACAAACGGATTAAACAATCGCACTTCAATGTTGCTGTGGCTGTTCAGAGCAGCCAGGGGCCTGTCCATTCCGCCTATGCCATTGTCGTCCAGAAGTAACCGAACCCGAACGCCACGCTCCGCGGCCCGGTATAGCGTATACAGCAACAGCTTGCCCGTGATGTCGTACTGCCAGATGTAGTACTGAACATCCAGGGATCGATCACTGGCCTCGGCCAGCAGGACTCTGGCGGTGAAGGCGTCAATCGGATTCTCGAGGGTCGTGATACCACTAAGGCCGGGATGCTTTCCCGCCTCAGAATTAACCACCTCGCCGAGTCGTGTATCCGCAGTCTGCTCTTGCGAGAACGCTTCACTTTGGGTTCTGCCTTTCAGCGGTGGTAAGGCGCAACCGGTCTGGACAAACAGGAGGATGACGATTGCGAAAGTAAGACTGGTTCGCCGATTGATAATTTGCAGCAATAGACCTTTCCCGTTCATCGGTTGCCTTGCCAAGGGTGCACCGGAGGCTTACATCATACGATCAAGCCCCTCATAATCACCATGGGTCACCCTGGTAACTCCAGACGCGTGCTGACTATCAAGAAAGGTCCGCAGGCGTGGAGAGGGTGTTGTCATCACTTCCAGAACCGTCTGACGAACAGAGTGGCACAAGTCACTGCGGAAAACGAAAGGATCGTAATGCAGCGGCGGTGAGCGATCATGTAGGCTGCCGGCCCTAATACCGCCACATCGACAGCCCCGGACACTACCGAGTCGATGACACTCTCATAAGAGCTGGCCCGAACTATCTCGACCGGCACCACCCAGACCCTCACCGAAAAGCTCCATAAGAGGCTGGTACTCTTTCAGCTGCCCGGTAAACGCCCGGAGAAAATCCGGCAGATCAGCCGGCGGCATCGGTCGGCTCAGGTGGTAACCCTGAGCAATATCGCACCCGGCAACCTTGAGATGTACCAGCTGGTCACGGGTTTCCACCCCCTCGGCCACCACCTTCAGTTGCATCCGTTTGGCCAGAATAATGGTGGACGAGACGATCGGACTATCGTCGTGGCTATTGCAGATTTTGGCAATCAGGCTCCGGTCAATCTTCAACTTGTCCACGGGCACGGCATCCAGGTGTGCAAATCCGGAATAGCCAGTGCCAAAGTCATCGAGACTGAGTTTCACGCCGGCCGCCTTGAGGCAATGCAGACTCTCCACGGCATTGGCATCCAGCATCGCAGTTTCAGTGATTTCCAGCTCCAGCTGGTCCGTCTTCAGGTCATACTCGCTGATCATCTCAAGTACCTGCCGGCAGAACTCAGCCTGGGTCAGCTGGATCGGCGAGACATTGACGGCAACGGGTTGCGCGGAAATACCTTCAACTTGCCATTGGGCTATCTGGGCGCAGGCCAGGCGCAATACCTCGAGCCCCAGGGGTATGACAAACCCGCTGTTTTCCGCCACCGGAATGAAGCGGTCCGGAAAGAGCAGACCAAACTCGGGATGCTGCCAGCGCACCAGGGCTTCGTAACCGATGATTTCCATGGAGTCCAGGCAAACCTGGGGTTGGTAATGAAGAACGAACTCCCGGTTACGCAGGGCTTCGGAGAAGGATTGTTCAAGGTGAAACTCCTCCACATCCTTGAGATTGAGAGACTGGTCAAAGAACCGATACTGGCCTCGCCCCACCTTCTTGGCCGAGTACATGGCCGCATCCGCGCAGCGCACCAGACTCTCAATGGTCTGGCCGTCCCGTGGACATATTGCGATACCAATACTGGGGCTGCTGTTCAGTTCGGTCCCGTTGAGTTCATATGTGGCAGACAAATGGCTGGTGAGGCCGGCCGCCCACTGTTCGATATCGCTCTCGGTGCGATCATCCGCCAGCAACACCACAAATTCATCACCGCCAAAGCGGGCGGCCACATCCTGGGGGCCTAATAATCGCTGAATCCTGCCGGCAACCGCCTGTAGCAAAAGATCGCCCACCTGGTGGCCGAGAGAGTCGTTGATCGACTTGAAACGGTCCAGATCGATGAACATCAAGGCAGCCAGCCGCCGATTCAGCCGCTGGTCGCCAAGAGTATCCGAGGCAATATCGAGAAACTGCCGGCGGTTATAGAGGCCACTGAGATGATCAATGGACGCCGCCCTGCTGCTGCGGGCATGCTCGCTTTCCAGTCGCTCGATGAGCTGCTGATTCTTTTGTTCCGATAACTGCAGGGCATGCAATACAGACTGCTGCTGTTTCAGGGCCCTAACCAGCCAGAACACGATAGCGCCCACCAGCAAGGTCATCACAATGTTCAGCACCAGTTGTTTACGCTGATCACTCCGTAGCGGTCCCAGGATCTCACCGTAGGGCTGAGTCACACTTACGGTGAAGCCGTGGATGGCCCGGGTAACGAAGACATACTGATAACGCTCGTCGCCCTGTTGGAACGTTGACTGCCCGCTGTTTACCCGGCCATTCAATGCAGGCTGAATGCGCGGCACCGGGATACCACCAACAATGACACCGCTGGTATCGGCGCGCATCCATTCATCGCCCTGAGCATCCAATACCTGGATGAACCCCTTTGGCCCCAGTTCCACATGCTGGAGCAGGCCTGCCAGGTAGCCGATATCCAGTTCGATCAGTATTAACCTGGCCAAACCGGCAGGGACCCGCTCGCCCGCAGGCACCAGGAATGGCAAACGCCAGCCTGGGGTATCCCTGTCAGACTCGGGATCTTCCGACCGTAGGGGCAACTGGGGCACAAAGCCGTAATTTTCCAGATGAAGCTCCAGTTGCAGGAGCCAGCTCGACAGATTTGTTCGGGCAGAGTCAGGGTGACTGGCATAAAGCAGGGTCCCGTTGCCATCGTATATACTCAACCGATTGAACACAGGGTCCTCGGCCAGCAACGCCAGCAATCTCTCGAACCCTGCCAATTCCTGTTTTGGATCGTCGATCACCAGGCTGCCCATGATTTTGGCACGTTCTGTCATCTGCTTGAGACTTTCTGAAACGACCAAAGCAAGGTTGCGGTGCTCTGACTGCCGCGCCTCGAGCGCCTCTGTCCGGGACGTGGTGGTCTGGTAAACGAACAGAGCCCAGATAAAGACCACCGTTAACGCTCCCAGAGCCAACATGGCAACCTGGACGGCACTGAGAGAAGAGGCGGGCTTTTGCTGCATTGGCGTTACTCGGGCGGAATGGCGTTTAACGGGCAGTTCGGCAAGCCTTCCGTTGGCAACTTTCGCGATCCTGGATCAGAGAGAGGGTAGACCCAATGATCCACCAATGGGTCGACAAGCTATCAGGAGGGTATGGCATTTCGATGACAACTCGTGACTCTCGTCACACCTCTTATTTGTTAAATCTATTTGTTCTATAGATATAACGTTATTGCATATCATTGAATGTGCGGGGTATCGTTAGCTGGACATAACGGGGAATCCAACCTCTATCAGCAAAGCCCGACAGGAGATCCACCATGAGCTTAAGACTTGGCGATACCGCACCAAACTTCACCATCGACAGCACCGCCGGCCAGATCAACTTCCACGACTGGGCAGGTGACTCGTGGGTGTTCTTCTTCAGCCACCCGGCCGACTTCACCCCGGTGTGCACCACTGAGATGGGCCGTACTGCCCAGCTTGCAAAAGAGTTCGAAGCTCGCGATGTGAAGCCCCTGGGTCTGTCCACAGACACTGTGGAAGAGCACGTGAAGTGGATTGAAGACGTCAACGATACCCAGAACTGCGACCTGCAGTTCCCGATCGTTGCCGATGCAGACCACAAAGTGGCCGAGCTGTATGAAATGATTCATGCCGGTGAAAGCGAAACCGCCGCCGTGCGCAGCGTGTTTATTATCGACCCGAACAAGAAAATCCGCCTGACCATGACCTATCCGATGGCTGTCGGCCGGAATTTTGATGAGATTCTGCGTGTGATTGATGCGCTTCAGACCAGTGACGCGAACAACTGCGCTCTGCCAGCTGACTGGCGCAAGGGTGACGATGTGATCATTCCGCCCTCTATCTCCAATGAGGAGGCCAAAGGCCTGTTTCCGAACGGCTGGAACGAAATCCGTCCTTACCTTCGAACAACCAAGCTTTAATCTGGCTTGCGGATAGAGTGGGGAGCTTGCCGGTTGGCAGGCACCCTTTCCGCTTTGATTTCGGTCAAACCTTTAACTGCATCGTTTTAATTCATATTGAACCTCCCTACATCACAAGGGAGTGGCGCCAAAGAGGGCGAAAAGAAAAGCAAGGGTTTGCTTCAGTGACAAAGTCACTTTCGACCCTATACCTGCGAGCCAGAGGACTTAACCGTTATATTACCAAATAGTCTAACGTTAGAACTTATTGTTTGGTAGGCTTTGGTATATCTCAAGCGCCAGGCGCGCAACAAACAAAGACAAGAGGTTCAAGGCATGACCAGCAACGCCACCGTCACAGGTAACGTCAAAACATACACCGTCGTAATCGTGGGCGGCGGAGCCGCGGGTATATCGGTTGCGTCCAGCATTCACAAACGGGACAGCAGCATCGACATTGCCATTATTGAGCCTGCGGATACGCACCACTACCAACCCGGCTGGACCATGGTGGGAGGTGGTGTTTTCCGGCCAGAGGTGACCTCCCGGCCGATGGCGGACGTGATGCCCCGTTTTGTTTCCTGGTACCAACAGGCAGTGAGTTCAGTAGACCAGGATAATGATCAGGTGCTTCTGAAAGACGGCTCAGCACTGGAGTACAAGGCACTGGTGCTGGCGCCCGGTCTGGAGCTGAACTGGGGCGGCATCGAAGGCCTGGAAGAGGCGCTGGGCTCCAACGGCGTCACCTCCAACTACCGGGAAGGCATGGCCAGCTACACCTGGGAAATGGTCCAGAGCCTCAAGAAAGGCCGGGCCCTGTTCAGCCAGCCACCAATGCCAATCAAGTGTGCCGGTGCGCCCCAGAAAGCCATGTATCTGTCCGCCGATTACTGGCTCAAGCACGGCGTCCTGAACAATGTGGATGTCCAGTTCCACAACGCCGGAGCAGTTCTCTTCGGTGTAGCCGATTACGTCCCGGCACTGGAAGCCTATATCCAGAAATACGGCATTGACCTGAATTTCCAAAGCACTCTGGTTGCAGTGAATGGCCCCACGAAAACAGCGGTTTTCCGCTCGGCGGATGGCGAGGGCAACAGCCAGGACCGCGAAGTCACCTTCGATATGCTGCACGCCGTACCACCCCAGCGTGCGCCCAAGCTTATCCGGGAATCCGACCTGGCCAATGAAGGCGGCTGGCTGAATCTTGAAGACGACACCCTGCGCCATAAAACCTACGCCAACATCTTTGGCCTTGGCGACGTGAGCGGAACCGGCAACGCCAAAACCGCTGCGGCGGTGCGCAAACAGGCACCAGTGGTGGCCGAGAACCTGGTCGCCACGCTCAGAAACCAGCCGCTCCAGGCCGCCTACCTGGGCTATGGTTCCTGCCCGCTGACTGTGGAAAACGGCAAAATCGTGCTGGCGGAATTCGGCTATGGCGGTGTACTCCAGCCCAGCTTCCCGAAATGGATCAACGATGGCACCAAGGCAACCAGAGCTGCCTGGTGGCTGAAGGCAAAACAACTGCCCGCCCTGTATTGGCATGGCATGCTGAAGGGGCATGAGTGGCTGGCGAAACCAGCCCGGAGGTAGAATACAAGCCCATACTGGACGGGCCTGGAGTCATGGGCTGTAATCTGTGTCAGGATAGTCTTCCTTTCTGATCGGTTTTTATCAGTGAAACTGTTAATTGGAGAGTAAACGGCACAGACTTTTTGAATCCAGGGCGCCTGAATGACCGGAACTTCCATCGAAAGACAACGGCTGGCTGCCCTGGAACGTCTCGGTATTCTTGATACTCCCCCGGAAGAGCGCTTTGAGCGCCTGACCCGAATTGCCCGCCAGTACTACAAGGTGAAAACCGCCCTTTTCTCGATCCTGGACGCCGATACGGTTATCGGGAACCTTGAGGTGTGCCGCGACCTTGGCGCTGATATCTCATTGGATGATTTTGGCACGGGTTACTCCTCTCGGAGTTATTCCCGAAAACTGCCCGCTCAGGAAATCAAGATTGACCAGTCATTCGTACAGGATATGCTGAGGTGTGACGATGACAGCATGATTGTAGAAGCTATTCTCAGTCTGTCTCACAGCTTCAAGCGAAGAACCGTTGCCGAAGGGATTGAAACCGTTGAACTGGAAGCCCGGCTGATTGAGCTGGGCTGTGAAACCGGCCAGGGCTTTTTATACAGTCGGCCACTCCCCCTTTCCGAAGCATTGGAGTGGGCGAAGGGTTTTATATGGGGTAGCCATTATAGCGTTGATTAGCTGATAAGCGCGCCCAAAAAGTGAGGGAATACATGCCATTATCCGCGGAAACCAGGCTCAAGGCCATCCTGGATGGTACTGGTGCCGGTACCTGGGAATACAATCTGGACACCGGTGACATCATACTCAATGACCGGTGGGCAAGCATGCTGGGTTACAGCCTGGAAGAGCTCGCACCAATCTCTTTCCAGACCTGGGAAAGCCTCTGCCATCCCAAGGACCTTGGTCCTGCAAACGAAGCTCTGGCCAGCTATCTGAATGGACAGGGGCCCCAATTCGAGTGCGTCTTTCGGATGATGCACAAAGACGGCGAATGGCGGCACATTCATTCGCGCGGAATGCTGCTCAACAACGGCAAGAATGATGGAACCCGGTGGCTGATGGGCACCCACCTTGATGTAACCGAGGAAAAAACCAGCCAACATCAACTTGAGCAATTGGCCGAATCTCTTCCTGGCATTATTTACACCTTCGTAATGGAGCCGGATGGGCAGTTTCACTTTTCCTATATCAGCCGGAAAACCGAAGACCTTTACGGAATTCACTCCGACCAGGCCATCGCCGATCCCCAGAAAATGTTCGATGTGGTTCACCCGGATGATCTACAACGCGTTCAGGACTCCATTGGCCTTTCCGCAGAATCTCTTTGTGAATGGGTGTGTGATTATCGGGTGCTGGTCGAGGATCGAATCACCTGGGTCCGGGGTGTCTCCAGACCCGAACGGGATACCGACGGAAGGGTGACCTGGCATGGGGTGATCACCAACATCAACGATCAGAAACGTCTTGAGCTGGAACTGGAACATTTGTCGATCACCGATGAGCTCACTGGGCTCTTCAATCGCCGGTACATGCTCCACAAGCTCGAAGAAGCTGCCGCAGAGAATGAACGTTACGGGGGCATTTTTTCGGTCATTTCACTGGATATCGATTTCTTCAAAGCGATCAACGATTCCTGGGGACATCCAACGGGGGATTCCGTGCTGCAGACCATCGCAAAGCTGATCCAGCAACGAACCCGAAAGTCCGATATTGTCGCCCGAACCGGCGGCGAGGAATTCATCGTGCTGATGCCCAATACAGCATTAGCCGATGCCCGACACGTTGCAGACGCCCTCCGGATGGCCCTGGCCGCGGAGGACTTTGTCAGCGACGAAGGGGAAAGATTCACCGTCACACTCAGTGCGGGGGTGGTAAGCTGGTCGGATGACACGGCTTCGGTACGGGACCTGCTTTCGGTGTGTGACCGGTCCCTGTATGAAGCCAAAAGGGCAGGCCGGAACCGTGTGGCGGTCAGGGGCGGGACAAACCCGAACTGATCCTCACCGGAAACGTCTCGTATTTATTCAGCCAGAATAACCATCAGTGGAGAATATTATGATTGGATACGTCACCATCGGCGTAAGTGATATGGAAAAAGCAAAGGCCTTTTACTCGGAACTGCTCAGCGATCTGGGTGCCAAGGTATTGCTGGATATGGGCCGCATCGCGTTTATCGGCAAAAGCATGGGCTCCCCGATGCTCGCCGTCTGCACCCCCTTCAATGGCGAGCCCAATCACCCGGGCAATGGCAACATGCTGGCCATTCATCCCGGTCCAAAAGAAGCGGTGGATGCCCATTACCGCAAGGCCATTGAACTGGGCGCCACCTGCGATGGCGAGCCCGGACAACGGATTCCTGATCAGTTCTACGGCGCCTACGTGAAAGATCCTGACGGCAACAAGCTGGCGTTTTTCCACTTCGGTTAAAGAACGCGGAAGGCCCTCGGAAGAGGGCCTTTGACTAAAACCACCAGCCGGGTAACAGATTCCGAACCGGTGGCTTGAGAAAACGGTCGTCAATCAGCCAGATCACCCCTTGATCCTCCGGCGTCCGAATCACCCGGCCAGCCGCCTGGGCCACTTTTTGCAGGCCCGGAATCAGGTAGGTGTAGTCATATCCCGCACCAAATCGTTGCTGCAGTCGCTCCTTGAGAATCTCATGCCAAGGGTCAAACGGTGGCAGGCCGAGGGTGGCGACAAAGGCTCCGATCAACTGGTCCCCAGGCAGGTCGATGCCTTCACTGAATACCCCACCCAGAACCGCGAACGCCACGCTGCCGCGACCTTCCCGGAACTCCGCCAGAAACGTGGCGCGTTGCTGTGGGCTCATACCCGGCTGTTGGGACCGTTGCGGAACATCCGGCGCTTCCCGGGCAAGCGCCTCACTGACATCATTCAGGTATTTGAAACTGCTGAAAAACGCCAGATAGTGGCCGGGCCGCTGCCGGTACTGCTGTGCGACCAGCTCGGCAATGGGTTCAGCCGACGCCTGCCGGTGTGCCTGGCGGGTACTGATCCCGGGCGTGAAATGCACCTGTAGCTGATCTGCCGTGAACGGGCTGGGCAGAGAGATAAAGCGGCTGTCTTCGGGCAGGCCCAGCAGATCCCGATAATAGATCCCGGGGCTCAGGGTTGCTGAGAACAGCAGCACCGAGTGCGCCACCTCAAACCGTTCCCGCAAGAAGTCCGCCGGTATCAGGTTCTGGATAGTCAGGCTGGCCCGGCCCCGGCCGGCCCGCTGGAACTCACACAGGGAGTGATCCCCGAAGGACTCCGCCAGCCTCATGAAGGCCACGCTCTCGAACAGCAGTTCCTGAAGCGCCAGGTCCGGTGGATTGTCGGCCAGGTAATCGGTCAGGCTGGAAACCATCGCCTGCAGGGCGCCAAGCAGCTGGGCGGGCAGAGACTCGAGAAACACAGGTTTTTCGTGATCGGCCTGGTGATCCCGAATCAGGCTCTGCCACGACCGGGCTGCGCGGTCGATCGACGACTTCAGCGGCTTGGGTGCTGTTTTCTTGGTCCTCAGCAGTCGTTGCTGATCCAGCCGAACGGAATACATGCCCCGGCCCCGGTCTACCAGGTTGTGGGCTTCATCCACCAATACACTGACCTTCCAGTTATTCTGGCGGGTCAGACCATGGAGCAGGGCAGACTGGTCGAACAGCCGGTTCACATCACCGATCACCACATCGCTCCAACGAGCCATTTCCTGGGCCAGAAAATAGGGGCAGATGTCGTGACCGGCAGCGATTTTCGCGAGGGTGTCCTGATTCAGGATACCCTCGGTCCGCGCTGCTTCGGCCCGGGCGTCCGGTAACCGGTCGAAGAAGCCTTTCGCCAGAGGGCAAGAGTCACCATGGCAGGCCTTGTCCGGATGTTCACAGGCGTCGTTTTTCGACACCAGTTCCAGGGTTCTCAGGGGCCAGTTCGGGACAGTCTGGGCCAATCGCAGCCGCGTCACCGCATCCATGGCCAGCTGGCGCGCCGTGTTTCGGCAGGTAAGGTAGAAAAGCCGGTCCTGCCTGGCCGACGGCATCGCCATTAACGCCGGGAACAGGGTGCCCAGGGTTTTGCCCAGACCCGTCGGAGCCTCGAGCAGCAGGGTGCCCGATTTCATCGCATTCTTGTAAACGGTCTCGGCCAGTTGACGCTGTCTGGGTCGGAATTCAGGGAAGGGAAACGTAAGGCCGGCAAGCAGGGCATCCCGTTGCTCCCGGTGGTGCGCTTCCTGTTCGGCCCAGGCCTTGTAGAGGCCACACAGGTTTTCCAGTTCCTGCCAGAGTTCCCCGGCGCTGGCGGTTTCCACCACCGGCGTTTCCTTGTCCTTGCCGGTGTCGTAATAAATCAGCGCCAGTTCCAGCTTTTTCCGACTTTCCTGCCGGCACAGCAGGGCACCGTAGGCCCTCAACTGGGCCCGGTGGAGCGCCCGCTGATGCTCTCGAATGCGGGACAGATCACCTCGGTGGGTCTTGATTTCTTCCAGCCGGCCACGATGTGGATTATAGACGTCGGCTCGCCCTGAAAGCTCCAACCCCAAACATTCACCAGTAAGTAAATACTCGCTTTTATAGCCATAGCCGCGCCGGGACTGGATTGCCTGATGGCCGGTGATGCCCTCCTCGGCACTGGGTGCCGGCGTATAACGGAAATCCAGATCGCCTTCGCGGGCGGCAAACTCACAAAGGGTGCGGACGGCTACCTTCACCGTCATTCCATCACCCTATTGCCCAGCCAGCGGACATAGCACACACTCGCGGAAATTCCCTCACCCGCGAAAAATTCAAGCCAGCGCATCTGGTGATCCTGCAACCGATCCCCCGGACCCTTAACTTCGATCATCTCGTAACGTTTATCAGGGGTAGTATTGCCGGGAAAAAACCGGATCAGATCAGGAAAGCCGCTGCGATGCTCCCGGATATTCAGCATCAGGCGCCGGAACAGGCACTCGAGATCCTCCGCGGGAATGCAGTCCAACGCCAGATTTAGCAGCTCTTCATTGATCACCGGCCAGGTCACGAAGGGGTTGGTAGTGTCCTGCTTTGCCAGATAATTTGCCAGGATACGGTGCCGGTAACTGCCGTCATGAAGGCGGGTAATACACTGGTCAAAAGATGCCTGGCGACGGCCCACGAAATCCTCCCGGGTCAGATCAGCCGGCCCCACATGAAACGGATGGAAGAAGGCCCCCGGCACAGACTCAAAGATGGTCTGCCAGCAGAGCAGCCCGAACAGACCATTGATGAGGGTATTCTCTACATAAAAGACCGGGGCATCATCCTGCCACAGGTGCTGTTGTACGGCGAATTCAACCGAGCCCAGCGCTGGTTTTGGCAGAGTCAGTGTGAATTCCTGGATTGAGGGGTGCGCGGAAGTGGGCGGCATCGGCTTGCCGAGCCTGCTCGCCAGACGTTTCAGGATACGAGCCAGGCCCTGGGCCTCGGCATCGCTCAGTGGCTGCGCCTGCCACCGGGCGGCGATGGTCCAGGCTTCCCGGTGACGTTTCATCCGCTCCAGCAGCCGGAGCTGTTTCAGTCGTGCTTCCCGATGGCCACTGGCACCAAACGCCTGCAACGCCAGCTCCCGGTCGCCCTGCCGTTCAGCCTGACGACCCAGCTCCAGCAACAAACGGTCGCGGCGACTGGTCAGCCAGGCGTTGTCCGAAGGCGCCGGCACTTCCGGCCAGACTTCACGGGCGGGTACACCCTCATCCAGCCATTCCCGGCATTGATGCATGGCGAGATACAGGTCCACCTCCGTGCGACTCTGAAAAGCCCGGGAATCCGGGGTGAAGGTCACTGGTTCATAGCGTTGGTGCCCCAGCTCCACCAGAACGAAATCGGACCAGCTTTGGCGGAGATTGCCAAAGAACATCAAACGGACCCGGTCAAACAGCGCCATGTGGTTGATGCAGACAACAGGGGGCATCTGCTTGCCCAGCCAGTCCGCCAGCGGGCAGACATCCGGGAAGGAGGGCCGCAACGCCTCCAGCATGCGCCCCTTCGGAAGCGTTTTGGGCCATCCCGCATCATGCAGCGCCCCTGCAAACACCGGGCGCAACTCACCCAGCGTGTAGAGGCGAAACAGTTGATCGATGGTGAGTACAGGGCTGGTATCCAGCCAGTTGCCGGCAACCAGTTCTTCAAGAGCCTCGGACTCCGGTACGCCAAGTTCCGGATAATGCAGTTTCTCGGCACGAAACAGCTCACCCGTGCGCATTACCATCCGGGTCAGCAGCGCCCGGGCGGGCACGGAAAGCTCCCGGAATGCACTGAGTCGATCCTGCTCCTCCCCGGTCAGCAAATCAGCGTGGTGACTCTGCACCCAACCAATCACGGTTTCCATGTTTTCGAGGTAATACAGCGGATTGTCGAGATCCGCCGTACCCGGCCTGGTGTCCTTCGGACTCTGTAATGCCATAACCTGGTTCAGTTCTCCAGTAAGTGGTTCCGGGTTTGAAGCAGTCGCACTGACCCGGGAGCGCGGTGCTGTCGTATCGACATGTTCGATTACAGGAGAAGCCCATGACCGCACCCATTCTGATTACCGGCGCCGGCCAGCGTATCGGTCTGGCCTTTGCCCAAGCCTGTCTTGCAAAAGGCCAGCCCGTCATTGCCACCTATCGCACTTACCGTCCGGCAGTCGATGCGCTGCAGAAAGCGGGCGCCGACTGCATTTATGCCGATTTTGCCACGGACGCAGGCATCAATGCGTTCATTGCCACTCTCACGAAAAAAACCGATTGCCTCAGAGCCATTGTTCACAATGCGTCGGACTGGATGCCCGAAAGTGATGACACGGATCCGACCGATGTCATGAACGCCATGCTGCATGTTCATGTCATGGCTCCTTACCGCATCAACCTGGCCTGTCGGGGTTTACTGGAGAACGGCAACACACCAACAGACATTATCCACATGACCGACTATGTGGTCGAAAAAGGCAGCGCAAAGCACATCGCTTACGCTGCCAGCAAGGCGGCTTTGACAAACCTGACGCTGTCCTTTTCACGATTGCTGGCACCGCGGGTCAAAGTGAACAGCGTTGCCCCCTCTTTGATCATGTTCAATAAGAACGACGACGTAGCCTATCGGGAAAAGACACTGAAAAAGTCTCTGATGGGAATTGAACCGGGTGTGGATGTGGCGGTGCAAACACTCCTGTTCGTGCTAGACAATCCGTATATCACAGGTCGAACGCTGTCACTGGACGGAGGCCGTCACCTGATGTGACGGGGGTCAAATGCCAACCTCTGAGGGATACAGTTGCACGCCGGCAACCTTCCAGGAACCATCCACCGACACCATTCGGTAATAGGCATCCCAGCGTTTACCGTCCGGTCCCTGCAGCTTCACAACCTGGATTTCGAATGTGCCATGCGGAACCCGCTCATCGAACTCAATGGCCGTAGCCTGATGAACCGCGGGGTAGGCCTGTCGTACCATATCAATGAACACGTCTGACGAACCAAATCGTCGCTTAATCCCTTCAGAAGCAAACGCCCAGGCCGCCTCCGGCTCATTGTTGGCGAACGCTTCAATCTGCATCAGGATCGTTTCCCGGATTTCCTGGTCGGTGTCATCTGCCAGAGGCTGCGTCGGCCAGAGCAGCAGCAAGGACGCCGAGAGACTGATGACCAAAGACGCGGGGAGTACCCACGCTCTCAAAACCGTTGCAACCATGTCGCGACCCTCCTGTTCATATTTTAAACAATACGGCACGGGCGGGCCGCTGGATTCTGTTAACGCCCCTTTCCGATGTAAAAGGTCCGATTTTGTTACCAGTTACGGTAACCTGACGAATCGGGAATAAACTTATCACGCGACAAGGATCTCCATGGCCGACCATTCCGCCATTGAACCGGGCTTTCACGCCATTCATGCCAATCATCTGGAAGACCTGCGCCGCGCCGTGGTTTTTATCTGTCAGCAAACGCCTCTGCCGCCGCTGGAGAACGAAACCTTTCTGGTGCAGAGCAACGGCATTGCCCAGTGGCTGAAACTGGCACTGGCAGAGAAACGGTCCGAAGACGGCAACGCTGGTGGCCTCGGCATTGCTGCCGGTATGGATTTTCTGTTCCCTGCGCGGTTTATCTGGCAGGCCTACCGGGCCGTGTTGCCGGCCGGAGAGGTGCCGGAACAATCCCCCTTCGACAAGCGCCGGCTGGTGTGGCGGCTTTACCGGCTACTGCCGGAGCTGGTCAGCCAGGATGACGTGTTTACCCCCCTTGCCCGATTCCTTGACGGCACCGACCCTGACCTTCGGGATTTCCAGCTGGCCGAAAAGGTCGCAGACCTGTTTGACCAGTATCAGGTGTTCCGGGCCGACTGGCTCAGCGCCTGGGAGCAGGGCCGCGATGTGGTGATTAGCGCCCGCAATGAGGAACGGCCGCTGAACGAAGAGCGACGCTGGCAGCCGGTCCTGTGGCGGCGATTGGTGGAAGACATCGGCGTCGACGCCCACACCAGTCGCTCACGGATTCACACCCGGTTCATGACGGTGGGCAAAACACTGACAGTGCCGACCGACCCCGCCCGGCTGCCCCGGCGCATTGTGGTGTTCGGCGTATCGTCGCTGCCCCGACAAGCTCTGGAAGCGCTCTACGTTCTGAGCCGGTTCAGTCAGGTGGTACTGTGCGTCCACAACCCCTGTCAGTTTTACTGGGCCGACATTATCAGTGACAGGGACCTGCTCAGGGCCGAGCGCAAGCGAGGTGTCGCCCACCCGACGCTGTCGCAAATGGGCGATCCGGACCAGCTGCACCAACACGCCAATCCGCTGCTGGCCGCCTGGGGCAAGCAGGGCCGGGACTATATCCGGCTGCTGGATGAATTTGATAACCCGGACGAGTACCGCGGCCATTTCCAGACCCCGGATCAGAAAATCGACATCTTCTCGGAACACGGCCATGCGGGAGCACCCTGCCTGTTGCACCAGCTTCAGAACGACATCTACAACCTGACGCCGTTGCAGGATATTCGCGACGAGCAGCGACGGGTTGCTCTCGAACAGGATCACTCCCTGGTTTTTCATGACGCCCACAGCCCACAGCGGGAAGTGGAAATCCTGCATGATCAACTGCTCGCCGCTTTTAACGCGGACCCGACCCTCCGGCCACGGGATGTCATTGTCATGATGCCAGACATCAACGTCTACGCACCGCACATTCAGGCCGTGTTCGGGCGCTACCAGCCCGGTCGCCGGCGCCACATCCCGTTCACCATCTCGGATCAGGGTCAGCGCCATCACGAGCCTGTTCTGATCGCGCTGGAAACGCTGATGTCTCTGCCGCGGAGCCGGTTTGCGGTGAGCGAGATCATCAGCCTGCTGGAGGTTCCGGGTATCCGGGAGCGTTTCGGCATCACCGAGGATGAGATTCCCCTGGCCCGACGCTGGGTTGAGGGGGCGAATATTCGCTGGGGCCTGCACGGCCAGCACCGGGAAAGCCTGGAATTGCCCGCGAGCCTTGAACGAAATACCTGGCAGGCGGGCCTGCGCGCCATGTTACTGGGGTACGGTATGGGCGACGACGAACCCTGGGCCGGAATCGAACCCTATGGCGAAATCGGAGGCCTGCAAGCCAGCCTGGCTGGCCGGCTGAACGACTTCATCCACAAACTGGAACAGCTCTGGCTGGCACTGCAGTCACCGCGTTCGCCGGCAGGGTGGGAAGCCCTGTTCTCCGACATGCTGGAACAGTTTTTCGACAGGGTAGAGGGCACGGACCTGCTGTTGCTGAATCGCTTCCGACGTCAGCTTGAGCAATGGCTGGACGATGCTCTGGCCGCAGGCCTGGACACGCAGCTCTTACCCCTGAATATCGTCAAGGACGTGTTGCTGGATGGCCTCGACGAGGGCGGCCTGAACCAGCGCTTCCTGGCCGGTAAAGTGAATTTCGCCACCCTCATGCCAATGCGGGCCATTCCGTTCCGCAAAGTCTGTCTGCTGGGTATGAACGACGGCGACTACCCGCGTTCACGGCCGCCGGTGGATTTTGATCTGATGGCAGAGGATTATCGTCCCGGCGATCGCTCCCGCCGGGAAGACGACCGTTACCTGTTTCTGGAGGCCCTGTTGTCGGCCCGGGAACAGCTGTATATCAGCTGGGTCGGCCGCAGTATCCGGGACGACTCCGAGCGACCGCCGTCGGTCCTGGTAGCTCAGCTTCAGGATCATCTCGACAGCCTGTGGCGGTTGCCCGAAAACCCCGACAGACCGGTGACCCAAGCCCTGACCACCCAACACCCCCTCCAGCCGTTCAGTCGGGACTACTTCCCCCGGGCCAACGGCATGGAAGCGGGTGAAGACACCCTGCCGAAACCCCTGAGCTCGGTACTGCAGGCACGTAATCTGTTTACCTATGAACGCGAGTGGCGGCTCGCCCACAACCGCGAATCGGTAGCGCGGGAACAGGAGGCCCTGCCGTATCTTGAACCGGAAGAGCCGGTCGCCCTCAACGATCTGGCGCAATTTCTGAAAAAACCCATCGACACTTTTTACCAGCGCCGGTTGCAGGTTCGGTTTGAGGCGGTCGAAGACGACGATACCGATAACGAGAATTTCGACCTGAATGGCCTGGACCGTTGGCGTCTGGATAACGAACTGATCCAGGACAGCCTGTTGAAAGCGGGGTCCGAAGAAGACCTACAAGAACGTCTTGAGAGCACTCTCGACCGGATGGCCCGCCGCGGCGACCTGGGTATGGGTGTGACCGAACAGCGACTGCGGACCGAACTGGCTGGCCGGTTGCCGGATCTGTTTCAACGCTACCGCGACTCGGTAAATCAATGGCCGGAAGCTGTCGTCGAGCCCTTGGCCTTTGATTACCGGTTCAAAAGCGCGACAGGGTCTGTGGAAGTGCTGGACCTGATCGATAACCTTCGCGGCAATCCCGACGGGCATCTGTGCCGCCTGGTGGTGGCAGGCTCGAGCCTGCTGACCGGCTCCGGCTCCAGCAAGAGAGTCCGCTACGCCAACCTGATGCGGGACTGGGTGATTCACCTGGCCGGCCAGCTCACTGAACGGCCTTTTGAAACCCTTATCCTCGGCAAGGAGGAAGGCCGGAAGTTCCGTTTCGAGCCGCTACCACCGGATCTGGCCAAGGCCCAGCTGGATGCCATTCTCGCCCGCTGGATGGACGCCACCACACGCGCCCTGCCACTGCACTGCGAGGCGGGCTTTGCGTGGATTTACAGCTTCTACCAGAGTAAGAAATTTCTGGGGGATCATGAGCGTGCAATCAGCGATTCTGAACAGGCCTTCAGCCACGCCCTGGACCGGGACACCGGCTATCTGCGCGGCACCTATGAAACGGCCGAACTTCTGCTGGCCAGTGGCGAGTTCGAGGCCCTGGTGCACGAACTGTATGTCCCCTTATGGGAAGCGGAGCAGGGCAAATCGGCGGCCGGACAGATCGAGGGACACCTATGAGCACCGAGATGAGCAACCGCAACCCGAACCTTGATCCGTTAACTCTGCCCCTGCATGGCAGCACGCTGATTGAGGCCAGCGCCGGTACCGGCAAAACGTTTACCATTGCCATCCTGTACGTGCGCCTGGTGCTGGGGCATCAGCAACCGGAGAGCAGTCCGCTGGCCCAGGGCATACTGCCACCGAACCTGCTGGTGGTGACCTTTACTGACGCCGCCACCAAAGAATTGCGTGATCGCATCCGCACCCGCCTTACCCAGGCCGCCGAGGCGTTCTCGGACGCCGCCGACAGCAGCGCAGCATCGCCGGAAACTGCACTGATTTACCAGTTGCGAGACGAGAGTTATCCCGATCCGGCGACCTGGCCCGACTGCCGGAAAAAACTGCTGCTGGCCGCAGAATGGATGGATGAAGCCGCGGTTTCCACTATCCATGCCTGGTGCAACCGCATGCTCAGTGAGCATGCCTTCGACAGTGGCAGCCTGTTCAAACTGACCCTGGAGACAGATCAGACGGACTTGCTGGATGACGTGGTCCGGGACTACTGGCGCACGTTCATCTATCCGTTGCCTGAGGCTCTGATGGACGAAGCTCTGGGCCACTGGAAAACCCCGGCTGATTTGCGTAAATCCGTTCGCAATCTGATTCCCGAAGCCGACAGTCTTGGCGCGCCGTCCGGTGATGTGAAGGACGCCATTGAAGCGGTCCGGCAACGGCGTCTGAACCAGGCTCTGAAACTGAAGCGCTATCCCTGGGGCGACTGGAAGAGCGAGGTACTGCAGCTTCTGGACAGTCTGCATAAGAGCAAGCGTCTGCACGGCGGCAGCAAAAAGACCATGGTCGTAGCCTGGGACACATTACTGGAATGGCAGACCGACGATGCGCTGTATCCGGAGGGCATGGACAAGGCCGGCTTCCAGAACCAGACGCCGGAGGTCCTGCCCACAAAACTCAAAGGCGAAGACCCGGCACCATCGCATCCGGCCTTTGACGCCATTGCCGAACTGATCACCTTCAGCCAGAACCTGCCGAGTGCAGAATCCGACATTCTCAAACACGCCACTGGCTGGATCGCCCGAAGGCTGGAATCCGAAAAGCAGAAGCGCTCGGAAATGGGTTTTGATGACCTGCTGACCCGGCTGGACGAAGCCCTGCACGGCCCCCGTGGCAACCAACTCGCTGCCACCATTCGTCGGCAGTTCCCGGTAGCACTGATCGACGAGTTCCAGGACACCGACCCGATTCAGTACCGCATCTTCAACCGCATATATCGGGTCAAGGATAACGATTCCCACACTTGCATGCTGATGATCGGGGATCCGAAACAGGCGATTTATGGCTTTCGGGGCGCGGACATTTACACCTATCTGGAAGCTCGTAAGGGCGCCCGGGAACGGACCTGGACACTGGGACGCAACTTCCGCTCGGCCGAACCCATGGTCAAAGGAGTGAACCGTGTGTTCGAATTCGCGGATCAGAACACCCTCAGCGGCGCCTTTCTGTTTGGCAGGGGCGACACCTCGCCGCTGCCGTTCCAGGGTGTAAACGCCAACGGCACCAAACGGCTGTGGTCAGTGAATGGCGAATTCCAGCCCAGCCTCACGTTCTGGATGCTGGAACGCCAGGAGGAGGACAAGAGCGGCAGTCCCAGAGGGCTGGCCAAGGGAGCCGCCACCAGCGATCTGGCCGAGGCCTGCGCCAGTGAAATTGCCCGGCTGCTGACGCTGGGCCAGCAGGGCAAGGCGGGCTTCGCCCTGACCGATAACCCCGCGGATATGAATGCCGTGGCGCCCGGTGATGTTGCCGTTCTGGTGAACAACCGAAACGAGGCCAGCGCCGTCCGTAATGCCTTGGGCCAGCGCCGCATCAAAAGTGTCTACCTGTCAGACCGCGATTCGGTACTGACGTCTCCAGAAGCCGCGGAAGTGCTTTGCTGGCTCAGAGCCTTCGCGGAGCCCCGCCAGCTTGGTCTGGCACGCGCGGCACTGGCGACGCCGACACTGGCCCAGTCCTGGCAGTCTCTGAACCAGCTCCTGACCGATGAAATCGCACTGGAGCGGGAAATCGAACGTTTCATGGGTTACCAGCAACAATGGCAAGCCCAGGGTGTACTGCCCATGCTGCGCAGTTTCCTGATGGACTTTGACGTGCCCGGGCGACTGCTGCAGCGCCCCGATGGCGAACGGCGGTTAACGGATATTCTGCACATCGCTGAGCTACTGCAGCAGGACAGCCTGCAACTGGACGGTGAACACGCTCTGGTTCACCACTTTACCCAGATCCTGCGAGCTGCCGATGAAGAAGACGAACACCGGACCCTGCGGCTGGAAAGCGATGCCGGACTGGTTCAGGTGATCACGGTGCATAAATCCAAGGGTCTGGAATACCCGTTGGTATTCCTGCCCTTTGGTACGTCGTTCCGGGCAGAGAGTGACAAGCAGGCGTGGGTACGTTACCACGACGACACCGGTCGCCTGGTGACGGTGTTTGACCCAACGCCGGGCGATATTGCCCAGGCAGACCGAGAGCGGCTGGGGGAAGATATCCGTAAGCTTTACGTGGCTCTGACCCGGGCACGCTTTGCCACATGGGTCGGTGTCGCCGCGATCGATCAGTGGCACCGGAGTGGCCTTGGTTACATGCTGGGCGCCCAGGACAGCCCTCAACAGTCGCTGGCCGGGCACCTGGAGCCGATGGCCAAAGCCGAGCCGGCCATCGCAGTGGCAGTCTTACCCGAGCCTTCCGGTGCGAGCTACGCTGAGCCTGCACCGGAATCCCTGGGTCCGGCCCTGGTCTCGACCCGGGAGGCCAGGGAAGACTGGTGGATTGCCAGTTACTCCTCCATCGAATATACCGGCATGGCTGGCACCGGTATTGTCTTCAGTGGCGAGGTGGAAGACGCCCAGACCCAGAACCTGCTGGAGGAAAGCGCCCAGACATCGGAGGGCGAGCAACCGGAATTCACCACAGCACTCGATCACCATCATTTCCCGAAAGGAGCAGGGCCCGGAACCTTCCTGCACGAAATACTGGAATGGTGTACGCAACAGGGTTTCCGCACCATCGTCGAAAACCCTCCGCTGTTGCGGGACATGCTTACCCGCCGTTGCAGCACCCGCGGCTGGAGCGATTGGGTCCAGCCACTGGAGCAGTGGCTGCTCGGGTTGCTCGTTCAACCATTGCCTTTACAGCGGGGCACAACCGAGCAAGTATGCCTGGCCGACATCGGCATCTTGCGGCCGGAACTGGAATTCTGGTTTGAAAGTCGTAACGTCAGTACCCGCGCCATGGATCAACTGGTAAAAATCCACACGCTCAACCAGGCGGATCGTCCCCAGGCCGAACCCGGCCGCTTTAACGGAATGGTCAAAGGTTTTATCGATCTGGTGTTCGAACACAACGGTCAGTATTACGTGCTGGACTACAAGTCCAATACCCTGGGTGACAAGGACACAGCCTATACGGACCAGGCCATGGGGGAGGCCATCCTGGAAAAACGCTATGACCTGCAGTACGTGCTTTACCTGCTGGCACTGCATCGTCTGCTGAAGGCGAGATTACCCGACTACGATTACGACACCCATATTGGCGGTGCCGTGTACCTGTTCCTCCGTGGCTACCGGGCTCCAACCGCCGGGGCTTTTACCGACAAACCGCCGAAGAAGCTGATCGAGGTGCTGGATGCCATGTTCGATGGCCAGCCCGGACAAGGGGAGGCCGCCGCATGAGCAAAACCCGACAGTCTGACCAGCAGATCTCCCTGGATTTGAGCAATGAACCCGATGACAAACCGGCCCCGTCAGCTCCAACTCGGGCCCACGATACAGACGCGCTTCTGGCAAGTCCGGACAAGATGGATGCGCTGCTGGATCAGTGGCAGCAGATGGAATGGATCCGTCCGCTGGATGTGGGCTTTGCCCGACTTATCCGAACCCTGTCAGCAGAGCAGGGTGAGGCGCTCCATCCGTTGGTATTGCTGCTCTCGGCCCTGGTCTCGCATCAGGTCGGCCGGGGCCACGTGTGTATCGATCTTGCCAACCTGTTTGCCGATGCCGGCAGCATTCTGTCCCTGCCACCGGAGGATTCGGTTGAGGCCGCAGGCGGGCTCAGAACCGGCGAGACAGTCTGTCCCGAACCGGACAGCATCCTGGCGCGGGTCAGCCTGGAGGACTCCTTAGCCCTATTAGATAAAGCTCAGGCGGTAAGTGATGGCTCACTGACGACACCGCTGGTACTGAATGAAACCAGGCTGTACCTGCGTCGATTCTGGCGTTACGAACAACGCATTGCCGAGGGCATTCAGGCGCGATTGGCGATGTCTTCTCCATTGCAAGACGCTCATTCCGATATGGCTACCACCCTCGGCCTGGCTCTAACCGCGCTCTTTGGCCCCCCTGTCGATATCGATTTCCAGAGACTCGCCTGTGCCCTGGCAGCCCGCAGCCGGTTTTCCGTGATCACCGGAGGGCCGGGCACCGGCAAGACAACCACCGTCGTCAAACTGCTCGCCGCGCTCCAGGCGATTGCCGGAAAATCCGGACAACGTGGCGGCCGTAAGCACCGGATCCGTCTGGCGGCGCCAACCGGCAAAGCCGCAGCCCGCCTGAATGAATCCATTGGGGGTGCCGTCAGCCGACTGCCGCTCAGCCAGTTGCCCGGCAACGTAACCCCGGACGATATCCCCACCCGGGTAACCACCCTGCACCGACTGCTCGGCAGCCGGCCCGATACCCGCCGTTTCCGTCATAACCGGGATAACCTGCTGCTGGTGGATATCCTGGTGATCGATGAAGCATCCATGATCGACATGGACCTGATGGCCTCGGTGTTTGATGCGCTGCCGGCCACCGCCCAGCTGATCCTTCTGGGGGACAAGGATCAGCTTGCTTCAGTGGATGCCGGCGCCGTATTGGGCGAGCTGTGTCAGCGCGCGGCCGACGCTCATTACACCCCCGAGACGTCGTGCTGGCTTGAGGCGATTACAGGCCATTCGATACCGGACAACCTTAGCGATGCCAGCGGACAGCCCCTCGACCAGGCCGTGGCCATGCTCCGTAAAAGTCACCGTTTCAGTGAGGACAGCGGTATTCGTACCCTGGCGGAGGCCGTCAATACCGATACGCTGGACGCCGGAATCCTCCGGGCCTGCAGGGACGGTGAATTTGACGATGTTATCTGGCTGAATGGCCGGAATCCGACGCCGGAACCGAGCAACGCACTGGCCATGATCTGTTCCCACGCGGTTTCCGGCACACCAGAGGCCTTCCGTGAAC
Organism: Marinobacter salinus; assembly: GCF_001854125.1. Taxonomy (NCBI): domain Bacteria; kingdom Pseudomonadati; phylum Pseudomonadota; class Gammaproteobacteria; order Pseudomonadales; family Marinobacteraceae; genus Marinobacter; species Marinobacter salinus. The sequence continues at coordinate 3,273,412 of NZ_CP017715.1, forward strand.
AGGGCCGGGGCCGCATCGCCAACCACCAGCCGCTGCCGCCACCGGTGGGCTACCATCAGTACCTTAGCCTGTTGAACAACCACGAACTGGATGAAAGGAGTCCAAGAGTAGACTGGGACAGCCTGGCCCTGCAGGTGCTGGAAGCATTTTCGGACTTCCAGATTCTGTGTGCCCTTCGCAAAGGGCCGTGGGGCGTGGAAGGCATCAACGATCTGGTGGCACGACACCTGTTGGCGGAAAAACACATTACTCGCGCGGAAGGCTGGTATCCGGGGCGCCCGGTGCTGGTGACCGGTAACGACTACAATCTGGGACTGATGAACGGGGATGTGGGCATTACCTTTAGTGTGCCCTGGGATCGAAACCAGCAGGGTGAGCCCAAAGACACGTTGCGGGTCGCATTTCCGGCCACAGACGGCAGCGATGGCATTCGGTGGATTTCGCCAAGCCGGCTGCAGCAACTGGAAACTGTGTACGCCATGACCGTTCACAAATCCCAGGGCTCGGAATTCAATCACACTTGCCTGGTGTTACCGGACCGGCTCAGCCCGATAATGACCCGGGAACTGATCTACACAGGCATCACCCGGGCGAGGAACTGGTTCAGCCTGATTACCGGTGACGCCAGCGTGCTGCGGGACAGTGTCCATCAGCAGGTAAGGCGTGCTTCCGGTCTGGCGCAGCGGCTCAGTCAACCGTAACATCGGCTTCAGTGCCACCATCCTCACCGCCGTGGTGCTGCTGTTCCCACAACCTGGCGTAATGGCCAGCCCGGGCGAGGAGGTCATTATGATGGCCGCTCTCTACTATGCGCCCCCCCTCCATCACCAGAATGGTGTCGGCATCACGGATCGTGGACAACCGGTGAGCAATGACCAGGGTGGTACGTTGCTGGCTGACTTCTTTCAAAGCGCCAAGAATCGCCTGCTCTGACAGGGAGTCAAGAGACGATGTCGCTTCATCGAGAATCAGCAGTGGCGGGTTTTTCAGGATCACCCGGGCAATTGCGACCCGCTGTTTTTCACCCCCGGACAGTTTCAAGCCGCGCTCTCCCACACGGGTCTCGTAGCCGTCCGGCAGGCTGTGGATAAAGCTTTCCAGGTGAGCCATGCGTGCCGCCTGATAAACTTCTGCTTCGGTGGCGTCGGGCCGGCCATAGGCCAGATTACGGTACAAGGTGTCGTTGAACAGCACCGTGTCCTGGGGCACCACACCGATCGCCGAGCGCAAACTGTCCTGCGTGACCTGCCGGATGTCCTGGCCATCGATGGTGATGCGACCGGCGTCGACATCAAAGAACCGGAAAAACAGTCTGGCCAGCGTCGACTTGCCAGCGCCGCTGGCCCCAACGACAGCCACGGTGTGGCCCGCGGGAATACGAAAATCCACATCCTCAAGGATGGGACGGTCAGGCCGGTACGCGAAGTGCACATGCTCAAACGTCACCTCTCCGCTGGTGACCCTCAGCGGGGCTGCATCCGGGGCGTCCTCTATGGCGGGTTTATCGCCAAGCAGGCCAAACAAACGCTCGACATTTACCAGCGCCTGACGAATTTCCCGATAGACAAAACCCAGAGCATTCAGGGGGATGAACAGCTGAATCAGATAGGCATTGATCATGGTGAAATCACCCAGGGTGATCTCGCCACTGGCAACTTCTCGCACCGCCATCGCCATGATCACGATCAGTGCCACACCGATGATCAGCGCCTGCCCGGTGTTTAATGCCGCCAGTGACAACCGGTTTTTCAACCGCGCCTGCTCCCAGTCCTGCAGGTCCTGATCGTACAGATCAGCCTCGAAGGCTTCGTTGTTGAAGTATTTCACCGTCTCGTAGTTAAGCAGGCTGTCCACCGCCCGGGAATTCGACTGGTTGTCCCGGGCGTTGGCCTCGCGCACGAACCGGGTCCGCCATTCCGTTACCTTGATGGAAAACAGGACGTAAACCACCACTGCGACCAGAATGGCCAGAACATAACCGATGTTGAACACCACCAGCAGGATGCCGGCCACCATCAGGATTTCCAAAAGGGTGGGGACAATATTGAACAGTGTGAACCGAAGCAGGAAACTGATGCCATTGGTGCCCCGTTCGATATCCCGGGCCAGGCCTCCGGTCTTTCGATCCAGGTGAAAGGCCAGCTCCCGGTTGTGTAAATGCCGAAAGATCCGGAGGGAAACCCGTCGCATGGCGCGCTCCGCCACTCTGGCAAATACCGCATCCCGAAGTTCGCTGAACAGCGTAGCGCCGAAACGCAAGAGGCCGTAGGCAACAACGAGCACCACAGGAATCCACAGTAACAACTCGCCGCCGCGATTCTGGTCGAGATAATCAACGATATATTTGAGTGCCACCGGCGTTGCCACCGTGGCAAGTTTGGCCAGTACCAGCAGAACCAGGGCCAACCCGACCCGGCCACGGAACTCGGAAAGGTAGGGCCAGAGGCCGGCAATCACTTTCCAGTCAGTCTTGTGGTTGCTGGGGTAATCGTTGTCGGCGTATGCGCGCACAGAAATATCCTTGGATGACAGGGAAAATCATAAGCATGAGCCGTATGATGAAAACGGGCCGGAAAATATGATCAAGAGCCCTCAAGTGTACAGCATTCGCGAATTTCAAAAGTCACGCAGGTTTACGCCCATCCACGGAGTCAGATCATTAACACCCGTCATCGTCAGGCCCTGAAACTGGTTATTGAATTCATCAGCCCCTACCGCAAAACCGTGGTCGGCGCGATGGTGGCCCTGGTCTTCACCGCCGGCATTACGCTTGGATTAGGGCAGGGTTTGCGGATTCTAGTGGACCAGGGACTGGCGACAGAATCCCCCGAGATGCTCGCCAGCGCGATCGGTCTGTTTTTTGTGCTGGTGATCGGTCTGGCATTCGGGTCCTTTGCCCGTTTCTATCTGGTTTCGTGGATCGGCGAACGGGTGGTGGCAGACATTCGCAAAAAAGTGTTTAACCACCTGATTGACCTCCATCCCGGTTTCTTTGAACAAAACCGGGCACTTGAGATCCAGTCCCGGTTCACCTCCGACACCACGGTGCTGCAATCAGTGATCGGCTCTACAGTGTCCATTGCCTTGCGCAATACCCTGATGCTGGCCGGGGGCCTGCTCCTGCTGTTCGTTACCAATGCCAAACTGGCCAGTATTATTCTGCTGGGCTTCCCATTGGTCATCGCGCCCATCCTGTTTTTTGGTCGGCGGGTCCGGCAACTATCACGCCTGAGCCAGGACCGTGTGGCAGACGTTGGAAGCTATGTGGGAGAGAACCTCACTCAGATAAAAACGGTACAGGCGTTTAATCATCAACACCATGACCGGCGGTTTTTCGCCGCCGTATCCGAAAAAGCCTTCGATATTGCCCGGGACCGGATTCGGCAGCGTGCCTGGCTGACGACGCTGGCTATCTCACTAGTGATGGGAGCCGTCGGCATTGTGCTGTGGATTGGCGGACTGGATGTCATCGAAGGCCGGATTACACCCGGCGAACTGGCGGCCTTTGTGTTTTACAGCCTGCTGGTGGGCGTCGCCGCAGGTGCAATCAGTGAGGTCATTGGCGAACTGCAGCGGGCTGCTGGGTCTGCCGCCCGGTTATTCGAACTGCTGCAAACGGAACCGGCGTTTGTGCGCCGGGAGGACTCGGCAGGAATTCAAAGGCTCCCGAAAAATATTACGGGTGCCATTACCATTGATCACCTGACCTTCCATTACCCCGGGCGACCACAAACGCCAGCCGTGTCCGATTTGTCACTGACCATCAGGGCGGGCGAGACGCTTGCTCTGGTCGGGCCTTCCGGTGCGGGGAAATCCACCCTGTTTGATCTGTTGCTTCACTTCTACCAACCCGACAGCGGTCGGATTCTTATTGACGAGCTGGACACCGCGAGGATGACGCTGGAGGACCTGCGGCGTTGTTTCGCCCTGGTACCCCAGAATCCCGCCCTGTTCCATGGCTCCGTTGTGGATAACATCCGGTATGCCAGGCCTGAAGCCAGCCAGGAAGACGTTGAACAGGCGGCACGGATCGCCCACGCCCATGAGTTCATCCAGTCCTTGCCTCAAGGGTACGACACACCTCTCGGCGATGCCGGCCTGGGGCTTTCCGGTGGCCAGAAGCAACGACTGGCCATAGCCCGTGCTTTGCTGGCAGGTTCGCCTATTCTGCTGCTCGACGAAGCGACAAGCGCCCTGGACGCGGAAAGTGAACATCTGATCCAACAGGCAATGCCGGCACTTACCGCTGGCCGGACCACACTCGTCATTGCCCACCGGCTGGCAACGGTCAGAGATGCCGACCGGATCGCGGTTCTGGACCAGGGACGGCTGCTGGCCGTGGGAACCCATGGAGAGTTGATGAAAGAAAACGAATTGTACCGACGGCTGGCCAAACTGCAGTTTCGAGAAGAACCGGGACGAGAAACCGGTAGCCGGCTACGTTAGTCGGTTTGTGTCCTTTGACAGTACTCCCTACACTGTATAGGTAACAGTTTCCAACCTGAACCCATGGAGAATGGCAAAGTGAGCAATAAAGAGTTGCAGGCACTGAAAGAACGTTATGTTGCGGCAGGCGCGGCAAGCCCGAATGAACAGTTTGCCGACCATGCAACCAACGCAGAACTGTGGGACGCTGACGGCAAGCGCATGATCGACTTCGCCGGTGGTATCGGCGTCCTGAACATCGGTCACCGGCACCCGAAGGTGGTTGAAGCCGTCAAAGCCCAGCTGGACAAGCTGATGCACACCTGCCAGACGGTAATGCCCTACGAGGGCTATGTGAAACTGGCTGAAAAACTGAGCGGCGTGGCGCCGGTTCGCGGTCATGCCAAGGTGATGCTCGCTAACTCCGGTGCCGAGGCACTGGAAAACGCAATCAAGATTGCCCGGGCGGCAACCGGCCGTACCAATGTCATCTGTTTCGACGGCGGCTACCACGGTCGTACTTTCTATACCATGGCCATGAACGGCAAGGCCGCGCCCTACCAGACCGATTTCGGCCCTATGCCCGGAACCGTGTATCGCGCGCCCTATCCGGTACCGTACCATGGGGTGAGCGAAGAGGAAGCACTGCGCGGCCTGAAGATGGCCATGAAAGCGGACTCACCGGAAAAAGACACCGCCGCTATTGTGATTGAGCCGGTGCTGGGCGAGGGCGGTTTCTATGCCGCGCCCACGAGCTTCCTCAAAGAGATTCGCAAGATCTGTGACGAGCACGGCATCCTGATGATCGTCGACGAAGTCCAGAGTGGTTTTGGCCGGACTGGTAAAATGTTTGCCATTGAGCACAGCGGTGTTGAGCCCGATATGATGACCGTGGCCAAGAGTATGGCGGACGGTATGCCGATCTCCGCCATTGTTGGTACCGATAAGCACATGGACGCTTCCGGGCCTAACTCTCTGGGTGGCACCTACACCGGTAGTCCCACGGCCTGTGCCGCTGCCTTGGCGGTATTTGATGTGTTCAAGGAAGAGGATATCCTTGGCAAAGCCCAGCGCCTGGGCGAGAAGCTCAAGCAGCGCTTCAGTCAGTGGCAGGAAAAGTTTGAGCATGTGGATAACGTGCGCAACCTGGGGCCGATGGCAGCGTTTGAGCTTGTTGGCAGCAAGGACAGCCATGAACCGAAGCCCGAGCTGGCAGCGGCGATCACCAAGAAGGCCAAAGAGAAAGGCCTGATCCTGCTGAGTTGCGGGATGTATGGCAACACCCTGCGGTTCCTGATGCCTGTCACCATCGAAGATGAGGTTCTCGAAGAGGGACTTGCGATTGTCGAGGAATGCCTGAAGGAGACCGGTGCGTAAAGCTCAGCACTGAGTCAAATTCAGGTAGGAAAGGAAAGCCGGTCCTCTGGGTCCGGCTTTTTTTTGGTCTGAGCCCCGACGAACGTGGGCCTTCCCGGCTACCGTGAACCAACCGCGACTCACGCGGTCCAAGGTTGGACTTCCGGACTTCACCCCGGAGCCGCAACAAAGCCTGGGATCTTCGGAACCATCTGAATTTATCGTATACTGCCGGGACACTTCGTTTCCGGCAGTGCTTCCAGGCTTGCCTCCGTTATTCCAATCAGGCTGATCTATGACCTCACCAAGCAACTCCGCTACCCCCGATCACAAACCAAGACCCTGGGTCGATCTGCTGGTCAGTATCGTGATCCCTTCCGTGATTCTGATGAAATTCAGCGGGGAGGAGTACCTGGGTAACGTGAATGCCCTGATTATTGGCCTGGCCTTTCCTCTGAGCTGGGGACTGTTCGAGCTGATTCGCTACCACAAGAAGAATTTCATTGCGGTGCTCGGCCTCATCAGTGTCGGGCTTACCGGCGGCATTGGTCTTCTGGAGCTAGATGCGGGCTGGCTGGCAATCAAGGAAGCTGCGGTGCCCGCGGTGATTGGCCTTGCGGTACTGATATCCACACGAACCAGATACCCACTGGTCAGAACCCTTCTCTACAACCCGTCGGTTCTGGATGTAAGCAAAATCCACCAGTCCTTGGAAGAATCCGGTAGTGTGGATGAGTTTGAAGAACGGCTACTGAAAGCGAGCTACTTTTTCGCCGCTACCTTTTTGTTCTCGTCCATCATGAACTATGTCATTGCCCGCTGGATTGTCGTTAGTCCCTCGGGCACACAGGCATTCAATGAGGAGCTGGGCCGGATGACGCTGGTCAGCTACCCAATGATTGCCATTCCCTCAATGATCATGATGATGCTGATTTTCTACTACCTGTGGCGCACAATCCGAAGATTAACCGGCTATAGCCTGGAAGAGGTTATGGCGCCGCATCTGGCGGAAAAGGAGAAAAAGAAATCATCGTCCGGGTCAGCCACGGAGAAGTAACAAGAGGGGTCAGTCATAAAAAAAGCGGCAGGGAGATAAATCCCTGCCGCTTTTTTTTGCCCGCGTGAAACCGGCAGTTTACACGTCCAGGTTCGTCACCTGCAGCGCGTTGGTCTGGATGAAGTTCCGACGTGGCTCAACATCGTCTCCCATCAATGTGGTGAAAATCTGATCCGCAGCGAACGCATCCTCAATGGTCACCTTCATCATCCGGCGGGTTTCCGGGTCCATGGTGGTTTCCCAAAGCTGATCCGGGTTCATTTCACCCAAACCCTTATAGCGCTGAATACTGAGACCACGCTGGGCTTCTTTCATCAACCAGTCCAACGCCCCTTCAAACGAGAGTATCGCCTGCTTGCGCTCGCCTCGCTGGATGTAAGCCCCGTCCTCTACCAGTCCTTCCAGAGTCTCACCCACCCGGGCAATAGCCGCGTAAGACGAGGATTCGAAGAACTCGTGCCCGAACACATGCTCGTGGGGAATACCGTGCACATAGATCGTTACCATCGGCAGATAAAGACCCCGTTCGGTATCGCGGGTAACCGAGAAGGTGTACTTGGTGCCCGTGCGGGTGTCCAGGTTCAGGTCGTCGCCAAGACGGCCAACCCAGCGCGCAACCGCAGATTCGTCCTTCAGGTCCGCCGATTTCAGGGTCACGTTGTGCAGCATCTGCTCAAGGACCTTGGCGGGATATGCCCGGGACAGGCGCTCAATCATTGCCATCACCGACTGGTAGTCCTTGACCATGGTCTCGAGTGCGGAGTCCTTGATCGCCGGTGCTTCGGGATTCACAAAGAGCTGGGCACCTTCCAGAGCCGTCTGGGTAAGGTAGGCTTCCTTCGCCTTCTCATCCTTCAGGTACTGTTCTTGTTTGCCACGCTTGACCTTGTAAAGCGGCGGCATGGCGATGAACACGTGACCGCGTTCAATGATTTCCCGCATCTGGCGGAAGAGAAAGGTCAGCAGGAGGGTTCGGATATGGGAGCCGTCAACATCTGCGTCGGTCATGATAATCAGCGAGTGGTAACGGAGTTTGTCCGGGTTGAACTCCTCACGGCCGATACCGCAACCCAGGGCGGTAATGAGAGTGCCAACTTCCGCAGACGACAACATTTTGTCAAACCGCGCTTTTTCGACGTTCAGGATCTTACCCTTCAACGGAAGGATAGCCTGGGTTTTCCGGTCCCGGCCCTGTTTGGCGCTACCGCCGGCCGAGTCACCCTCCACAATGAACAGTTCTGAAAGGGCAGGGTCTTTTTCCTGGCAGTCAGCCAGTTTTCCAGGTAATCCTGCAATATCCAGGGCGCCCTTACGACGGGTCATATCCCGCGCCTTGCGCGCTGCTTCACGGGCACGGGCCGCCTCGATCATCTTGTTGACGATGAGCTTGGCTTCATTGGGCTGTTCCTGAAGGTACGCGGCAAAATTCTGGTAAAGATCCTGCTCAACAGCCGTCTTCACTTCTGACGACACCAGTTTGTCCTTGGTCTGAGAGGAGAACTTCGGGTCAGGCACCTTGACGCTGATAATAGCGGTAAGGCCCTCTCGGGCATCGTCACCGGAAGTACTGACTTTCGTTTTCTTGCCAATTCCTTCCTGCTCAATGTAGTTATTCAGGGAGCGGGTCAGGGCAGCGCGGAAACCGGCAAGGTGCGTGCCGCCATCCCGCTGGGGAATGTTATTGGTAAAGCAGTAGATATTTTCCTGAAACGCATCATTCCACTGCATCGCAACCTCTACTGCGATGCCATCTTCCCGTTCATGAATAAAATGGAAGACGCGGTTGATGGGCGTTTTGTTCGTGTTGAGGTGTTCAACAAAGGCCCGAAGACCGCCCTCATATTCGAACACTTCTTCCTTGCCGCTGCGCTCGTCGGTCAGTCGGATTCGCACGCCACTGTTCAGGAAGGCAAGCTCCCGTAAACGCTTGGCGAGGATATCGTAATGGAATTCGATGTGGGTGAAAGTCTCCGGGGAAGGGATGAAGTGCACCTTGGTACCAGACGCTTCGGTTTCGCCTACCGCAGATAAAGGAGCATTAGGCACACCATGGGTGTAACCCTGCTCATAGACTTTGCCATCACGACGAATAGTCAGGGTCAGGGTAGACGACAGGGCGTTGACGACGGAAACACCGACACCGTGCAAACCGCCAGAAACCTTGTAGGAGTTATCATCAAACTTACCCCCTGCGTGTAGAACGGTCATTATGACCTCTGCGGCAGAGACACCTTCCTCTTCATGCAGATCAACCGGGATACCGCGGCCATTGTCCTTAACGGTCACCGATTCGTCTGGATGAATGATAACCCCGATTTCGGAGCAGTGGCCCGCAAGAGCTTCATCGATGGAATTATCCACCAATTCAAAGACCATGTGGTGCAGGCCGGTACCGTCATCGGTATCGCCGATGTACATACCTGGCCGCTTCCGCACCGCATCAAGTCCCTTCAAGACCTTGATACTGGAGGAATTATAACTCGATTCGCTCATTAGAGACTCCTGAAAGGTGTACCGGACTGGCCGGCAGGTCTGATCCATTGTGGCAGGTCCAGGTCAGCCGTGGCCGGTTTTATTCTTCCGTCAATTTTCCATGTTCCACGTGGAACATCCTGTACTGCGGTGCATCATCCTCCGGCCACAGCACACCGGGTTCCGGATGCTCAATGGAGGTAATAAACACCTGACATCGCAATGTCTGTAATTTCTTCGCCAGCATGGCCCGGTGGCTCACATCCAGCTCGGCGTTAATATCGTCGAGCAAAAAGGTCACTTGCTTGCCCAACTCACTCAGAACCATGCCTTGGGCAATCTTCATTAAAATAACCAGGGTTTTCTGCTGCCCCCGGGAAAAGGTCTCAGCAACCGGGCGCCCCTGAAACTTCAACCGGATATCCGCGCGATTGGGTCCATACAAGGTATGCCCGACCTTACGTTCCTGTTCCCGATGACTGGCCAGGATCTCCACCAGCGACCGACCGGTATCCCAGCCTGGATAAAATTCAAGTTTGAGACCTTTCGTCCAGTTCAAATCGACTTCTTCGACCAAGGTCTCGAAGGCAGACTTGAAGCGCTCGAACGTTGCTTTCCTGGCGTCGCTGATACGATCGCTGAGAGCTGCATACTGTGTATCCCAGACCCGTAGAAGCGCGTCGTCTAGTCTACCATTTCTCAGCGTTTGATTCCGCTGCGATGTGACTCTCTGACACTGCTGCCACACGGAAGCAAACGAAGGTTCCACGTGGAACACCGACCAATCCAGAAACTGCCGTCGTTTCCCGGGTCCACCCGCGACGATCTCAAATACGCCGGGATCGATCACAGACACCGGTAGAAACTTCGCCAGCGCCGAAAGGCTTCGAACACTCTCGCCATCCACGCGCAGAGTTGTCTCCTTTCGGACCACATCCCGTGAAATACCTAACCGATGCACGACGCTGTTTCCACCGCCACCGGGTTCTCCATCAACACCACGATCAAGCCCGCCAAACACCGTGAGCCCGGTTTCGCCGTGACTAACCACAGCCTGGTGGCGACTTACCCTGAACGAGCGCCCCAGCCCAAGGTAGGCGATCGCTTCAAGGACGCTGGTCTTTCCACTCCCGTTTTCGCCGTACAGCAAATTAAAAGAAGGGGAGAAGTGAACAGGCGCCGACGAAAGATTCCGGAAATGCTCGGTTTGCAGTTTAACAAGCGCCATAGAAAGGAAACTCAGAGCGGCAGGAGATAATCGGTATGCCAATGAAAAAGGCAGCGTTAACTCTACGGTAACGCTACCTTAGTGTACAAAAGCCGGACCTCGAAGGCGACAGCCTCAATGAAGCATGTTCAGCCGCTCGTCCATAAACACGTCCATTTCCGGCGCAAGAATATGCACGTACCGGTCAAAATAAAGAAACTGTTTCAGCAACAAGGCAAATTCCCGCGGGAAATGGAGACCATGACTTTCGCCGATCTTCACCATGTCCATCAATATGTGATTCACGTCATCTTCGGCCTGTTCTGCTTCGTAGGCCACTTCATCCGGTACCATCTTGTCCATTTGCTGGTAAAGGCGACGTAAATCCCCCGCCAGATCCTCGACAATCACCGTCTGGCGTGTCACACCAATTCGAATCATGGCGTCGGCCATGCCCTCGAAATTACCCACCATAACGGCCGAGATGAAATCGCTCACCGCCTGCCAGGTATCAGGCCTGATCCGGCCCACAATTCCAAAATCGATAAAACCAACGCGACCATCCTTCAAGACCATGAGGTTTCCCGCATGCACATCAGCATGAAAGAATTCACACTGGGTGAGGCTTGCAAACCAGGTGTTCATCGCCGTGATCAGCGTCCTTTCCGGATCGCGGGCGTAGCCACGAATACTTTCCAGATCGGTCAGCGGTACTCCGTGAAAACGTTCCATGGTAAGAATACGTCGGGTGCTGCACTGCTCATACACTTTCGGGACCGTCGCGTCTTCGTTATGCGTCTCCTGAAGAAAACTCCGGAAGACTTTCAGATTATTGGCTTCTTTGATGAAGTCGCATTCCTCCATCATCGTCCGCTGAATTTCCTCCACAATCCCAGACATGGACGTCCACGACAGCTTGGGTGCCAACGTCTCAATAATCTTTGCCGACAGATAAAGAAAGTTGAGGTCGGTCAGCAGGATGTTTTCAACTCCCGGCTTCTGCACCTTGATGACAACATCTTCTCCTGTCACCAATCGCGCAGCATGAACCTGAGCAATGGACGCCGATGCCAGGGCGACCGGATCAATCTCTGAAAAGACATCTTCCAGGGGCCGATCCAGCTCCTCACGAATAATTTTTTTAATGACACCGAAGGGAAGGTTCGGTGTCCTGTCCAGGCAATACTGGAACTCTTCTACGTATTCCTTCGGGAAAAACGTCGGGGAACTGGCAATAAACTGACCCAGCTTTATATAGGTCGCGCCCAGTGACTCAAACGTCTGCCGCAAAAGCTTTGGAGCCGGGGGGCGATCGCCCCTGACCCAGTTGACACCGGTGCGCCCAAGTACAGACAGTGTCTGCCCAATCCTGAACGCGCCCTTGATTCCATTCGAAACGGTGCCCATGTATCTCCTCCTATAACCTCATCGGCATAACAACGTAGAGACAGCGATTATCATTCTGCGCCTCAATCAGCGCACTGCTGTTTGGATTAGACAGGGTGATCTTGACCTGGTCCTCATCCAGAGCATTCATGACATCCACCAGGTAGCCTACATTAAAACCGATCTGCAACGATTCGCCCTGGTAATCCACAGGTAGCGCGTCTTCGGCCTGTTCCTGATCCGGGTTGTTGGCAAACACCTGAAGCTCATTGGGCGCCAGATTCAAACGAACACCACGGATATTTTCGTGAGAAAGAATCCCGGCCCGCTGCAGCGTATTCTTCAGTGTCGCCCGATCTGCAAGCACCACTTTGTCTCCACCACGGGGAACAACCCGGTTGTAATCCGGGAATTTCCCTTCGATCAGTTTCGAGGTGAAGGTATAAGCTCCAACCGTCGCCCGCAGGTGATTATCGCCAATCACCAACGTTACGGGCGTTTCCACGTCATCCAGCAAACGCGCCAATTCCAGCACACCCTTGCGCGGTACGATCACCTGTCGCAGTTCCGGGCAACCTGTGGACAATTCCTGGTGTGCCATGGCAAGGCGGTGCCCATCGGTCGCTACCGTGCGGACATGATCCTTATCCACCTCCAAAAGCAAACCGTTCAGATAATACCGGACATCCTGCTGCGCCATCGCAAACGCCGTGGCGTCGAGCATCCTGCCCAGTTCCTTCTGCGGGAGTTCCAGACGGAAACTCTCCGCCTCGTCTTCCACATTCGGGAAGTGTTCCGCCGGCAAAGTCGACAGCGTGAAATGACTGGCGCCGCAACGCAGATGCAGGCGATCGCCTTCCAGCGACAACTCAATCGGCGCTTCATCCCCCAGGGCACGGCAAATATCCGAGAGCTTTCTCGCGGGCACCGTAATTTGTCCGGGCTGGTCTACATGTACCGGTGTAACCCGGCCAACCAACTCCACTTCCATATTGGTCCCGGTGAGGGTCAGAGTATTTTCTTCCGCCACCAGCAATACGTTCGAGAGCACCGGCATGGTCTGTTTTTTTTCCACCACACCGGCAATACTTTGCAGTGGGGTAAGCAAGGATTCACGGCTGATCGTCAGTTTCATGGCACTCAGCTTTCTTTATGTTGGAAGGGTGAATGTTATTCGCTAGCACCTGGCGTCAGGTGGTAAGCAGTCTCATAAAATTCTGATAATCCTCGCGGATACCCGGATCGGTCTCCTGCAGCTCCACGATTTTCTTACAGGCATGCAACACAGTTGTGTGGTCACGGCCACCGAATGCATCGCCGATCTCCGGCAGGCTATGGTTGGTCAGCTCCTTGGACAGGGACATGGCCACCTGGCGCGGACGGGTAACGGTTCTGGTGCGGCGCTTGGACAATAAATCCGCCACCTTGATTTTATAATACTCCGCCACGGTACGCTGGATGTTATCGATACTCACCTGTTTCTCATGCAACGCCAACAAGTCCTTGAGGCTTTCCCGGATAAACGGAGGAGTAATTTCTGAACCGGTGAAGTGAGCGTTCGCTATCACGAGACGAAGCGCACCTTCGAGCTCTCGCACATTCGACCGGATCTTTTGTGCGATGAAAAACGCCGCCTCGCTGCTGAGTTTGACGTTTGCCTGCTCGGCCTTTTTCATAAGAATCGCGACACGGGTTTCCAGCTCCGGCGGTTCCACCATCACCGTCAATCCCCAGCCAAATCTCGATTTGAGTCGCTCTTCCATATCCACTATTTCTTTAGGGAACCGGTCACAGGTGACAATCACCTGTTGCCCGCCTTCCAGCAACGCGTTGAAGGTGTGGAAAAACTCTTCCTGAGAACGTTCCTTTCGCGCAAAGAATTGGATATCGTCAATCAGCAGGGCATCCACTGACCGGTAGTAGCGCTTGAATTCGTTTATGGCATTCAGCTGCAACGCCTTCACCATATCGGCGACAAACCGTTCAGATCGCAAATACGCCACTTTCGCCCGAGGATTGCGACGTACGATTTCATTTCCGATCGCATGCATCAAATGCGTTTTACCCAGACCCACACCACCGTATAAAAAAAGCGGGTTATAGGCTCCACCTGGGTTTTCAGCCACCTGCATCGATGCCGCCCTGGCCAGTTGGTTCGATTTGCCTTCCACGAACGTCTCGAAGGTGAACCCCTCGTTCAGAAAACTCTGATGCTTGATATCACCTTCAACCTGCACCTCTCGACGCCAGCCCCCGGCTTTCGGTCGAACGGCGGCGCCCCCGGCGGACACAGCAACACCTCTTTCTTCCTCCGTCACCCGTCTGCCGGTTTCTTCCTGAAATGTTCCGTTTACCTGAGACTCAGCCTGGGACCGCTTGACCGGCTCGCTTTCACGGGGCGCCGAACCGACCTTCATGTTCACCCGAGGCGCCTGGCCTCCATTCAGATCTTTTAAGACTTCTTCTATACGTCTCAGGTACTTTTCGTTGACCCAGTCCATCACAAACCGGTTTGGTGCAAACAGCATCAGCTGGCCTTCCCGGTGATCGGACTGCAGGGGCCGGAGCCAGGTATTGAACTGTTGCGCGGGAAATTCATCCCGAAGTACCTCAAGACATTGATGCCACATACTGTTCGGCACGACCGTCTGCTCCCGATAACCCAGAAATGTCCAAGACCGGCCCAAATAAACTGCGGTCTGAAGATATGAAGACGGATTCTAACCTGACGGCCCCTTCAGTGAAAGAGTCCAGCGCCTTTCATAAACAGCCTGTGGAAATTTTAAAACATTCTTTTCAAATAGTTACAGACTTACCTACAACCTTGTGTACAGAAATTTCTTGTCGTGGGAGTTACCCACACCCCTGTGTGTATACCTTGCCTTCAACCCTGTGTGAAACCACAAGAACCCTCGGTGGATAACTCACCCTTGCTTACCAAAACTCACTTACCCACATTTCGTTATCCAGTCATCCACAGGGCTCACCCCGTGTTTTCAGAACTATTGTCAACCGCCTAACCCTTTGACTATCAGTCTTTAAAATCGCTTATCCACAGAAAACGCCTTCCCTAATAACAGTAATAATTAATCTTTAAAAGAATTCTAAAAAGACCTACTAATGTAATTATTCAGCGGTGAACAACTCGTACCCATCCCATCGGCATAAGCCCCTATCGATAAACATTGAATTCCCCCCGGTATTTGCATAGAATGCCGCTCCTGTTTTGGCTGTACGTTTTCCAGCCAATGACTGAATTACCAACTGACGAATTGTGAGATCATCACCATGAAAAGAACGTTTCAACCAAGCGTCCTGAAGCGTAAGCGCGTCCACGGTTTTCGTGCCCGTATGGCCACAGCAAACGGCCGTAAGGTTATTTCCCGTCGTCGTGCCAAAGGCCGCGCACGTCTGTCTGCGTAACCTGTTGTCCGCCTCATGAAGGCTTTGAATTTTCCGAAATCGCACCGCCTTCTGCGGCCAGCTGATTACGGCAAAGTCTTTGATGACGTACAGCTGAAAGTTCCGCACCGGAATTTTCTGATCCTGGCAACGCCGAATAAACTCGGTCATGCCAGGGTCGGTCTGATTTTTTCCAAAAAGAATCTGAAGCTGGCTGTTCAGAGAAACCGGATAAAGCGACAGGTCAGAGAAACCTTCAGGCATCAGACCGATCTTCCCGCTCTGGACATCATTGTCCTCGGTAGACAGGGTCTTGCAGACCTGGAGAATCCGCTCGTCCGCGATTCTCTGAATGATCTTTGGCGTCGGCTTTTGAAAAAGCATCGCCAGACTCAGCCAACCGGAAACACTGCTCCAGAGACTGTCAGCAGGGGAACGGATTAATGCGCAGACTCTTAATCCTGCCAATCCGCTTTTACCAGTACGCAATCAGCCCCCTGATGGCCAGTCACTGCCGCCACTACCCCACCTGTTCGCAATATGCCGTTGAAGCCGTAGAGCACCATGGCGCAGTAAAAGGAATTTCTCTCGCAATTCGACGACTGTTAAGGTGTCATCCTTGGGCCGAAGGCGGTTATGATCCCGTACCAGGCACGGCACAATCCGCATGCGCTGAGTCCGAAACCAACTGCGTTCAGGCAGATCATTCCCATATCACAACCCAGACCAGACAGTAACTCTATGGATATTCAACGCATCGTATTATTCGCCGGCCTGGCAATTGTCAGTTATCTGATGGTGCTTGCCTGGAATGAGGACTATCATCAACAACCCCAACAAACGGCACAGGTAACGGAAGCTGCTTCAACGCAGATATCCGGCTCTGCAGACGGTATGGTGCTTCCGGAAGACAACCCGGCCCAGCCAGGCAGTGAAGAATTTGCCACGCCGGAAAGCGGTCAGATCGCACAATCAAACTCTGCCACCGACAACAACGCCGTTGAAAACCAGTTTGTCACGATTCGCACTGATGTTTTCGACCTGACCATCGACCGGGTAAGCGGTAACCTGGTCAGAAGTTCTCTGCTCAATTACGACAAATCCCTGAACAGCAAAGAACCTCTGAAGCTGCTGACCAACACTGATAACCGCACCTACGTCATGGAAAGCGGTTTGATTGGCCAGGATGGTCCTGACAGCCGCAAAAACGGAACTGCTCCGGTTTATCAGACTGGCTCTGATCGCTATGAACTGACTGAAGGGCAGGACCAGTTGACGGTTGACCTGACCTTCACCACCGACACTGGCGTCAAAATCACCAAGCGCTACCAGTTTGAACGGAACAGTTACGAAATCGGTGTCCGCTACCTCATTGAAAACCAGTCACAACAGGACTTTCAGGCCAACTTCACCGGCAAGATCGTGCGTGACGAGGCGCCCGATCCAACGGCGCAGACCAGCATGGGTATCAAGGCTTACCTGGGTATGGTCATGAGTTCTCCGGAAGATCCGTATGAAAAATTCGATTTTGGCGACCTCAAGGAAACACCGGTCAACCAATCTGTAACCAATGGCTGGCTGGCGTTCCTGCAGCACTATTTCCTGGCGGCCTGGGTACCTGAACGTGATCAACCCGCTCAGTTTCAGACGACAAGCCGTGGGCCCTTGAACGTGATGGGTTTCGTTTATCCCGCCACGACAGTAGCTCCGGGCGAAACGGTTGAAGTTGGTGCGAATGCCTACGTTGGTCCGAAGATCATCGACCGCCTGGAGAACGTGGCCCCCAACCTGGACCGGACTGTAGATTTTGGCTGGCTGTTTTTCATCTCCCTGCCCTTGTTCTACATTCTCCAGTGGTTCCACGGTATCGTGGCCAACTGGGGTGTTGCTATCATCCTGCTGACCGTTCTGGTGAAAGCGGTGTTTTTCCACTTGTCCGCCACCAGTTACAAGTCCATGGCCAAGATGCGCGCAGCGGCGCCGCAGCTAACCCGGCTCAAGGAACTGTATGGCGATGATCGTCAGCGCATGTCCCAGGAAATGATGGCGCTGTACAAACGGGAAAAGATAAACCCGCTGGGTGGCTGTCTGCCGATCCTGGTCCAGATGCCGGTGTTCATCTCCCTGTACTGGGTTCTGTTCGAAAGCGTACAGCTGAGACATGCCCCGTTCATGTTGTGGATAAATGACCTTTCCCAAATGGATCCCTACTTCATCCTGCCGATACTGATGGGCGCAAGCATGTTCCTTCAGATGCACCTGAATCCGACACCCCCGGATCCGATGCAGGCGAAGATCATGAAGATGATGCCACTGGTCTTTACTGTTTTCTTCCTGTGGTTCCCGGCAGGTCTGGTACTGTACTGGCTGACAAACAACATTCTGTCGATCAGTCAGCAGTGGTACATTACCCGCAAGATTGAAGCAGAGACGGCGGCCAAGAAGCACTGACCAGTGCACCTGACGACCGATACAAAGGCTCCTTCACGGAGCCTTTGTTGTTTCAGACCGAAGGAACTGAAATGAACCAGAGTTCTGACACCATTGCCGCCATTGCCACGGCGCCCGGCCAGGCCGGCGTGGGAATCATTCGGGTATCCGGCCCCGGCGCGGCGGACATTGCCCGGCAGGTACTGGGTTTCAAACCCAAACCGCGATACGCCCATTACGGTCCTTTTCTGGACCACAAAGGCGAGCTGATTGATGAAGGTATCGGCTTGTTTTTTCCCAATCCGAATTCTTTCACCGGGGAGGATGTGTTCGAACTTCAGGGCCACGGTGGTACGGTTATTCTGGACCTGCTGCTTCGAGCAGTCTGCAGCCTTGGTGCCCGTCTGGCTCGCCCCGGGGAGTTTTCCGAGCGAGCGTTTCTTAACGATAAACTGGATCTCGCCCAGGCCGAGGCCATTGCCGATCTGATTGAAAGCAGCTCTGAACAAGCCGCCCGTTGTGCGGTGCGCTCGATGCAAGGGACATTCTCCCGTCGAATTGACGATCTGGTCGATGCCGTGACGCATCTGCGCATCTACGTCGAAGCTGCCATCGATTTTCCCGAGGAAGAGATCGATTTTCTGGCTGATGGCAAGGTTGCTGGCGATCTGCAGGCGCTGCTTGAGCGTCTTGAGACAATCCTGGCCGAAGCTCAGCAGGGCACCATTTTGCGCGACGGCATGAAAGTAGTCATTGGCGGTCGGCCGAACGCCGGAAAATCCAGTCTCCTGAACGCCCTCGCCGGCCGCGAGGCGGCTATAGTGACCGCGATCGAAGGAACAACCCGGGATGTCTTGCGGGAACATATACACATTGATGGCATGCCCCTGCACATCATTGACACCGCAGGGTTGAGAGACAGCCCGGATGAAGTGGAACAGATCGGGATCGCCCGGGCCTGGGAAGAGATACGCCAGGCAGACCGCATTCTGTTAATGGTGGATGCGACCACTACCGACAAGACTTCGCCCCATGAAATCTGGCCGGACTTCATTGACCAGTTACCGGCGAACGCCCCGGTGACGGTTATCCGCAACAAAGTAGACCTTTCCGGTGAAACGGTGGGTATCAGCGCCGAAGACCACCAGAGTGCGCCGGTCATCCGACTGGCTGCAAAGTCTGCCGAAGGGCTGGAAATCCTGCGAGACCATCTCAAGCAATGCATGGGGTTTGCCAGCACCACCGAAGGTGGTTTTCTGGCCCGGCGCCGGCATCTTGATGCCCTGGAGCGGGCCCGGGAATCTCTGTTGCAGGGTCAGAATCAGCTCGAAGGCTACGGCGCCGGTGAATTGCTGGCTGAAGATTTGCGAGCCGCTCAGGATGCCTTGGGTGAAATCACCGGGCATCTGACCCCAGATGAGCTCCTTGGCAAGATTTTCAGCAGTTTCTGTATTGGGAAGTAACCAGGGCGTCTTTCGGAGATTCCGATGACCATAAAGACGTGCTGAACTTTATATTGAGTGATCACTCAATAATAGTTAAAGTACTGGACACGTAAAAATCCCCGCAGTTGTCCAGGAGCCGAAAGCGATGAATCCGAAGGTCGATTATTACTTCACCTGCATTTCCCCGTTCACCTATCTTGGACACCAGAGATTTCTTGAAACAGCCCGAAAGCACGGCGCTGACGTCAATTTCAGGCCGGTAAAACTGGCAAAAGTGTTTGCCAATTCCGGTGCGAAACCTGTTCCTGAACGCCCGGCTTGCCGTCAGGCCTACCGTCTGCTTGAGATTGAACGATGGGCGAAAAAACGCGGTTTGCCCGTCAACCTGAAACCGGCGCACTTTCCGACAGATCCTGGCTTGGCAGACCGTTGTGTCATTGCAATCCAACAGGCCGGCCAAGATCCTGGCGAATTTGTGCAGCGCGTGCTTGCAGCTTGTTGGGCCGAGGAGAAAAACATTGCGGATGAAGCGGTGATTCGTGAAATTCTGAACGCCCTCAATTTGGACACGGATGGCTTGATTGAAGCAGCACAGTCAACGGATGTTGCAGACCAATATGATCGCAACAGCGAAGATGCCGTCGATCATGGCGTTCTTGGTGCCCCCGCTTATGTGTTGAACGGCGAGCAGTTCTGGGGGCAGGATCGCATCGAGTTGTTGGAGGAGACTCTGGAATCAGCCCCTGGAGCTGATTGATGATTGCTGCCTACGAGAAAGGCACGCCTTGGTCCAGCCGTTCGGCGGTCACGGATGAAGGAAAGAAATTGTTATTTGGCCAGACCGCCGCTGTCGACAGAAAAAAATAGGCGCGAGGCGCCGTTTCTGCACCATTGGTCCTCATCAACCGGTTTTGCGACTATTTTCCGGTTTTTCAGATAGTCGCGATATTTTTCTTTCAGGATTCCGGCTGTTGATTGTGTTATTGATCCTGTCTTAAGCCTTTCTTAAGCTCTTTAGTCCAAAATCTCGTCAATCATAAGGTCACCGTCTCTGGTTTTGACGGTGTGCCGGCTCAAGGTTGGTTGCGTGACTATGGATTCAGAAAGATCTCTATCAGTTGTTATTCCCGTAATGAACGAGGAAGACAGCATCGGTAAGCTCATTACCGAAATTCACTCGGTGTTGCGGGAGTATCCCGGTTTTGAAATTGTGGTGGTCGACGACGGGAGTAGCGACCAGACACTGGCCATGGCACGGTCCGTTGCCGGCAATCTTGAGTGCCCAATTCAGACGGTACGCCACGAACGCAATGCCGGTCAGAGTTGCGCGATAAAAACCGGCGTCAGGTATGCCCGTGGTCGGCTGATCGTTACCATTGATGGTGACGGTCAGAACGATCCGGCGGATATTCCCGCCATGGTGCGACAAGCAGAAAAAATCGATGAAGAAGATTTTTGCATTGCCGGTTACCGTAAGAACCGCAGGGATACCTCCTGGAAACGTTTTCAGTCACGGCTCGCGAACCGGGTAAGGAATGCTTTGCTGCATGACGGTGTTCCGGATACCGGTTGCGGGCTGAAACTACTCCCCCGGGAAACTTTCCTGAAACTGCCCTGGTTCAATCATGGCCACCGCTTTATCCCCGCTCTGGTCAAAGCGGTGGGTGGGATCGTCGAGATTGTTGAAGTGAATCACCGGCATCGTGAGCAGGGCGTTTCAAAATACTCTGCCTGGAACCGGGCCTGGGTAGGCATTGTCGATTTGATGGGTGTGATCTGGCTGATTCGCCGCACACCGATGATTCGTATCAGTGAACACCATGACTTGAGCCAGTCCTGATATGAAAAACTGGCTTAAGCCATTGTTATTTGTGTTTCTGGCAGTCGCCGGCGCCCTGGCGGTCAATCAGGGTTGGCTTGACCTTCTGGCGGACCAGAAGGAGCTTACCGCTTACCTCCACAGCCATGGCCTGACCGGTGTTCTGCTTATTGCGGTCGCTGGTGCAGTCTACACCGGGCTTGGCGCACCCAGGCAACTGCTTGCGTTTGTGTTTGGTTTCGCCATGGGAGCTTCCATGGGCACGGTTTTTTCTACCCTGGCAACCACCTTGGGCGCCGCAGGGTGCTTCTATACCGCCCGGTTCCTGCTCAGGCCCACGCTGCTCAGGCGGTTTGAGCGCCGGATGACAGCTTTTGACCAAACCATTGCTCTGGATCCATTGTTAAAGATCATGCTGATCAGGTTATTGCCTGTTGGCAGCAATTTGCTCACCAATCTTCTGGCGGGCGCCTCAGGTATCCGGGTGTTGCCATTCCTTATCGGCAGTACCCTGGGCTATCTACCCCAGATGATGATCTTCGCGCTGGCCGGTGCCGGTATCGGCAACGCCAATGAATATCCATTGTTGTTGGGTGCTGCCCTTTTTCTGATTGTCGCAACGATTGGTGCCATGCTTTACCGCAACCGGCGAATACGAAATCTCTCCGATCCTTTATCTGAAGAGTTCTGATACGTCCTATGTCTGTGTCCCGTTTTCTTGATGATCTTGCTGACCGGGTAAGCCACTTATCGGAACGGCAGCTATTCCTGCTGCTCATGGCGTTTGCCGCGTTCATGGTGTTCATGGGGGTAGGCCTGCGTTCGCCGTGGCCGGCAGATGAACCCCGATTCGCGGAAGTCGCCCGGGAAATGGTGGACTCGGGGCAATGGCTGATTCCGATGCGGGGTAGTGAGTATTATCCCGACAAGCCTCCAGTGTTCATGTGGGCCATCGCCCTGTTTTACTGGCTCACCGGCAATCTGAAAATTGCTTTCCTGCTGCCCAATGCCCTGTGCGGTTTGCTGAGCACGGCACTGGTTTTTGATCTGGGCCGCCGGCTC
The DNA here is from genome assembly GCF_001854125.1 of Marinobacter salinus. Classification (NCBI taxonomy): domain Bacteria; kingdom Pseudomonadati; phylum Pseudomonadota; class Gammaproteobacteria; order Pseudomonadales; family Marinobacteraceae; genus Marinobacter; species Marinobacter salinus. The sequence continues at coordinate 3,295,473 of NZ_CP017715.1, forward strand.
TGGAACCCCCGTACCGGTGCGATCGCCGTTGCTTTGCTGTTCCTTGCCCCCCAGTTCTTGATTCAGGCCAAGAGAGCCCAGATCGACGGCATGGTCGCCTGCTGGATAACTGTTGCCTGTTACGGCTTGCTCAGACACTTTTTCGAGCGACCCGCCTGGGGCTGGTATTTTACGGCCTGGGGCTTTATGGGCCTGGGCATCATTACCAAGGGCGTGGGATTCCTCCCCATCTTCATGTTTCTGCCAATACTGGCGCTGGCAATCAGGGAACGTACCCGGTTTGGTGGCGCACTGACCTGGCGCTGCGCCCTGGGCCCACTGGTGATGCTGCTTGTTGCTGCTGCCTGGCTGGTGCCCATGGTGATGTATGTGGACAGTATTGGTACCGATGCCGCACTCGCCTATCGGGACAATATATTGTTCAAACAGACGGGTGAGCGATACGCCAATTCCTGGGGGCATTTGCAGCCCTGGTACTATTTTATCGTCAATGTGATTCCGTCGCTCTGGTTCCCACTTCCCTTGCTGATCCTGGCCGCCTGGCGCCCGTTTATTCAGCGCTTGCGCCAGCAGCCGGAACTCATTGTGCTGTTTGTCTGGGTCATTCTGGTTGTGGTGTTTTTCAGTCTCAGCCCCGGTAAGCGCGGCGTTTACCTGTTACCCGCGTTGCCGATGTTCGCACTTGGCATTGCTGTGATCCTGGACAGCTTACCCGGCCTCCGCGAAGGCACGGCCGCCTGGTTCGGGCCGTTAATGACAGCGCTACACGGCGTAATGGCAGTGGCGTTGATTGCGGTCGGAGCTCTGGCGTTAAACGATCACCCCAGGCTTGTGGACAAATTCAGTGATTACAGCCGGGATCCTGCCCGCCTCCACGAAGCTGGAAGTTTCTTTCTGACGTTCGGTATTCTCTGGCTGGCGTCGTTGGTCATTTTCTGGCGCAGCCATGCCATCTTTCGCTGGTTTCTGGCGTTGATGTTGGGCTGGCTGCTGTTCTCTACCTGGGGCTATAGCATCATGGAACCCCTTCGTACGCCACGGAACATACTCGCCGCCGCAGAGCAGAGACTGCCACCGGATGCGGAACTGGGGCTGCTTCGTTTCAGTGAACAGTTCATCCTGTTCTCACGGCTTGATGTAACCCAGTTCAGTTATTTCAGTAGCGAGCAGGATATGGAACGTAATGCCTGGCGATGGATGAACGAGGGTGCCGAACGGTACTTGCTGGTGGAGAATGGCCTGGAGCTTGCCTGCTTTGGTTATGGGGGGGCTCCCAAACTGGGTGTTGCCCACCGTGACTCATGGTACCTCCTGGGCCCCGACCAGCAAAAAGCCTCTTGTCAGGCTCCCGCCAAACGGCAAGAGTTCACGACACCGTTTCCGTGTCGTGAAAGCACGGGTTTGTGTGAGAAAGCCAGTTCGCCGTGACCTCTGGGTTGTGGTGCATTCACCCCTACCGGTAAATTATGGACTGAGCATACGGCTGCCGTCGGCTTCAACCCCAGGCAGCCGTGATACGTGATAGGATGCTGTAAGTGCGATCTGTGCTTACAGATACCCCTCTGCTATTGATCGGTAAATCTATGGCTGGCGCACGTTAAAGGGCAAAAGCTGTTATGTTCCAGCGAAAGGATTAACTTCAGGAATACGGTGATGGGTATTTGCTGGCCGAAGACCTGAAAGCCGTGCAGGATGCTCTGGGGCAGATTACCGACGCAATAACACCTGGTGATCTGCCGTTCAAGATTTTCAGCAGTATCTGTATTGGTACAGGGTCATGGTCAAAATGCCGATTCGCTCTTTCCCCGAGCAGCGCCTTGCGCGCGTCGCGCTTCTGCTTGCCACATTGCTGAGCGGCTGTGCGTTCATTGAGCGGGCAGTCACACCGACCTACGGCCCGGTTGATAAGGTCGGTCAGGACGCACCTGGAAACGGCCTGAGCCAGATCAGGGAAACGTCGGAGCAGGAACGCGAGGCCCTGTTGGACCAACCCTACATAGACCCTTTGACGAATTACCTTCGTAAACACCAGAACGACACGACGCCTCCCTCGATTCTTTCAGATGTCCGGCGGGAACGGGATGCCCGTTGTGACGCCATTGCTCGGGACTATCAAACCAGGGCGGCCACAGAAGACAATCTTCAAAACTATCGGGCGGGTTACGACTACTCTTGCCCGCAAGACGTCGCGGCATTTGCTGAGCGGGTGAACACCCGCACCAGTAAACCTGAACTGGCGCAGGCAGCGGAGGAAGATCAAACCGAGGCTGCCGAAGCGCAAAGGAAAGCGCTCAGTGATTGCTATCTGCTCACCAGCATAAAGAACTTCAGCGCGGCCAGTAAGGTGTGTTCCACACCGGCAGAGAACGGTGATACTCGTGCCCAGGCCAGCATGGGGATGATTGCCTACGCGTTCGAGAAGTTCGATGAGGCACTTGTCTGGGCCCGTCACGCGGCGCCGGAATCGGCCGATGCCAGCTATCTGCTGGGCAGACTTTATGAGCGTGGAAAGGTTGTTGAAGTGGATCGAAAAAAAGCTGCCTACTGGTATCAGCAGGCTGTTGATGGGGGGCACAGGGACGCACAGGGGGCGCTCCAGAGGCTTTCCTCGGTTGCCGAACCAGACGACGGTTAATCATCACTAATGGATAATGGGAGTTCGCGCTCCGGGGTCAGTCTATGCCATTTCAGTTTCTGCGGGCGCCCACGCTGAGAAACTCCATTCTCTGGCTTCTTGCCAGCCTGTTGCTGGTCTTTCTGGTCGGCATGACTCTGCTTTCTCATCTCAACCTCAACTATTCCAAGGACGCGATTTCGGACCTTCGCCGGCAACAGATCAAGGAAGTGGTGTCTGGCGGTTTGACACGAATTGATGCCCGGCAATCGGCTCTTGCCAGTTATACCGTCATGCTTGCCAATATTGGCGAAAGTTTCTATCGGCTTGGCGACACCGGCTCAACAGGCAGTGAAGCTACCCTGAAATCCGATTTGGAAAATGCCCTCCAGCAGCACCTCGAGGATTTTGAAGGGGCCTCGGGTGCAGGTCTCTGGTTTGAGCCGGGCATCCTCGCTGATGGAAACCGCAGTTATATGCCCTATTACACCCTGGAATCGGTCACGCCATCAGTCACTGGTCAATCAGTGACAGCGGTTCCGAAACGTCTCGATACCGAGTCCCGGTTTGGCAAGTACCGCAATTCACCCTGGTTCTCCCGCACCCTCGGGCCGGACTGGCAGCCGGATCCGCAGCAGGCAGGCAGCGTCTACTGGTCACCGGTCTTTTTTGATCTCGATACCCAGCGGGCGCTGCTCGCGCTGGCAAGCCCGATGTACAACCGTGATGGCCAATTGCTTGGCATCGCCACCACAGCCTGGTCAGCGGATGAGATCATCGATCTGGTCAGTGAGGTGAGCGTCACCGACCAGAGCTTTGCCTTCCTCAACGATCGGAACAATCGCAACCTGTCGAGTCTGAGTCAGGGTGAAGATAGCCGTGAGGAACAGGCGCTGATCGATGCCATTCTTGGTCTGAACCTGGCTGAGCGATTACCCGAAGCAGCCAGTGGTGAGCGCCCGCCGCTGACGACTCAGCGGATGATGGTGAATGGCCGGGACTACGAGTTGTACTTTGCCGGTACCGCCGGAGGTATGGTTTATGGCGCTGGCGTTCCTGAAGATGAAATTAATGCCGTACTGCGCACCATGGTGACCACAAACAAGCAGATTCTATTGGGCACAGTGGGCATACTCCTGCTTATCAGCGTGTTTCTGATCTGGCGTATTGTCCGGCTGATTCGTGAATTGCAGGCCTCCTACACCGATGAACTGACAGCATTGCCGAATCGGGTCCGGTTGCAGCGTGATTTGCAAACCCGTGAGGGAGCCGCCCTGTTGATTCTCAATCTGGACCGGTTTAACCAGATCAACAGTCTCTTGGGCACAGCGTGCGGTGATCATGTATTGCTGGTTGTTGCGGCGCGATTAGCCCGCCTGCGCCGTGGTTCGGAATCACGAACCATTTATCGTTTGCCTGGCGACGAATTTGCCTTATTGACCAGTCCCCAGTCCCAGAGCGCGATTGAAGAGCTGGCGGCAGACATGAGGACCCTGGTCACCGACCAGCGCGTTTACTGGGAAAACCAGCCACTGACGCTCGACGCGAGCGTTGGCGTAGCAATTCGACAGGAAAGCCGGGCAAATGATCCGGCGGACCAGCTGATCAGTCAGGCTACGACCGCTATACTCAGAGCCCGGCAACAGGGTCGCCATCAGTTGCTCTATGACCCGTTCGTGGGCATTGAAGAAACCTTTGAAAACAACCTGAATTGGGCTAATCGACTGAAAGAGGCGATTGATGAGGAGCGGTTGATTGCCTGGTTCCAGCCCATCCATGATAACCAGCTTGACCGGGTAACCAAATTTGAATGCCTGGTGCGCATGGTGGAGGGGAATGGCGATGTGATCAGCGCTTCTCGTTTTGTTGATATTGCGAATAAGCTTCGCCTCAACAGGACCCTTACGGCCGTGATGCTGGAGCAGTGTTTTCGCGAGTTCAGCGAACGTGAAGAAGAATTTTCGCTGAACCTGTCATATGGGGACATCACCCACCAGCCCACCGTGAAACGGATTCTTGACGCCCTGGACCGTTCCGGGATCGGTGAGCGGGTGATTTTTGAGATCCTGGAATCCGATGGTATTGCGAACTATGACGAAATTCGCTCATTCATTGAACAGGTCAAACCATACGGTTGCCGGATCGCCATTGACGATTTCGGTACAGGCTATTCCAATTTCGCCCACCTGCTCAGCCTTCATGTGGATTTCATCAAGATTGATGGCAGTCTCATCCGCCACCTGGATGAAGATGAGACAGCATTTCTGGTGACCAGGGGTATTGTCCAGTTTGCCCGCAGCCTGAATATCCGCACGGTTGCAGAGTTTGTCCACAACGAGCAGGTTCAGGCCCGTGTAAAAGAACTGGGCATCGATTTTTCCCAGGGCGAATACTTTGGCATGGCCAGACCTTCCCCCTGAGAATGATGGGTGCCTCTGCAGGCAAATTCCCGTTGGCTGAGTCTTATCAGTGGTTGAACGCAAACGCTTCCGTGGGCATCTGCATCAGATTCCTGCTTGGGCTGAGCATGCTGGTGGCGTGCGACTGCGCCCGTGGCAGCAGGCGTTCGTAGTAGAACTCGGCGGTTGCCAGCTTGGCCTGGTAAAAAGCCTCGGATTCCGAGCCGCCATTGTCTATCCGTTCTGCAGCTACGGCAGCCTGTCGTGCCCACATGTAGGCCATGGTGACGTAGCCGCTGTACATCAGGAAATCATGAGCCGCGGAACTGACCACATCCCGGTCTTTGCGCGCCGCCAGCATGACCCGCACTGTGAGCACATTCCATTGGGCGGTCAGCTTCAACAGCTCTATCGCATAGGGCCGCAGACGCTTGTCGGTCAGATGTTTGCGGGCAAAGTTGGCGATCTTCGCGGTAAATTCCCTTACTGCGCCACCCCGAGTCATAAGCAGTACCTTTCGGCCCAGCAGATCCAGGGCCTGAATACCGGTGGTGCCCTCATAAAGTGTGGCAATCCGGGTGTCACGGACAATCTGCTCCATGCCATGCTCGCGGATGTAGCCATGGCCGCCAAACACCTGCATGCCGAGGTTGGACGCCTCATAGCCCAATTCGGTCAGAAACCCTTTCAGGATAGGCGTTAGGAAACCGAGCTTGTCGTCGTACTTGTCGGCTTTCTTCTGATCGCCTTCAGAATGGCCCTCGACCATGTGATCCGCCAGTCGTGCTGCGTAATACAGCATGGCCCGACCGCCTTCTGCGATTGCTTTCTGGGTCAGCAGCATGCGGCGGACATCGGCATGGTAGATCAGGGCATCCGCAACCTGCTCCGGCTCCTTTTTACCGGAGAGCGCGCGCATGGAACGGCGCTGTTTGGCGTAATCCAGCGCCCACTGGTAGGACAGCTCGGCCGGCCCCACACCCTGAATGGCCGTACCGATCCGGGCGGTGTTCATGAATGTGAACATGCAGTTCAGGCCTTCGTTCTCCGGTCCGATCAGGAATCCGGTGGCACCATCGAAATTCATCACGCAGGTGGCGGAGGCCTTGATGCCCATTTTCTTTTCCAGGCTGCCACAGGTCACCGCGTTGCGCTCGCCAATACCGTCGTTACCGTCTGGCATGAACTTGGGCACTATGAACAGGCTGATGCCGCGAGTGCCCCTTGGTGCATCCGGCAGCCGGGCGAGCACAATGTGGATAATGTTTTCGGTCAGGTCGTGGTCACCGGAAGAAATGAAGATCTTGGTTCCGGTCAGTTGGTAGCTACCATCGGGTTGGGGCTCTGCTTTGGTTTTTACCTGGCCGAGATCCGTTCCGCATTGGGGCTCGGTCAGGCACATGGTACCGCCCCACCGGCCTTCCGTGAGCGGTGTGAGATAGGTCTGTTTCTGGTCCTCACTGCCGTGCAGGAAAATGGTATTCATGGCACCCATTGACAGGCCCGGGTACATGGAGAATGACCAGTTGGCGGTACCCATCATCTCCTGCTTGAGCAGTCCCATGGAGGCAGGCAGGCCCTGGCCACCGAACGCTTCCGGCGCAGACAGTCCCTGCCAGCCACCCATCGCATACTGATCGTAGGCTTGCCTGTAGCCTGCGGGAGTTGTAACAACGCCATCTTTCAGCTTGCAGCCTTCCTCGTCGCCTGACTGATAAAGAGGACTGAGCACTTCTTCGCAGAAGCGCCCACACTCGATCAGAATGGCGTCAACGATGTCTGGAGTGGCATTTTCACCGCTCTTGAGACCCTCATAGTGCCTGGGGTAATCAAACACCTCATTAAGCAAAAATCTCATGTCGCGCAGCGGCGCCTTATAAACCGGCATAACGTATCCTCAAGACCTGTTGTTTATTCGCGGGGAGATTCTGATCCTCCATGACCAGCAGTATTACGGCATTCCCGCACCGATGCCATTGACGAAAACCGCCGGCCAGAGTGTCAGAAAGGACAATTGACCGAAATGACGCATGGATCTTCATCGTGGCAATGGGTTTGATCGAAGCTGCCGGGTGGCGCGTATGTTATCGAGCGCAATTTAATCCCCAATCCTCCGACGGGAGTGTAAAAGTCATGCAAATTCCCTTTGTCAGCGTCCACTCAGCTGGCCCAATCCGATTTCTGTGGTTAATGTTGGGAGTCTGGCTCCTTACCGGATGTGCCGGCCAGTCACTGGAGGATTACCGGAATCGCGCCCCGGCTCTGATTCCGGAACAGTTCTTTACCGGCGAACTTTCGGCCCGCGGTGTGGTCAAGGATTTCACGGGTGAAGTCATCCGTACTTTTGATGCCGACATCACTGCCTCCTGGGCTGACGATGGCACCGGAACCCTCGATGAGATTTTCCGATTCGATGACGGCGAAGTGCAGACACGCGTCTGGAATCTCACCCCGGCCGAACAGGGTTATCTGGCGACTGCCGGAGATGTTGTGGAACCGGGCACGATGCAATGGCGGGGGAACGCCATTCATATGAACTATGTCCTCCAGGTGGCCTATGGTGATGGCACACTGAATGTACGCATGGACGACTGGATGTACCTGATTACACCGGACACACTGATTAATCAGACCACCATGAGTAAATGGGGGATTGATGTCGGAGAGATCGTCCTGGTGATTCAGAAACAGTAGAGAATATCTGACCAAACCTGATGGGCACTGGAAGATCTATGTGGAAGCAATGGCTGATTGGAGTGGTACTGGTTGCATTTGCTGCGGGGGCTGCGATGACCTATCGGTCCCTGGAGAGCGCGGACACGGCCCAAAGCGGTCGGGAGCGGCCTGCCAGTGTCGTCAACACGCTTTTGCCCGAGCTGGGGACCGTGCGCGATGTGGTGAAGGCGGTTGGTAACCTCAGGGCCCTGAATGCGGTGGAGTTGACCACGGAGGTCAGCGGCCGAGTGGTCGCACTTAACCTCGAAGCTGGTCGGCGGGTCGAGCAGGACGAGGTTTTGCTGAAACTTGATGACCGCCAGGCAGCGGCGGATCTCAAAGTGATCGAGGCCCAGCTCGCGGATGCCCGCCGACAGCTTGAGCGTGCCCTCCGTCTCCGGTCCAACAACAGCATCTCCCAGTCCCAGGTGGATGAATTGCGTACCGATGTCGATGTGGCCGAAGCGCAACGACAGGCGGCTGGGGTCCGCCTGGAAAACCACCGGATTGAAGCCCCCTTCGCCGGTGTTGTCGGCCTGAGCGATATCAGCATTGGGGCCTATGTGACCGCTGGCACCAGCATTACCACCCTCGACACCACCGATCGCATGGAACTCGGCTTTGCCATTCCGGAGCGGTTTTTGGGGGAGGTCAGTCTGGGCCAGCAGGTTCGGGGAACCTCGCCAGCCTATCCGGACGCTACGTTTGACGGTGAACTGGTGGAGCTGGGGTCGCGCATTAATGAATTGAGCCGGACCTTGCCCGTGCGGGCGCTCATCGACAATTCCGATGGCAAGCTCCGCCCCGGGCAATTCATGTCGGCAACGCTGACTCTGCGTGAGCGGGAAGCTCTGGTCATTCCGGAGCAGGCCATCATGATCCGGGGCGACGAACAGTATGTGTTTGTTGCCGAAGACGGAATTGCGCGACGTATGTCAGTAGTTCTGGGCTCCAGAATGCCTGGCAGGGTGGAAGTGGCCGAGGGCCTGACTCTGCAGGATGCGGTGATTGTCACCGGACAGGACCGCCTCAGCAGTGGTGACCGTATCCGGGTCGTCGATGAAGAAAATGCCATACCGGATAACCGCTTCGCCCAGTCTGCGGGGTCCTGACCGTGATTCTGTCTGACGTCTCGATTAAACGGCCCGTTTTTGCCACGGTTCTCAGCTTGCTGATTGTGGTGTTTGGTCTGTCCGCCCTGCTGGGTCTGCCGGTGCGTGAGTATCCGGATATTGATCCACCTGTGGTGTCCATTTCCACCGATTACACCGGTGCGGCCGCGGAAGTGGTGGATACCCAGATCACCCAGGTGATTGAAGGGGCGATCAGCGGCATTGAAGGTATCCGCTCCATTGAATCTTCGACAGAACAGGGAGAATCCAGGACCAGCATTGAGTTTTCCACAGCCCGGGATGTGGATATTGCGGCCAATGATGTGCGTGATGCGGTTTCCCGGGTCGCCAATCAGCTACCTGACGAAGCGGACCCGCCCGTTGTGCGCAAGGCGGATTCCGACGCCCGCCCGATGATGTGGGTTACCCTGAAAAGTGATGTCTGGGACAGTGCTGAACTCAGTGACTTCGCTGACCGCGTTCTGGCAGACAGATTGTCGGTGCTTGATGGAGTGGCCGATGTTCGTATTGGTGGTGAACGTCGCTACGCCATTCGGGTATGGCTGGACAGGGAACGGCTTGCCGCCCGCAACATCACGGTTGCTGAGGTGGAGAGTGCCCTGCGTTCCAACAACGTGGAGTTGCCGGCCGGCTCGGTGGATTCGTCCACCCGGAATTTTACTGTCCGTGCCGAAGGCCGGTTATCCAATGTTGAGCAGTTCCGGGAGCTGGTGATCCGTCGCAATGGCAATGATTTGTTGCGTCTGGGTGAGGTGGCCAATGTCCAGATGGGTGTGGAATCGGACGTCAGCCGTTTGAGGGCCAACGGCCAGACGGCCATTGGCATGGGCATTATCCGCCAGTCCAAGGCCAACACGGTCGCGGTTTCCGATGCAGTCCAGGCCGAACTGGAGAAAATCCGGGAGACCCTGCCTCCGGAGGTAACCATTGCCGAAAGCTACGACGAATCCATTTTTATCCGGGCGTCGATCAAGGAAGTGGTGATCACCCTGGCGATTGCCGTCTCCCTGGTGATTCTGGTTATTTTCCTGTTCCTTCGTTCCTGGCGCGCAACCCTGATTCCTGCGGTGACGATTCCGGTGGCGGTTATCGGGGCGTTTATCGGGCTTGGGTTCCTCGGTTTTTCCATCAACGTTTTGACCTTGCTTGCGGTGATTCTGGCCATTGGTCTGGTGGTGGATGATGCCATTGTCATGCTGGAAAATATCCAGCGCCGGATTGACAATGGCGAGCCGCCATTGCTGGCCTCATACCGTGGTGCGAAGCAGGTCGCCTTCGCCGTTATTGCCACCACCCTGACTCTGGTGGCGGTGTTTGTGCCGATCTCCTTTATGGGGGGCAACATCGGCCGTCTGTTTGCTGAGTTTGGTTTCACGCTGGCGGCTGCCGTTGTGGTGTCCAGTCTGGTTGCGCTGACCCTGGCACCCATGTTGTGCTCGAAATGGCTCAGGCATAGCCCGCAATCGGCTGAGGGTCATCGTCTGTGGGCAGCCAGCGAGAAGGTGTTGAATGGCCTGACCCGGGGTTATGAGCGGTTGTTGCGCTTTTCACTGAATCAGCCCGGGCTGTTGCTGGGTCTAGGGGTGGTCGGCCTGATCATCGCGGTGGTGATCTATCCGAAGCTGCCTCAGGAACTGGCTCCAACCGAAGATCGAGGTGTGATCATCATGCCTACCAGCGCGCCCCGCGGCTCGACCGTGGAATTCACCGACCACTATGTGCGCAAGGCGGAACAGCAGTTGATGCCTTACATTGAGTCGGGGGTTGCCAACCGCCTGCTCTCCATCGTCGGTTTTCGGGATGAGGAAGACAACGCGTTCATGATCATGGGGCTGGTTCCCTGGGAGCAGCGGGATATCAAGCAGCAACAGGTCACCAGCGAGCTTCGCGGCAAGCTGAGCCAGATTTCCGGTATCCGTACCGTGGCTGTGAATCCGCCCGGCCTTGGCCAGCGTGGTTTCAGCCAGCCGGTGGAGTTTGTTGTTGCCGGTCCGGATTACGAATCGGTTCAGGCCTGGAGCGAGGAAATCGTTCAACGAGCGAAGGAAAATCCGGATTTGCTGAATCTGGAAACCGATTTTGAACTGACCCGGCCGGAACTTCGGGTCACTATCGACCGCGAACGGGCTGCGGACCTGGACATTACTGTGGAGCAGGTGGGCCTGACCCTGCAAACCATGCTGGCGTCCCGGCAGGTAACGACCTATCTGGACCGTGGCCGAGAGTATGACGTTGTTGTTCAGGCCGCGGATGCTGACCGGGCCACGCCCGCCGATCTGGGCCAGATTTTTCTGCGGCCCCGGGAAGGCGGTACGCTGATCCCCCTCCAGGCTCTGGTATCGGTTGAGGAAATTGGTGCCAATCCGGATCTTCGGCGGATTGACCGGCTGCCGGCGGTGGTGATCAGCGCTTCACTGGCGGATGGCTACGACCTCGGCTCGGCTCTGACTTATCTGAATAATCTGGCGGTCGATAACCTGCCCCCGGAAGCCAGGGTCAGCTACAAGGGTTTGTCCAGGGAGTTCGAGGAATCCTCGGCGGCCATCTATCTGACGTTTGGACTGGCGTTCGTAATTGTCTTCCTGGTTCTGGCGGCCCAGTTCGAAAGCTGGATTCACCCCCTGATCATCATGCTGTCGGTGCCACTGGCGGTTACTGGTGCATTACTGGCGCTTTGGTGGTCGGGCATCAGCCTGAATATCTATAGTCAGATTGGCATCATCATGCTGTTGGGTCTGATGGCCAAAAACGGCATATTGATCGTCGAGTTTGCCAACCAGCTTCGGGACAAGGGCTACGAGGTGAAGGAGGCTATTCTCGAGGGTGCCTGTCTGCGCTTCCGACCGGTTCTGATGACCACCATTTCCACCATTTTCGGAGCCGTGCCGCTGGTGATCGCCACTGGTGCCGGCGCTGAAAGCCGTGCGGCCATCGGTATGGTGATCCTGGGCGGGCTGATTTTCGCCACGACCCTGACACTGTTTATTATTCCCGTGCTGTACAACCTGCTGGCTCGCTTTGCCAAGTCTGCTAATGCCGTGGAGCGTGAACTGGAGCACCAGGCAAGCGGTGCGGCCGGCGGTTCAGGTCTGGCGACCGCACCGAACAAACAGGCGGATGACTTCTGACCGGTCCGGTGATGGTCAGAGTGTGGGTGGAAAGCACAGTTGCCCGTTGAAGACCTCATCGGGATGGACATCGACACAGAAAACCTGCTGCCCGGATTCGGTCGGCAAGGTTGTGGACAGGGTGACGGTGCGCCTGGCATCCGGCAGAGCGACATAGGGCCTTGAGCTGTTGATGTGCTGGGGTCGTTCCAGGGCGTTGCGGAAGTATTCCCGATGGCCCCAGCGGGCGCCGGCAGAATGATGCAGCGGGTTGAACCCGCCCCGGTGACTGTCGGTGGGGGCGTGGGCAAGATTGCCCTGCTGGACGCCATTGCCATTGAGCAGGAAACAGCGTTTTACGCCATCCATCTGCAGCAGTCGAGTGCAGGTTTCCTTGAACGGATTGTTGCGCATGACCTGGTGGCAGGCATCCATGATTTCGAAACGCAGCAGTCGCAGGTAACTGTCCTGGTCCTTGCTGTCCTGCAGCCACCACTCGTCGCAATCGGCTACGGCGGTGCGTAAACGGCTTTCTGATTTCTCCACAGTGTCCCGGGCGATGGCTCCTGGCCTGGCGAACAGAAAGCCCTGCAGCAGATCGGCTTCGGTATCGAGCGCAATTCTCGCCTGGGCGCCGTTTTCAATACCCTCGAGCAACACCAGACTTCCGCTCTCGCGAATCATCCGCACGAGGCTTTCCAGGAGTAACCGGGCGCGGTTGTTGTTTTCCGCGTTAACCAGCAGACTCCGATCCAGTTTGACGATCAGGGGATTGATACGCCACAGGCGCTCGAAATTGGAGTCCCCCATGCCAAAGTCGTCAATGGCGATCTGGAAACCAAGTTCTTTGGCCTTGTGGATAAACTCCATCAGTGCTTCGGGATTGTCCGAGGCGGTTTCCACCAGCTCCAGCACGATCCTCTCAGGATTCAGCCCATTGCTTTGGCACTGTAGGGCCAGCCGCTCCAACGATGCGTCAGGATGAACACAAGTGTGCGGATTGATGTTGAGAAACAGCCAGACCGGGTTGTCCCCTGCGGAGAAGCCGGACAGGTGCAAATGCAGCAGATGGCTGTCCAGCTCCGGGATTTGGCCAAGACTCGCTGCTTCTTCGAACAGGCTTACCGGGGATACCGGGTGTTTGTTCCGGCTGACGCGAACCAGAGCCTCATAACCAACGAGTTTCTGGTGGGTAGGGCTCAGGATCGGCTGGTAAACGGATCTGAAATCATGGCTGGGGATAATGCCTGGCTCGGTTTTTCCGCCGGTGCTGGTATGGCCGTGGCTGGAAAGTCGGACTACGCTGCTCATGGTCAGAACCTTTACATGGCTGTTTCTGTTGGAGCCGTCCTGGCCAGAAATTAAAATGATCGAACAGAGACCTCAGGCGAATTTCATGCCACAACGTCCTAGATAGCGGATACCATTGGTTTTATCAGTTATGGTTTAGCCGGGCTCGCGGGTAGTCGGCACAATTTTAGTGCACAGTCGGCATGGCCTGCCTGTCTTACGCACCTAAACAGGACCCTTCATGAGTACACACAGTCAGTTCCTTTTGCTGGGGCAACGACGGTTCCTGCCGTTTTATCTCACCCAGTTTTCCGGAGCGTTCAACGACAACCTGTTCAAGAATGCCCTGCTATTACTGGTTACCTACAGTGCGGGCGGACTGATGGGGCTTTCCGTCAACGTTGTGGTCAATGTCGCCGCTTTCCTGTTCATTTTGCCTTTCTTTCTGTTTTCCGGCATCGCAGGCCAGATGGCGGACCGCTATGAGAAATCCCGTATCATCCGCAACGTAAAGCTGGCGGAAATTGTGATCATGGGTTTGGCAGCCATCGGTCTCTGGTTTGGCTGGTATGAAATGTTGCTGGTGTTGCTGTTCCTGATGGGTGCTCAATCCACCTTTTTCGGGCCGGTGAAGTACGCCATCCTGCCGCAGGTGCTGGCGGATGATGAGCTGGTCGGCGGTAACGGCCTGGTAGGCATGGGCACGTTTGTCGCCATTCTTCTGGGAACGATTGCTGCGGGCCTGCTCATGGGGTTTGAAACGGCGGCGAAACTGACCGCCGTTGCCGTTCTGGTCATGGCGGTGATCGGTTACCTGGCCGCGCGCGAAGTGCCGCCCACCCGCAATCACGGCGCGGATATTGTGGTCCGTTTCCGACCCGTCAAGGAAACCTGGCACCTGATGGCCGTTGCCGCCGAGCGTCGTCCGGTGTTGCTTGCGGTTCTGGCTATCTCCTGGTTCTGGTTCCTGGGCGCGGCCTACCTGACCCAGTTTCCCAACTTTGCCCGTACCAATCTTCTGGGTGATGAAACCGTCGTTACTTTGCTGCTGGCGATGTTCACCATTGGTATCTCCATCGGCTCCATGTTGTGTGAACGGCTGACCAAACATCGTGTGTCCCTTGTGCCGGTGCCATGGGGGGCATTGGGCCTGAGCCTGTTGGGTATTGATCTGTTCTTTGCCGTTCCGGATACACCGGTGTCCTCTACCTGGTGGACACTCGTGACCGATCCGGTGTATCTGCGGGTGCTGCTGGATCTGATGGGTATTGGTGTCTGTGGGGGCCTGTTTATTGTTCCGCTCTATGCCTTTATCCAGCATGAAACGCCGCGGGATAAGCGCGCGCGTATCATCGCCGCCCTTAACGTGATCAATGCGCTGTTCATGGTTGTCAGTGCCTTGGCCGGGATTCTGGTTCTTGGTGTTCTCAAGGTAAGCATTCCCGGTTTTTTCCTGTTGCTGTCTCTGCTCAATGCCCTGGTATTGCTGGTGGTGTGGCGTTTGAGGCGCTCGGAAGCGGGGAAGTCTGTGGATAATTGATTGAACAACCTACGGATAAGCTCTGAATGAATAAATTAAATACTAATAAAAACAAATAGTTAAGGTAAATATTCAGGTGCTTGAATACCCTCCCGAGGTGTGGATAACTTTCTTGAAAACTTTTCTGAGAAGGCCGTTCCAAGCCCCTGAAAAGCAGATAATTTCGGTTTTCCACTACCGGTAAAATGAGCGTTTCCAGCAATATTTTCCCGGGGTTCGGATTGTGCGGGTTTCAACCGTGCGTCGCTCTGGTTAAAATTTGTGCATTCAGACTGCATTTTCCCGGGTGAGGCGTTATACTCGCCGCCCTGATTTTATCCCCCGATTTCCGAGGTGAGCTGTGGATTTTCCGACCCGTTTCGATGTCATTGTCATTGGTGGTGGCCATGCCGGTACTGAAGCCGCGCTGGCAGCGGCACGTATGGGTTCGCAAACCCTGCTGCTGACCCACAACATTGAGACTCTGGGCCAGATGTCCTGTAACCCGGCCATCGGCGGTATTGGCAAGAGTCACCTGGTGAAAGAGATTGATGCCCTGGGCGGTGCCATGGCTCATGCCACTGACCTGGCGGGTATTCAGTTTCGGGTTCTTAACAGTCGGAAGGGGCCAGCGGTTCGGGCGACCCGCGCCCAGGCTGACCGGGTGCTCTACAAGGCCGCGATCCGACACGAGCTGGAGAATCAGCCCAACCTGACCCTGTTCCAGCAGGCGGCGGATGACCTGATTGTAGAAAACGACGAGGTCACCGGCGTAGTGACCCAAACCGGCATCCGTTTCAACGCCAAAACGGTGGTGCTGACGACCGGTACCTTCCTCGGTGGCGTTATCCACATCGGTATGCAGCACCATTCCGGCGGCCGTGCCGGCGATGCACCGGCCAACGCGCTGGCCAAACGTCTGCGGGAGCTACCGTTCAATGTAGGCCGTCTGAAAACCGGCACGCCACCCCGCATCGACGCCCGTACCGTGGATTTCTCGGTTATGGAGCAACAATGGGGAGATAATCCGGCACCGGTGATGTCCTTTACCGGCAGCCGCGATCAGCATCCGGAACAGATCTGCTGCTATGTGACCCGGACCACCGAGCGTACCCACGACATTATTCGCAGCGGTTTTGATCGATCGCCCATGTTCGCCGGCAATATTGAGGGGGTGGGCCCCCGGTACTGTCCGTCTATCGAGGACAAGGTGAATCGGTTTGCGGACAAGGACTCGCATCAGATCTTTGTGGAGCCGGAAGGTCTGACCACCAATGAACTCTACCCGAATGGCATCTCCACCAGCCTGCCGTTCGATGTCCAGCTGGAAGCGGTTCGCTCTATCCCGGGTTTCGAAAATGCCCACATCACCCGGCCCGGTTACGCCATTGAGTATGATTTCCTGAATCCTCAGGACCTGCGTCATACCCTGGAAACCAAGTTT
Source organism: Marinobacter salinus (assembly GCF_001854125.1). NCBI lineage: Bacteria > Pseudomonadati > Pseudomonadota > Gammaproteobacteria > Pseudomonadales > Marinobacteraceae > Marinobacter > Marinobacter salinus. Next base: position 3,311,694 of record NZ_CP017715.1, read on the forward strand.
ATCCAGGGGCTGTATTTTGCGGGACAGATCAATGGCACCACCGGCTATGAAGAGGCCGGAGCCCAAGGCCTGCTTGCGGGAATTAACGCCGCACTGAGGGCCCAGGAGAAAGAGGAATGGTACCCTCGTCGTGATGAGGCCTATCTGGGTGTGCTGGTGGATGACCTGATCACCATGGGTACCAGCGAGCCCTACCGTATGTTCACCAGCCGGGCGGAATATCGCTTGATCCTGCGTGAAGACAACGCCGACCTGCGCCTGACCGAGACCGGGCGCAACCTGGGCCTGGTGGACGACGATCGTTGGCAGAAGTTCAACGATAAGCGTGAAGCCATTGCCATGGAGCGCAGCCGTCTGGAATCCACACGGATCCACCCCGACACCGACGCCGGGGAGCGTGCCAACGGGTTCCTGAAGCAGCCGATGAACCGTGACCAGACCCTGGCTGAACTGCTGCGTCGACCGGAGATGGGCTACAGCCACATTGCCGAGATCGGTGCCGAACACGCAGAGGATCCGAACGTGGCTGATCAGGTTGAAATCGAGATCAAATACGAAGGTTACATTTCCCGTCAGGCAGATGAGATTGAGCGCCTGCGCCGGAATGAGAACACGGCGCTGCCTGTGGATCTGGACTATGACGTCATCGGTGGCCTGTCCAACGAGATCAAGCAAAAACTGAAAACGGTGCGTCCGGAAACCGTGGCGCAGGCCTCCCGGGTTCAGGGGGTCACCCCCGCTGCGGTGAGCCAGATTCTGGTACATCTGAAAAAGCGCGACCTGCTGCGCAAACAGAGTGCCTGATCTGACCCCATGACCAACGAACTCTGGCAACGCCAGCTCCGGGACGGGCTGGCTGCAATGGACGTGTCCCTCACCGATGCTCAGCAAAGTCAGCTGCTGGATTTTCTGGCCCTGCTTAACAAATGGAACCGGGCGTACAATTTGACCGCTGTTCGCGATGAGCGTGACATGGTGTCCCGGCAATTGCTCGACAGCCTCAGTATCCTGCCTTGGGTAACCACCGGCCATCTTCTGGATGTCGGCGCCGGTGGCGGCCTGCCGGGCATTCCCCTGGCCATTGCTCTGCCCGAGCGCAAGTTCACGCTGTTGGACAGCAACGGCAAGAAGACCCGGTTTCTCAATCAGTGCGTGCTGGAACTCGGCCTTGAGAATGTTGACGTGATTCATGGTCGTGCCGAAGACTGCAAACCCGAGCGACCGTTCACGCAGATCAGCAGCCGGGCTTTTACGGCGCTGGAAAATCTGGTGCACTGGTGCTCGGATCTGCTGGCAAATGAGGGCGAGTTCCTTGCCATGAAAGGTCAGTTTCCGGATGATGAAGTGGCTGCACTCCCGGCCGGCTGGCAGGTAAAATCCCATCATTTCCTGGAAGTTCCCGGAGCGGATGGTGAGCGACATCTGCTGGTGGTCGCCCGGGCAGATCATTCCCAGAAACCCCAATAGGAGGCAAGACATGGCGCGCGTGATTGCAGTGACCAATCAGAAAGGCGGTGTGGGTAAAACCACCACCTGCGTCAACCTTGCAGCTTCATTGGCCGCTACCAAGCGCCGGGTACTGCTTGTGGATATGGACCCCCAGGGTAATGCCACCATGGGCAGCGGTGTAAGCAAGAATGAACTTGAACTCTCCGGTTACGATTTGCTGACCAAGCGCGCCACCGCTGCGCAGGTGATTTTTCTGGCGGAAGCCTCCGGTTTCGATATTCTGCCTGCCAATGGGGACCTGACCGCAGCAGAGGTAGAGCTGATGAACGAGATTGGCCGGGAACATCGCTTGCGCCTGGCCCTCAATACCGTTCGTGACAATTACGATTACATTCTGATTGATTGTCCGCCGTCCCTGAGTCTGCTGACCGTTAACGCATTGTCTGCGGCGGATTCCGTGCTGATTCCCATGCAGTGCGAGTATTACGCACTGGAAGGTCTGGCGGCGCTGATGAACACCGTCGAGCAGATTCAGGAGACGGTAAACCCGAATCTCCAGGTTGAAGGCATCCTGCGCACCATGTATGACCCGCGCAACAGCCTGACTCTGGACGTGTCGGCCCAGCTCACCGAATTTTTTGGCGACAAGGTATACCGGGCCGTTATCCCGCGGAACGTCCGGCTGGCCGAGGCGCCGAGCTATGGCATGCCCGCCCTGAAATACGATCGCGCCTCAAAGGGAGCCGTGGCATACCTGGCTCTGGCCGGTGAGATGGTTCGTCGTCATGGCTCGAAAAAGACATCCGCGCCGGTTGCGGTGTAACATACCGCCCTGTCACTCAATAATGCATAACGAATTTCAACGGGAAGAATGACTGACACCATGGCGGCGAAGAAACGAGGATTGGGCGAGCGTGGACTGGGCGCATTGCTGGCGGGCTCCAAGGTCAACCTGGACCAGGAGCTGAAAGACCACGACGGCGAACTGCGCGAAGTCCCCATCGATCTCATCCAGCGCGGCCGTTTTCAGCCCCGGCGCGACATGGATCCGGCGGCTCTGCAGGAGTTGGCGGATTCGATTCGTCAGCAGGGGGTCATGCAGCCTGTGGTGGTGCGCCCCATTGCCGAAGGTCGATACGAACTGATTGCCGGTGAGCGCCGCTGGCGCGCCACCCAGATGGCCCAGCTGGACAGCATCCCCGCCATCATTCGTGACGTGCCTGATGAAGCCGCCATTGCCATGGCGCTCATCGAAAACATCCAGCGTGAAAACCTCAACCCCATTGAGGAAGCGTTTGCCCTCCAGCGGCTTCAGGACGAATTTGGCCTGACCCAGGCCCAGGTTGCCGAGGCTGTGGGTAAGTCACGTACCACGATCACCAACCTCCTGCGCCTGATCGGGCTGACCGAAGATGTCCGTCTGATGCTTGAACACGGAGACCTGGAGATGGGCCACGGACGTGCGATGCTGACGCTGCCACCGGAACAGCAAATGCAGGTGGCAAAACAGGTCGTTGCCAAATCCCTGTCGGTTCGTCAGACCGAAGCGCTCGTGCGACGTATCCAGCAGGAGACCCCTGAGAGCAAGGCCGGAAAGAAAACAGCTCCGGACCCGAACATCCGTGCCCTTCAGGACGATCTGGCTGAGCGCCTGGGTGCCCGGGTTTCGATTGCCCATGGTCAGCGTGGCAAAGGTAAGCTGGTTATTGAGTACAGCTCCCTCGACGAGCTGGACGGCATTCTGGGCCATATCAAGTAATCCGGCCCGGTTTTCTGCTTCCTTGGTCTCCCCTACGAAAGTTTGTATTCTCACATTCACACAACATGTAGTGTTGTTAATGCAGCTGCCTGTCTATTTGTGACGAATTCCTTCAAGTTCCCGTTGTTATGCAGGCTGGAACGGATTCTGTGGTGCCGGGTTTTGTTGATTCGTGCAGATTGAACACATATAATCTGCGGCGCTCGTGTCGGTGTATTTGTATATTTTTTAAACTGAATCGGTAAACGCACCGTACTCCCCGGGACAAAAATGACGAAGGCAGCTCTGAGTGGCATAGGCCGCCCGCCCATCGCACGATGGTTTGTAATAGAAAGTGTGATACTTGTCTTCGTTTGCGTGGTGTTTCTGCTGCTACGCGGTCAGGTTTCCGGGTACTCAGCGCTGGTGGGTGGTCTTATTTTTCTAGTGCCCCACGGTTTTTTTGCGCTCAAGGCATTCCGCTACTCTGGCGCGCGGTCTGCCAGGAAGATCATAAGCTCTTTTTACCAGGGTGAGGCCGGTAAGCTCATCTTGTGTGCCATCTTCTTTACGATGGCTTTCAAATGGATTCAGCCGCTCGATGTCGCGGCACTTTTTTTAACATTTGCGATCATGCTGGTCACCAACTGGTTGACGCCGCTTCTGGCGGGCAGCAATACGCAGCGAAGCTAACAGGACCTGAGAGAACGTTATGGCAGGCAGCTCATCTGAATATATCCAGCACCACCTCCAGAACCTGACTTACGGCCAACTTCCGGCCGGATATGAGCGAGTGGCGGCAGACGGTTCCGTCAGCACCATTCAGGACGCAACCTGGACAATGGCGAGAACAGCGCAAGAAGCGTCAGACATGGGCTTCTGGGCATTCCATGTTGACTCTCTGGGCTGGTCCGTCGGCCTTGGTGTGTTGTTCCTGTTCTTCTTCCGTTTGGCTGCCAAGAGAGCTACGTCAGGCCAGCCCGGCGGTCTTCAGAACTTCGTAGAAGTCATGGTCGAGTTTGTCGATAACAGTGTGAAAGAGACCTTCCACGGCAAAAACAAAGTGATTGCGCCGCTGGCCTTGACCATTTTTTGCTGGATATTCCTGATGAACCTGATGGACCTGGTGCCGGTTGACTTCCTGCCCCAGCTTTTCCATCTGATGGGTCTGGAATATATGAAGGTGGTTCCGACCACTGATGTGAACGTTACGCTGGGCATGTCCCTGTCTGTGTTCTTCCTGATTATTTTCTACAGCATCAAGGTAAAGGGTGTCGGCGGCTTCATGGGCGAACTGACCATGCACCCGTTTTCATCAGACAACCTGATCCTGAAAATCCTGCTGGTACCGGTGAACTTCCTGCTCGAAGGTGTGAGCCTGATTGCCAAGCCAATCTCACTGGCCTTGCGTCTATTCGGTAACCTGTACGCCGGTGAGCTGCTGTTTATCCTGATTGCGCTGCTGCCCCTGTGGGCGCAGTGGACGCTGTCTGTACCCTGGGCGATCTTCCACATTCTGGTTATCACCCTGCAGGCATTCATCTTTATGATGTTGACGATCGTGTACCTGAGCATGGCTCACGAAGACAGTCACTGATCGGACACCATTAAGCCGTAGTTTGAAAACCGTAACCCTTAAACTGAAAACCTAAACTGAAAACTGGGAGTTATCATGGAAACTGTAGTTGGAATGACCGCGATTGCTGTTGCACTGCTGATTGGTCTGGGTGCCCTGGGTACTGCGATTGGCTTTGGTATTCTCGGTGGTAAATTCCTGGAAGGCGCCGCGCGTCAGCCGGAAATGACCCCGATGTTGCAGGTTAAAATGTTCATTGTTGCTGGTCTGCTGGACGCCGTAACCATGATCGGTGTTGGTATCGCTCTGTTCTTCACCTTCGCCAACCCGTTTGTCGGCCAGATCGCCGGTTAATCGAGTCGCCAGCCGGGCATAACCCGGTCAGATGATTCTTAACAACACAGGCGAGAGGTGAAGACGTGAACATTAATTTGACGATGATTGGTCAAGCCATCGCGTTCTTTATCTTTGTCGTTTTCTGCATGAAATATGTGTGGCCACCTATTATGGCCGCACTGCAGGAACGTCAAAAGAAGATCGCTGACGGACTGGCTGCCTCAGACCGCGCTTCGCGCGATCTGGAACTGGCTCAGGAAAAGTCAGCTCAGGAACTGCGTGAAGCCAAACAGCAAGCCGCCGGCCTTATTGAACAGGCCAACAAGCGTGCAGCCCAAATTGTGGAAGCATCAAAAGATGACGCCCGCAAGGAAGGTGAAAAGCTGATTGAGCAGGCCAAGGCCGAAATTGAACAGGAGCGTAATCAGGCTCGTGACGCCTTGCGAGCAGAAGTTGCCGCAATCGCTGTTGCTGGCGCTGAGAAGATCCTGGAGACCTCTGTCGATGCCTCCAAGCACAACGAAATGTTGGAAAAACTGGCGGCAGAACTTTAAACGACGAGGTTCATCATGGCAGAACTGAGAACGCTGGCCCGTCCATACGCAAAAGCAGCATTCAAGGCCGCCCAGGAGCACGAACAACTGGCTGAGTGGTCCCAAGTGCTGACGATTGCCGGACAGGTCACCGCGAACAAAAGCATTCGACAGCTTCTCGCGAATCCGGGTCTGGAAGAGCAGAAGAAAGCCGAGCTGGTCCTTGAGGTCGCCGAAGAGGGCGTCACCGAGCAGGTTCGCAATTTCTTCATGGTACTGGCAGAAAATCGTCGGCTGACTCTTCTTCCCGAGATTTCAGCGCTCTTCAACATGTACCGGGCTGATCTGGAGCGCACTGTTGATATCGAAGTTACCGCAGCTTTCGAGCTGACGGACGAACAGCAACAGAAGCTCGCCCAGGCACTCTCGACTAAACTCGAGCGGAAAGTGTCACTCGCAGCGTCATTGGACAAGTCTCTGATTGGCGGTGCAGTCATTCGCACCGGCGATCTGGTCATAGACGCATCTGTACGCGGAAAGCTGACCAAACTGGCCGACGCTCTGGGCTCCTGATTTCAGCACAAGGTTTGAGGATATTGGCATGCAGCAACTGAATCCATCCGAGATCAGTGACATCATCAAGAAGAGAATCGAGAAACTCGACATCTCTTCCGAAGCAAAAAACGAAGGTACGATCCTGTCCGTTTCCGACGGTATCGTGCTGATTCACGGTCTTGCCGACGTTATGTACGGCGAGATGATTGAATTTGCCAACGGCATCTTCGGTATGGCGCTGAACCTTGAGCGCGATTCCGTAGGTGCGGTTGTGCTGGGTGACTACGAAGGTCTGGCAGAAGGCCAGAAGGTACGTTGTACCGGTCGTATCCTGGAAGTTCCGGTTGGTCCGGAACTGATGGGCCGCGTTGTCGACTCACTCGGTAACCCGATCGACGGCAAGGGCGAACTGGGCACTAGCCTGACCTCCCCGATCGAGAAGGTTGCGCCGGGCGTTATCGAGCGTCAATCCGTTGATGAGCCGGTTCAGACTGGTCTGAAAGCGATTGACACCATGGTGCCAATCGGTCGCGGCCAGCGTGAGCTGATCATCGGTGACCGTCAGATCGGTAAGACCGCGGTTGCTATCGACGCGATCATCAACCAGAAAGACTCCGGCATCAAGTGTATCTATGTTGCCGTAGGTCAGAAGCAGTCTTCCATTGCCGCCGTTGTGCGCAAGCTGGAAGAGCACGGCGCCATGGACCATACCATTGTGGTTGCCGCCGGTGCTGCGGATCCCGCCGCTACCCAGTTCCTGGCACCTTACGCCGGTACCTCCATGGGGGAATACTTCCGTGACCGTGGCGAAGACGCACTGATCATTTACGATGATCTGTCCAAGCAGGCTGTCGCCTATCGTCAGATCTCCCTGCTCCTGCGTCGTCCGCCGGGCCGTGAAGCCTACCCAGGTGACGTTTTCTACCTGCACTCACGTCTGCTGGAGCGCGCGTCCCGCGTTAACGCTGATTACGTTGAGAAGTTCACCGACGGTAAAGTGAAAGGCAAGACCGGTTCCCTGACCGCGCTGCCGATCATCGAAACCCAGGCCGGCGACGTCTCTGCGTTCGTACCGACCAACGTGATCTCCATCACCGACGGGCAGATCTTCCTGGAAACCAACCTGTTCAACTCCGGTATTCGTCCGGCAATGAACGCGGGTGTATCTGTATCCCGTGTGGGTGGTTCCGCTCAAACGAAGATCATGAAGAAGCTCGGCGGTAACATCCGTCTGGCTCTGGCCCAGTATCGTGAACTGGCTGCGTTCGCCCAGTTTGCTTCGGATCTTGACGAAGCAACCCGGAAGCAGCTTGAGCACGGTCAGCGTGTTACGGAACTCATGAAGCAGAACCAGTACAGCCCGATGTCTGTGGCTGAAATGGGTACGGTTCTGTTTGCAGCCAACGAAGGCTTCCTGGACGACGTTGATGTCGACAAGGTGGTTAAGTTCGAAGCGCAGTTGCTGGACTGGATGCGCGCCGAGCAGAAAGACCTCCTCGCGAAAATCAACGAGAAAGGCGATTTCAACGATGAAATCGCTGCCGGCCTGAAAGCTGCACTTGAGAAATTCAAGACCACTCAGAGCTGGTAAGAAAACGGGCCTGCGACCTTGGTCGCGGGCCGATTTTCGTAGCAATGAGTGTCTAACTTGAGAAGGCAGTGAGTTATGGCCGTCGGCAAAGAAATACGTAACCAGATTTCAAGCATCAAGAGCACGCAGAAGATCACCAGCGCCATGGAAATGGTAGCGGCGAGTAAGATGCGTAAAGCTCAGGAACGCATGCAGGCAACACGCCCGTATGCCGAAAAGATGCGTCAGGTGATCGGGCACATTGCCAAGGCGAACGCTCAGTACAAGCATCCCTTTATGGTCGACCGTGAGGTTAAGCGCGTTGGCTATATTGTGGTGTCCACTGACCGTGGCCTCTGTGGTGGTCTGAACGCCAATCTGTTCAAAGCGCTTGTCCGTGAAATGCGAGCGTGGAAAGAGAAAGGAGTGGAGGCTGATCTGTGCGCCATCGGGCAGAAAGGCGCCTCCTTTTTCCAGAGCTATGGTGGCAATGTCGTTGCGGCATTGACCCATTTGGGAGACAGCCCGAGCTCTGAAAAACTCATCGGCAACGTCAAGGTCATGCTGGATTCGTTCTCTGAAGGCAAGATTGATCGCCTTTATGTGGTGAGCAACGAATTCGTTAACACCATGACTCAAAGCCCGAAGGTGGAGCAGTTACTGCCCCTGCCCGAGAGCGATGACGAAGAAGAGATCAAGAACCAGTGGGATTATCTCTACGAGCCCGATGCCAGGCAGATCCTCGATGGCCTTCTGCCACGTTTCATTGAATCCCAGGTGTACCAGGGTGTGGTAGAAAATCTGGCATGTGAACAGGCTGCCCGGATGATCGCCATGAAGAGCGCAACTGATAACGCCGGTGACATTATGGACGAGCTTCAGTTGGCCTATAACAAGGCGCGTCAGGCAGCTATCACCCAAGAGATTTCGGAGATTGTGAGCGGCGCGGCTTCGGTCTGATCCCGCAAGCAATCCAACTGGTTTTATTGACTACTAAGATAACGAGGAACCGAGCATGAGTAGCGGACAAATCGTTCAGATCATTGGCGCGGTTATCGACGTGGAATTTCCACGTGACTCCGTACCCAACGTATATGACGCACTGCTGCTTGAAGGTGGCGAAACAACTCTGGAAGTCCAGCAGCAGCTGGGTGACGGCATTGTTCGTACCATCGCCATGGGCAGCACCGAAGGCCTGAAGCGTGGCCTGAAAGCAGAAAACACTGGCAAGGCAATCTCGGTACCGGTTGGTACCCAGACCCTGGGCCGTATCATGGACGTTCTGGGTCGTCCCATCGACGAACAGGGCGAAATCGGCGAAGAAGAGCGCTGGGCGATTCACCGTAAGGCACCGGGTTATGCAGACCAGTCTGCGTCTGCCGACCTGCTGGAAACAGGCATCAAGGTTATCGACCTGATTTGCCCGTTTGCCAAGGGTGGTAAAGTTGGTCTGTTCGGTGGTGCCGGTGTTGGTAAAACCGTCAACATGATGGAACTGATCAACAACATCGCGAAAGAGCACTCCGGTCTCTCCGTATTCGCCGGTGTTGGTGAGCGGACTCGTGAAGGTAACGACTTCTACTACGAAATGAAGGACTCCAACGTCCTTGATAAGGTAGCGATGGTCTACGGCCAGATGAACGAGCCTCCCGGAAACCGTCTGCGCGTAGCGCTGACCGGCCTGACCATGGCCGAGAAGTTCCGCGACGAAGGTCGTGACGTACTGTTGTTCGTGGACAACATCTACCGTTACACCCTGGCGGGTACCGAGGTTTCGGCACTGCTGGGTCGTATGCCGTCTGCGGTAGGTTACCAGCCGACACTGGCTGAGGAGATGGGTCAGCTCCAGGAGCGGATCACTTCCACCAAGAACGGTTCCATCACGTCTATCCAGGCCGTTTACGTGCCTGCGGATGACTTGACGGATCCGTCGCCCGCGACCACCTTCTCGCACCTTGACGCAACCGTGGTACTGAGCCGTGACATCGCCTCCAAGGGTATTTACCCGGCGATCGATCCCCTCGATTCCACCTCGCGTCAGCTGGATCCGCTGGTGATTGGTAACGAGCATTACGAAGTGGCCCGTGGCGTGCAGACCAACTTGCAGCGCTACAAGGAGCTGAAAGACATCATCGCCATCCTGGGCATGGATGAGCTGTCGGAAGATGACAAGCTGGTTGTATCCCGTGCCCGTAAGATCGAGCGTTTTCTGTCCCAGCCGTTCCACGTTGCTGAGGTATTTACCGGTTCTCCCGGTAAGTATGTGTCCCTGAAGGAGACCATCAGCAGCTTTAAGGGCATCCTGAATGGCGACTATGACGATATGCCTGAGCAGGCGTTCTACATGGTTGGTACCATTGAGGAAGCGGTCGAGAAAGCGAAGGAAATGAAGAGCAAGGCTGCGAAGTAATCTGAGCCGTTGCGCTTGTTTCCGGATCGATCAGAGAGGCAACTGACATGGGTATGACCGTGCATTGTGATGTGGTAAGTGCCGAAACAAAGATCTATTCCGGATTGGTTGAAATGCTGATCGCAGCGGGTACTGAAGGTGACCTGGGTATTGCCCCGGGTCACGCTCCGCTGCTGACCCAGCTGAAGCCGGGCCCCATTCGGATCATCAAGCAGGGTGGTGAAGAAGAAATTCTTTACGTGTCCGGCGGATATCTGGAAGTCCAGGCCAATCTGGTGACTTTGCTGGCTGATACTGCGGTTCGCGCCAAGGATGTGGACGAAGCCGCAGCGCTTGAGGCACAGAAAGAAGCCGAGAAAGCACTTGCCAACAAGACCGGTGAATTCGAGTACTCCCGTGCCGCTGCAGAGTTGGCCGAAGCTGTTGCTCAGCTTCGCACCATCCAGCAGCTGCGCAACAAAATGCGCTAAGCGTTTCTGTTTCGGGTTTGCCGAACACCAAAGCCGCATCCTGAGCGGCTGGAAAACCAACGAACTGCGTTGGGAATCCGGCCCCCTGGGTTGCGGTTTTTTTGTTTATTAACACAAGAATCCAGATACACCGGGAGTCTGAATTGTCCATGAGCCCGTTACACGTTGTGATCCTGGCTGCGGGTCAGGGTTCGCGAATGAAATCCGCGTTGCCCAAAGTCCTGCATGCGGTGGCAGGTCAGCCCATGCTGCACCATGTCATTGATACCGCTAAGCAGCTTGGCGCGCAGAAAATTCATACTGTGATTGGCCATGGCGCCGATCAAGTCCGTGCCATAACCTCCGAGGCGTCGGTGAACTGGGTTGTCCAGAGCGAACAACTGGGCACCGGACACGCCGTCGCCCAGGCGCTCCCGGATCTGCCCGATGACGCGCGGGTACTGATTCTGTACGGTGATGTGCCCCTTACCCGTCCGGAAACCCTGGAAGCCATGGTTGGAGAACTGGACGATCAGACTCTCGGGCTTTTGACCGTGACCCTGGGCAATCCCAATGGTTATGGCCGGATTATCCGGGACGACGCAGGCCAGGTGATTTCGATTGTCGAGCAGAAAGACGCCAGTGACCAGCAACTGGCGATCCGGGAGGTCAATACCGGTATTCTTGCGGTTTCTGCCAAACATTTGAAGTCCTGGCTTCCAGCCCTGTCTAACGCGAACGCCCAGGGGGAGTATTACCTGACCGATATCATTGCCATGGCTGTGGACAACGGCCTGTCGATCTCGGTGTCCCAGCCTGGTGACGCGTTTGAAGTTCAGGGTGTGAACAACCGGCTCCAGCTCTCTGAGCTCGAACGCTGGTATCAGCGTCAGCAAGCGGAACGGCTGATGACCGAGGGCGCTACCCTGGCTGATCCGGCCCGTGTTGATGTCCGGGGAGAGCTCACCATCGGCAACGACATCCTGATCGATGTGAATGTGGTGTTCGAGGGCAAGGTTGAGATTGGCAACCAGGTTTCGATTGGACCGGGGTGTGTGATCAAGGATACCCGTATCGCCGATGGAGCCCGGATCCGGGCACACAGCGTTATCGAGGGCGCCAGTGTTGGTGCCAACGCCGAGATCGGACCGTTTGCCCGTTTGCGCCCGGGAACGGAACTGGCGGCAAATACAAAAGTTGGCAACTTTGTGGAAACCAAAAAGGCCGTGGTGGGTGAAGGCAGCAAGATCAATCACCTCAGTTATGTCGGCGATGCCTCACTGGGCCGTAATGTAAATGTGGGTGCGGGCACCATCACCTGCAATTATGATGGTGTGAACAAATACCGGACCGTTATTGGTGACGGCGTCTTTGTCGGTTCGAACACCTCTCTGGTTGCCCCGGTGACGGTGGCCACAGACGCAACCATTGGTGCAGGCTCCACCATTACCCGTGACGTCGCAGACACAGAGCTTGCGGTTGCACGGGGTCGTCAGCGCAATATCTCGGGCTGGGAACGGCCGAAGAAAACTGATTGAAACGTTAACAGACAGGTGAAAACAGCATGTGTGGGATAGTAGGTGCGGTTTCGGAAAGGGACGTTCAGGGCATTCTTCTCGAGGGTCTGCGCCGTCTTGAATACCGTGGGTATGACTCTGCCGGTATGGCCATCATTGACGGCGGGAGCATTGTCCAGCGTGCCCGTGAGGTTGGCAAGGTGGCCTCACTGGCGGAAGCGATTGACGCCAACCCGCTTTCCGGCCACCTGGGTATTGCCCATACCCGCTGGGCCACCCATGGCGAGCCCTCGCAGCTTAACGCTCACCCGCACATGTCCGGGGATCGTCTGGCCATCGTTCACAACGGCATCATTGAGAACTATCAGGAGCTCCGGGAAGAACTGAAGGCGGACGGTTTCGAGTTTACTTCCCAGACCGATACCGAGGTTGTGGCCCATCTGATCGAGAAGACCTACCGCGAACTCGGCAGCCTCTATGATTCGGTTAAAGCCGCCATTGCGCGTCTGCGCGGTGCCTATGCGCTGGCCGTCGTCCATGCCGATGAGCCAGATCGGCTCGTGGTTTGCCGCGAGGGCAGCCCGCTGGTTATTGGTGTCGGTATCGGAGAAAACTTTATCGCCTCGGACCAGCTGGCGCTGCTGCCGGTAACCGACCGGTTCATGTTTCTCGAAGAGGGCGATATTGCCGATATCCGCAAGGACAAGATCGTCATTCATGACCGTGAAGGGACTCCGGTCGAGCGCCAGATTACCCGCTTCGAGCATGGCACTGATTCGGCCGACAAGGGCGAATACCGTCACTTCATGCTCAAGGAAATCTACGAGCAGCCAAAAGTGATCAAAGCCACCATGGAAGGCCGGATTACCGATACCCGCGTGCTCGAGCAGGCGCTCGGTACCGAGGCAGCCAACTTGCTTGAGAACGTCAATCACGTTCAGATCATTGCCTGTGGCACCAGTTACCACGCCGGCATGGTCGCCCGATACTGGATTGAGGAACTGGCCGGTGTGGCCTGTTCGGTTGAGGTGGCTTCGGAGTTTCGCTACCGCAAGCACGTCATTCAGAAGGACACTCTGTTCCTGTGCATCTCCCAGTCCGGTGAAACCGCCGATACGCTGGCGGCGCTTCGGCAGGCCAAGAAAGCTGGCTTCCGTGCCGCGATGGCCATCTGCAATGTCCCGGGCAGCTCTCTGGTCCGGGAATCCGATCTGGTGATCATGACCCAGGCTGGCCCGGAAATTGGTGTCGCATCCACCAAGGCATTCACCACCCAGCTCACCGCGCTGCTGATTTTCACCCTCGCCCTGGCGCGCCATAATGGCCTGTCCGAGGAACGGGAAGCGGACATCGTGAAGGCAATTCACCTGTTACCCGGTCAGGTCGACCAGGTGCTGGCTCTGGACGGCGATATTGCCGAAATGTCCAAGGCGTTTATGGACAAGAATCACAGCCTGTTCCTGGGCCGCGGGTCCCAGTTCCCGGTGGCGCTTGAAGGCGCCCTCAAGCTGAAGGAAATCTCTTACATCCACGCCGAAGCCTATCCGGCCGGTGAGCTTAAGCATGGACCGCTGGCGCTGGTGGACAGTGAAATGCCGGTGGTGACTGTGGCGCCGAATAATGACCTGGTGGAAAAGCTGAAATCCAACCTGGAAGAGGTCCGCGCCCGTGGAGGGGAGCTGTTTGTTTTTGCCGACAGTGCAGCGGATGTAAAAGCGGAAGAGAACATCCACGTGATGCAGCTTCCGTCTGTCCACGAGATTACCGCTCCCATCGTTTACACGGTACCGCTGCAGTTGCTGTCCTATCACGTTGCCGTCCTGAAAGGTACGGACGTGGACCAGCCACGGAACCTCGCCAAGAGTGTGACCGTGGAATAGAGCTTTTGTGAAACTGATTGATATTTGCTATTTTGCGAAGCAGGTCAGTTTTGCAGCAACTGCAAATCAGACGTGTTAGCGGGAGAGACCGTGCCACAAAGACTGTGTGACACGGCGCCGAAGGAGCAACTGCCCCGGAAACTCTCAGGCAAACGGACCGCTAACATGCTTACTTTCCGAAGAGCTGCCGACGACCGCGTCAGTCGGTACACCGAAGGAGCAAACCGCCGATTCTGTTGAATCGGCGTGTGAATCTCTCAGGTTCCATGACGGAAGGGGTGCTTTCTACCGCGTTGTGTAGAGAGGGGACCCTGGACGCTCCCTGGAGATTTGTATGAAGAGAATTGCAGTTATCGGCGGTGGTATCACCGGTATCACGACCGCTTACACTCTGGCCAAGCGTGGCCTGGATGTCACCGTTTACGAAAAGCACCGTTATGCGGCGATGGAAACATCCTTCGCCAACGGTGGTCAGCTGTCGGCCTCCAATGCCGAGGTCTGGAACAACTGGCAGACCGTGGCCAAGGGCATGAAGTGGATGCTCCACAGTGATGCGCCCCTGCTGGTCAATCCCAAGCCTTCCTGGCACAAGCTGAGCTGGTTTGCGGAGTTCGTCGCCGCGATCCCCCAGTATGAGAACAACACCACCGAAACTGCCCGCCTGGCAATTGCTGCTCGCGACCATCTGTTTGCATGGGCGCAGGAAGAAGGCATCGATTTCGACCTGAAGAAGCAGGGCATCCTGCATATCTATCGTGACAAGGCCGGCTTCGACCATGCCGCGAACGTCTCGAAGCTTTTGGCCGCCGGAGGCCTGGAGCGTCGGCCCGTTACCCCCGAAGAGATGAAGGCGATCGAACCCACCTTGGCCGGCACCTATTACGGTGGTTTTTTCACCGAGAGCGACTCTACCGGTGATATCCACAAGTTCACCAATGGTCTGGCTGAGGCGATCCAGCGTTTAGGGGTTAAAACCTGCTACGGACACACCGTGACCGAACTCAGCGCGGATCAGAACAGCGCCTGGGTGACCGCCTACGATGGCGAACAGCAAAACCGGGACACCTTTGATGGCGTCGTGATTTGTGCGGGCGTTGGCAGTCGGGCACTCGCTGCCAAGCTGGGAGACCGGGTCAACATCTACCCGGTCAAAGGCTATTCCATCACGGTTGAGCTCGACGACGAAGCCTCTCAGCAGGCCGCGCCGACCGTCAGTCTGCTGGACGACGCCACCAAGCTCGTGACCAGCCGGCTTGGCGATGACCGGTTCCGTGTTGCCGGAACGGCTGAATTCAACGGGTATAATCGCAATATCCGGGATGACCGGATCAAGCCGCTCACCCGCTGGGTTGAGCAATGCTTCCCCGGGGTCAGTACCCGACGTGTCGTACCTTGGGCGGGACTGCGCCCGATGCTGCCCAACATGATGCCGCGGGTGGGACCGGGCAGTCTGCCAACGGTGTTCTACAACACCGGCCATGGCCACTTGGGCTGGACCCTTTCGGCGATTACCGCCGAGATGCTGGCCGATGCCGTTGAGACGGTCACGTCGGGCCTGAGTCTGAGCCCTGCTGGTTAACTAGCGGGCTTAGCCCGCTTATCTAGTCTCAGATATCTCTGGTTCTTCGGAATTCAGAGATATCTCTGTCATATCATGCTGTAGTTTTTTGAGCAGGTGCAGCAGGCTGACACTGTCGTCGAAGCTCATGCTATGCAACGCTTGCCGGTAGAATTCGGTAATGGTGTCCTGCAGCCGGCCCCAGAAGTCCCGCCCGGAATCGGTGAGAACCACTAATCTGGCCCGGCGGTCCTGGGGGGCGGGAATCCGTATCACGTGGCCATCTCTTTCCATGCGCTTGAGGACACCGTCCAGGTTCTGACGGCTGACATACAGGTATTCCTTGAGCTGGTTGAATGAAGTGCCCCCCTCAAACCCTTCCCGGGACAACGCACCCAGCACTGCCCATTGCACGGCGCTGATGCCCATTTCATTCTGGACCTGACGCTGCAGGATATTTCCAGTCTGAAACAGGCGGAAAAACAGTCGGTTAGGTACGCCTCCGGATTCATTAACGATCATCTTTGCTCCTGTAGTGCCGGCCAGGCGTTCACGCTGGGCCAGGCTGTGTCCGCCAACCCGAATCGCGACGGCCATGGGGCGCTTCAACTGGGCAGGTACTCCCGCGCAATGATGTTCTTCATGATCTGCGCGGTACCATCGCCGATCTGGAGGCCCAGAACATCCCGTAACCGCTGGGCAAAGGGCAGGTCCTCGCCCCAACCAGTATGACCATGAGCCAGCAGGCACTGCTTGACCACATCGAAGGCCAGTTTTGGGCCCCACCACTTATTCATGGCGGCTTCTGCATTGTGGGGCAGGTTATTATCCTTGAGCCAGAGCGCATGGTAGCACTGCATACGCGCGGCATGAACGTAGGTCTGGTATTCCGCCAGTGGATGGGTCAGGCCCTGGAAGGCAGACAGGTTCTGGCCGAAGGCGGTGCGCTCGGTCAGCCACTGCCAGGTTTCCTCCAGGGACTGCTGGGCCACCGCCAGGCACTGCAGACCGATCAGCGCACGGCTGTAGTCGAAACCCTGCATGACCTGTTTGAAGCCTTTCCCTTCGTCCCCCATCATGTGGCTGGCGGGCACTTCCACGTTGTCGAAGAAGATCGAACCGCGGCCGATAGCGCGCTGGCCATTGTCCTCAAACCGGGTGGTAGTGATGCCTGGACTATCCATGGGCACGAGAAACGCGCTGATGCCGGAGGCACGTTGCTCCACCTTGCCCGTGCGGGCAAACACCACCGCCACGTCGGCCTGGTCGGCCATGGAAATAGAGGTCTTCTCGCCGTTGAACACATAAACGTCGCCCTTCTTCTCCGCCTTCAGGCGCAGGTTGGCGGCGTCGGAACCGCCGTGGGGCTCGGTCAGGGCAATACAGGCCACCTTCTGGCCGGTGGTCATGCCGTGCAGCCATTCCTTCGCCAGGTCCGGTGCGGCATGGCTGGCAATGATCTGGCCGTTCAGGGACGTGAGCAGCGGAATGTAGCCGACGTTGAAATCCCCTTTTGAGATTTCCTCGATGATCAGGCCGCTGGTGACACAGTCCATGCCGCTGCCGCCGAATTCCTCAGGCAGTTCGCCCCCAAGCAGACCCATTTCGCCGAGCTGGCGAATGACATCCTTCTCGATGATCCCTTCCTGATCCCGCTTGCGGTAGCCCGGAGCCAGCACCTCGGCGCTGAAGCGGGCCACAACCTCGCGAATCGCGTTCTGTTCTTCATTGAATCCGAAATTCATGGTGTTCTCCAGGCGATCGGGCCGTTACTTGTAGTACTTGCGGAATTCCGGCTTGCGCTTTTCCCTGAAGGCGTTGACGCCCTCTTTGGACTCGTCGGTGTCGTAGTACAGGCTCAGGGCTTGCATGCCGAGGGCGCCGATGCCGGCGATGTTGTCGCTGTCGGCGTTGAATGAGCGCTTGGCGATGGTCAGGGCAGTCGGGCTCTTCTCGAGGATCTCGTCACACCATTTGCGCACTTCCTCGTCCAGCTGCTCCGGGGGCACCACGGCGTTCACCAGCCCCCACTCCAGTGCTTGCCGGGCGGAATACTTGCGGCACAGGTACCAGATCTCCCGGGCCCGTTTCTCCCCCACGACCCGCGCCAGGTAGGCGGTTCCGAAACCGGGATCGACGGAGCCGACCTTGGGGCCGACCTGGCCGAAAATGGCCGTTTCCGAGGCGATGCTCAGGTCACAGATCACATGCAGCACGTGGCCGCCGCCGATGGCAAAACCGTTGACCCGGGCAATCACCGGCTTGGGCACTTCCCGGATCAGACGCTGGAGTTCCTCCACGGGCAGGCCGATCAGGCCGCGGCCGTCGTACTGGCCCTCGTGGGCGCCCTGGTCACCGCCGGTACAGAAGGCTTTTTCGCCGGCACCGGTAAACACAATCACGCCAATGTCCTTGTTCCAGCCGGCGCGGTGAAAGGCATCAATCAGTTCCATGCAGGTCTGGCCGCGGAAAGCGTTGTAACGGTCCGGGCGGTTGATGGTGATGGTGGCCACGCCGTCGTTTTCGTCGTACAGGATGTCTTCATAATTCATGGTGTATTCTCCGTATTCGTGAAAGTGACCGTTCAGCCGGCCATGGTCAGGCCGCCGGATACACTGATCACCTGGCCGGTAATGAAGTTGGCGTCGTCACTGGCCAGCAGCGCGATGATGCCGGGGTAATCGTCCGGCTGGGCCAGGCGTTTCATGGGCACGGCGTTGCGGAAGGCTTCCAGAAGTTTCTCCGGGTTCGGCGCACTCTCGGCAACACCTTTGAGCAGTGCGGTGTCGGTGGGGCCGGGGCAGACCACGTTCAGGCACACGTTCTTGGTGGCAAGTTCCCGGGCCACAGTCTTGCTAAAGCCCACCAGGCCAGCCTTGCAGGCGGCATAGACGGATTCTCCAGAGGAGCCGACCCGGGCTGCATCGGAGGCGACGTTGATGACCTTGCCACCCCCTGCTGCAATCATCTTTGGCAGCACCACATGGTGCATGTTCAGGGCACCCGTGAGGTTCACCGCAATCAACTGGTCCCACAGTTTCGGCTCGGTTTTCAGGAAGGGCATGAAGCGGTCAAAACCGGCGTTGTTTACCAACACGGCAGGCACGCCAAGGTCGCTCTCGATGGCGGCTACGGTTTCGGTAATTGCCGCGTAATCGGTGATGTCGGCAGCATAGGCTTTGGCCGTGCCCCCGGCTTCTGAAATCAAGTCAACCGTGGCTTGGGCTGTTCTTGCGTCGCGGTCCAGCACGGCGACCAGGCTCCCTTCCTCGGCAAAGCGCTGGCATACAGCTCGGCCGATGCCGCCACCGCCGCCGGTGACGATGACTGTTTTCCCGTTCAGGCCTCTCATGATGATTTTCTCCTGTGGTGTTCGATGAATGAGTTAGCTGCGTTTGGCCGGATCCAGGCGTACTTCTTTTGCCTGCTCGCGCAGCTTGAATTTCTGAATCTTGCCGGAGGCGGTGCGGGGCATGGCCTCGATCACTTCCAGGTGTTCCGGCAGATAGTTTCTCGAGAGTTGCTGTTCGGTCAGGTAGGCCTTGACCTGATCCAGGGTCAGGTCGGTGGCGGTCTCATCAAGAGTGACGTAGGCACACAGCCGCTCGCCCAGCCGCTCGTCGGGACAGCCCACCAGAGCCACATCAGCAATGCCGGGGAACTTGTAAAGCAGGTTCTCCACTTCAACCACAGGAATGTTTTCCCCTCCCCGGATAACGACGTCTTTGGTGCGGCCGGTAATGCGGATATAGCCGTCCGGATCCATTCGGGCCAAATCCCCCGTGCTGAACCAGCCGTCTTCGTCGGTGCCATAGAGTTCCGGGCGCTTCAGGTAGCCAACGAATTGACTTGCACCACGCACCATCAGATTGCCTTCCTGTCCTGACGGCAGCTTGTTGCCCTTAAAGTCAGTGACCTTGATTTCCATGTAGGGCAGCACTTTGCCATCCGATTGGCTGGCACGTTCCGCGGGGTCCTCCGGGCAGGTCATGGTGACAGCGCCGTTTTCGGTCATGCCCCAGGCAGAGACGATCTTTGCGTTCAGGACCTTGCCGGCCTGTTCCACCACGACACTGGGTATGGGCGCACCGGCTGAGACAAAGATGCGCAGGGAGTCCAGCTCGCCCTGGTGG
This sequence comes from Marinobacter salinus, assembly GCF_001854125.1. Taxonomy (NCBI): domain Bacteria; kingdom Pseudomonadati; phylum Pseudomonadota; class Gammaproteobacteria; order Pseudomonadales; family Marinobacteraceae; genus Marinobacter; species Marinobacter salinus. Next base: position 3,331,398 of record NZ_CP017715.1, read on the forward strand.
TGCGGTGCCGCCTTGACCAGATCAGCCAGGAAGGGTGTGGCCGCCATGGTAAAGGCAGGTTTCTCGGCGGCAATTACCTTGCATACGTACTCGGCGTCCCAGATGTCCTGAAGGATGGCCGTAGTGCCCAGGTAAACGGGCATCATGATTCCGTAGAGGAAGCCGGTCTGGTGGGCCAGGGGCGAGACCATCAGTACTTTGTCTTCCGGTGTCAGGTGCAACCGGTCGGCATAAGGACGCACGTTGGAAAACAGGGTGTTGGAGGTATGCATAACCCCCTTGGGCTCGCCGGTGGTGCCCGAGGTGTAGAGGATCTGGATAATGTCATCCGCAGTGGGTTTGCGTTCGCTGAATAGCACCGACGTGTCTTGCCGATCTTCCCAGGCCGTTGTCAGGAGACGTTGTTCAAAGCTGCGGTCACCGTCGCCACCAATGACCAGCAGCGTTTCCAGGCTCGGCAGTTCCGGGAGAATTCCGTCGATCATGGCCTGATAATCAAAGCCGCGGAATACCTTGGGGATCACCAACAGTTTCGCCTCCCCATGCTTGAGCATGAAGCGCAGCTCGCGCTCCCGGAAGATGGGCATGAGTGGGTTCAGGATGGCACCAATGCGCATGCAAGCCAGGTGGAGGGCGGTGGTTTGCCACCAGTTCGGAAGCTGGCACGCCACCACATCACCTTTTCTGATACCTGTTTGAGCCAGACCTGCAGCCATACGGGTGACTGTGTCATTGAGCTCACGGTAAGTGAGCGCGGTTCGGGAGTCTTCGGTGACCTGGTAGCCAACGATGGCGTCCCGGTCCGGGGTGTTGGCCGCAGCCTGCTCAAGGTAGTCGGTAATGAGCTTGTCGCTCCAGGCGCCGGTTTGAACCATGGCGGCGCGGCGTTCCGGGTTGAGTGTGATGCCTGTTTCCATTTGATTCTCCTGTTGTGCCTGTTTTGTTGTTTTTTTAAACATAGTTCTTAATTGAAAACTATGTCAACATATTGCTATAAAACATTAACTGTGAGGAATTGCTTGCAAGAGTGTTCGGAGGAGAGACGTGGGCCAGAAGGACCTGCAGGTAGCTGTCTGAAATAGACCTTTTGTGTAGATGTTGACCGCATTTATGCCAGTTTAGGGTAGAATGCGCTCGCTCCCTTCGTAATGCCTGAATTCGATTGCGAACAGTTCTTGGGGGCGGCTGGCCCCTTTTCATGCTTTCTTGCCGTGATTGAGACCAAATAGGGCCTCGTCCGGTACTTTTGTGTCATTACCTGCTGCACAAATATCAAGGAACATAGGGGCCCGTTGCCGCATACTTTTTTAGCACGTTAACTCAGAAGATTTCCGCAATGCCCAATACTGTCATCTCCGGTTTCACCCACAACTTCCTAGGCAAGGCGCCGGTCTGGTACAAACAGGTCATCCTGTTGTTTCTGGCTGCCAACCCGATCGTGATGTATCTGCTGGGGCCGGGCGTCGCGGGATGGCTGTTGATCGCCGAATTCATCTTTACCCTGGCCATGGCGCTGAAGTGCTACCCGCTGCTGCCTGGCGGACTGCTGGCGGTTGAATCCCTGCTGATCGGTCTGACGACGCCGGATGCGGTTTATCTGGAAGTGCTGACCAATTTCCCGGTTATCCTGTTGTTGATGTTTATGGTGGCGGGAATCTACTTCATGAAGGAGCTGTTGCTGGTTACCTTCACCCAGATTCTGGTGGGCGTGCGTTCAAAATCCGCCCTGTCCCTGCTGTTCTGTATCGTTGCTGCGATCCTGTCCGCGTTTCTGGATGCCCTCACGGTAACCGCGGTCATCATCAGTGTGGCTGTGGGCTTTTTCTCGGTCTATCACAAGGTGGCCTCCGGCAAGGGTTACCACCACGGTGATCACAACGCCAACAGTGATGAACACGTCATCGAGCTGCACCGGTCGGACCTGCAGAAATTTCGTGGATTTCTGCGCAGCCTGTTGATGCACGGTGCTATCGGTACAGCACTGGGAGGGGTGGCAACCATGGTGGGTGAGCCCCAGAATCTGCTGATTGCCAAGGTTGTAGGATGGGACTTTGCCAGTTTCTTCGTGCACATGGCGCCAGTCAGCCTGCCGGTGTTGGGCGCCGGGCTGGTGACCTGCTGGTTGCTGGAGAAGCTGCGCTGGTTCGGTTACGGAACGCGGCTGCCGAAACCGGTTCGCCAGGTGTTGGAAGAATTCGCCGAGAACGAGCGCTCCAAGCGCACCAAGGCCGATCAGGCTGCCCTGTGGGTCCAGGCTGTTGCCGCAGCCATTCTCGTGGTGGGTCTGGCATTCCATCTGGCCGAAGTGGGGCTGATTGGCTTGCTGGTCATCATCCTGATCACCTCGTTCACCGGTATCACCGATGAGCACCAGATTGGCAAGGCGTTCCAGGAATCCCTGCCTTTTACCTCACTATTGGTGGTGTTTTTCGCCGTCGTTGCCGTGATTCATGAACAGCACCTGTTCAAGCCGATTATTGATTACGTGCTGTCCCTGCCAGAGAGTCAGCAACCGGGTATGTTCTTCATCGCCAACGGCATTCTCTCCATGATCAGTGACAATGTTTTCGTGGCCACCGTGTACATCAGTGAGGTAAAGCAGGCGCTGGATGCGGGCAGCATCAGCCAGCAACACTTTCAGAATCTGGCGGTGGCGATCAATACCGGTACCAATCTGCCAAGCGTCGCCACGCCGAATGGCCAGGCGGCCTTCCTGTTCCTGCTGACCTCGGCCATCGCCCCACTGGTACGCCTGTCCTATGGGCGGATGGTGGTCATGGCGTTCCCCTATACTCTGGTAATGGGCGGGGTAGGCCTTTACATGGTGGTCAACCATATCTGACTAACCGTTCGTCATTTTGCGGTGGCTGTCAGTGCACAATTTTTCTGGTCTGTTAATCTTCCATCAAACAGACAAAATAAAATTGGACTCCATGCACAGCCGCTCAATCAATGTCGCCGACAGGGTCTTTTCCCGCCACTTCAGGGACCTGAACTGGTTAGCCCTGTTTTTTGTAGTTTTTCTTTTCAGCACGACAGTGGCCAGCGAGGAACCGGCCGAAAGGGCCGCCTCGCCGAAAACCCTTCGAATTGCCTACGTCGAATTTCCGCCGATTACCTATCAAACCAACGATGGCGAGGCGGCGGGCAGCTTCATTGAAATCACCCGCAAGGTAGCCGAAGAAGCCGGTTACACCCCGGATTTTATATACCTGCCTGTAAGCCGGGTCTATCTGTACCTGAGTAAAGGGCAGATCGATGTCTGGCCCGGATTGACGGAGATTCCGAGCCTTGGCGGCGAAGTACTGGAAAGCTGGGTCAGCCCGATGCCGATTCAGCTGAGTGCCTGGTACATTGAGGGAAGGGAGCCACTGGAGCACTTCAGCCAGCTCCACGACAAGACCGTGATTGTGATCGGGGGCTATACCTATGCCGGATTGATCAACTGGCTGAACCAGGTCGGGAACATCCGGGTCACCGAAGCGCCCAATCATCGTTCCGCCATTGACATGCTGAAGCGCAAACGCGGTGATTATCTGCTTGATTATCGCCAGCCGGTGCATGAAGTCCTGAACGAACCCTCGGACCATATGATACGGGAATCGGAAGTGCGCACCCGCAATCTGGCATGGCTGTTTTCACTGGCCAGCCCCCGCGCAGCGATACTTCGGGATGAGTTCGATGATGCCTACCTGAGGCTGGTAGAGTCCCGGGAAGTGCCCGAGGTGCGGACACTGGCACCAGGGTTCGTTATTCCGGGTTTTCCCGAGAAATACCGGTAGCGTCCGATGGGAGTATTCCCGCAGACAGACTGATATCGCCGTACCAGGCGGTAGCGGTTTCGCCAGTGTTATCCGAATCCGACATGATGGCAATGCCCACCAGAGGGGGCGGTGCCTCACCGAAGGCCTTACGGTAATCGGCGACAATATCCCGCTCCACCGTTACCCACTCGCCCACCTGTCCGGTGCCGGAATTGACCGCGACCATCATGGTCTTGTCGGTGTAGGGGTTCGGCACGATATCGCCCTTCGGCAAGGCGTTGGCCCAGATGTAGTTCAGGGCGTTGCCGGGCAGGGTCTCACCGAACACCACTTCCACAGCCTTGCGTTTGGCCCGTTCGAAGAAGCCGGCTTTGTCGGGCTCAAACGCGAAGGCCACATAGATACGCGCCGGATAATCATCGCCGGATTTCTCCCGGGCATCCCCTTTCTCGAATACGTTGGAGACTTTCCATCGCCAGCTCAGGATCAGCGAATCCGATGGCGTCAGGTCCAGCCGGGCAATCAGGCCGGAAGCACCGCCTGCGGTTTGCGCCCGAATCACCTGCACGCCGCTTTCGGTGACCAGTTCATAGCGGGAATGCTGATCGATTTTGGGAAATTCCAGCGGTTCCCAGCTGGAACTCGGGTCCAGCGACTGAATCTCTGAAAACGCCGGAAGCACGGTGCTGTCTGCAAGCGCGACGGGCACCAGCCACGAGCCACAGGCAAGCAGTAAACCAGGTAACAGTAATCTCAGCGCTATCGGGCGCACAAAATGTCCCCTTCCCAGAAGTCGTTTGGTATTACCGGGGTGACAGCCCGAACGCTGAAAAGTGCCGGATAAGGAGGCAAAAAGCGACTATTGAGTTGCCAACAGCCGAATCGCGCTGGCGGCGGCTGCCGTTCGGTTCTCAACTCCCAGTTTGCGGAACACCTGTTCCAGGTGTTTGTTCACAGTGCGGGGGCTCATATCCAGAATCTGGCCGATTTCCCGGTTGGTTTTGCCGTTGGCAATCCACAATAGTACATCCGATTCCCGCAAGGTCAGTTGGAAGCGTTCCCTGAGCGCGGCCGCTGCGCTGTTCTGATTCTGGGGCGTTTTCAGCCGAAGCAGGTATTCGCGATCGTCCACCAGGGCCAGGTATTCCACCGAACGGGGTGTATCCATGATCCTCAGCGGCATGCTGTGTCCCGGCTCCAGGCTATGGCCAAGCCACTCTTCAAGCCGGGATTTTACCTCGTGGAATTCAGGGTGATTGCTGTCCGGCAGGCACCGGCATACCTGGGGGGTGCCCCAGAGCAGATTGCCTTCACGGTCTACGGCAAACAGGTTCTGGCCCGCGGTATCCAGGGCGCAGCGGGCGCTCTTGGTCATCCGGGCATTGGTCAGGTGCACGTCCATGCGTGCGAGCAGTTCTGTGGTGTTGATGGGTTTGTTTACGTAATCCACGCCACCGGCGCTCAGTCCCATCACCACATGCTCGGTATCGCTCAGGCCGGTCATGAAAATAATGGGAATGTCGGCAAAGGCCGGATTTTCCTTCAGTCTGCGGCAGGTTTCGAAGCCGTCCATGTGAGGCATGAGGGCGTCCATCAGCACCACATCCGGGGTAATGTTACGGCTGATGGTCAGTGCCTGGTTGCCTTCAAGCGCTACCAATACTGTCATGCCAGCCTCTTCCAGGGCATCGTTAATCATTCGAATGGAGTCGACTGCGTCATCCACGACCATCACAACGGTTTTCTGGTCATCATGAAGCTTCATGTTCGGCTACCTCGAGTAATTCAAGAATTTTTTCAAACTGGAAATCATTGGTGAGCTGGGTCAGCTCGTCGGTAAAGCGCTCAACCGCCTCGCCCTGGTGCTTCAAGTCGTGCAGGGCTTCCAGCAATCCCTTGCGGTGACCGATGCGGGCGAGAGCCGCCAGCGCCTGACGATGCGCCATGGTCGGAAGAGGCAGGTCGCCGGTATCCGATACCGGAATGGCTGCCAGTGGCTCGGCGCTTTTCTCGAATCGCCACTCGAGCTCAAGCACCCGGGCGATGGTGTCCAGCAGCAGGTTGAGCCGCACCGGCTTGATGATGTAGCCATCGTGCAGCCGGGGTGAGTCGACCGAGTGGTGGCCTTCATTGGCATCGGCGGACACCATCACCACCGGCATCGTATGCGTGTCCGCCCGTAACTGCTGCAGAACCTCCCAGCCAGTGTATCCGGGCATTGAGACGTCCAGAAGGACGAGGTCCGGGCGCTTGGCTTCAACCGTTTCCAGAACCTGAAGAGCATTGCCGATGTCGAAGATTTCGAAGCCAAGGGGGGACAACATGGCTCGCATGACCTGACGGTGTGAGATGTCATCGTCCACTAGCAGGACTTTGCGCCGGGTGCCCTCGTAGCCGTAAATCCGGCGGGCCGGTGCCGAGATGGAACGGGGGCTGGCGCTGTGCAGGCTGGAAAGCATCAGGCTGACCTTGAAGGTACTGCCTTGGCCGGGCTCGCTTTCCACGCTGATGTCGCCGCCCATGATCTCTGTCAGCAGGCGGGTGATGGTCAGGCCGAGGCCGGTTCCGACACGGCTCTCTCCGGGCAGCCGTATGCGTTCGAAGGGGCGGAAAATCCGCTCGATGTTTTCTTCGGCGATACCCTCACCCGAGTCCCGTACGGTAAATTCCGCCACCTGGCTCCGGTAACGCAGAGTCAGGGAAACGCTGCCCCGGTCGGTGTATTTGATGGCGTTGGAAAGCAGATTGATCAGGATCTGGCGCAGGCGTTTCTCGTCCGTGGTCACCATTTCGGGCAGCGGGTTTGGGCAGTGGTAATCAAAGGCCAGTCCTTTCTCTTCGGCCTGCAACCGGAACATGGTCACCAGCTGCTCCATCAGCAACCCGATGCGCACTTGATCCCGGTGAAGGTCCAGGCGCCCTGCTTCGATCTTGGAGATATCCAGCAGCCCTTCAATCAGGTCGGCGAGGTATTCGCCACTGCGACGGATCACACCCAGGGCCTCCTTGCGATGGGCAGGCACCGTTTCATCGTTTTCCATTAGCTGGGCGTAGCCCAGGATGGCGTTGAGTGGTGACCGGAGCTCGTGACTGATTCCGGTCAGATAACGGCTTTTCGCACCGTTGGCCGCCTCGGCCTGCTCCTTTGCCTGTTGCAGGGCCTGGTCCGTGCGCTCGTGCGCGACGATCTCCTCCATCAACAACCGGGTTTGCCGTCCGGATTCTTCCTCGGCCACCACCCGGCTTTCATGGGCCAGGACAAACAGCCAGCAGACCACCCCGGTGACAATCAAAAGGATAAAAAAGACTTTCCAGAGGGTAACCGACAGCAGCAGGGCCTCAGGTGCCGAAGCCACCGGTGTCTTGGAGTGGATCAGCCATAGCAGGAGCCCGGACAAACCGTTGATCAGAAACAGGAGCGTCAGGAAGTGGCCCAGTCGGGAGTGCAGGCGGCTGAGCACCGACTGGGGCAGCAGCTTGCCGAGAAACTGCTGGAGTTGCTCCTGATAACCAGCACCGGGCTTGCAGGCGTCGCCACAGCGGGCATCCAGTGAACAGCACAGAGAACAGATGGTGCCATCGTAGGCCGGGCAGGAAGTGACGTCTTCCGGCTCGAACTTGTGCTCACAAATGGTGCATTGCACCAGCTGATGGTCCGTCGCCAGTGGAACAAAGGGGCGAGCCGTATAGAACCGCCCTCCCGTCTTCCAGGCAATCAGTGGGGCCGTCACCAGAGCAGCACCCAGAGCAATAAAGTGGGATAACGCCTGGGCCACGTCACCAAGTACACCGGAATGACAGGTAATGCCCACCACCGAAGCAATAACCATCGCACCCACGCCCACCGGGTTGATGTCGTAAAGATGGGCCCGCTTGAACTCGATGTGCCTGGGGCTGAGCCCCAGTGGCTTGTTGATCACCAGGTCGGCCACCAGTGCACCGACCCAGGCGATAGCGATAATGCCGTAAAACCCGAGGGTTTCCTCCAGTGCGCGATAAACCCCCAGCTCCATTACCAGCAGAGCGATACCCACGTTGAAGAATAGCCAGACCACCCGGCCGGGGTGACTGTGGGTCAGACGGGAGAAGAAGTTTGACCAGGCGATGGAGCCAGCGTAGGCGTTGGTGACGTTGATCTTGAGCTGGCACAGAATGACAAAGATGCCCGCCATCGCCAGGGATATCTCCGGGGAGTGGGTGATGTAGCTGAACGCCACCAGATACATCTGGGTCGGATCCGCTGCCTCTGCGGCCGAGATGCCTTGGTTCAGGGCCAGCACAGCCAAAAAGGAGCCGGCCAGAATTTTCAGCATGCCAATGACGATCCAGCCCGGACCACCGGACATGACCGCCAGCCACCACCGGCGTTTCTCCGCCTGGTTCTGGGGTTCCGGAATAAAACGCAGAAAATCGACTTGCTCGCCAATTTGGGCAATCAGCGAGAACACCACAGCGGCGGCGGCACCGAACATCACCACATTGAGGCCCTGACCGGCGTTCACACCCAGACCGTCAAACTGAGTCCAGTCACTGATGGAGGAGGCATCGGCGTAGATAATGAACACAAAGGGAGCCAACTGCAGGAGAATCCACACCGGCTGGGTCCAGACCTGGAACCGGCTGATGGTGGTAATGCCATGGGTGACCAGGGGAATGATCACCACCGCGCAGATCAGGTAACCGAGCACCAGGGGGATATCGAACAGCATCTCCAGCGCCATAGCCATGATCGCCGCCTCAATGGCAAAGAAGATGAAGGTGAACGACGCGTAGATCAGCGAGGTAATGGTGGAGCCGATATAGCCAAAGCCCGCACCTCGGGTGAGCAAATCAATATCCACCCCGTAGCGTGCGGCGTAGTAGCTGATCGGGATAGCGGTGAGGAAGATCACCAGACTGACCATCAGAATGGCCGCTACGGCGTTGTCGAAGCCATAGTGAAGGGTGATGGCACCGCCAATGGCTTCCATGGCAAGGAACGAGATGGCTCCCAAAGCGGTATTACTTACGCGTGCCGCAGACCAGCGCCGGGCACTCTTGGCGGTAAAGCGCAGGGCGTAGTCTTCCAGCGTCTGGTTGGCGACCCATTGGTTGTAACTGCGCCGAACCCGGAAAATGTTCTGTCTTGCGGCCATTGCTGCCTTGCCTGTGTAACCTGGGGAGGTGCCCGGTTTTAGTGCGGTTTTTTGGTTCAGCGCACCGGACCTGAAAGTATGATCAAGTTCCGTGCCATAGCCTGGTGCGCCAGAAGAAACAGTCACATTTATTTCGTGTACCTGCGTTTTAGCCTGTGTGGCCGGGGACCGGAATGCGTCAAATGACGTAGTGCGCTGGGGTGAATGCCGAATGGGCAGTCATGAGGGGGCCGAGCAGAATGTTTGTCGTGGGCGCTGTGCTTTCGGAAGGAAGCGCGGTACCGGCTTTCAAACACTGCGAGGAATCACCATGGGTACGACAGATACAACCGCCAGCGAGCGGTCGTTTGGCAAAGGACTGAGGTTTCGAAAGAGCCTGATGACACTGGCGGCGTCCGTCATGCTGGCCACTTCCGCGCAAGCGGCTACGCCGAGCACGGCTGAAGTCAACACTACCGGACTGGCTGTTACTGACGACACGGTCACGGTGGGCATCCTGCACTCCATTACCGGCACAATGGCCATCAGTGAGATTGGTTCTGTTCAGGCGGAAAAACTCGCCATTGATCAGATCAACGCCGCGGGCGGCGTGCTCGGTCGGCAGATTGACTTTGTTCAGGAAGACGGAGCCAGCGACTGGCCCACGTTTGCTGAAAAGTCCCGTAAGTTGCTGCGCCAGGACAACGTTGCAGCCATTTTCGGTGCTTGGACCTCGGCATCACGTAAAGCGGTACTGCCGGTCATGGAGCAGTACAACGGCATGCTCTACTACCCGACTTTTTATGAAGGTCTTGAGCAGTCTCCGAACGTAGTTTATACCGGCCAGGAAGCAACTCAACAGATCCTTGCCAGTCTTAACTGGGCCGCAGAAACGAAAGGCGCGAAAAGCTTTTACCTGCTCGGATCGGACTACATCTGGCCGCGTACCTCCAACAAGATTGCCCGTAAGCACATCGAAGACAAACTGGGCCTGAAGGTTTCCGGTGAAGAGTACTACCCGCTGGGCCACACCCAGTTCAACTCGGTTATCAACAAGATCAAGCTGCGTAAGCCCGACGTGATCTTTGCCTCGGTCGTAGGTGGCTCCAACGTCGCCTTCTACAAGCAGATGAAAGCGGCCGGTATCGATTTCACCGATGAGAAGCCATTGCTGCTGACCATCTCCGTGACCGAGGACGAAATCCGCGGAATCGGTGGTGAGAACGTTGACGGCATCTACGCCTCAATGAAGTACTTCCAGAGCCTCGATAATGCCAACAACAAAGAATTTGTTGCGGCCTTTAAAGAAGCTTACGGCGATGACATGGTCATCGGCGACGTTACCCAGGCGGCCTACCTCGGCCCATGGTTGTGGAAAGCAGCGGTTGAGAAAGCCGGCTCCTTCGATATCGACAAGATCCGCGAAGAGTTCGCAGGCATCGAGTTCAAGAAGGCGCCAGAAGGCTACGTGCGCATCCACGAGAACCATCACCTGTGGTCCAAGACCCGTATCGGCCAGGCTCAGCTAAATGGCCAGTACAAAGTTGTCTACGAGACCGAAGAACTGATGGAACCCGATCCTTTCCCGGAAGGTTACCAGTAAGGCCGGATAGCCGGCGCCTTCGGGCGCCGGCATCCATTGTCGTTACAACGCAAAGCACGTTGGTTTGAACGGGAGATAGGGTCATGTTTGATGGCTACACCAGCAGTGAATTGATGTCGATATTTGCCATGCAGGGGTTTGCCGGGCTCTCCCTGTTTTCAGTGTTCGTACTGATGGCCCTGGGCCTGACAATCATCTTTGGTCAGATGGGAGTAATCAATATGGCCCACGGGGAGTTTATGATCCTCGGTGCCTATACAACCTATCTGACTTCGGGCTTTTTCCAGTCTTACCTTCCAGGCCTTTTCGGCGGCTATTTCTTTGTCGCTATGATCCTGGCCTTTTTTGTCTGTGCCGCATTAGGGGCACTCGTAGAGTGGCTCATGATACGGCACCTCTATCACCGACCTCTCGATACCTTGCTTGCGACCTGGGGCCTCAGCCTGATCATGCAGCAGGCTTATCGCTCCATCTTTGGCGCCCGGGAAGTGGGTGTCGATTTGCCGGAGTGGATGCTGGGCGCATTCAATGTCACCGATCTGGTTCAATTGCCGATTAACGGCCTGTTCGTAATGATCATTGCGCTTTCTATTGCTGTCGGGCTTTACCTCCTCATGTACCGCTCCGGTTATGGCAAGAAAGTACGCGCTGTGGTGCAGAACCGCCCCATGGCCGAAGCAGTGGGTATCAACAGCGCTGGTATCGACCGGGCAACCTTTGCCCTTGGATGTGGCATCGCCGGTGTGGCGGGTGCTGCGTTCACCATGATCGGGTCAACAGGCCCCTCCTCCGGCCAGGCCTACATCGTTGATACCTTCCTGGTGGTGGTGTTTGGTGGTGCGCAAAGCCTGATTGGCACGATTGTTTCGGCCTTCGGCATCTCCCAGGCCCAGTCCACCATGGAGTTCTTCCTCAGTGGTTCCATGGCCAAGGTACTCACCCTGCTGGTCGTCATCGGCATTCTGATGCTGCGTCCCGAAGGACTCATGGCCCTCAAGGTCCGTCGTTAGGAGATTGTGATGAAAACTTCATCCCCAATGAAATGGTTTGCCACCCGCGAGGGACTGTATTACCTGGGACTGGCGGCGCTGCTGGTCATCATATTGCCGCTGATACTGGATCCGTTCCGCCTGAACATGGTGGGCAAGTACCTCACTTATGCCTTCGTCGCGGTTGGTCTGGTTATGTGCTGGGGTAAAGCCGGCATCCTCAGCCTGGGCCAGGGTGTGTTCTTTGGCCTGGGTGGCTACTGCATGGCCATGTTTCTGAAACTGGAGGCGTCCACACCGGAAGCGACCGCCATCCAGTCAACCCCCGGTATTCCGGACTTCATGGACTGGAACCAGCTCACCGCACTGCCCTGGTTCTGGGAACCGTTCCACAGCTTCTCCTTCACCCTGATTGCGGTCATCGGTGTGCCGGTTCTGCTGGCCTTCGTCATCGGCCTTGCCATGTTCACCCGACGAGTGGGTGGTGTGTACTTCGCGATCATCACCCAGGCCATCGCCGCGGTTCTGACCATCCTGATTATCGGGCAACAGGGCTTCACCGGTGGCGTAAACGGCATTACCGATCTGCAGACTCTGAAGGGCTGGGATATCCGGACCGATGAGGCCAGAACCACCCTGTACTTCGTCTGCGTTGGCATGCTGTTCCTGTGCCTGTTCGTGGCGCGCTTTGTTCAGAACAGGAAGCTTGGCCGCATCCTGGTGGCCATGAATGCCCAGGAAACGCGGGTGCGTTTCTCCGGCTATGACGTGGCCGCCTTCAAGATTTTCGTGTTCTGTCTGGCCGCGGCTTTTGCCGGTGTCGGTGGCGCCATGTTTACCCTGATCGTGGGCTTCATGTCGCCGTCGTTCATTGGCATCGTCGCCTCCATCGAGATGGTCATCTTCTGTGCCCTGGGTGGCCGGTTGTCCATCCTTGGCGCGGTTTATGGCGCGCTGCTGGTGAATGCAGCCAAGAGTGGTTTCTCCGAATCCTTCCCGGAACTCTGGCCCTTCGCCATGGGTGCCCTGTTCATCGGTGTGGTACTGGCCTTTCCGAATGGCATGGCCGGTCTTTACCAGAGTTATGTCATGCCCCTGGAAGACCGCCTCTTTAAGCGCAACAAGGGTCAAAAGCTGGACACCAAGCCTGCTGAAAAAGCCGCTGAGCCAAAGCCGACCGCTGAGAAGACCGATGATTACGATCCGATGATCGATTCCTATAGCCCGGAGAAATCGTGATGAGTGCAGCCAAAAGCAAAAGCGGTGATTTCCTGCTGGCGGTCGAAGGCCTGACCGTATCTTTCGATGGCTTCAAAGCCGTGGATGACCTGTCGTTCTACCTCGATCCCAAGGAAATCCGGGTCATCATCGGCCCCAACGGCGCCGGCAAAACCACGGTTCTGGACCTGATTTGCGGCAAGACCAAAGCCACCACGGGGTCCATCAAGTTTGCCGGCAAGGAACTGACCAAACTGAAGGAACACCAGATTGTTCATTCCGGTGTGGGTCGGAAATTCCAGACGCCCTCGGTGTTCGAGGACCTGACCGTGTTCGAAAACCTCGAAGTGTCCTACCCACAGGGCCACAGCGTGATGGGTGCCCTGGCGTTCAAGCGGGACAAGGTGGTCATTGAAGCGGTGGAAGAAGTGGCCGAAACCATCTTTCTCATGGATGTCCTGAACGAATCGGCGGCGTCGCTCAGCCACGGCCAGAAGCAGTGGCTGGAAATCGGCATGCTGCTGATCCAGAAGCCGGACCTGCTGATGCTGGATGAGCCGGTGGCGGGTATGTCGGTCACGGAGCGCAAGAAAACCGCTGAACTGCTTCGGGTGATCACCAAGGACCATACGGTGTTGGTGATCGAGCATGACATGCAGTTTGTTGGCGACATTGCCGACCGGGTGACGGTCATGCATCAGGGCAAGGTTCTATCGGAAGGGTCCATCGAGCACGTGAAGTCGGACCCGAAAGTCATCGAAGTCTACCTGGGGCACTGATCATGCTGAGCATCAAACATCATTCGGTGGCCTACGGCCAAAGTACCATCATCGAGGACCTGAACCTCGATGTGGAAAAAAACGAGATCGTCGCGGTGGTTGGCCGTAACGGGATGGGCAAGACCACCCTGATGAAATCCCTGGTGGGCATGACCCCCACCAAGGGCGGTGAAGTCAGCCTCGATGGCACGGACCTTTCGCGACTCAAGAGCTTCCAGCGCGTCCGTGCCGGCATTGGTTTTGTGCCTCAGGGCCGGATGATTTTTCCCACCCTGACGGTGCGGGAAAACATTGAGACCGCCCTGGCTGCCGTGGGCGAGAAGAAGGTGCCGGAAGATCTGTACGAGATGTTCCCGGTACTCAAGGAAATGCAGAACCGGCGCGGCGGCAACCTGTCCGGCGGCCAGCAGCAACAGCTGGCCATCGCCCGGGCACTGGCTACTCGGCCTAAAGTGCTGCTGCTCGACGAACCCACCGAAGGTATCCAGCCCAACATCATCAAGGAGATTGCCCAGACCCTTCGGCGTATCCGGGATGAGCGTGGCCTGTCGATTGTGGTGTCGGAGCAGGTGCTCAGCTTCGTGATGGATGCGGCGGACCGGATTCTGGTGATTGAGAAGGGGGCCATCGTTCACGAAGAGAGCCGGGCCGAAGCAGACCAGGACAAGATCGCCAGTTATCTGGCGGTTTGATTGATTGAGTAATAGGAGACGAACAATGAGACACGGTGATATTTCCAGCAGTAACGATACCGTCGGCGTGGCGGTGGTGAACTACAAGATGCCCCGGCTGCATACCAAGGCCGAGGTGTTGGACAACGCCCGCAACATTGCGGAGATGATCAAGGGTATGAAGGTTGGCCTGCCGGGCATGGATCTGGTGGTGTTCCCGGAATACAGCACCATGGGCATCATGTACGACAACGAGGAGATGATGGAAACCGCGGCCACCGTTCCCGGTGACGAAACCGCTATCTTCTCTGCCGCCTGCCGCGAAGCCAATACCTGGGGCATCTTTTCGCTAACGGGTGAACGCCACGAAGATCACCCGAACAAGGCGCCTTACAACACGCTGATCCTCATCAACAACGAGGGTGAGATCGTACAGAAGTACCGCAAGTGTGTGCCCTGGTGCCCCATTGAAGGCTGGTACCCGGGTGATACCACCTACGTGAGCGAAGGCCCCAAGGGCATGAAGATCAGCCTGATCATCTGTGACGACGGCAACTACCCGGAAATCTGGCGCGACTGCGCCATGAAGGGGGCCGAGCTGATTGTTCGTTGCCAGGGCTACATGTACCCGGCCAAGGAACAGCAGGTGATGATGTCCAAGAGCATGGCCTGGGCCAACAACTGCTACGTGGCAGTGGCCAACGCCTCCGGCTTCGATGGCGTTTACTCCTATTTCGGCCACTCCGCCATTATCGGCTTCGATGGCCGTACCCTCGGGGAGTGCGGCGAGGAGGACATGGGTATCCAGTACGCCCAGCTTTCCGTCAGCCAGATCCGCGATGCCCGCAAGAACGACCAGTCCCAGAACCATCTGTTCAAGCTGTTGCACCGTGGCTACACCGGCGTGCATGCCTCGGGTGATGGCGACAAGGGCGTGGCGGACTGCCCGTTCGAGTTCTACCGTACCTGGGTGATGGATGCCCAGAAGGCGCAGGAAAACGTCGAGGCCATGACCCGCAAGACCGTGGGTACCGCCGAATGCCCGGTGGGCGACCTGCCCGCAGACGGCAAGGAAAAATCCGCAGGGGCTTAAAGCCGGGAGGCGCCAGTGCCGTTTATCAACGAACGGCTGGAAGCCAACCGGGAATCCATTGAAAAGGACCGGGCCGCCTCAGGCCCGGTTCGTGCTTCCCGGTTCCGCTTTGAGCCAGAGACTGTCATGTCCCGCCTGCGGGACAACATTGTTGGCCAGGACGACGCCCTGGCCGCCATGGAAGCCATGCTGGTGCGGGTGAAAGCCGACATCGGCGAAGACAACCGGCCGCTGGCGGTGCACCTGTTCCTGGGCCCTACCGGCGTCGGCAAAACCGAAACCGTTCGCCTGATCGCTGAAGCCATTCATGGCAACCGGGATGGACTGTGCCGCATCGACATGAACACCCTCGCCCAGGAGCACTACGCCGCCGCACTCACCGGCGCGCCGCCGGGCTATGTGGGCAGTAAGGAAGGCCACAGCCTGTTCGATCTGGACAAGGTACAGGGCTCGTTCAGCAAACCCGGCATTGTGCTGTTTGATGAAATCGAGAAAGCCAGCAAGGAAGTGGTGCGCACGCTGCTGAACGTGCTGGACACCGGCCGGCTGGTGTTCCCCTCCGGCAACCGGGAGATCGACTTCCGCAATACCCTGATCTTCATGACCAGCAATGCCGGGGCCCTGGAAGCCGAGACGCACGAACAGCGTTACCAACGGGGTTGGCGCCGCTGGCTCGGGTTATCGCCCGGCAAGGGCGAGGACATCCGGGATACCGCCCTGCGCCGGCATTTCGACCCGGAATTCCTCAACCGTATTGACCAGACCCTCACCTTCAATCGCCTCACCGACAACTGGCTGGAATCCCTACTGGACATCGAGCTGGCGGGCCTGAATCGCCGGTTGGCCAAAAAGCATGCCGAGTTGTCGCTGTCGCCGGAGCTGCGCGAGGAACTGTGCCGTGGCTACGACGCCCGCTATGGCGCCCGGGAAATGCTGCGGGCGTTCCGGCAGCGCCTGGAGCCGGCGATTGCCCGGGCTTTGCTGGCGTACCCGGATTGCCACCGGTTTGAAGCCAGCGTGAAAAACAGAGAGGTCACCGTGAACCAATACGTCGAATGACGTAGGTACCGGGGGCATTTCGCGAATACCTCCCCGGGGCCGGATTTCGGATAGTGAAGCTGTTACTTCAACGTGTAAGCCAACAATACCTAGGAGCCTCCGCTATGGCTGAAACCATTATCAAGATCGATCTGAACAAGTCGGCCTACGAGAACGACAAAATTCACAACCGCTGGCACCCGGACATTCCGCTGGTGGCGACGGTTAAGCCCGGCGACGACTTCATCGTGGAGTGCTACGACTGGACCGGCGGCCAGATCAAGAACGATGACAGCGCGGACGATGTGCGCGATGTGGATCTCAGCCAGGTGCACTTCCTGTCTGGCCCCATTGGTGTGGAAGGCGCGGAGCCCGGCGACCTGCTGGAAGTAGACATCCTCGACATCGGCACCTTCGAAGAGAGCCAGTGGGGTTTCAACGGCTTCTTCTCCAAGCAGAATGGTGGTGGCTTCCTGACCGAACACTTCCCGGAAGCCCAGAAGAGCATCTGGGACTTCAACGGCATGTTCACCAAATCCCGCCACATTCCCAATGTGGAATTCGCCGGCCTGATTCACCCGGGCCTGATCGGCTGCCTGCCGTCCAAAGAGTTGCTGGACACCTGGAACAAGCGTGAGGCTGGACTGGTCGCCACTGACCCGGAGCGGGTGCCGGAACTGGCAGCCCTGCCCAACGGCGATACCGCCCACATGGGTAAGATGACCGGTGATGCCGCCAAAGCCGCAGGCGCCGAAGCGGCCCGCACCGTTCCGCCCCGTGAGCACGGCGGTAACTGTGACATCAAGGATCTTTCCCGTGGTTCCAAGGTTTACTTCCCGGTTTACGTGGACGGTGCTGGTCTCTCGGTTGGTGACCTGCACTTCAGCCAGGGCGACGGCGAGATTACCTTCTGTGGCGCCATCGAGATGGCTGGCTGGATCCACCTGCGGGTGAACCTGATCAAAGACGGCGTGAAGAAGTACGGCATCAAGAACCCGGTGTTCAAGCCCAGCCCGATCAAGCCCCGTTACGACGACTACGTGATCTTCGAAGGCATCTCGGTCGACGAAGACGGCGGCCAGCATTACCTGGACGTGCACGTGGCCTATCGCCAGGCCTGTTTGAACGCCATCGAGTACATGACCAAGTTCGGCTACACCAAGGCCCAGGCCTACGCCATTCTGGGCTGTGCACCGGTGGAAGGACATATCAGCGGCGTGGTGGACATCCCGAACGCCTGCGCCACCCTCTGGCTGCCAACGGGCATCTTTGACTTCGACATCAACCCTTCTGCCGACGGGCCGAAGAAGATGGTCAGCGGAGGAATGGACGTACCGCTGTCGAAAGATAAGGAGTAACCGCCATGCCTGTGTATGACTACAAGTGTCGTGACCATGGCTTGTTCAACACACTGGCGACCATGGATGACGCCGCCAAGCCGGCGGAGTGCCCCACCTGCAAGGTGCTGTCGCCCAGAGTGATTGTGTTGCCGCCGGAAATTGCGGCCATGGACCCGGCAAAACGCAAGGCCCAGGACAGGAACGAACGTTCCCGCCACGAGCCGGTGTTCTCAACCGCCGACCGACGGGCGAACGACAAAGAGCACAGCCGCAGTTGCGGTTGTGGTTCCCCCAAACCCGGTAAGTCGATGCTGTTCTACACCGCCGACGGGAAAAAAATGTTCCCCTCCATGCGGCCCTGGATGATCAGCCACTGAGTAACTGAAGTAACGTCTGTCACGTGTTTGGCCCCTTCCGGGGCCTTTTTTTTTGCCCCGCCTTGTCCCTCCTTTAAATCGTGTATATAGTGCTTTCATCCTTGGTCAACTACCAGATGTTGTTTTTTTGAGCATCTCGGTATCGGGAATCCGGTGAGAATCCGGAACTGACGCGCAGCGGTATTGGAGAACGAGCGTGGCATCAAGACACTGGCAAGGAGCCCCTACAGGGGCTCCGAACCGGGAAGTCGCCACGCAAGGCCGAATCGAACGATTCACGCTCCTGAGTCCGAAGACCTGCCAGGGATATAACTGCACCTTCGCGTCTTAAGGTGAGCAGATCGGTAGTGCCTGCCCGTCTCTTGGGCAAGGTTTGCCCCTGCGTACGCGATGGTGCAAGGAACCTAACGCGTATTCAGGAGTACAGACATGTCCAACTCTGCCCTGGCTGAACCCCAGCCATCCGCCCCAACCGACACCGAATCCCTGCAGGTCATCAAGCGCAACGGCACTCTCGTTGGCTTCAACCCGTCCAAGATCACCGTCGCCGTCATCAAGGCGTTTCTGGCCGTGGAAGGGGACAAGGCCGCCGGCTCCGCCCGCATCAACGACGCCGTGCACCGGGTCACCGAACAAGTAGTCCAGGCCATCAGCCGGCGTTTGAAGGCTGGCGGCAAGGTCCATATCGAAGACATCCAGGACCAGGTGGAACTGGCGCTGATGCGCGCAGAAGAACAGAAAGTCGCCCGGGCCTACGTGCTGTACCGGGAAGAACACGCCCGGCAGCGCGCCCACGACGATCCGATGGAAGCCCACCCGCACCTGACCGTGAAAAAAGCCAGTGGCGAGATCGCCCCGCTGGACCTGGGCCTGATGAAACTGCAGGTGGAGCAGGCCGCTACCGGCCTGGAAGGCATTGACGGTGATTCCCTGGTCGAAGACGCGTTGACCAACCTGTATGACGGCATTGCCGAGGAAGACGTGCTCTCTGCCCTGGTAATGACCGCCCGAAGCCGCATTGAACGGGAGCCGGACTACAGCGCCGTCACCGCCCGACTGCTGCTGGAACAACTGCGGCTGGAGAACGCCAGCGCGTTGAGCTTATCCACAGACCTGCCGCTGGCGGAGATTTATCCACAGGCTTTGAGGGCCTTCATTGCCGCCGGCATCCGCTACGAATTACTGGACGAAGCGCTGGCCGAGTTTGATCTGGAGCGCCTGGGCGCCGCCCTGAAACCGGAGCGTGACCTGCAGTTCGGCTTCCTTGGCCTGCAAACCCTGTACGACCGCTACTTCCTGCACTGGAACAAAGCCCGCCTGGAACTGCCCCAGGTGTTCTTCATGCGCGTGGCTATGGGCCTGGCCCTGCGGGAAGACGACCCGAATGCCCGCGCCATCGAGTTCTACAACCTGCTCTCTTCGTTCGACTACATGGCCTCCACCCCAACGCTGTTTAACAGCGGCACCCGCCACTCCCAGCTGTCGTCCTGCTACCTCACCACTGTGGGTGATGATCTGGAAGACATCTACGGCGCCATCCGCGACAACGCCATGCTCTCGAAATGGGCCGGTGGCCTGGGCAACGACTGGACGCCGGTGCGTGCGCTCGGCTCCCACATCAAGGGCACCAACGGCCAGAGCCAGGGCGTGGTGCCGTTCCTGAAGGTGGTGAACGACACCGCTGTGGCGGTGAACCAGGGGGGCAAACGCAAGGGCGCGGTGTGCGCCTACCTGGAAAGCTGGCACCTGGACATCGAAGAATTTCTGGAATTGCGAAAGAATACCGGTGACGAACGCCGCCGCACCCACGACATGAACACCGCCAACTGGGTGCCGGACCTGCTGATCGAACGCATGCGCGAAGACCGGAACTGGACTCTGTTCTCCCCTAGCGACGTACCGGATTTGCACGACCTCTACGGCAATGAGTTCCGCGAACGCTACGAGCATTACGAGGCGCTGGCGGAGCAGGGCAAGATTGCCCTTTCCAAGACAATTCCGGCCAAACAGCTCTGGCGCAAAATGCTCACGGTGCTGTTCGAAACCGGCCACCCGTGGATCACCTTCAAGGACCCCTGCAACCTACGTTCGCCCCAGCAGCACCTGGGCGTGGTGCACAGCTCGAATCTGTGTACCGAAATTACCCTGAACACCAGCGCCGATGAAATCGCCGTGTGCAATCTGGGCTCAGTGAACCTGGCTGCCCACATCGTCAATGGCGAGCTTGACGTGCAGCGCCTGGAGCGCACCGTGACCACCGCCGTGCGCATGCTCGATAATGTTATCGACATCAACTACTACGCGGTGCCCCAGGCCCGCAACTCCAACCTCAGGCACCGCCCGGTGGGCCTGGGACTGATGGGTTTTCAGGATGCGCTTTATCAGCTGGGCCTGCCCTATACCAGCCCGGAAGCGGTGGAATTCGCGGACGTGGCCATGGAGCAGCTCAGCTACTTCGCCATCCGTGCCTCCGCAGCGCTGGCGGGAGAGCGGGGTGCCTACGACAGCTACGAAGGCTCCCTGTGGCAGCAGGGAATCCTGCCCATCGATTCCATCAGCCTGCTCAAGAAAGCGCGCAGGGAAGGGGACATCGCCGTCAACACCAACGCCCGGCTGGACTGGACCCCGGTGCGGGACCTGATGGAGAAAAACGGCATGCGCAACAGCAACGTGATGGCCATTGCCCCCACCGCCACCATCTCCAACATCGTGGGCGTGTCCCAGTCCATCGAGCCGGCGTACCAGAACCTGTTTGTGAAATCGAACCTCTCCGGTGAGTTCACTGTGGTGAACCCCTCACTGGTCCGCGATCTGAAAGCCGAAGGCCTGTGGGACAACGTGATGGTCAATGACCTGAAATACTTCGATGGCTCCGTACAGCAGATCGACCGCATTTCACCTCAACTGAAAGCCCGCTACGCCACCGCGTTCGAGATTGACGCCCGCTGGCTGGTGGAAGCCGCTGCCCGCCGGCAGAAATGGCTCGATCAGGCCCAGAGCCTGAACCTGTATATGGCGGAACCCAGTGGCAAGAAGCTGGATGCCCTTTACCAGCTGGCTTGGGAGCGTGGTCTGAAAACCACCTACTACCTGCGCTCTCTCGGTGCTACCGGCGCTGAAAAAACTGCCCCGGTTGCTGCACCGCAGCCGCAGGTGTGCAGCATTGATGAGCCGGACTGCGAAGCCTGTCAGTAATCCCTTACTTCACCTTCAGGAGGCACAACCATGCTGGACTGGGACGACGAACTGAAAACCGAACGCAAACCGGCCGCGAGCAGCGGCCCGGCCCCCGTGAACGTGGACGACAAACGGGTGGTTAATGGCAACACCGACATCAACCAACTGGCACCCTTCAAGTACCCCTGGGCCTGGGAGTACTTCATGAACGCCAACAAGAACCACTGGACCCCGCTGGATGTGAACATGGCCCAGGACGTCCACGACTACCACCACCGGCTGACAGCACCAGAAAAGCATGTGTATGAAAACGTACTCGCCTACCTCACTACCTCCGACATCCTGGCGATGCGCAACATCGGCCTTGCAGTGATGGAAAAAATGAGCGCGCCGGAACTGCAGATCTACCAGGCCCGGCAGGTGTACGAAGAGGCCATGCACACCTGGGCGTACCAGCACTGCATCGAAACCCTGAACCTGGACCAGAGCGAGATCTACAACCGCTACCGCGTGGTGCCGGCCATCAATGGCAAGATCCAGATC
The DNA here is from genome assembly GCF_001854125.1 of Marinobacter salinus. Lineage (NCBI taxonomy): Bacteria > Pseudomonadati > Pseudomonadota > Gammaproteobacteria > Pseudomonadales > Marinobacteraceae > Marinobacter > Marinobacter salinus. Next base: position 3,353,104 of record NZ_CP017715.1, read on the forward strand.
GCCAATCGCCGGCTGGACGCCGCCATGCGCCCGGACATGAACCTGCGGAACAAGGACGACCTGCAGGAATTCATCATGTCCTACCTGTTCTTCGCGGCCGTCTTCGAAGGCACCTGGTTCTATAACGGCTTCAGCCCCATCTTCGCTCTGCAGCGCCGTGGCCTGATGCGCGGCACTGGCGAACAGCTGCAGTACATCCTGCGGGACGAAGCCATGCACTTCTCCTTCGGCCTGAAGGTGGTCAACCAGATTGTGGAGGAGGAAAACATCGCCTTCGATCCGAAAGCCGTGCGGGAAATGTGGGACGAATCCGAAGCTGCAGAAACCGCCTATGCCAATTACATCCTGCGGGATCCGATTCTGGGTTATTCAGCGGAGTATCACAGCGAGCAGTTCCGCTTCGTGGCCAACCGCCGTGCCCGCACCGTGGGCCTGGACGAGCCATTCCCCGGCGCGAAAAACGTCTCCCCCTGGCTGGACGAGCAGGCCACTATGCGCAAGGAGAAGAACTTCTTTGAGACGAGGGTGATTGAGTACCAGACCGGAGCGCAGCTGGAGTGGTAGAGGCTTTGCCCCGGAGATCAGCGACAAATGACGCAAAACTCCGGGGTACAACTGCAACCCATTGAGTTAACTGCATAAATTAGCGAGGGCTTCGTGATTAAAAGACAGAGAACCTTCGCAAATAGAAGACAAATGACGCCTATTTCCACGGGGCGTTTCCTTGGTCTATGCTGTACCACATTGATTTATAAAACTTATAGCGAAAGGATGGCGAAAGCTGCTACGGAAATAGGCGCGGGCGGGATATATGTCATTTGTCGCTGAATTAGCTGTTAGCTGACCATCAGGATATATACATAAAACGAGGAGAGTAGAGTGATTAAGAACTTCGAAGAGATAAAACTGCAGCTCATGGAGCTCTCCGATATCGTAAATAGCTTTAAGTCGGAAGCCGTCCAGCTAAGAATAGTTGAATTGGTTTTTGGCATGGAGGCTGAGCACGAGCAAGATGATCAGGATGAAACACCCGAAAAACCCAGGAAAAAAACTGCACGCAGAAAACGCGCAGCTAAGAAACCCGAGGAAGATACTCCCAAAAAGACCAGCAGCAAAAAGGCAAACGGCCAGGGAGCTGTTGCAACACTGACTAAGCTCGTTGACGATGGTTTTTTTAAAGAGCCGAAGTCTATTGGAAATATAGTCGAGCACTGTGATCATAATTTAGCTAGAAAATTTAAAGCTAATGAGTTTTCCGGGAAGCTGGGCAGGCTTGTACGAGAGGGTACATTGACCCGGACTAAAAACTCAGAGAACCAGTATGAATACCAAAGTAAATAATTCGCTGTTGGATCTATCTCTTGCGAATGTATCGAAGACATTCAGGCAAAAGCTTATTGATACTTACCTTGATATTAAGAGGTCGTGCGTTGAATCTGACTTTGAGGCTGCTGGGTTGGCCGCAGGTAAGTTCTGTGAGGTGTTGATACGGCTGTTGCAGCATGAAGTAACCGGTTCGCATACTCCTTTTGGGAAGCCAGTGCCCAATATGGCGGATGAGTGCAGAAAGATTATTACCGCTTCGAACAATAGCGTTCCGGAATCTGTGAAAAGCATAATCCCTCGCGCTTTAGTATTCCTATACACCATGAGAAATAAGCGTGGTATAGGACATATTGGTGGAGATATTGACGCAAATCGAATTGATGGTGCGACGATAGCGAGAACCGCAGACTGGATTCTTTGTGAGTTAATTCGTGTATTCCACAAAATGCCAATAGAGGAAGCGCAGGATTTAATCGACGGTATATCGGTAAAGAGTCTCCCGATTGTCTGGGAAGTTGCAGGAAAAAAGCGGGTTCTGAAGGACGGCCTAAATGCGAAGCAAAAGGCCCTCTTATTGCTTTACTCAGAAACTGAATCGGCAGTACTTACAGAAGACCTATGCTCTTGGATTGAATATACCCCGAGTATGTTTGCAAAAAGGGTGCTAGATGACCTTCATCAGAAAAGGCTGATTGAATATGATCGAGAATCTGAGCTCGTCTACTTGTCCCCAAAGGGAGCCAAGGTCGTAGAAGATGAGCTCCTGTGAAGAGAAAAGTAGCTAACAAGGCCAGGCACGGCGACGTCTACTACATTGCGGCTTCGCCTTCATACCGTAGCCGCGCATGCTGGCTGGCGTTGAGGCTGTAGAAAAACCCCGAAATCTCCACCCCGGTTTGGTAGGATCAGGCAAACGGACAAGGAGTTGTTGGCATGCCCCGCTTCAAGCATTACAACTACGACCAGGACGCCATGGTCGTGATCAACTACCAGGAACAGCTTCAACCCGGCACCTTTGAATACGCGGTGCACTACCTGATCGAACATAAGCTAGACCTGTCAGTTTTCCATCCCAAATACCGCAACGAAGACACTGGCCGTTTGGCCTACGATCCGGCCATCCTGCTGAAGATCATTCTGTTTGCCTATTCCAAGGGCATCACCTCCAGCCGTGAGATGCAGTGGTGCTGCGAGACCAACATCATCTTCAAAGCCTTGTCCTGCGATACGGTTCCCCACTTCACCACCCTGGCGAAGTTCGTCAGCAGCCATGCCGAGGAAATCGAAGAGCTGTTCGAACAGGTACTGCTGGTGTGCCACGAACAGGGATTGCTGGGCAACGAACTCTTCGCTATCGACGGCTGCAAGATGTCCTCCAACGCCGCCAAAGAATGGTCGGGCACCTTTAAGGAACTGGGCGAAAAGCGAGAGAAACTGCGACGACTGATCCGCCACCACTTGAAGGAGCATTACGAACGGGACGAGGCGGAGACCGAAGCCGAACTGGATCGGGATATCCGTCGGGCAAACACCATCCTCTCGCTGGATGAAGCCATGAACAAAGTGGACCGCTTCCTAAAGACGAACCGCCCAAGGATGGGCCGTGGGAAGCGGAGCAAGGAAGTGAAGAGCAACCTGACTGACAACGAAAGTGCCAAGATGACCACCAGCAAAGGCACGATCCAGGGCTATAACGGCGTAGCCACGGTGGATAAGAAACACCAGATCGTCATCGACGCCCAGGCCTTCGGCGAAGGCCAGGAACACCACACCCTGCAACCGGTACTGGAAACCGTCGAATCCCGATTCCGGAAACTGGGCATCGCTGACAGTATTTACCAGCAAGGCACGGTCGTCACCGCCGACACCGGCTTCGCTAACGAAGCCAACATGAAGTACCTGCACGAACGACAGATCAACGGCTACGTGCCAGACAATCGGTTCCGCAGCCGGGATCCGAAGTTCCAGAACCAGAAAGACAAATACGGCAAGCGTCATCAGAATCTGCCGGATACAGGCTGGAAGCAGACCATCCCGGCCAGTGAGTTCCAGTTCGATCCGGTAACCATGACGTGCATCTGCCCGGCAGGTAATTCCATCAGCTACCAAGCCACACGCGAAGCCGAGAATGGCAAAATGCGGGTGCATTTCGAAGGGCGTTTGCTGCAATGCCGGCACTGCCCGAAGAAGCATCAGTGTATGCAGAACCCCGCGTCCGCCAACCATCGCAAAGGCTCCGGAAGACAGGTCTCGTTTACCATCGAAAACAAGCGCCTGCCAAACTACACCGACTGGATGAAACACCGGGTGGACAGTCCGCAGGGCAAGGAAATATACAGTCACCGGATGTCGGTGGTAGAGCCGGTATTTGGCAACATTGGTACCACGAAGCGACTGAACCGTTTCAGCTTGCGAGGCAAGAAGAAGGTGCAGGGCCAGTGGCAGCTGTACTGCCTGGTGCACAATATTGAGAAGTTAGCGAATTACGGGCGGTTAGCGGCGTAATGCCGAGGGTGGAAGGCCAGAAATGTGGCCGCTGAATGCTAGTAATACCGGCACTAAGACCGTCAACGGGCCGAAACTGATGGCTGAACATCGCAATGGCAATAATCGGCTAGCTGATGGCTGCGACAAAAATTTTAGGAACCAGGCGCTGGGAGCGACTCGCAATCGGGTTTTTCTACAGCCTCGTTATACGTAAAGGAGTACAAATGAATATCGTTACCCCACCGATTCTCGTCGGAGAAGATGAGGCATTCGAGCAAGATGTTCTTGGCCGAAGTAATTTTGGTCAATCTCTATTAAATTTAGTTTCTCAGTCAAGCGATGAGCTTGTTATCTCTCTGGATGGAAAGTGGGGTGAAGGAAAGACTACGTTTGTAAAAATGTGGCAAGGCATGCTTAACCAAGCGGAGATTCCTAGCATCTATATTGATGCATTTGCTAATGATTATATAGACGATGCATTTATTGCTGTTGCTAGTGCAATTACAACATATATTGAAGAGAATTCTGTAAACCCGGATGCTGAAAAGTCAAAGGAATTTAGTGAAAAGGCAAAGCACGTTGGGGTTCAATTGTTATCCTGGACTGCTAAAGTCGGAATTAAAGCAGCCACATTAGGTGCAATAAAGGATAGTGACATAGAAGAATTGAGAGATATTCAATCTGATGTTGCTAAAGGGTTGTCTACAGTCGTAGGAGACTTTGTCGGTGAAAGGCTAGCATCGCACAAGCAAGATGTAGAGCTGCTTCAATCATTTAAAAGCTTACTATCGGAGATGCCAAGCCTTCTTAGTCCAGAAGGCGATAAGCCTCTCGTAATAATTATCGATGAACTGGATCGATGTAAACCCACTTACGCCGTAGAGCTAATCGAAAAAGTTAAGCATCTATTTTCTGTAAAGAATGTGGTATTTGTGCTAGTCATGCATAAAAAGCAGCTTGAAGAAGCCGTTAAGTGTGTTTATGGAGCAAACATAGATGCGCACACCTATCTTCAAAAATTCATTAACATAGAAACTACGATCCCCAAGAAAATTGGAGACCGTCACGATAGCGACATCAAACAGTACAATAAAAGACTTTTCGCTTTACATGAAATAGAAACGTGGGGAGATGGCCGCAACCTAGTGGATTCTTTGGACGTGCTCGCAATACACTTTAATTTATCGTTGCGCCAACTTGAGCGGGTCTACACAAATCTGGCTGTTTTTTACGCATCTTCATCAGAGAATCAGCTTAGGCTTGTTCCAGTAATTTCTTTTCTGGCCGTTATAAAAGTAGTTGATCCATCCGTGTATGAAGCTCTTTTACATCAAAAAATAACCTACGAAGAGCTTTGCCAAAAGACTGGGCTATCTGAGCATGATCAAGAAGATCGAAATCTGAGAAGGCTGCAGTTTTTAACACTGTGGCTTAAGTTCTCGCTTATAACGGATGAGCAGTTTGAACAGCTGGATGAAAATGACCGAATAAGAGCCTTCGGCCAATCATTGTGGCAGTACAGTGTAGAACGAGAACGACTAATGCCTATATTTATCCAAAAATTAAGCATGTTTACTGTTTCATAGAAACGTATAACACATATGAGCCTTCTCCCGATCAATAGGTAATAGTCATTTTTTTGGCCGCGCCAGCGGCCAATTTAAATCCATGAACCAGAGCACCTATCTTCGCGAGTCTCGCAGGGCTGTCAGGTACTCACAGCAAACACATATAGGGGCTCTCTTACGTGGCTTTTGGCCACTGCCTGATCAGTCGTTCCCTCGGTGGATCAGGGGCACCAGACATTCATCGGTTAACCGGTCACTGGCACTATTCAAGCGACGGGCTGCATGGCTCCAGTTAGGGTCAGGCTCAGCACCGGTGCAAGTACACTGGTTCATGGTATTAAAGGCACGCCCACGGGGTGGCTAATCAAGGCGGCTGGTTTCAACTTCGGTGATAGAAAACCGGTTTGGTATCGGGTACCAGTCAGCGGACTTCCCGTTTTCATTCATCTTCCTGTTTGATCCAGTTAGACGTCATGCTCACCCCGTGGCGTGACTAACCCTTCAGGAAACGTTGTTCATCGAACACCCTCTGATGCTTGAGCATGAAGTAGGCGGCCCGGCCCAGCTTGTGGGCCAGTGCAGACAAGGCCTTGGCCTTGTTCATGCGTTTCTGGAGTTTCTTTAGATAGCGTTGGGCTTTGATTTCTTTGTGAAGTCGTACCTCGCCGGATTGATCGATGATGCAGACCTACAGGCTGCGTGCGTGGAGGTCGACTCCACAGTAGTGACGGTGAGTGCTATTGTAGAAATTCATGAGTCTTCTCCCTTGTAAAGCTTGGTCGCCTTCCAGCTTAGCGGTCCGCCGCTAGGCTGGGGAGAAGGCTCAATCAGTATCAAGGTGCTACACGCGGACAAATTATTCGCTACGCTCCTAATTTACCGGTGAGCAAAACGTTAAATGTTAGAGGGAGCTATGTCAGAGATAGCCAAAACCCCTGAGCCACCATATTACGCTGTCATTTTCAGCAGTCACCGCACCGAAGGGGACAATGGTTACGGGGAAATGGCTGATCGCATGGTGGAGTTGGCAGCTTCCCAGCCCGGATTTCTGGGAATGGAATCCGTGCGGGAAGGATTAGGTATCACGGTGTCTTACTGGGAGAGCCTGGAGTCCATCGCCAGCTGGAAGAAGAATGCCGAGCATTGCGAAGCCCAGCGGCTCGGCCATCAAAAATGGTACTCAGAGTTTCGAGTGCGGGTGGCAAAGGTGGAGCGCGAGTATGGCATTTAACCAGTCATTCAAGTTTGTTCCCGGCCTGGCGGCCGTCCACCGGACGCCCCTGACGGGCCGCCGCTTAGCTTCGCGTGTGTGCCGGGCATGGCACAGAACTAGGGAGGTGAAAGTCCTCCTGCCAGGTGTTCGCAGAGCCGAAGGCTAGGAGAAGGGCAAGGGCGTCATCGCGAGGTGGGGTCCGGAGGAAGCCCAATCCAAAGCGGCGGGGCGACGAACAGGAACCCGATACGAGGTGTGGTACATCCGGGGCGAGCGGGCACGCGCAAAAACCGGGACAGACTTATTTTGTGCATACTGGTTTTTGCCGTGGGCTGGCTTTGTCGAACATGGTCTTCAGCAATCTGTTAGGGCTTCTGGTTTTTGGCGTTATCAGCCCATTTCGAAAAATATCTATTAAAAAAGAGCTATCAAACAACCATGACGAGAAAGACATTAGGTTTAACCGGAAGACGAAAAAAAGACCCTAAACCGGTGGCTACGGAAGCCGAAGCTATGGTTGAGGTTGAAGGTGAGGCTGATCCACAAAAACGTTTTTTAAACGGTGTGGTTATCAATCCAACGCCGGGGATTCGCTTGGAGTTAGGTTCAGAAAAACTCACGGTGCGTGCGATGGATTTGATCACGCCGATTGGAATGGGGCAGCGAGGTTTGATAGTTGCACCGCCGGGGTCCGGAAAATCGACGATTTTAAAAGATATTTGCCAGGCGGTGGGAAAGGCGTATCCCGACATTAAACTTTACGCGTTATTGATAGATGAGCGACCCGAGGAGGTCACTGATTTCAAGCGTAGCGTCCCGGCTGAGGTACACGCTTCTTCTTCGGATGAAAGCTATGCTCATCACGTTCGCGTTGCCAATGAGCTTCTTGATATTGCCCGCCAACAGGCTGGCGCGGGTCACAACGTCATGATTGTGATTGATTCTCTCACGAGGCTTTCGCGTGTGCATAATGCGGAGCGAAAGAGCAGCGGTCGTACTATGTCTGGCGGGATTGATGCTCGAGCGATGGAGATCCCGCGGAGGTTGTTTGGCGCTGCACGAAACCTTGAGAATGGCGGCTCGCTTACCATTTTGGCAACCGTTTTGGTTGATACCGGCAGCCGTATGGACCAGGTTATATTTGAGGAATTTAAGGGCACGGGGAACATGGAGCTGGTTTTATCAAGAGACGTTGCGAATCAGCGAATCTTCCCCGCGCTGGACATTTCGAAAAGCAGTACACGCCGTGAAGAGCTGCTGTTAGATCCAAAAGATTTAGACAAAATAAGAGCATTGCGCCGGGCGCTTGGCGGTCTCAAACCGCTAGAGGGCACAAAAAAGCTGGTTGAGCTGCTTGAGAAGTACCCCACAAATGCCGAGCTTCTGAAAAACATCCCCGGCACGCCCATCAGTTGAATCCGAAAACAGAAACCGGGACAGATTTATTTATGGCCTGAAATAGTTCTGTCCCGGTTTTCGGGTGATGAAAGCGGTGGTGACCACTGGTAACGGCGGGTACGAACGGCTCGACTACCGCGATGTCCCCATCCCTTTCCCGGGGCCTCGGGGCCGATATGCGTCGTCTGACGCGATTGCCGGGGCTCGGCATGAGTGGTGACGAGAGGCTAACAGCGTTCTGTGGAAGCTGCCCGGTTGCTCTCGGGCTCGTCTGATGTGAGGCCGGAGGAAACCTGATTGCGACCCCGAATCTTGGCCTGGTAGAGCTCTTCATCGGCCGCTGCAATCGCCTCGTCCAAGGTGACGCTCTTCGAGTGGCGGCTGGCTACACCAACACTGATGGTGCATCGAATGACTTTGCCTTGATCACTAACGGCCAGTTGCTCAATGTTGTTGCGGAAACGTTCGGCTACGATAACAGCTTCCGCCGGGTCGGTTTCTGGCAGCAACAGGATGAACTCCTCACCACCCCAGCGCGCGAGGAGATCGCCGTGGCGACGGGAGCGATCCAGCTCATCGGCAATTTTCTTCAATATCCTGTCGCCTACGGCATGGCCATGTCGGTCGTTGATACTCTTGAAATGGTCGATATCAATCATCGCCACACCGATGTTCCGGTGGTTGCGTGCGACCAGGCTCCAGAGTGATTCGGCGACAGGCAGAAAACCGCGCCGGTTGTTCAGGCCGGTCAGCAGATCAATCTGGGCGGTTCGTTCGGCTTCCACCCGGGCATCCACATTTTTACGAACGAGATCGGCCAGGGCCAGCATCAACAGCATGGCATCCACCACCATGCCGAGGTCCACAGCGTAATAGCCAACCTGGGTATAGGTAACGGTACCGGTTACCGTCAAAGCCGTGATCGTGGCACCCACTGCGGAAGCCAGGGTGCCCAGCATGAAATAGCGCGCGGACTTGTTGCCCCTCGTCCAGCTCGACACTCCCATGTAAAGCATCAGCACACTGAATACCGGTACCACCAGGAATGCCAGGCGCAGTGCCAGGCCCTGCTCGTTGAGCATGAAACAGATCCCAAAGAGGGCAAAATAGGTTATGCACAGGGTTTGGGTGGCTCTGTGAAGCCATGGCCGGTGGCGTCGGGTGTTTAGAAAGTTCGTCGCAAATGCCAGGCCGGAGCTGGTGAAACACAGCATCAGTAGAGGGGGCGCCCACTGCTGCCAAACGACCGCCTCGGGCCAGAGCAGGGTCATTGCGATCCCATTGTAGGACGCAGTCATGGCCACAAAACTGCCCGTATAGAGCGAGTAGTAGAGATAACGCCGCTGCCTGAGGCTGACGAACAACATCAGGGTATAGGCCGACAGCGCGAACATTATGCCGTAGACGAAACTGTAGAATGCCGTTTGTGACTGCTCGCGGCTATGGCTGGTGGCAATGCTGGAAAAATAGAACGGCACTTTCAAAGGGTCCGCTGTTTCAACTCGCAGCAACAGACGTGTCTCGCCGGGTGGAAACGGGTAATCGGCACTGGGCAGGCGTTTGGCCAGGGAGCGTTCATTCAGCGCGATACGATCGCCGGCAACAAAGTGTTGTAGTAGTCCGTCTTCAGCCACCAGGAAAAAATCGACCTGTTCCAGCCAGCCGGTTCCGACAGACACACGCCGCACGATACGGCTGTCGGTCGGATTGATAACGTTGGCTATCAGCCAAACCGTACCGGAGTTGATGCCATTGGCTAATACACTGGTTTCAGGGCGTTGCAGGATATCGGGATTAGCGCGAATCAGTGACTGAACATCCCCAACGGAGAGCGCTTGCTCTTGTTCAACCAGAAAAGCCATTCGGTCGACGATGGAATCCTGACGGTCCGTTTGGGCGTCGATAACCGGAACGAAACCAGCGTTGGGAGCGGATTCAGCCAGAGCATGCGTCGTCAGACTTAGAATGGTCAGGAGGAAAATGAAGAGGCCATGCGGTCGCACGATGCAATCTACCGAGTAACGTCGAATTGTCTAGAATATAGGCAAATCCACAGCATGTCATATTCGCTATTGGTATTTGCCGGGGTGCGGGGAACACAGGGACGCCGGACATCGCTTGCCTGCGCCCATATGCCGTCGCAGGTTCTGAAATTTCCGACGGTACTGAGTCGGTGTCGTTCCCACACGCTGTAAAAACTTCCGGCCGAAAAAGCCGGCATCCTGGTAGCCGACGGCCTCGGCCACGGCTTCAATAGGCATGTCTGAGGTTTCCAGTATCTGTTTTGATTCCTCCAATCGCAACGTCAGTACATATTCAATGGGCGTCATGCCGGTCGCCTGTTTGAAACGACGCTTGAATGAGCGCTCGCTCAGGCCGCTTAATGCCATCATATTGGCAACAGGTGAGGGTTGATCGTAGTGTTCAGCCGCCCAGACCTGGCACTTGGCAATAATCGCATCTTCCGCCTTACGCCCACACGAGAGAACGGCATAGGGTTGTTGCCCAACTTCATGCCAGTCAATCAAATGCACCTTTGCAACATGAATTGCTTCTTCCACACCACAGAACCGGGCGATCAGGTACAGACCCAGATCCATCCAGGAAGTACCACCGCCTGCCATGATTAAACGCTGCTCTTCTCCCGATGTCACCAGAGCGCGATTGGGATGCAGCCTGACCTTCGGATAACGGCGGCTCACGAAATCGCAAAAACCCCAGTGGGTGGTCGCGTCCTGATCATCCAGCAGACCGGCTTCTGCCAGCAGCAATGCGCCGGTGCAGGCCGCCGCGATTATCCCGCCCTTACGCCAATAGTGCTGCAGCCAGTCTATCTCCTCCGACATGCCAATCGCGAAATCGCTGTGTGGCGCAATCGCGATTTCCAGTACGCAGACCGCATCGGGATGGAAATCGGCATCGAGAGAACGGTGCGGCATGATCCAGCCGTTGTTGGCCACCTGCATCGGTTCTCCGCTGGTCGAAACAATCGTGGGTCTGATGAGGGGAGTGCCTGGTTGCCCCTGAGTGATCAATCCCCAGTCACGCCCTGCCGAACACAGCAGGTCGTTCATGCCATAGACGGTGGATGACGTGGTTTCCGCCACAGTGAGAATGGCAATTTCCATTGGCCGGTCGGTCAGGGGTGAAGCCATAGGCGTGCTCTTCCCTCGCAATGCATGCATCCGGGCCAATCCACGTTTCTGAGTTGTCAGCTTCAGGACAGCCCTCCCTAAAGAAAGATTAGCCGCAAACCCGTCCCAACGTCCTCCCTCGGTACATGCTTTTTGGCAGATTTGGCTGTTTTTGGGTGTTTTTCACTTAAGGCGACCGGGCTGGTCCGCCATAGCATGGATCGTGAACACCCAACAACTGGATTGACCCATGAACGCTATTGAACCAACCAACACTCACACTCTTGCTTCCGAGCAGGAAACTTTCGCCGAGACGCTCGTAACCATGCTCAACCACGGGGCAACCGTGGCCATGATCTCGCTGGGCCACCGGCTGGGACTCTTCGATATTCTGGCGGAACTGCCTCCGGCCAGCAGCGAGAACATTGCAAAGCTGGCTGGGCTGGATGAGCGCTATGTCCGGGAATGGCTGGCTGTCATGACCACCGCGAGGATTGTGATCTACAACGCCGTCCCCGGCCATTACCAGCTTCCGGAGGCGCACGCCGCTTGCCTGACCCGAAAGGCGACCCCGGGCAATGTGGCCGTGAATGCCCAGTTTGTGCCTTTGATCGCCAGGATGGAGGACGCCCTGATTGATTGTTTCCGCCATGGCGGCGGCCTGCCTTATCACGTTTATCCCTGTTTCCACCAGGTGATGAGTGAAGACAGCGGGCAAACCGTTGTGGCGGCACTGCATGATCACATACTGCCGCTGGTGCCTGATCTGCTGCGTCGCCTGGACGACGGCATTGATGTGCTGGATGCGGGCTGCGGAGCCGGGCGGGCATTGTTGACTCTGGCCGAATGCTTTCCCAGCAGCCGTTTCACGGGCTACGACCTGTGTTCCGCTGCATTCGAGAACACCGCACGGGAGGCGGCAGAGCGAGGTCTGACCAACCTGACATTCGAAGCGCGGGATCTGCGGGATTTCCATGAGCCCGGGCACTATGACCTGATCACGTCCTTCGATGCCGTGCATGACCAGGCCGATCCGCAGGCCCTGTTGGCAGGGATCGCGACGGCGTTGCGACCGGGCGGTGTTTACCTGATGCAGGACATCGCCGGTTCCAGCTTTCTGCAAAACAATCTGGATCATCCGCTGGGGCCGTTGCTCTACAGCATTTCCTGCGCCCACTGTACGCCGGTTTCACTCTATCAGGGCGGTCCGGGGCTGGGCACCATGTGGGGTGAGGAATTGGCGACTGTCATGCTGAAGCGGGCCGGCTTTGAGGATATATGCGCCCACCGGCTGGAACACGATCCCTTCAATGTCTACTTCGTTGCCCGCCGGGAGGACGTCGGCCCGACACCTGAAGAGAACCGAAATACAGGGCTATAAAGCCCCGACCGGGAGGAATACCACCATGAAACGCCTGTTCTTTTCTATCTATGCGCTGATCTGCTATGCCGTCGGACTGGGTTCTCTGCTCTATTTCATGCTGTTTCTGCAGAACCTGTGGGTGCCCAAAACGGTCGACGTGGGGACGGCTTTTTCCATCGACTACGGACTCGAGGTTAATCTGGCCGGGCTGATCCTCTATCTGACGGTTCATTCCGTGATGGCCCGGCCAGGTTTCAAGCGCTGGTGGGCCCACATTGTCCCCCCTGTACTGGAGCGGAGCACGTACATCCTGATTTCCGGCGGTACGCTGTTGTTGTTCCTGCTGGCCTGGCAGCCCATGACCACATCGGTCTGGACCATTGAAAACGTCTACGCCGCCGTTGCCCTGTACGCGCTGTATGCGCTGGGTTGGAGCATGATGGTGTTGGCGACTTTCAATATTGACCATTTCGACTTTTTTGGCGTGCGTCAGGTCTGGACCTGGGCGCTGCGTCGGGCCCCCCGACCTGCGGCGTTCACCGCGCGTTACCTCTACGGCGTGACCCGACATCCCATCAGTCTGGGTTGGCTGATTGTCCTGTATGCAACACCGCAGATGACGGCCGGACACCTGACCATGGCGTTGATCTGCACGCTCTATATCGCCGCCGTGACCCCCATAGAAGAGGCCGATCTTCTGCGGGAACTGGGCGAGCCGTACCGGGCTTACCGGAAGCGGGTAAGGGCTTTCCTGCCGGTGCCGCGCCGTCCGGAATGACGTAAAGCCACCGTTGCTAAAGACCGGCGGTCGAAGCGACCTGCCAGTCTGGGGAGGATTCCATGCAAGGCAATCAAAGCAATGTTTTATCGCGACAACAGGTCACCATTATCGGTGCCGGCACGTCGGGGCTCTCACTGGCTTACTTCCTGAAGCGGCGTAATATCTCGCCGGTGATTCTGGAAGCTGCTGATACGGCGGGAAGCTCATGGAGCCGCCGGCATAAGCAGTTGCGGTTGAACACCCATCGCCGTCGATCCGCGCTCCCTGGTCAGCCGCTGCCAAGACGGCTCGGGACCTTTGTTCACCGGGATGATTATTTAGAGTACGTGAAGCGTTACGCCAACTGGCTGGTGAATAGACACGGTATTGAAATCCGCTACGGTGCGGCTGTCCGGCGCATTTGGTCGAGTTCACCGACGGTTCAAATCTGGTCTGCGATACCGTGATTTTCGCTACTGGATACCGCACGGGGCTGCCAGCATTACTGGACTCCGCGCCTGTCCTGGATGAGCGTGGTCGACCCAAAGTGGATGCGCCGGATGCTGACGAGCGATATCCGGGCCTGTGGTTCTTCGGCATGCGCCCCAGGTTGGAAGGCAATATCTACGCAAGGGTAAAAGAGGCCCGGCAGTTGGCCGGAGCACTGGCAAGGCGGCGAGGTCATGCAGGCCCCTGAGCGGGAAAACAATTTTTCCGGCTCAGCCATCACTGCGAAATCTCAAGCCTATGGTTTGTTGCGAGTTTGTTTCCGGTCATGAAGAGGGCACGTTGGCGTATGACTGGTATGTGGCTGAGGATAAGGCCAGCGGTAAGCTGTTTGAAGTCTACCGGGATAGGGATGCCTTCGAAACACATTTGTTGGGGCCGGTTTTCACGGAGATCGGCCCTAAATTCAAAAATGCCGTTACGTGGCTTTATATCGATTCTTTCGGTCCACTCCCAGAGGTCTTTTACGACATTCTGGGGGCGCTGCCCAATCGGAACTGGCCCGGTTAGGTTTTTCTGGCCAGGACCGTTAGCACCGGCATGGAAAACTCCACCCGACCACTTTCATTCCGGGCTGAACCTGCGCCTGCCTTGTCAGCTTGGGCCCCCACTGACCAAACAACGCAGGCACAAACCGGGAGTGGTAAATTTCAGCGGCTCTGTGTTTTTTTCATGGCAACCGAGGTGGCCTTTGCCAAAGGCGTGCCGGAAGGGCGGTATTTTCGGGATTTGATCCTGCCGTCTACAGAACAGATCATTTCATACCACATAGTCGTGAAAGTGCCAGAGCATAACCAGTTGGTAGCCGTTGCATGATGATTCGCCTGGGGGAGTTACTGTTCATTGAAGTGCTCAGACACTACCTATTGGATTGCAGAGATAAACACAATGCCTGGATACAAGGCTTAGCTGATCCATTGGTCGCCAAAACCCTGTCGTTATTGCATGGCCGTATCGCGGAAGATTGGACACTGGAAAAACTGGCCGCTGAATCAGGGAGCTCCCGGTCTACCATTGCAGAGCACTTCCATGCGCTGATTGGCGTGCCTCCAATGCAGTATCTGACCCTCTGGCGCATGCAGTCGGCGGCGCGTATGTTGCGAGAAGAACAGGAGAAAATCCTGTCTATTGCAAGGGAGGTTGGTAATGCAACAATATTTTCTTACTTCGGATATACTAAAGTGTTGACGTTGGCGAATAAGCCAACTCTTTACCGGGAGAATACAATGAGTAAGAAAGCCACAAAAGACAACAACATTACTACTGCCACCATTGAGGAGCAAACGGCTGCTTTCTTAAAGTCTGGCGGAGCTATTGAGTATGTGGGCAAGGGTAAAAGTGGACAAATCGCCTCTGCAGGTTCAAAGCAGATTAACCTGAAAAGTAGCTGATGAGTTCGGTGTCTGGTACCGAAACACTTAACAATTTTTGAAATGACATCTTCCGCTTCATTGAACTTTGGGGGTGGCTTCGCCACCGTACCCAAAAACCTACTGCGTAAAAAGCCCTCTGTATATAGCAGGCACTTCCATTCCACATTAATGCCGGTAACTGCTACGTTTTAGGCTAAGGAGCCTCCCCGCCCCGCTTGATTACCATTCAGCCGAGGATGAACCGGGGGTGGCAAATTGGGGCGCCCTGCCAGACAGGGAGCCATTTCGTACACACCAGGTATGGGGAGTGCCATGAATTACGACTTTCTGGATGAAAGCGGACAGATTCTTCGTGAGGCAGGCCGTCTCGGTAAAATTGATCCCAATGTGATCGAGTTTCTCGCGGCACCAGGGCGAGTGGTGACGTTTCGTATTCCGATGAAAATGGACGATGGCAGCTTCCGGGTGTTTGATGCCCATCGCGTCCGCTACAACGATGCGCTCGGGCCGAGCCGCGATGGGACGCGCATTTCTACGGATCTGGACCTTGATGAGGTGAAATCCCTCGCCCTGATCATGTCGATCAAACACGCGGCCGGGCGAATCCCCGCCGGTGGTGGCAAGGGGGGAATCGTGGCCGACCCCCGTGAATTAAGTGATCGGGAATTCGAGTCACTTTGCCGCGCCTATATCCGCAACCTGCGCCCGAGAGGGCGGGCGTACGATGTCCCCGGCGCGGATATCGGCACCGATCTGCAAACCATGAGCTGGATGCTGGACGAATACGAGTCGGTCACCGGTTACCATGAACCGGCTGCCGTCAATGACAAGCCACCCATCCTGGGCGGGTCGCTCGGCGGCTATGAAGCCACCGGGAGTGGGGTCTTTGATGTGTTCAGGGAGGCTGCGGAGCAGGCCGACTTCGACATCGAGAACGCCCGTGTGGCTATACAGGGATTTGGCCAGGTCGGGTCGGTGGCGGCGACCATGTTCTACGAAGCCGGCTGTGATGTTGTGGCGGTTTGCGATAGTCGTGGCGGCGTTTATTCAAGCGACGGGCTGGATATTCCGGCCTTGTTGGCGCACAAGAAATCCACGGGGAAAGTCTCGGACTTTGCCGGCAGCGAGCCGATTGTCAGCGAGAAGGTGCTCGAATGCGACTGCGACGTGCTGGTGCCGGCGTCGGTCCAGGGGGTGATTACTGCAGACAATGCGGACCGGATCCAGGCCCGGATGGTGGTGGAAGCAGCCAACGCTCCAACGACCATAAAAGCCGATGCGATGCTGCTGGAAAGAGGTGTAATCATCGTTCCGGATGTGTTGGCTAATGCCGGTAGCGTGCAGTTGTGTCAGATGGAACGCAGTCAGGGGCTCTCCGATAATTACTGGGATATCGATACCATTAACCACCTGCGGCAGAAGCGCCTGGCAAGGAGCTATCGGGAAGCCGTGACTACGGCGGCTGAACATCAATTAAAATCGGTCCGGTTGGGTGCGTGGATTAATGCGCTCAAACGCATTGAAGAGGCGATGCACCTGCGCGGCTGGTGTTAGGTGGGTATCGCCAGGTCAGCACCGCCGGTCGGTGAGCATTTCAGTTCCGGGTTTTCCCGGTCGATCAGCTCCAGTGCCACGGCGGCATTGCGCACCCGGTCCCGCATCATCTCTTTGTGGTAGCTGTCCGGGTTCCACGGCGCGTACAGGGTTTCCTCCGAGGGGCCGGGCTCGATCTTGAAATAACAGGGAGCCGCGATCCGGGCGATCTCTGCAGCCTCGTAGAAGCGGACGAAGCCTCCCATGGACTGGACCAGGCAAAGGTACACGTCCATCGGGATCTGGATACTGCTGCGGATCGCCGACAGCATCGGCAGGCTCAGATCGGCGAGGGGGTTGAACGTGTTGGCGCCCAATTGCTGGGCAACCAGGGCGCCTGCCGGGTTGGCCTGGCCGGCAAAGACCGAGAGCTTGAAGAGGACGTCCTGGGGAATGACGCCTTTTTGACGTAGCTGGTTGGCCAGCCACAGCACGCCTTCATCGGTGATCAGAAAACCCCGAAACCCGGCATTCATGCATCGTTCGATATCTTTCAACCAGTACCGAACGGCATCCATGCCACGCAGGCGCATGCCGGAGACCAGGCCCTCCGGTGTGGACATCTGGCGACCGGCGTCCCAGCTGCGGCGTGGGCCGGGTGTCATCACCACTTCGATCTTCTGTTCACGGGCCAGCTGTGCAAAATCCCGCAGCTCCGGCTGGGTGAGATACGTGGCGCCACCGACGGTCGCGATGATGCGATGTACCGGTACCTTCTGGCGCTCCGCCTCTTTGATCATCGCCTCGAGGGCGGAGACCCTCTCGACTCCGGATATTTCGATGCGGTAGTGGCCACCATCGGGGAAGCGTAGATCTGATGATGGCAGCTGATTGTTGTCATGGGCCGGGAGACCGAGTTCTTCGAGCGCCTGTTCCAGATTGTCCATCACTGCCTCTTGTTCTGAGTTGTTTGGGCTATCCTTCACTATTAGCACACAAGTCCAGAAAGGGTGTAACAAGGAGGTGTCCATGCCATTGAGTAGTGCCGAACTCATTGCAGATCCCATCGGTTGTTATCCACAAGCGACCGTGGCCTGTTTTGATCCAACTCGTGGCGACCTGCCACGTCGACAGCTGGATGAAACCCGGACCCGAACATTTCTTGAATGTCTGGCCGCTGCCGGGGCGCCCGCTGCGCTCATTGCTTCGTCCACCGGGCAGGGGCATCTGCGCACTGTGGATGAACTGGCAGCGTGGTTTCGTTGCGCCGCGGAGGCAAGCACCCGCGACATGCTGCTCATGGGGCTGTTGAGGCCGGAAGACGGCATCGATGCCAATCGACGGTTGCTGGACCTGCTGGCGGACCTTCATTATCCCGTGGTTTTTTTGCGCCCGGGGACCGACCTGCCCGGACAGGCCAGCGATGAGCAGGTGAGCGACAACCTGGCGCCGATCATTGCAGCGGCAGCTGAACGGGGCCTGGCCATCGGGCTGTATTCCATTTCCGATGTCAGTGGCCTGCCGCTCAGTGCCGAATCCGCGGCGAAAGTGCTCAGTTGCGAGGGTGGCGAGCACATCGTCGCCGTCAAAGTGACCGAGACCGATTACGATAAGAGCACAGCACGGTTCCTCGCTCACCCGGCGTTAAGTCGCCTGAAAATCGTTCAGGGCTGGGATCCCCACCTGAGTCGTGCCCTGCGTGATGGTCCGCGTTTCGATGTTGAGGGCAGGCAACGGGCCGGCATTACCTCGGGCCTGATGTCGCTGGCGGTGCATCAGTACCTGCATATTCTGGACGCTGTCGCGCGCGGAGACTGGGATGAAGTTGCGGCGGCGCAGCAGTCGACCGACGTCATATTTCGTGCAATGCAGGACGATCCCGGACATTTTGCCGACCTTCAGCGTGCCAAATTCATCATGGGCCTGGGGCACCCCTTGACCGGTCGGATCAGCGACGAGGAAGTCGAGCGTGTTTTTGATGCACTGGCGCATCTGTCCCGACACGGGGATCGCCAACGGATTGCCCGTAGCCTTGATTTGATGGGGGACGGACCGTTTCATGATCAACTCCGGCGTTTTCAGAACGGCAACACGGCAATCTCGTGCTAGCCTTACGGGACAGGCCACCATCCACGAATGCTTCTTGTGGAAGGAAATTGTCATGTTATGGAGCGTGGCTGAAACATCAGAGCGGACTTTTGTGGCTTGGCGGGCGGCCATCACCTTGCGTGTGCTTTTACTGTGGTTGCTGGTGGTTCCGGTGACGGCACCCCCTACCAGTGCGGAAATTCGGGAAGATCACCAGGCTGAACTGTCAGCTTTGGCTGGCACATTGAGCGACTGGATCCTCGGGCAAACCGAGTACTCGGACACTGACCTGCCTGGCATCCAGTTTAAAACCCAGGAGGGGCTGGAAGAGCTGTGTTTTCCGGGATTTTCCCATGATCTCCTGCCCAGCATTCGGGGTGCGTATGATGCCCGATCCGTGGTCGTTTATCTGAACACGGACTTTGATTTCGACAGCCTCCTGGATATCAGTTATCTCTTGCATGAGCTGGTGCATCATTTCCAGGTGCAAAATGTGCCCCGCCGCAGCCGGGACTCCAAGGGCGCCATGGAGGCCAGGGCACTCAGGATGCAGATGAAATGGTTGGAAGAGAATGGCGTCCCCGGTGCGATGACCGAACTGGGCGTCGATGAAACGACGCTCCGCATATTGGAAGCCTCGCCCCGATATCGGTCTGAAACAGGCACACGACAATCCGGACGCTGATTAATCATGAACGTACTCGAACTCAAGGTCCCACCCTTGTTGCTGGTCATATTGTTCGGCGGAGCCATGTGGGCAGTGTCTCGTCTCCTGCCAGCGGGTAATTTCGCCATTCCCACCCGACTCTGGCTCTCTGCTGCCGTTCTGGCTGTCGGGGCATGCATCGCTCTGCTGGGTGTTCTGGAGTTCAGGACTGCCGGTACGACTGTCGACCCTCGCACGCCGCATCAGTCAGACAGCCTGGTGGTAAAGGGTGTGTACCGTTACACCCGAAACCCGATGTACCTGGGTTTCTTGCTGATGCTTGTCGCCTGGGGACTTTTCCTGGGCAGTGTTTTTGCCGCCCTGCTGTTGCCGCTATTCATCATCTACATGAACCGCTTCCAGATCCTGCCTGAGGAACGGCACATGCGGGCATTGTTCGGGGAGGCCTACCTGCACTATATGTCTCAGGTCCGTCGGTGGCTTTAAGGTAGAGAAACTATGTGAAGTCGCGAGGAATCTTCAGGTCCCATTCGCGGGAAAAAATTCGTTTCTCACCTTCCCATGCATCCAGTTCCGCCCATACGTAAAAATTCTCTGTATCTGCCGTCAGTATGGTGTGTGTGCGCGTGTGAACGGACCAGTCACCCCGTTCAAAATGGCGTTCGGTTTTGGTCTCCCCCTTTGGCGAAGTGAAGTCGTCGTCCCGGTAGGTGTACCAGTTGCGTGTACAATCTGCGATTGTCATATCAATTTCGTCAATCCGGAACTCTCCAAGGTCCTGAATAACTTCCAGTATCGACAAATCCTCGGCCAGGTCCCGGTGCACCAGCCAGTTGTGATGGGAGGGTTCAAGTCGTGTGATACCGATTGGCGGGGTGCCCTCCGGCGGCTCAAAACTTATGGCGGTATCTGTGTCGCTTATAGGTCGCACCGGTAGCTCCAGAAGGGAATTGCCGGAGCGAACAGTGAGTCGCACTGCTTCCGGGGGCGGCCATGCCAGCGCCCAATAGGAGGTGGAGATACTAAGGCGAAGCCGATGCCCCCGGGGGAATACCTGGGCGACATGATTCATTGGTATCCGAACCTGGAAGAACTCGCCGGGCACGAGTGCTTCTGGTCGGTCACTCCCCTGGCGGTGATTGAGATTCATAAGGCCGTAGGTCACCCGTGTAATCTTGTCATCCGGGGCTGCGTCAGACAGTCGTACGGCTACCATGGCTACCGGCTGGTTGCTGGCCACCTGTAGCTCCACTACCGGCGCGCCCAGAATTTCCAGGTCTTCTGTGAGCGGAGCACTCTCGAAAACCAACGCACCACCATCTTCCTCGCGCTGATCGTGAGGCAGGTCCGGGGCGGCAGTGTACGAACACCATTTGCCGGCAAACAGGCCCACACTGAGTGGCGACTGGATGGGCATGTCCACCTTCTCGCCTTTCTCACTCTGTCCTTTTTCCTCAACCAGCTGCCAGGGACCGAGCCTGAATTGGCGCGCGGTGATGCGTGGCGAGGGCCAGTTTGGCTCCGCAACCCAGCGGCCGGGCCGCTCACTATAGGATGTGGTGGGCGGTACACTGTCCTGCATCCAGGCGCGCAGCATGGGTTCGGCCATGATTCCGGTGTCGTGGCCTTTCAGCCAATGGTCCCACCAGCGTAACGTTTCCTGTAGAAAGCCGATCGCCGGGCCCGGAATGCCCTGATGTGGATACTTGTGTCCCCAGGGGCCGATCAGCCCCTGGCGCGGAACGTCAAGGTGCTCAAGCAACCGGAAAATGGCATTGGTATAGCCGTCCGCCCAGCCGCCGACGGCCATAACCGGACACTGGATGGCAGTGTAATCCTCGCAGACGGATCCATGGTGCCAGTATGGGTCGCGACGCTGGTGCCGTAACCAGGTATTCAGCCAAAGGCCGCTGCCCTCCAGTCGTTCCAGCCACATGTCGCGCCAGCGCTCGCCCACAATTTCAGGGTCAGGCGGGCAGCTGTTCACTGAGAACATTGTTGTCGACTCGGAAAGATTGTCGGTCAGCAAGCAACCGCCCATGTAGTGCATATTGTCCGTGTACAGGTCATCGGTAGAGCAGGCAGTGACGATGGCTTTCAAGGCTTCCGATCGCCGTGCCGCAATCTGCAGTGCGTTAAAGCCGCCCCAGGAAATGCCCATCATGCCGACATTGCCGTCGCACCAGGGTTGTTCGGCAATCCAGTGGATCGCCTGTAGTCCGTCATCCAGCTCTTGTTCCCGGTACTGGTCAATCATAACGCCATCCGAGTCGCCACTACCCCGCAAGTCGACCCGCACGCAGGCGTAACCGTGCCCAGCCAGGTAGGGGTGGGTAATGGCGTCCCGGGCGCGTGTCAGGTCCCGTTTGCGATAGGGGATATATTCTACGATGGCTGGTACCGGGTGATGCCAGGCCGATAGTGGCCGCCATAGGCGCGCTGCCAACCGACTGCCATCAGCCAGAGGAATCCAGACGTTTTCAACCGTTTCGATTCTGTGGGGCAGGGAATCGGGATGCACTGTGGTAAGGCTCATGCTGACGCCTCCTCATCCACAGGTTCAAGTTCGAAGGGTAACAATTCCACGGCCCGATGATATTTTTCCAGCATCTCGTGGGTAGTCTGTGCGGCGACATGCACCTCTGCCAATACATAGCTATAGGCATCCTGATCGATTAGCGATGACAGTCGCTGGCCTTTTTTCAGTTTGAGGATGACATCCGTATCAGACTGTTCCTTCAGTAAAAGGTCCAGATCCTTTTTGGTCGGCACCCGGATTGCTACTGCGTCATCCTGGGTATAATGCCGCAGCAAAAATTTGGCGGCATGTTTATATGGCCCCTTGCCTTCAACAAAGTGTGGCTCATCGCCGACCGCCACATGCACGGCAATCTCGTGATTCGACATGCCGTCAACTTTTTCGAACTGGTAAGAGTGGGACTGGGAGATGCGTGGATTGATCTCAATGATCTGAAGTTTGTCGGTGTCCCTGTCCCAGAAAAACTCCATGTTGAAACAGCCATTATCGAACCCGATATGTTGCAGTACGCGCTCGGCCACATCGATGGCACGTTGCTGTACCCGCTTAGGGGCCTTTGAAGGGTATTCGTAGCGCAGGAAACTCTTGTGATTGTGATCGCGCACCATATCGATCATGCCGTGAACACGATAACGGCCATGCTGAATGCTTCCCTCCGGCGCAATTTCAAGGCCGTGGATCAGTTCCTCGGCGATCAGATAATTGCCACTGATACCGGCGATTGCCTTGGGCAGCCGGGCTTTGGCAAGAATCGCATTGAACGGGTCGCCCAGCCGGTGAATGCGCTCACGTACGATGCCTATGGCCCGGTGAAAATCCCCTGCATCATTGATGCGAAAGCCCAGTAGTGAGCCGTAGCCTTTGACCGGTTTGATCCAGAAGGGATAGTCCAGCGTCACCTTGCTGAGGGCGTCATCGTCAAAGGGGTCGAAAGCGCAGAAGTCGGGCGTGTTTTCGGGAGCAGCCTGGCGTTGTTCGGTACGGCTCCAGTATTTGTGTGAACACTTGAGAATGGCCTCAAGAGAAGGGCATGGCAGATTAAATTCCTGACACAGAATCGCCGTTATTGACGTGGCGGGGAAATCCCAGTGGCAGACCATCCCGTCGATGGAACCATCAAAATTGCGCAGGATGCCACGGGCCTTGTCCAGCATTTCTTCAATGTCGTATTTCTGCTGGTAAACGATTTCTTCTGATCTGAGTAGCGGGAGAAAATTAAAGCTGCAGGCATCCGGAATTTGTAGCAGGTCTGCTCCATGACGTTCATCGAAGCCGACGACGAAAATATTTTTAATGTTGTCATTTCTGGTCATTCGCTGCTGCCCCTCATTTTCAAGCAAAAATCACCTGCTTGCGAGAGCCTTACGGAAGTCTGACCATCAAAGCTAAGCGGGTTGTCGGGCCTGAATGCCTGTAGCATGCGTTATCAGGTTTGCATCATTAAAAATATAGATCAAGATTGGCGTCAATGGCATTTATCTTGACCCAGCTTATATAGTCCAACTTGTAGCGTTCTGCTTCAGTTGGTCAGCTGGTGGACTTAGCTACCTCCAGGCTCCAATTATGAATGTGGATAAAGCAAAAAAGCGTATCGCAAAGCAGGTCAGGAAAGGCTTTAACGGCTATCCCCTGATTTCGCTGGAATACTTTGGCAAGACGCCAGATTTTGCAACGGAAGTCATTATTTCATTCACTATGGAAGAGAACGCAGAACCACAGCAACAAAAGTTTGTGAGTGAAAACGACGCTCGAGAGGACGAGACAATCCAGTCGACGCTGGTGAAGATTATTGAACGAGCGGATGCCAAAACTGTGGCTGAAATCGAGGGTGTGTCTCTCCTCAAGGAATAGTGGTCCGAGAGTTTGGAAGTCTCCTGTCAAAAGATCTATTTTTACAGGAAGGAGGGTCGGGTGATGAGTCAGAACCATGTTCAGGAAGCGGATACCAGTTTGCCGGACCACAGCGTAGATATCCGGGTAGGTCGGGCATTGCTTGAGGCCACCAAGCCCTACGTTGAAGAATCTTCCGCAAAATCCTGGTGGTACGTCGGATCTACCTTTGGTTTGATGATTGCCGCTCTGACCGCCGCCGGGGTGGTGCCGTGGTGGCCCTTGCGTCTGGTATTTTCGGTGCTGGGTGCCCTGCTGATGGTTCGGGCCTTCATCACTTTCCACGATTATTTGCACGGCGCGATTCTTAAAGATTCCCGAATGGCTTACTGGCTCTTTCATGCCTATGGCGCTGTGGCCCTGACGCCAACCCGCTCCTGGCTTGCCAGTCACAATTATCACCACGGCCATACGGGGCAGATTACGGCCGCCAGTGTGGGCGCTTTCCCGCTCATAACCGCTCGCATGTGGCAGTCATCGACCCGATGGCAGCGTTTTGCCTACCGCGCCCAGCGGCATCCACTGGTGGTGCTGTTGAGCTACCCTATTGTTTTCGGTATTAACATTACGTTGATACCTTTGTTGAAGGACCCCGGCAAACACATCGACTCCCTGATCGCACTCCTGAGCCATTTCGGGTTAATTGCATTGTTGTGGGCGGCAGGCGGGTTCAGTCTGGTCTTTTTTGTCATTCTGCTGCCCATGACCCTGGCTTCAGCGATGGGGTGTTATCTGTTCTTCGCCCAGCATAGTTTCCGGCGCATGCAGATCGCTTCGCCCGAAGCGTGGACCTATTATCGGGCGGCGATGGAGTCTTCAAGTTTCATGCGGATGAACCCGGTGATGCAGTGGTTCACCGGGAATATCGGCTACCACCATATTCACCATCTTAATGTCCGGATCCCCTTCTACCGCTTGCCCGAAGTGATGGCTGCGGTTCCTGAACTGCAGGCACCGTTAACGACAACGCTGGCCCCAAGAGACATTATGGATTGTTTCCGGTGCGCTCTTTGGGACGAAAAAAAACAACGAATGGTGTCCTATCGGGAGGCTCGCCAACCATAGGTGCCTGATCGTCCGGTCTTTCCGGGGCGCTTGAATTCCACAACTGTTATGGAGCATGCCCGCGATAACGCCGGGCTGAAGCCTGGCGCACCACTTTTGGCTAAGTCAGGCCGCCTGTACCGCTACCCGCGTGCCGTTGAACGCCGCATTTCCGGTCAGTGCATCAATGCGCTGCGAATCGGTTACGTCGTTCATGCTCACCCCCGGTTGCCCCTCTGCGACCGACATGGCGGTGTCGGCACGGTTATGGCCCCAGCCCTGAGGGATGCTGATCACCCCTTCGAACATATCGTCGTTGATTTCTACGGGCAGCTGGATTTGGCCGGTCGGTGAGGCAACCACGGCCGTTTGTCCGTCCTCCAGGCCCAGTTTTTCCGCATCGGCGGAATGCATCTGCATGGTGCACGGATTTTTGCCTTTGACCAGGCGATGGGAATTCTGGGTCCAGGTGTTGTGGCTTCGCGGCAGCCGGCGGCTGATCATGGAGAACGGGTAGTCGGTGTTCTGGTTCAGTTGCAGCAGGCCCGAGTCATCCAGGCGTTTCAGATCGTCCAGGTATAGTTGGGGTGCAATCCGGATCATGCCGTCTTCGGTCTGGATGCGTTGCTCCAGGCAGGGCTGCAACGGCCCAAGATCAACGCCGTGGGGAGTAGCCTTCAGCTTCTCCAGGCTCATACCGTGTTTGCCATAGGCGCCGTGCCTGAGGCCAAGGTCCAACATCGCCTCGGGTGTTACTCCGTCGTCTTCCAGCCCGGTCAGGTGCAGGGCCAGATCCCGCAGAATCTCCCAGTCGTGTTTCTGGTCAGGCGTTTTCTCGAACATTGGCTCCGAGAATTTGGCGGTGTTGCGTACGGCAAAAGAGTTGAAGAAGACATCGAAATGGGACACCTCCAGGCCGGTGGTGGCCGGCAGGATGATGTCGGCATGGCGGGTGGTTTCGTTCAGGTAGATGTCCACCGCCACCATGAACTCCAGTGAATCAAACGCTTCCTCCAGGCGAACCCCACCAGGCGCGGAGAGCGCCGGATTACCGGCGATAGTAATCATCGCCCGGATCTGGC
This sequence comes from Marinobacter salinus, assembly GCF_001854125.1. Taxonomy (NCBI): domain Bacteria; kingdom Pseudomonadati; phylum Pseudomonadota; class Gammaproteobacteria; order Pseudomonadales; family Marinobacteraceae; genus Marinobacter; species Marinobacter salinus. The sequence continues at coordinate 3,379,076 of NZ_CP017715.1, forward strand.
CTTCGCCCGGCGTGAGGATTTCATCAGCCAGGGCGGCGACCGGGAACTCATTGTTGAAGTAGGGCAGTTTTCTGACCCGGGATTCATAACGGCCATAGGAGCTGGGCTTGCCCTTTTTATCCCGCACCAGATCGAACGCTGGCTGCGGGAACATGGCACCACCCCGGCGATCGAAGTTGCCGGTGAGGATGTTCAGCACGTTGTTCAGCCACTGGCAGAGGCCCCCGAAAGACTGGGTGGAAGCTCCCATACGGCTGTAGCAAACGGCGCTTTTGGCGGCGGCCATCTCACGCGCCAGCTTCCGAATGGCAGTAGCTGACATGCCGCAGGCCTCAGCCACGGTTTCCGGCGCATAGGGTTTAACAGCGTCGGCCAGCAGGTCCAGGCCATCAATCCGGGACTCCAGGTGGCCAAGGGTCACCAACTGTTCGTCAAACAGGGCGTGCACCAGCGCGAGCATGAACAGGGCGTCGGTCTCGGGGCGGATGAACAGGTGCTGGTCGGCCTTTTTCGCAGTTTCGGTGCGGCGGGGGTCGACCACCACTACCTTGCCACCCCTTTGCTGAATCGCCTTCAGGCGTTTGCCGACGCCCGGGGCCGTCATCAGGCTGCCGTTGGAAACAATCGGGTTGGCTCCGATGATCAGCATGAAATCGGTGTGGTCGATGTCCGGGATGGGGATCAGCATGCCGGCGCCGAGCATGTAATTGGACGCCACATGGTGAGGCAACTGATCGGCGGACGCGGAGCTGTAGCGGTTGTTGGTGCCCAGGGCCTTGAAGAACCGGGGCAGCATAATGGCATTGCCGAAGTTGTGGGCGTTCGGGTTGCCCAGATAAACACCGACCGCATTCTGCCCGTGTTCCTGCTGGATGCCACGAAAGCGGGAGGCAATTTCCTCGAACGCCTGCCTCCAACTCATTTCCTGCCAGCCATTGGCGGTGCGCCTGAGCGGTGTCTTCAGGCGATCCGGATCGCTGTAAAAATCCTGCAGGGCCACCGCCTTGGGACAGATATGACCACGACTGAACGGATCGTCCTGATCCCCTTTGATCGACAAGATCTCTCCGCCCTGGTGCCTGATTTCGAGGCCGCACATGGCTTCGCAGATGTTGCAGGTCCGGTAGTGGGTCTTGGTGTCGCTCATATCAAAAGGCTCGGTCGTGGTGTTGTCGTTATTGGACTTCCGAGTGTGGCATAAGTGGGCGAAAAATCAGACAGTCATAATTGACACAAATTTGGTTGTTATCGCCACCGTCCGAGAGTTGAGCGACAGTTATCGGGGTGACGCTCCCCTCATGCAAATGGCATACAGGCCCCCAAAGAGGGCGCCATAGACATGGGCATGTATGAGAATCGGGCTGTTGATAAATTCCGCGAGGCCCGGTTCGGCGCCCCGAACCAGTTCTATGACCAGCTTGATTGCCACGATTAATAGTGTGGCCAGTGAGAGCATTGGGTTTTGGCGTCGGGATAGAAGCGCGCCAGCGACCAGAAACCCATGGAGAACACCTGAAAACCCGGCATACCAGCCAATATCCGGATGAAGCACGAACAGCGAGAGCGTCACCCCCAGTGAGATCAGGCCTGTCAGGAGATACCCCGTGAATCCAGCCAATGCCTGATGGAATAGCCACCAGGCCAGGGCGAGCGACATCAGGTTCAGCAAAAGGTGCTGGAAGCTCAGGTGAACCCAGTGAGCCGTCGCCAGCCTCCAGATTTGCCCGGACTGAATATCAAAGCGTTGGTACATCAGCAGCTCGGCTGCCGGCTCCCCCAGCACCCAAACCAGTAAGAGACTGGCGCTGAGCAGCAGAGGGAGGCCCCAGTATCGGCCAAAGGTTTTGAATCTATTCAAGCGATCCGGCATCTCTGCGCATCCAGACTGATCTACGAGCGATCCGCAGGGCTGCGACGCTGATATTGATTAAACTGCACCAACTGCCTGGACGGTTCAAGTACCTTCTGCAATTCGCTGTTTAGGCGCTGCGAAACTGCAAGCATTAATTGGCCTATTGACATAACATTAAACGAGCACCATTGAGAACTGGCAGTGGTATCCGGCAGGGGCTAACGGTTTTCGCTGTTGCCGGGAAACTCGGTTTGATGACAAGGAAGGAAGTACGCAATGCGCATCCATTATCTGTTGGTCCCAGCCCTCTTTCTCTCTCTACCTGCAATCGCGGATGAAGTAATTTCCGACGATTTGATCGTTAATAATGAAAGTCTTTGCGTCGGTGTCGACTGCGTTCCGGACGCAGACTTCGGTTTTGACACGCTTGCCCTCAAATCCCCCACACCCCAGATTGTCTTTCAGGACACCAGCAACTCCTCGGCTTTTCCGACCGAGGACTGGATGGTTGGTATTACCGACGGTGGTTCCGCAACACAGACGTCCTTTTTTATCAGGAACCTGACCCAGGGCCTGGACGCATTGGTTATTTCGGCCGACGGTGACGTGGCATTGGGAGCGGGCGCAGAAATCGTCGCGGACTCGGTGTCGGTTGGCGATCTCGGCAGTGAGCGTCGAGTCAGTCATGTCGCTGACGCAGTTGATGACACGGATGCCGTCACGTTGGCTCAGTTCAATGTATTCAAAGCAAGTGCCACGGGTTCTGTTTCGACGGAAGTGGATGCACTGGATAGTCGGGTAGCGGAGCTGGAAGGTCGGTTAGCAGACCTGGTTGACCGCCTTGAGGCCGTCGCGGCCAAGGTCCAGTAGTCTCAGCGAGGAATCCAAGCTCATGAAAAAGATTCATTTTGGCCTGTTTGCACTATGTACCGTGATGGCTATGCCGTCTTCCGCGGATCAGGTGAAACCCGATGATCTGATTGTACAGGGCAATCTGTGCGTGGGTTTTGACTGTGTCGATGGAGAAGATTTTTCTCTGGGTACGCTCAAACTCAAAGAAAACAATACCCGCTTACGCTGGCATGACACCTCAGCAGTACCGGGCGACCTGGTGCGCCAGGCGCTGCCCAACGCCTACATTGAGGGAACCGTTGGAGAGTCCTGGCGCATGGACGCCAACCAGTCCAACAATGAGGGCGCTAATGCCTTTTACATCAATCAGCAAAGCCTTGAGACCTATGATGTGCTGAGTGACGGGACAGCGCCGGATTATGATTGCTCAGACTTGAATGCTATTCCCAAACCGGTGGTCGGTACGATACCTGAAGGGGAGTTTCTGGAGAGTGAAGTAACGTGTGATCTACTAACAGCAAAACAGACCCTGCAGATCAATGGCATTGTACTTGGCGGTGCTGCAGGCGACGGTGTTGCTTTGGGAACAGGTGCAACACTCGCAGATGGCGAAGTAAGCCTGGGCAGTGCGGAACTCCGTCGGCGGCTGGTGCATGTGGCGAGTGCCCTGGCGGATTCCGATGTATTGATCAAATCGCAGATGGACAGTGGTTTGTTTCAGGAGCAGCACGAACGTCTGGATGAGATTGAGGCTTTGCTGGGTATGGTCGAACGGAGTGTGGCTGTGCTGGAAACAGCAACCAAGGCAAAAGCTGGCAGCGGGGGTAGCGGCGCCATGGGCTGGCTGATTTTGTTGTTCCCGCTTCTTCTGGCGTTGCGCCCCCGGCAAAGGCGGTACGCCGGCCTGAGGTGAGTGGCATCCCGGGACGTTTAGCGTTGAAAAGGGATTGGCCCGGCAGTTGTCGCTTTCTCTGCCGGGGCCTATTCATTCACCTGGATGGCTTTCTGCCTTAGTAGGCACCCTCGCTGTAAATCAATTCATAGCTGTGGCTGTAAATTTCCAGAATGTTCCCAAACGGATCTTCCATGTAAATCATGCGATAGGGCTTCTCGCCAGGGTAGTAATACCGGGGCTTCTCCATCCGCTTTTTACCACCGGCTGCGACAATGCGCTCTGTCAGTTCCTCAACGTTGGGATCCTGCACGCAGAAGTGGAAAACGCCCGTTTTCCAGTATTCAAAGTTGTTCTCCGGGTTCACCTGATCCTTGAACTGAAACAGCTCGACGCCGATCCGGTCACCGGTGGATAGATGGGCGATGCGGAAACTTCCCCAGCCTGCTCCAAATACGTCAGTGCACATCTCACCAATGGGGCTGTCGTCCTCTGCGATATCGGTCGGCTTCATGATCAGATACCAGCCCATGACCTGGGTATAGAATTCGACGGCTTTTTCCAGATCCGGGACTGAAATACCAATGTGTGAAAAGTTTCTTGGGTAGACGTTGTTCATTACCTGTTCTCCTGCTGTGACGTTGAAAGCAGGTTACAAGGATCAAAAGATTACGTAAAATTATCATATATCATGTTTATGAGTATGTTTTGTTATGATTAATCCGGTCTGGTTGCGCAGTTTTTGTACGCTTGTAGAAGTCGGTCATTTCACACGCACTGCCGAGCGCCTGCACATGACCCAGTCGGGTGTGAGTCAGCATGTGCGCAAGCTCGAAGACCACCTGGGTAGGGCGTTACTGGTCCGGCATGGGAAGCAGTTCACGCTCACAGATGCGGGCGAACACCTCTACAACGATGCGCGGGTGATTGTCGAGTCCCTGTCGAACCTGGAGCAACGGGTTGGGGAAGATCCTGCGTACGAAGGGCTGGTCCGGATCATGTCGCCGGGCAGCGTGGGGCTCAAGCTTTATCCCCACCTTCTGGAGCTGCAGCAGCAGCATCCCAAGCTGGTGATTGATTACCGGTTTGCACCGAACTCCGATGTGGAGGCGGCAATTGCCGGGTTTGGCGTTGATTTTGGGTTGATGACCAGCCCGTCCTCCCTTCATGAGGTGAGCTGTCGTCCGGTTGCCAAAGAATCACTGCTTCTGGTGACCCCGGCCGATGTCATTGATCCGGGCTGGGAGCAATTGCTTAAGCTCGGTTTTATTGATCATCCTGATGGCGCTCACCATACCCGTCTGCTGCTGGGCGCGAATTACCCTGAGTTTGAGAATAGCCACTTGTTTGAAAAGAAGGGTTTTTCCAATCAGATCAGTCTGATTCTTGAGCCCGTCAGCATGGGCCTGGGGTTTACGGTCTTACCCGCCTATGCGGTCGAGGCATTTGAAAAGAAACACCTCGTCCGGATCCATCGGCTTCCCCACCCGGTCAGTGAGACCCTGTACCTCGGTGTCAATCGTCACAAAACTCTGCCGGGCAGAGTGAATACGGTGATTGCCGAGGCTCGAAGATGGTTTTAGATTGCCGAACGGGGCTCCGAAAGCCACTGTTTCAGCTCTGGTAACGGCAGTGGATGACAGAGCCAGTAACCCTGAAGCCGGTCGCATCCCATGTCCCGGAGCAGGTGCGCTGTTTCCTCATCCTCGACACCTTCCGCAACAACCGGATAACCCAGGCCGTGGGCCATATTAATCGCGGTTTCGATTATAACCTTTGAGGTTTTACTGGAGCCGACATCTATGATTAATGATCGGTCCAGCTTGATCTCGGTAGCTGGCAATTGCTTGAGGTAGGACAGTGAGGAGTAGCCGCTGCCGAAATCATCAATGGAGATGCCCAGGCCGATACCAGCCAGGGCTTTCAGAGCCTCAAGCCCTTTGTCCGGATCTTCCATGGCAGCGGTTTCTGTTAATTCTATGGTGAGTCGTTCGGCACTGACCTTATGATGCGCCAGCCTGTCCTGGATCAGGTTCTTGAGTTGGCGGGAAGTCAGGTCACGGGCGGAAATATTGATTGATATGTCCAGCCCGGGATAGTCCGTCAGCAGTTGGGCCAGGTCCCCGATACCCCTTTCAAAAGCCCATCGGGTCAACTGTGTGATCACACCGGTTTCTTCCGCCAGAGGTATGAAATCACTCGGGTGAACCCATCCACGCTCCGAATGATGCCAGCGAATGAGAGCTTCCAGGCCAATAATATTACCAGTGGCCAGGCAGACCTTTGGTTGGTAGTAGAGCTGTGTCTGGTTCTGTTGCAACGCGTCCCGGAGGTCGGACATCAGGGTCAGTCGACTTTCGCTGTAGATGTCGTAGTCCGGTGAGTAAAAGCCCGTTTCGAACGGGCCTTTGGGCGCGATTTCCATGCCGACGTGAGCATTTCGGATCAGCAATGCTGCGTTGTCTCCGTGCAGGGGATAGCTGGCCGCTCCGAATTTTGGGTGGAGCTCAATTGCCAGGTTGTCCAGCAGGATTGGTTCAGACAGAAGCTTGAGGGCGTTATTCAATCCCTCAAAATTGTCATTCACATGGCGTGAGTCGACCAGCAGGCCGAAGCTGTCACCGGATAGTTGATAAACGTACTCATCGTGCCCCTGCTCGCTTCGGATTCCGTGGACAACCGGAAGCTGGGCAGCCAGTTCGGTCATTTGCTCGGCAATCCGTTTAAGCAGGCGCTCGCTGCGGTTCAGGCCGAGGGTACGGTTGATTTCGTCCAGGCGGGTAATTCGAGCCACACCCACCATGTACTGGCCGTCCGGATCCCGCTTTAACTGTTGATCCACCATCCACTCAAACCGGTTTCGGTTGGGCAGGCCCGTCACCGGATCGTGCATCATCGCTTCAGTCAGCTTGTTGTGCACTTCGTTCCGGGCTTTTTCTTTCTGCAAGCTGTCGGCTTGCGCCTTGATCTTGTCTTCCCGTTCGCGATAAAGGCGATCCGCCAGGGCCAGTGTCAGAATAAAGGCTTCCAGGCCGGAGCCGATCTGCATGGCGTATTCGGTCATGAAGTTTTCAGGGAAAAAGCCGAGGGCACGGCCAGACGTGGCCAGTACGCCAATAGTGAGCGGTGTCCAGGCAAAGGTGAAGAAAGCGCCTGCCCGGACGCCGGCGGCCCAGGTAATGGGGCCGGCGATAAACAGAAGGGAGAAAAAGAACAGGGCGGAGATGGATGAGAGTGTAACCGCGGCGTTGTAATTCAGCGTCAGGGCGGCAATGAAGTTGAAGATCTCAAAATACATCATCCCTCGAATGGCGATGTCTAGTCGCGGGCTGTGGGATCTGATCTTCAGGAATTCCCGGCAGAATAGAATGGAAAACAAGGCCAGAACCGGCATCGATGCCAATAAAAGCCGGGCGTGGAGATCGGGGAACTGAGGGTAAAAGTGCTGGAAGCTGTAGCCCATGATGGAGGTGAAGAACAGCAGGTAGCCGGCAATCGCCAGCGCGTAATACAGGTAGAGCTTTTCCCGCAGGGTCAGAAAAACTGCGAGGTTGATCAGGATGATGACGGTCAGACTGCCGTAGTAAAAGAAATGCAGTTTCTGCTCATTGGCTGCGGCTTCAAAGAATTGATGCTCGCGCCAAACCTTAAGGGGCAGAATCATGGACCCTGCGGTTTGCACCCGAATATACACAGTTTTGAGTTGATCGGGCGCCAACTGGAAGCGCAGCAGCATGTTCGGATGATCAACTTCCCTCGGGTAAAAGGGGCGCGTATCGCCGGTTTTGAACTCGTGAATTCTGGTGCCGCCCGCAAATTCAAAGAAAATTACGTCGTCCAGCTGGGCATAGGCGAGTTCAGCAATCAGGTTCAGGCGCTGCGCTGTCTGGTTGTCAACGGAAAACCGCAGCCAGTAAGCGGATGGGGTTATGCCAAAGGTTGCATTATCACTGAGCGTCGATTGCCACTGACTTTCCGGCAGATTAATAACGTGTTCAATGTCAGCCTGGGCTTCAGGGTCCTCCCAGTATTGAAAACGGGTCTGAATGGATGACGCGGGCGGCTTGATGGTAATGGGTGTGGTTTTGGCCTGGGCCTGGGCCATCGGCCAGACACACAGTAGCATCATGGCCAGAATGAAGCGTAAAGCTTGGGATAGAATCACGAACAGCTAACCCCTGAAGTTCTGCCATTGAGTCTTCCCTTTATTGTTTTTCGTCCTGGTTACAGTGTTGATCCTATCGCTTATCGGGCGTCAGGGTGAAATCTTCGTGTAAAAATGTGCACGGTATCTTAACAACGACCGGGACATGGACGATTGTCGCGTTGTAGTCGCCGGTTACTTCCGGGCCATGGTTTCCAGCATCCGGTTCACTGCCTCCAGGTGTTCCGGCTCATTGTGACTCATCCCCTGGAAGCAGGCGCACAGGTCGAGGAAGTCTTTCAGTTCCATACGTTGGGCGATTTTCATCAGGCGTTTGGTTAAACGGGTAGCTTTGGGGGGCTGGCTGGCCATTCGCTTTGCCATATCCAGCGCGGTTGGCAGGAGTTCTTCCGGGCTGACCACCTCCAGGACGATGCCCAGCTCCTGAGCCTCCTTTGCATCCACGATCCGACCGGTGAGGGTCAGTTCGAAGGCGCGTTGGTATCCGATCAGGCGCTGCATGAACCAGGCACCGCCGTCGCCCGGGATGATCCCGAGATTGAGGAACGTCTCGCCGAACCTGGCTTTTTCGGAAGCGATGCGAATGTCCGCCATGTTTGCCAGGTCAAAGCCGGCACCAATAGCGGGCCCGTTCACCGCGGCAATAACGGGCACCTCAACATTCTGCATGGCAAGGGGAATGCGCTGGATGCCTTTGCGGTAGCGATCGGCACACTCGGCCACGTCGCCCGCGAAATCTCCACTGCGGTTGGCCATGTCGCGTATGTTTCCGCCTGCGCTGAATGAGGAACCGGCGCCCGTGATCACCAGTACCGACACCTCGTCGCAATGGTTAACCCACTCGGTGGTGGTAACGATATCGTCAATCAGGTGGGACCCTGTAAGAGCATTGCGCAGATCGTGGCGGTTCAGGGTGAGGACCGCGACCCGATCTTCCAGGGTGAGCAGGGCGTCGGTTAATGGCGGCAGGTTTGTCATGGTCGGGGCTCCGTGTTTCAAGGTGATGGGCTCAGGCTCACTTCCACTCATCTTCCGCTTTTTCTTCGGCTTCCAGCTCCGCCTTGCGCTTTTTGATCTTCTCCATTTTTTCCGGTGAGATCTTCATGCTGTGAGCGGAGTCGCGCAGTATGATGAGGCTACCCAGCACAAGCACGACAGCAACAATGAGAAAAATCCATCCGATAAGAGGCATGTGGGTCGCTCCCTGATTCCTAGAGTTTTCTTATAGTGAACCCGCCCATGAGTGACTGACAAGTTGTTCACTGCTTTTTCACAAATACCGGCACCACTCCCATACCGCGGCTATGCTGAGAAAAGCTGAAAGGCCCTGGAAGGGAGGCACATCATGCGTATCGAGAGTATCGCGGTGTACACCGCCGACTTGCCATACACGGGTAAGGCATACGCCTTTGCTGGCGGGCGATCACATCAGGTATTTACCAGCACGGTGGTAGTCCTTACCACAGATACGGGGCTCGCCGGGTGCGGTGAGGTCTGTCCTTGCGGGCCAAACTACATGGCGGCGTTTTCCGAGGGGCTTCCCTCTTGCCTGTCGATGCTGGCGCCCAGTGTGATTGGTGCGGATCCGAGGCAGGTCAGTCTGATCCATGAGCGCATGGATCAGGCGCTCACCGGACATGCCGTTGCCAAGGCTGCCATTGATATTGCCTGTTGGGATCTACTGGGCAAGGACACCGGGCTGCCGGTCTACACTTTGCTGGGTGGGCTGCTATCGCCATCCATGCCGTTGCACCGGATTGTTCCCCTGGCGGAACCCGCCGAGATGGAGGAGTCGTTGCGGCGTTATCGGTCGGAGGGTTTTCGCCACATTCAGATCAAGCTGGGACACAGCGTTGAAGAAGATATCGAGCTCGTCCGTACTCTAAGCAAGCTCAAACAGCCGGATGAACTCTGGATTGGCGACATCAACGCGGCCTGGCGGCGGGATCAGGTCATGCGGTTTTCTCGGGCAGTGGAAGATCTGGACCTGTATCTTGAGCAGCCCTGCCGAAGCTATGAGGAGTGCCTGTCGGTCCGGCGACGGTCCCGGCATCCGTTCAAGCTCGACGAGAGCCTGAATTCACTGGCCGATGTGCAACGGGCCGTTCGGGACGATGCGATGGATGCGATTGCCCTGAAGGTGAGTAAGTTCGGCGGCCTGACGCCGTCCCGCATTATTCGGGACGTGTGTGTGGATGCGGGGGTTGCCATGACCATAGAAGACGCCTGGGGCAGTGGCATAGCAACCGCCGCTTACGCCCATCTTGCCGCCAGTACCCCGGCCAGAGCCTTGCTAAATACCACCGATCTTCACAATTACAATACGGTTCAACTGGCCTCCGGGGCGCCGGAGGTTTCTGCCGGCCGGATGACCCTCAGTGACCGCCCGGGCCTTGGGGTGGTGCCGGATTTCAAAATGCTGACACTGCACGATGTGTACGAGTAAGCCCACGAGATGAGTTGTTCGAGGCGTGGAAGGGCATGGAGGAAGGCATCAGTTTCAGCCCGGCTTACCCACCGGTAATGTAGCGGGCGGTATATTCCGCAACCAGCTCATCCACGCGGCCGTTGGTGACCAGGGTGTAAAGCTGGTCTGCCACCTGTTCGCGAAACTCGAAGGTATTGCACCTGGACTTTTTGGGAAAGGTGAAAAACAGTCCTTCGGTACTGATCGGTTTCCCCAGCGCCACAAACTTTTCGGACCGCCCTTCACGAGCCAGTTTCACCTGTCCTTGCAGTAACTCGTAGAGCACGTAATTCACACGCCCGGCTTCGGCCATGAGGAACGATTGATCAATGGAGCGTACGGGCTCGATGGACAGTTGCTCATCCGCATACCGGTCGAAGTTCTGTCCAAAACTGTTCCCGATCAGGGTGCTGCCGACCTTGCCCTTCAGGTCCGGCCAGTGGCGATAGAGGAATTCCTGCCCTTTCGGCACCCAAATAGCGGTAGGCAGGTGCATGATGGGTGGCAAAATGTAGTCCATATACTGAAATCGCTCCCGGGTCATGAATGCACCCGCAATCATGTCGATTTCACCCGCCTTCGCCAGGTGCTGAACCCGCGCCCAGGACCCTCTGTGGTGGATGTGTGCCTCTATTTTCAGGGGTTCGAGAATTTCACGCAGCAGAGCAGGGACAGCTCCAATGAGTTCTCCAGAGTCGTTTGGGTTTGTCCAGAGCAGGGGTGGGTATTCGGCATTACCGCTGACGTTGAGGGATGTGCAAACCGGTTTTTCGGCCAGGGCAGTGGCCGGGACCATCGACAGGACGATGAGAAGCATCAGTGGCAAGTATGCCGCTGAATACCATGTCTGGAGAGCACAAACAGGAAGCAACGGCATTAATAGTTCCTGAAGCTAAGTAAATCGGGGGTAGGTGAAAATGTATCATCATTTCGATGAATTTGATAACGCATGGTGATTTCGGGGCCGGCACCTTTTGTTGGGAATAAAAACGGATCTGACTCGTTATCCGGGTGAAGACAACAGAAATCTGTAGGAATTACGATGATGAAACGTACTCTGACTACCGAGAAGCAACTTATTTCCGACAGCTGGACTGGGTCAAAATAGTCTTTGCCGGAAAAGGCAATCAGCATTCGGGGTTGCGATATTGAGAGGGTGACATTCCAAAACGCTTTCGGAATGCCCGTGAAAACTGGCTGTGGTCTGTGAAACCGCATTCAAGCGCCACGGCAGTAATTTTGGCTGAGCGCCGGTGCAACAGGTGCTTCGCTTGCAACAGACGCTGTTCCTGGACGTATTGATAGGGGGCGAGTCCGAAGCTGGCGCGGAATAATCGGGCAAAATGGTAGGGGCTGAGACTCGTCCATTCAGACATGGTTGCCAGGTCCAGTGGCTGCGCCAGGTTCTCTTCAATTCGGTTTGCCAGTGCGCGCTTTTTGGCCCGGGAGAATTGTCCGCTGACTGCCTGGCGGTTCACCTGTCGGGTGGTGCGCTCACCTCCCTGGGTGTAGATGCTGAGAGCATGATGCCGAGGGCGTTCGTAGCAAGCTTCCCCATGATGGTTATGCCAGTGGGCCAGTGCCCGGCCATCGTTTAACTCCAGAACACGGCGGGGCGCGGCGCCGGCTGCGGTCAGCGCATGTACGATGTCTCTTGGTTCGCCCCGGCCTGCAGTCATTCTGCTCCGTTCCTGATCGTCCGACCCTGTCGCAAGAATCTTCCACCCTTTAGCAAGATGTGACAAGCCTGTCTTTGGTGACGCAGGCTATGCTCCCGGATCCCTGCTGGATTTCGGAGTATTTTGCCATGCCTATCGGTGCCCACTACGCCCTGACTGTTTTGATCTGGGGCCTGACCTGGACTGCGATCCGTTTGCAGGTGGAATCGGCTGCGGTGGACATTTCCGTATTCTACCGGTTCGTATTCGCCTCTGCCGTGGCTTTGGGTGGGCTTTCCTTGCTGCGGCGCCTGCCACGGTTCACGGTCCGGCAACACGGCTGGCTGGTACTTCAGGGGTTAACGCTTTATAGCATTAACTTTTTGCTGATCTATCGTGCGGCGGAGCACATGACCAGCGGACTCCTGGCCGTGGTGTTTTCACTGGCCGCGTTGTTCAATGCCTTCAATGGCAGGGTGTTTATGGGCATCCGGCCCAACCCCAGAATTTATCCGGCGGTGACACTCGGAATTTCCGGGGTCGCCCTGCTGTTCTGGCACGACCTGCAGATCGGTAATGCCACGCTGGTGGCTCTGGTTTTTGCGGTGGCCGGGACCTTCTGGTTTTCGCTGGGCAACCTGATCAGCCTGAAGGTCCGGACTGCAGAGATTCCCTTGCTGGCGGGCAATGCCTGGGCGATGTTCTACGGTGCCCTGGCTTTGGGGAGCTGGTGCCTGATGAATGGCACTGAATGGGTGGTTCCACAGGGTTCGGTGTTCTGGGGCGCCACTCTGTTCCTCGCGGTTCCGGGATCGATTGTGGCCTTTTTTAGCTACATCACTGTCATTCGCACCCTTGGGGCAGACAAGGCCGGTTACGCGACCGTGCTATTCCCGGTGGTGGCCCTGAGTGTATCAACCTGGCTGGAAGGTTTTGTCTGGAGCGGTACCGCACTGGCTGGAGCCTGTCTTGCGCTGCTCGGCAACTATGTCTTGTTCCGGAAGCCGGGTGCAAAGGCAAGTCCCGGTACACCCTCAATCGGCAAAACCCGGTAGCGGGTGGATCAGCTACATCCATTTGCGCCGCTTGAAAAACCAGACCAGCGTCACCGTGACGGATATCATAATGGCCCATACCATCGGGTAGCCGTAATACCAGCCGAGTTCCGGCATGGCCCAGGGGCTGGCAGGGTTATGGAAATTCATACCGTATACGCCGGCAATGAAGGTCAGCGGAATGAAGATGGTGGCGATAATCGTTAATACCCGCATGGTTTCGTTGGTGCGTTGACTGATGCTGGAAAGGTAGATATCCAGCATGCTGGTGGCCATGTCGCGAAAGCTTTCCAGAAGCTCCATGATTTGTATGCTGTGATCGTGGCAATCGCGGAAATACACCAGTGTTTCGGTGTGGATAAATTCATCCTCGCCCCGCATCAGCGTGGTAATCACTTCCCTCTGGGGCCAGAGCACGCGCCTCAGAATCAGTAGTTCCCGTTTAAGCCTGTGAATACTGGATAACGTTTGCTGGCTTGGTCGTTCCAGTAATTCGGCCTCAAGATCTTCCAACTGGTCCCCGAACTGTTCAAGAACCGGGAAACCGGCGTCGACGATCAGGTCCAGCAGTGCATACAGCAGGTAGTCGATTCCGCGGGTGGCAAAACGTACGTTGCTGGTCTGGCGCATACGCTTTCGGACAGGCTCGAATGGATCCTCTGCCAGCGGGCACAGGCAAATCAGGTAGTTCTTGCCCATGAACAGACTGACCTGAACCAGTTCCAGGCGAGTTCCGTCGTATACGGGCATTGTCGTGATGATGAAGACCTGGTTGTCATAGAGCTCGACTTTTGGGCGCTGCCCGGTATTGATGACGTCTTCCAGGGCAAGATCGTGAAGATTGAAGACCGCACCCAGGTTGCGGAGCATGTCCGGGTTGACCTCACCATTAACCTGAACCCAGGTCCGGGAATCATGTTCCAGAAAGCTCCGGCACTGTTCCGGCGAATCCAGTTGGTGCTCCTCAACGCCTGCCTCTGTGTAATCAATCAGGTTGATGGATAATGGCTGAGCTGCCGCGCCCCTTACGATGAGGGTTCCCGGGGCCGTACCGGGGCTATGGTAGTGCTTGCTGAAATAGGCCATCTGGATGTGTCCATACAGAGGATGGATGTCAAAAACAGAATAGCTCAAAGGGCCCTGTTTGGCCGCCGTGTGTCGGCGTGCTGTCGGGAGTAGGGTTCTTTGACTATGCTTTTGACAGTGAGGTCTCGTCGACTCAAGGGGCGCCATCGCCTCTGGACGGAATCATGGAGCTTGCCGTGGCAGAGTATAAAGATGTCACCGTGTTTTACGATGAACGGGTTCTTAATCACGCCCCCGATGTAAATGCGGCCTTTCTTCCCGGCCGGCTGGATAAGCGTATCAGGGGGATCCTGGCTGGCCTGAATGTGCAGTGGAAATACCCCGAACACCCGGGGCGTATTGAGGCGATTCTGGAGCTGCTCAGGCAGGAGCCGATCAGGGGTGTCCGGTTTGAACCGGGCAAGGCCGCCACGAGGGAGCAGTTGGCCAGGGTTCACACCACCTCTTATCTGGATGACGTGTTTTCACTGCGTGACAAAAACGCCTGGCTCGACGTGGACACCACCGCTGTTTCACCGGGGAGTATCGAGGCTGCCGAAGTTGCTGCGGGCACGGCTGTTGCCGCCGTTGAAGCCGTGGTCTCGGGCAGCACCGAAAGCGCCTTTGCGCTGGTACGCCCCCCTGGTCACCATGCCGAACCGGTACGTGCCAGAGGGTTCTGCCTGTTGAACAATGTTGCTGTCGCGGCCGCCCATGCCCAGGCCGAGCTTGGTTGCAAAAGAATTCTGATCATCGATTGGGACGCACACCATGGGAATGGTACCCAGGATATATTCTGGGCAGATCCCCATGTCATGTTTTTCGATATCCATCGGGCCTCACCGTTTTATCCGGGTAGCGGCAATCTGCAGGACGTGGGAGCAGGGCTTGGAGAGGGCACGACGGTGAATGTACCCATTCCCGGAGGCGCCGGCGATGTCGCCTATCTCAAGGCTCTCAACGAGATTCTGGTGCCGGCAGCGGAGTACTTCAAACCGGATCTGATTCTGGTGTCCGCAGGCTTCGATGCGCACTGGTATGACCTTGCCCTGAATGTTTCTTTTGAGGGCTTTGCTGCCATGACGGGCATCGTGCAGTCATTGGCTGATCGACTGTGTGAGGGGCGCCTGGCCTTTGTCCTGGAGGGCGGCTACAACACGGAGTCGCTAGCCCATGGGGTGCGCGCTGTTCTGGATGTTCTTGCCGGCGGACCGGTACCGGAACCCAAAGTGTGTGGGATAGAAGAGGTGGAGGAGGCCATTGCCTTCCACCTGAGCGCGTTTTCCGACGAACTCCCTGATGAGTGACTCACCTGCATGTAACTATAAGATAAGGAGAGCGATATGTTTGTGGCAGAGAAATCCACCGGGCACCTGATTGAGGTACTGGATACCCGGGCACTGTTCGACCCCCATGAAAGCCGGGTCCGAGGCAGCCTGCATTATGGCGAGGAAGCTCAGGATGCGGAGTTTTACCCGAAGGACGAGCTGAGCTTCCCGTCTGGCGAACCCTTGCCGTTATGCTGGACCGATCCGGGCTATCGAAGAAAGTAAATTCCGTTCGTTTTCTGACCAAAGTTGAAACCCTGTCATCTTTTCTGTAGCCTGATTGTTAATTGAACGTTCAATTAATAAAAACCGAAAAGATTTATCAGAGACGTCGCGATGCCAAAAGTCGGAATGAAAGACACGCGAAAGCAGCAGTTGATCGAAGCCACCATGGCCTCCATCGCCGAGCTGGGAATGCAGAAGACCACCATCATAAGTATCAGCAAACGGGCCGGGATGTCCTCGGGCATCATCAGCCATTATTTCGGTGGCAAGCAGGGGCTGATTGAAGCGGCGCTGCGGTATTTGCTGGATCAACTGGGCAAAGAGCTGCGCGAGGGTATGGCGAAGACGGACGGTTCGCCGCAAGAGCGCCTGAACTGCATTATTGAGTCCAACTTCTCGGGCTTCCAGCGTTCGGAGCTGGCGGCGAAAACCTGGTTGAGCTTCTGGGCCCGGTCCATGCATGAGCCAGGGCTGAAGCGGCTGCAGCAGATTAACAATGCCCGGCTTTACAGCAACTTGCGTTACTCCTTCGCACAGGTACTCGAGCCCCGGGCAGCGACGGACGCTGCCCGGCAAACGGCGGCGATGATCGACGGCTTCTGGCTGCGGAGTGCGCTCAGCCTTGACCCGCAAGAGGGTTTCGAGGCCGGACAGACCTTGTGTAAGCGCTTTGTACAGGAAGCCCTGGCGTAGACGTCGACGCACCAGATACAGATAACGAATTCATTATTTCGAGGTTTTACGGTTTATGTCCAATTCAGTACCCCGTTTCCAGAACTTTGTTCACGGTCGTTTCCTTGCCAACAGCACCGGTGAGGCGTTCCCGGTTGTGAATCCTGCCACGGGTGAAGTGATCTATGAAGTGGAAGTGGCGGATGAATCCGTGCAGCAGGCTGCCATTGAAAGTGCTCGTGCCGGCTTTGCCGAGTGGTCTGCGATGCCCGCAGTGGAGCGCAGCCGGATCTTGCTGAAGGCGGTAGCACTGCTTCGTGAACGTAACGACGAACTGGCTGCGACTGAAGTCCGGGATACGGGAAAACCCTGGCAGGAAGCGGAGGCCGTGGATGTGGTGACAGGTGCGGACACTGTTGAATACTTCGCTGGCCTGGCTCCGTCCATTGAGGGCACCCAGCAGGATCTTGGCGGCGACTTTTACTACACCCGTCGTGAGCCGCTCGGTATCTGTGCCGGAATTGGTGCCTGGAACTATCCGATCCAGATTGCCTGCTGGAAATCGGGTCCCGCGCTGGCGTGTGGTAATGCCATGATTTTCAAGCCGTCGGAAGAGACGCCCATGGGCGCGATCAAGCTGGCGGAGATTTATGTAGAGGCCGGTGTTCCGGCGGGTGTATTCAATGTGGTCCAGGGTGCTGCCGAGGTTGGATCCTGGCTGACCCACAACCCGGAGATTGCCAAGGTGTCCTTCACTGGCGAAGTGGCTACCGGCAAGAAAGTGATGACAGCTGCGGCTTCCACGCTAAAAGACGTCACCATGGAGCTGGGTGGTAAATCCCCGCTGATCATCTTTGATGATGCGGACCTGGAAAATGCAATCTCCGCTGCCATGGTGGGCAACTTCTACACCCAGGGAGAGATCTGCACCAACGGTACTCGGGTGTTTGTCCATGAAGACCTTTATCCGCGCTTTATGGAACGCCTGCTGGAGCGCATTCGCAAGAATATCAAGCCGGGTGATCCGATGGATCCGAACACCAACTTCGGCGCCCTGATTTCCGAAAAACACCGTGATCTGGTGCTGGATTACATCGCCAAGGGGCTCTCCGAAGGCGCCACCCTTAGCCACGGTGGCCGGGCTTTTGAGCCGGAGGATTCCAAAGGTGGCTATTTTGTCGAGCCCACCATCTTTACCGACTGCACCGATGACATGAGCATCGTGAAGGAAGAGATCTTCGGGCCGGTGATGTCGGTGCTGACTTTCTCAGATGAGAACGAGGTGATTGATCGGGCCAACAATACCGACACCGGCCTGGCCGCCGGCGTGTTCACCAACGATATCCGCCGGGCCCACCGGGTCATTCACCAGATCCAGGCCGGTATCTGCTGGATTAACAGCTACGGCGCCTCCCCGGCGGAAATGCCGGTGGGCGGCTACAAACTCTCCGGAATCGGCCGCGAAAATGGGCGCGAGACCCTTGCTCACTACACCCAGATTAAGTCGGTGTATGTGGGGATGGAAGACCTCGATGCCCCGTTTTAATCCCGCAGGCCACACAGGAGAACGCGTATGACAGAAAACCGCTACGACTACATCATTGTGGGTGCGGGTTCCGCCGGTTGCGTGCTGGCCAACCGCCTGACCGAGGACGCGCGCCACCGGGTGCTGCTGCTGGAAACCGGCGGCAGCGACAAGAGCATCTTCATTCAGATGCCCACCGCCCTGTCCATTCCCATGAATACCAAAAAATACGCCTGGCAGTTCGAGACCGAGCCGGAGCCGTATCTGGACAATCGCCGCATGCATTGCCCCCGGGGCAAGGTTCTGGGCGGTTCTTCCTCCATCAACGGGATGGTGTATGTCCGTGGCCACGCCCGGGATTTTGACGAATGGGATTCCGAAGGTGCCACCGGCTGGCATTACCGGAATGTCCTGCCGTATTTCAAGAAGGCCGAAACCTGGGCGTTTGGCGGTGATGACTACCGCGGAGATAAAGGCCCGCTCGGCGTGAATAACGGCAACAACATGCAGAATCCGCTCTACAAGGCTTTTATCAGGGCGGGTTCCGATGCCGGATATCTAGAGACTGACGATTACAACGGTACCCAGCAGGAAGGCTTCGGCGCCATGCACATGACCGTCAAGAACGGTCGTCGCTGGTCCACCGCCAACGCCTATCTGCGCCCGGCCATGGAGCGCCCGAACCTGACTGTGGTGACCCATGCCCTGGTCCACAAGGTGTTGCTGGATGGCAAAACCGCCACCGGTGTCCGTTACGAACAAGGTGGCAAGGTACACGAGGCGAAGGCCGCCGAGGAGGTCATTCTCTCGGCCGGCTCGATCGGGTCACCACACCTGCTCCAGCTGTCCGGGATCGGCAAGCGTGAGGTGCTGGACAAAGCCGGTATTGAGGTCAAACACGAGTTACCCGGCGTCGGTGAGAACCTGCAGGACCACCTGGAATTCTATTTCCAGTATCGCTGCAAACAGCCGGTCTCGCTCAACGGCAAGCTGGACTGGTGGAACAAGCTGAAGATCGGTGTTCGGTGGATTCTCCGCAAGGACGGTCTGGGCGCCACCAATCACTTCGAATCCTGTGGCTTTATCCGCTCCAGGGCCGGGGTTGAGTGGCCCGACCTGCAATATCACTTCCTGCCGGCAGCCATGCGCTACGACGGCAAGGAGGCCTTCGATGGTGACGGTTTCCAGCTGCACATTGGCCACAACAAGCCCAAGAGCCGTGGTTTCGTGCATGTGCAGTCGGCCGATCCAAAACAGGCCCCGTGTATTCGCTTCAACTATCTGGAACATGAGGCAGACCGGGAAGGTTTCCGGGACTGTGTGCGTCTGACCCGGGAAATTATCAACCAGCCGGCCATGGATGAGTACCGCGGAGCGGAGATCCAGCCCGGTGCCGAGGTCCAGACCGACGAGGAAATCGATGCCTTCGTCCGCCAGGCGGTGGAAAGCGCCTACCACCCGTCCTGCACCTGCAAAATGGGCACCGACGAGCTGGCGGTGGTGACCCCGGACACCCGGGTGCACGGCATCCGAAATCTCAGGGTGGTGGATTCGTCCATTTTCCCGACCATACCCAACGGCAACCTGAATGCACCCACCATCATGGTGGCCGAGCGGGCAGCCGACCTGATCCGGGGCAGGGAGCCCCTGCAACCTTCTGACGCGCCTGTGGTGATGGACGACCAGTGGCAGGCACGTCAGCGACCGGGACAGGCAAAGCGCGCGCTGGTTTAGCGCGTCGTCATCCCACCCGGGCGTGCAACGCGCCCGGGGTTTTGCAAGCCCTCAGGATTTCCCTATCAGCGCGACGGTGTTCTGCCGTTTTCGGGCGCCCGATAGGCAAGTCCTGGGTTTGTGTCCGATTCGAACGAGCAACAGCTTCAAAGTAGAGGAGGAACACCCATGCTGTTCATTACTATGAAAGAAAGTAACCGGAGAACCTTATGACCCTCTGGTTATCCACCGGCCTGATCTTTACCTTCGCCACTATTGTGATGATTATGTACAAGTGGTGGGATGTGCAGTGCATCGGCGTAACGCCGGTCCGCACGTTTACCTTTATTGCCATTCTGTTTACCTCGGGGCTCGACGTGGGGCTGATCATGTTCCCGCTCACCGAATTCGGCGGCTATGGTAATCTCACGGACAACCCGGAATACAGTTTTGCCAATCCCCTGGCGATTGAGTTCGGTTATTGGGCCTTTCTGATCTGGGGCTTTTATTTCCTGACCTGCTTTTACTTCTGCATCATCGAACCGAGAGTGAAGTTTTTCGAAATCCCGCTGGTCAAGGTAATCAACAACGTGGTGATCATCGGCACCTGTGCCTTTACGGCCTACTTGCTGCTGGTCAACCTGCCCTGGTACCTGCCACAAATCGGTGACGGTGAATCGGTGGTGCCCTCGTTCTATCTGATTGTGCTGGCCTCCATTGCCCTGGCAGTGTATTCGAGCAGTAAGATCAAATACGTGCGTATTCTCAGCATCGGCTCAAGCGTGCTATTCATTAGCCTGATTGCGGTCATGTGGGGACGTGCGTTTCTGATGGGAAACGGCAGCCCGTCAGACTTCCTGAACACCGTGGGTCTGATCGGTGAATACTTCACCAATCTGCACCAGTTCATGCTGCCGCTGAATGACTACCATGAGTTTTACCTGTTCTGGTGGTTCTCCTGGAGCATCATGATTGGCCAGTTTACGGCGCGCTTTGTCAGCGGTGTACGGACGTGGCAGTTGCTGATTGCCATGCTGGTTGTACCCTCCATCGCTATAGGTACGTGGTTTACCATTCTTTATCACTATCACGCAGAGGGCATGAACATCGCCGGCTTCATTAATGTTGCGATGATTACGGTGGGGGTTCTGATGGTTGTGAACTCGCTGGATTCCCTGATCCGGCTTTACACCGACAACCTCAACCTGACTGCGAAGCGGTTTGGTCAGGTGTCTTATGTACTGGGTAACCTGGTGGCCATGTGTGGTCTGACCATGCTGTTCCAGCTGGATTTCCTGCGGATTCAGTGGGTGGGGGCGTTGGTCATTGGTCTTTATTTCGCCTGCTTTGTCTACATTCTGGCGAAGAGGCGAGCGGAAGTCGCTGCCATCAAAGCGTCACCGGAAGAGAATATTCTCGACTTCCATAAGATTGAATTTGCCGGTTAAGCCCCAACGTATAGGCAGAACCTATCTTTGGGTTGGAAATTATTAATTTTATCCCGCCGCCCAATACCCGTATCTTGGGTGGCGTTAATTCATGAACTTATGAATCCATCAACAAGGAGTTATCTTTAATGGGCATTATTAACAGCGAAATTAAGCCGTTTAACGCTACTGCTTTCAAGAGCGGTGAGTTCGTCGAGATCAGCGAGGCGGACGTAAAAGGTAAGTGGGCTGTATTTTTCTTCTACCCGGCCGACTTCACTTTTGTGTGCCCGACCGAGCTGGGCGATGTTGCAGACAAGTACGAAGAGCTTCAGAAGCTGGGCGTAGAAGTGTTCTCCGTGTCTACTGACACTCACTTCACCCACAAGGCGTGGCACGACAGCTCCGAGACCATCGGCAAGATCAACTACTTCATGGTTGGCGACCAGACCGGCACCATCACCAACAACTTCGGGGTTATGCGTGAAGGTCAGGGCCTGGCCGATCGTGCCACTTTCCTGATCGATCCGGATGGCATTATCCAGTCCGTGGAAATCAGTGCTGAAGGTGTTGGCCGTAACGCTGACTATTTGATGGATAAGGTCAAAGCTGCTCAGTACGTGCGTAAGCACCCAGGCGAAGTATGCCCCGCCAAGTGGAAAGAAGGCGAAGCAACATTGGCTCCGTCTCTGGACCTGGTTGGCAAGATCTAAGCGCCTCCCCGAGAGACGTTCAAGAGCAAAAAACCCCGGACTTTCCGGGGTTTTTTGTGTTTGGGGAAAAGGTGGCTCAGAGTGAGTCGAGGATGGTTTCGGCGCTGGTCTGGTCCAGGCCCTGGGCATCGATGTTCAGAAGTTCCACGGTACCGTCATTCACAATCATGGCGTAGCGCTGGCTGCGAATACCCATCTGGCTGGCGGTCCGGTCCTGGGTCAGGTCCAGGGCTTTGGCAAACTCCCCCAGGCCATCGGCCAGCATAATGAGATCTTCGGCGTTGTGGGCCTTGCCCCAGGCATCCATGACGAAGGTGTCGTTAACGGAGGTGCAGATGATGCTGTCCACACCTTTGGCCTTGATCTTGTCGGCATCGACGACAAAGCCGGGCAGATGTGCCTTGGAACAGGTCGGTGTGAAGGCGCCCGGTACGGCAAATATCACAACCTTTTTCCCGGCGAAGAGGTCCCCGGTGCGCACTTTTTCGGGGCCTTTCTCGCCCATCACCTGCAGCTCGATATCTGGTAACTTGTCGCCGATCTTGATCGCCATCGTTGTCATCTCCACTGGGTTTATTAGCTAATTATTCTGCGGTCCTTTTTATACGCTGTTTTCTGCGGCCGGACCAAGCGGCGGATTCTTGATCCGGGTAATCAGTTTGCTCAGTTCCCGTAACCACAACACGGAACTGGCAACAACGGTGCAAAAAAGCCAGTCGTGAAGACTGAGGCTAACGGTGGAAAACGCTTTCTGAAGAAACGGCAGATAGACCACCGACACTTGCAGGGCTATGGACAGCGCAGCCGCGCCCCAAAGCCAGGCATTGGAGAACAGTCCCTCGAAGGCGCTTTCTTCATCAGACCTTGAAGAGAACACAGTAAACAGAGAAAACAGCACCAGGGTTGTGAACGCCATGGTCCGGGCATACTCGAGACTGCCATCGCCGGCCACCAGGCCGCCGGGGAGGGAAGCATCCAGCACAAACAGGGTGCCTGCTGCAGTTACGGTGCCCACAAAAATAATACCGGCCCACATCCTGCCCGTAATCACGCCCTCATCCCGGGGTCTTGGCGGATGAGTCATGGCGTCTGCCCCTCCCGGATCAAGGCCAAGAGCGAGGGCGGGCGCTCCATCGGTAACCATGTTGATCCACAGGATCTGAGTAGCCAGCAACGGCAGAGCGAGGCCACTGACGCTTTCAGTCAGCCCGATGGTGCCTGCCAGAACCACGCCAAAAAACATGGTCATTACCTCGCCAATGTTGGATGACAGCAGGTACCGGAGGAATTTGCGAATGTTGGCGAAGATGGTGCGGCCTTCCTCTACTGCTGCCACGATTGAGGCAAAGTTGTCGTCTGCGAGAATGATATCCGAAGCTTCTCGCGAGACGTCTGTTCCGCTGATGCCCATGGCAATCCCGATATCGGCAGCCTTCAGGGCCGGCGCATCGTTCACACCATCTCCCGTCATGGCTACGATCGCCTTGTCTCTCTGCAGCGCACCGACGATTCGAAGCTTGTGCTCAGGATTTACCCGGGCATAGACTGACACTTCACGGACGGTCTGATAGAGCTCTTCATCCGGCATTCTGTCGATATCCGCACCGGATACTGCACGGCCATCACTGCAGATCCCCAGCTCCCCGGCAATAACCGCCGCGGTGACCGGATGGTCCCCGGTGATCATCACGGGCCGGATTCCGGCAGCCTTGGCGCGGGTAACCGCTTGCTTCGCTTCTTCACGTGGCGGGTCAATCATGCCGACCAGCCCGACAAACACCAGATCCTCTTCCAGCGCCTCGTCGACATCGTCAGGCTCGAAGCTGTGAGCGGGTAACAGCTTGGCGGCGACGCCCAGGGTGCGCAGGGCTTCGCGGGCCAGTTGCTCGTTGGTCTGGAGGATTTCGGTCCGGCGCTCGGGGGTGAGTGGGCGGGTGGAATCGCCGACCCGCTCGCGGGTGCAGCGTCCCAGCAGGACATCGGGAGCGCCTTTGGTAAATACCTGGATGTGTTCCCGCTGCTGCCTGTCCGTATTGAGCGTCGACATCAGTTTCCGCTCCGACGAGAACGGCACCTCACCAACCCGCTCGTATCGGGCGTCCAGTATCTCTTCAGCCAGTCCCACCTTGCGAGCGGCGACGATCAGCGCCCCCTCGGTAGGATCGCCCTGGACGGTCCATTCGCCGCCCTCTTCCTGTAACTCCGCATTATTGGCGCGGTCGCCGACGGTCAGGGCGCGTTCGAGTTCCAGCCGCAGGGCCTGGTTAATTGTGTCTGCGCCATCGCCGTTGGAGGCACGATGGGCTGTGACCTCGCCAACTGGTTCATAGCCTGTGCCAGCCAGGGTGACCCGGCCGCTGGCAGTCACCACGGCCCGAACCGTCATCTCATTGCGGGTGAGGGTGCCGGTCTTGTCGGAGGCGATCACGTTGGCCGAACCCAGGGTCTCTACGGCCGCCAGGTGGCGGACAATGGCGTTGCGGCGTGCCATGCGCTGAACCCCGAGGGCAAGCACTGCGGTAACCACCGCTGGCAACCCTTCTGGCACGGCCGCGACTGCCAGTGCGACGCCAAGGATCAGGACATCGAATATGGCAGAGAAGCCGCTGATGTGCTCCAGCAGAATAATAGTTGCGATCATCACCACTGCGATGGCGACCACCACCAGTCCCAGCAGCTTACCTACCCGGGCAAGATCCTGCTGCAACGGGGTGGTTTCGGGTGGAGCCTGGTCCAGCATGCCGGCAATCTGCCCCATCTGGGTTCGCATGCCGGTGGCGGTCACAACGGCGGTGCCGCGGCCGTAGGTGACGGCAGTGCCGCTGAAAACCATGTTCTGGCGGTCGCCAATGGCCGCTTCGCCGACGATGGTTTCCGGTTCCTTGGCTTCGGGCAGACTTTCGCCAGTGAGAGCGGCTTCGGAGGTTTGCAGGGCAACGGAATGGATCAGACGGGCGTCGGCAGGAATGGTATCGCCTTCTTCCATCAGGATGATGTCACCTGCAACGACATTACTGGCCGGTATGCTGCGCTGTTCGCCATCCCGGATCACCAGAGCCTTGGCGGCAGCCATCCGACGTAGCGCTGCAACGGCCTGCTCTGCCCGTGCCTGCTGGACATAGCCCATGCCGGCGTTGAGCAGCACAATGGCCAGGATCGCAATGGCTTCGTAAGGCAAATCCGAATCCCGCTCAAACAGCCAGAGTGCCATCGATACGCCGGCCGCGACCAGCAGCAGGATGACCAGGGTGTCTGTGAACTGGGCGAGCAGTTTTCGCCAGCCGGGAACCGGCTTGACGGTGGTCAGTTCATTAGGGCCGTCACGTTCCAGGCGGGCTTTGGCTTCATTGTCTCCAAGGCCTTGATGCTCGTTGCTTCCCAACGCGTTGACGACGGCGCCCGGAGATAACCGGTAGGGCGCCATCTGCTCTTGGGGTGTTGGTTTACTGGCCATGTTTGTCGATCCTTGTGAAACAGAGGGTCACAAGGATCATTGTAGACAGAAGTAATGTCCGGAAAGGCGATCTGTATCAGGAATCGGAGGTATCGCTGCCAACCTGTAAACCACGGGCCTTGAGCCGGTAAAACTCCTCAATCACACCTGCCATGGCGTCCGGGCAGTAGGGCCGAAGGCTGCCAAGGATCAGGCGTTTGGCGACGTCACCCACTGGCTTTCCGTCAGTCATCAGCCGGTATTCAAGGGTGACGTTTCCCCGCTTGCCAGCAGGTTCCAGGTCGGCTTTGTGCAACTCCAGCTCAGAGGAAGGGATGTCCAGGCTGTCCAGGGCCAGGCTCATGCTCTCGTACATCACCATGGGGCGGTCGGGATTGAACATCACGCCTCGGGACTCCATGAGTGGCTTGAGAGTATGGGGAAAATTCTTGCCGGAGGCGGCTACGTAGCTGCGGGTAAAGTCCTCAATGGCTTTTTCGTCCAGAGTCTTTTCACCACTCCGGCTAACTTCGAGGTAGACCTTTCCGGCCTGGTCGCATACCTCAATGGTTCCGTCTTCGCTTTCCTGGAACTCCAGAGGAACACCGTCACCGAGCAGACTGCGGAACTTGAAAGTCATGTTCTCCGACAGCCCGAAACGGGACAGGATAACCGCGAACAACAGGTCTCCCGGCACGCAAAAGCGTCGCGCCTCCGGATCGTGGATGGGATTGAAGTCCCCGGCGATTTCCTTGGCAAACCGGCTGGCCTGGTGTGCAGTAATATATACACACCCGTCCTGGATGGAGTAGAAACGATCTAGAAACATGCTTTGCCTATTCTGAGTGCAACGGATTAGGTTGTGACGCCTTACACCATGGTACTTGGCAGCAGCGCGAATGGATATGCGCTATTGGTCCAGCGATTGTCCGGGATAAGGGTCGGCGTATAGCAAAGGCCTATCAAACACTTTGGGTCAATTAATTTGAGCATTTTATTACCACCCCGTATCGTTCAGTCATCTTCGAATCATAGTTCGTTTTGAACTCAGACATTCCGTATTAAGACATCTCAAGGGGAAACGCAGTATGTTGGATGCCAGTATCAAGGAACAGTTGAAAGCCTACATGGAAAAGCTGCAGCAGCCGATTGAGCTGGTTGCAGCCTACGACGACGGTGATAAATCCCAGGAGCTGAAGCAGCTGCTTGAAGAGCTTGAGCCGATGTCGGACAAGATCAGCCTTCGCACAGAAGAGGCTCAGGACGTTCGTCGCCCGTCTTTTGCTATCAATCGTGTTGGCTCCGATATCGGTGTCCGCTTCGCTGGCATTCCCATGGGCCATGAGTTTACGTCTCTGGTGCTGGCCCTGTTGCAGGTGGGCGGCCACCCGTCCAAGGCGTCTCAGGACGTGATTGAACAGATCCAGTCACTGGAGGGAGATTTCGAGTTCGAAACCTACTTCTCCCTGTCCTGCCAGAACTGTCCGGATGTGGTTCAGGCGCTGAACCTGATGAGCGTGTTGAACCCGAACGTCAAGCACACGTCCATCGACGGCGCGCTGTTCCAGGACGAAGTGGAAAAACGGGAAGTGATGGCTGTGCCCAGCGTTTACCTGAATGGTGAGCCCTGGGGCCAGGGCCGAATGACGATAGAAGAGATTGCGGCCAGGCTCGACACGAAATCCGACGAGAAAGAGGCAGAGAAGATCAACCAGAAGGATGACTTTGAAGTCCTGGTAATCGGTGGTGGTCCGGCGGGTTCCGCAGCGGCTATCTACGCCGCTCGCAAGGGCATTGCAACCGGTATAGCCGCTGAGCGCTTCGGTGGCCAGGTGGCCGACACCATGGGTATAGAGAACCTGATCTCCGTGCCCTACACTGAAGGGCCGAAGCTGGTGGCTGCGATGGAACAGCACGTTAAAGAGTACGACGTGGACATCATGAACATGCAGCGTGCCGAGAAACTGATTCCGGCGGCCAAAACCGGCGGCCTGCATGAAGTGCGTCTGGCGAATGGCGCGTCGTTGAAGTCGCGTACGCTTGTGCTTTCCACCGGTGCCCGCTGGCGCCAGATGGGCGTTCCAGGCGAGGAAGAATACCGGAACAAGGGTGTGGCCTACTGCCCCCACTGTGACGGCCCGTTGTTCAAAGGGAAGCGGGTATCCGTGATCGGCGGTGGTAACTCGGGTGTTGAAGCGGCGATCGACCTGGCTGGCATTGTTGGTCACGTAACACTGATCGAATTCGGTGCGGAGATGCGTGCCGACGAGGTTCTTCAGAAGAAGCTCCGGAGCCTCAAGAACGTAGAGATCATTACGTCTGGCCAGACGACCGAGATTACCGGTGAAAATGGTAAGGTCAGCGGTCTTAACTATAAGGATCGCACCACCGGTGAAGAGCACCATGTCGCCCTTGAAGGGGTGTTCGTCCAGATTGGCCTGGTTCCGAATACAGAGTGGTTGAAAGGCGATATCGAGCTGAGCCAGCACGGCGAGATCATCGTTAACGAGCGCAACGAGACATCCATTCCGGGAATTTTCGCTGCTGGCGACGCAACCACGGTGCCTTACAAGCAGATCGTGATCTCCATGGGCGAGGGTTCAAAGGCCGCGCTGAGTGCCTTCGACTTCCTGATCCGGAACTCTGTGGAAGAGGACGAAGAACAGGCGGCCTGACATGAGTCGTTGAGAATTCTGACCCTGATGAGAGGGGTTAGACAAGCGAAGGCACCGGAGCAATCCGGTGCCTTTTTTGTGCAACATCCCAGAGCCGGTGACTGCCTGGTCAGTCGGGACTGAGTCCGATGACCAAAAGGTTTAATAAGGTTTTTCTGGCTACATTGTCATGGTCTTGCCATAATCGGGGTGTGTATAAAAAATAGCCATTTTTGCTCGATACGGACCCACGCCTTCCCCATGAAATGCGCAGCTCTCTGTCTGATCACCGCTTTGCTGTGTTCCCTC
This sequence comes from Marinobacter salinus, assembly GCF_001854125.1. Classification (NCBI taxonomy): domain Bacteria; kingdom Pseudomonadati; phylum Pseudomonadota; class Gammaproteobacteria; order Pseudomonadales; family Marinobacteraceae; genus Marinobacter; species Marinobacter salinus. The sequence goes on from NZ_CP017715.1 coordinate 3,407,081, forward strand.
CCGCCCGTTAGCTATGCCAATTCGGTAGAGCCCATTCGTGTGGCTGTCCCCGATATCTCCAGCCTGCTGACCGAGAATCAGGACGGCGTTTACCAGAGAATCATGAGGCGCGCCCTTCAGGCCCTGGACACTGAAATTCAGGAGTCCTTCTATCCCTACAAACGGACCATGCTGGCTTTCAAATATGGTGAGGCAGACTGTGTTTATTCTTTTACGGAAGTGCTCGAAGGTCAACTGGGTGAAGAGGCGATCATTGCCAGTTTTCCACTGGGAAAGTTCAGCTATTACCTTTTCGCCCTCAAAGGAAAAGCACTTCCCTTATCCCTTGCGGGACTTGAGGGGCAACAGGTTGGGGCAGTAATGGGACACGAGACTTATCTGGATACTGTCCTTGACGGGCATGACATCGACGTCAACTGGTCAAGAAATGATGCCCTGAATGTCGCCATGCTTGAGCACGGGCGCTTTGATTACATGATTGCGGCCATTCCAGATATCCGGCCACACCTGGATAAGCTTTCTTATGCCCCGGAACAGCCATTGCTGGAGAGTTTCGACCGGCTTACCTGCCATAACACGGAGCGTAACCGTGCGTTTTTGCAGGCTTTGTCCGGGGAGTTGAGACGACTCAAGGGGGCTGGCGACTATCAGGAGATCGCCGGCCCGCTGTACTTGGACTTCGACAGCAATGCGGTCATGGGCAAGCGCTAAGCATTCAGTCAGGGCGCCGCTTCCGGGCTTTTCCGGATGAGTCGGGTGTCGGCTTTTACTTGAGGTCCTCCTCAAGGCTGCCGTCAAAATGTTGTTCTTTTTCTTGGTCCGGAAACAGGTGGCTGTATGCAGCACGGACGCCGGCGACGATAAAATCATGGGGTACGTCGTCGAACAGGCCATGGTCATTGACGTATTCCATGTGTGCTTGCCCGGATTCGGTGTATTCCTGAAACACGGAATCGTGGACACCGTCGAACTCCAGTGGTTCCACCTTCATCATTTCGCACAATTGCCTGTTAAAGGCCGGTGTCGCTTTTACCCATTCCCCGTTCAGATACAGCTCGATAAAGCCATGCATACGGAAAATGTCTGACTGAAGCCATTCGATCAGTTTCGGGCTGGACAGATGATTGCGCACGTCGGCCAGACCGAGCCGGCTCGGAATGCCGATGGATCGAGCCGCGGCACCGAGCAGTACCGCCTTGGGGATGCAGTAGGTTTCACCGTTGGTCAGTGCATAACTGGCGCTGAAGGTCCTGGGGTCGGTCCGGAACACATAGGGGTTGTAGCTCACGCTGTCCCGTACAGCCAGATAAAGGACTTTCGCCTGCTCAACAGGATCGTCGGGCACGCCAGTCAATTGCCTGGCAATCCACGCTTTAAGCTCGGGTTGCTCATAGTCAAAGAATGCGGTGGGCTGGAGATAGCGTTCCATAGTGATGGCTCAGAGTCGTGGCATGAGGCTTTGATCGTCGCTAATTAGCAAGCTACAGGCAATGACGATATCCGCCACAATCACTGTCGAAATTGCTCAAACCAGGCCCTGTTTATTGGCTCCGCATTAATTCATAGGTGCACATATTGACTGCAGAGGCCAGGTTCAGGGACTCGATCTCACCCCGTCCCTGAATGCTATAGGCTGTTGCCGCTAAATGACTGAGGGCCTCTGCCGGCACTCCACGGGCCTCATTTCCGAACAGGTAGCAGTCGTGTTGATGAAACGCTGGTGAGGTCAGTGGTGCGCCGTTGAGGTCCAGGCAGGCAATGCGGGCGTAGCGGCTGGCCAGGTTATCCAGGCTTATATCGGTTTCCAGGGGTACATGAAAAATCGCGCCCATACTGGCACGCACTACTTTCGGGTTGTAAGGGTCGACACTGCCGGGGCTCAGTAAACAGCGGAAGCCGCCGAACCAGGCCAGAGTCCGTAAAATGGTACCAAGATTGCCAGGGTCCTGAACTTCGTGCAGGTAAATGGCCTTTTCGTCCGGAACCGAAGTAGCCTCAACATTATTAGCCGGCACTGGCATAGGCACGACCGCCAGAATGCCCTGTGGGGTTCGGGTGTCGGCCAGTTGTGCCATCTGACGGTCATTGATGAGGTGGACTCTGAACGGGCTCTGCCAGTGCTCATAGGCAGGGGTAACGTAGATCTCAGCTTGCCTCAGTGCCGGCTGACGAGTTGCCGCTTTTTGCAGCTCCAGTATCAGATGTTCACCCTCCACCAGGTAATGCCCCAGCGTCTGGCGGTATTTTTTCTGGTGCAGTTTTTTGATGTCGTCCAGCTTCACGAGGGTTGCCCGCCGGTGTTTTCACAATCATCCAGCATGGCCTGGGCCAGTGCTTCGGCGACCTTGATGCCATCCACTCCGGCCGAAAGAATGCCGCCGGCATAACCGGCACCTTCGCCGGCCGGGTATAGCCCTCTGGTATTGAGGCTTTGCAGGCTGTTGCGATCCCGGGTGATGCGCACCGGCGAGGAGGTGCGGGTTTCGATACCTGTCAGGACTGCATCGTCGCGGTTATAGCCGCGTATCTGCTTGCCAAACGCGGGCAGGGCTTCGCGGATGGCTTCGATGGCATAGGCCGGAAGGGAGGGCGCCAGGTCGCACAGTTTGATGCCCGGTTTGTATGAGGGTTCAACCTTGCCCAGTTCGGTGGACGCCTTGCCTTTGATGAAATCTCCCACCAGCTGGGCGGGTGCGCAGTAATCGCTGCCGCCGAGGCGATAGGCATCGGATTCCAGCTTTTCCTGAAGCTCCACACCGGCAAGCGGGCCGCCCGGGAAATCCTGTTCCGGATGGATGGCCACAACGATGCCAGCGTTGGCATTGCGCTCGTTACGGGAATACTGGCTCATGCCGTTGGTGACCACTCGCTCCGGTTCGGAGGTTGCGGCTACGACAGTACCGCCCGGGCACATACAGAAGCTATAAACCGCGCGGCCGTTGCTGGCGTGATAGACCAGTTTGTAGTCCGCCGCACCCAGGGCGGGATGGCCGGCGTATTTGCCGAGGCGGGCCTTGTCGACCAGCGACTGGGGATGCTCGATGCGAAAACCAATGGCGAACGGCTTGGCCTCAATAAAAACGCCGTCCCGTTGCAGCATGCGGAAGGTTTCCCGTGCGCTGTGCCCAAGCGCCAGCACCACATAACGGCTGTCGATGCGTTCACCACCGGCCAGTTCCACACCTTCGATGCGCTCATCACGGATGTGCAGGTCGGTCACTTTGCTTTCAAAGCGGATTTCCCCGCCGAGCCGGATGATTTCCTCACGCATGGTGGCAACGACGCCGGTCAGACGGAAGGTACCGATGTGAGGTTTGCTGACATACAGAATCTCCTCCGGCGCGCCGGCCCGGACAAACTCGTGCATGACCTTCCGACCGTAAAACTTCGGATCCTTGATCTGGCTGTACAGCTTGCCATCGGAGAACAGACCGGCACCGCCTTCACCAAACTGCACGTTGGACTCGGGCGACAGCTTTTTTTTGCGCCACAACGCCCAGGTGTCCCGGGTGCGACGGCGGACGTCCTTGCCCCGCTCCAGGACGATGGGCCGGAATCCCATCTGCGCGAGCAGCAGGGCGGCAAACAGGCCGCAGGGACCGAAGCCGATAACGACAGGGCGTTCGGTGAGGTTGGCCGGTGCCTGCGCGACAGGATGGTAGCTCGTGTCCGGGGCCGGTCGCACGTGGTTGTCTTGCTCAAAGCGGGCAAGAATATCCGCTTCATCGCGTGCATTGAGGTCGATGATATAAACGAACTTGATCTCGGTGTTCTTCTTGCGGGCATCGTAGCTGCGCTTGAATACAGTGAAATCGATCAGGTCTGCGTCAGCTATCTGCAGCCGTTCAACAATGGCGGTTCGCAGTGCGCTGTCAGAATGGTCCAGTGGCAGGGCGAGTTCGGTAAGGCGGATCATGGTCTGTCCTGCCCGTAAGCCCACCATGCAAAGTGCTGGCTGAAGCTGCCGGGTGAAAAATTCGGGTGAATAAAAGTGATGTGATTGTACGTGCGCCCGCGCCCGTTGTCAGGACTTTGCCGCCCGAGGGTGCGACACGTACAATAACGGTCCGACATCTTCCCCATTGATGAGTTCCTATGGCCCGATCCAAAAGCAGTAACCGCTGGCTTGAAGAGCATGTGAACGACCCCTTCGTGAAACAGGCGCAGGTGGACGGGTACCGCTCCCGTGCCAGTTACAAGCTCCTGGAGATCAGCAAGAAGGACCGGCTGATTCATCCTAACATGGTGGTTATGGACCTGGGCTCAGCGCCCGGAGGCTGGTCCCAGGTGGCCGCAAATCTGGTGGGACACAATGGCCGGGTTATCGCTTCTGACATCCTGCAAATGGACCAGGTTGCAGGTGTAGAGTTTATTCAGGGTGATTTCACCGAGAACGACGTCTTCGACGCTATCATGGAGACATTGGGGGGGACCCCGGTGGACGTAGTGATTTCTGACATGGCGCCAAACATCAGCGGTGTCACCGTTGCCGACCAGGCAGCCTCCATGTATCTGGTGGAACTGGCTCTGGACATGGCCTGCCAGGTGCTCAAGCCAAAAGGCAGTTTCCTGGCCAAGGTCTTTCAGGGCGAGGGCTACGACGAGTATCTGAAGTCGGTAAGGGCGGTATTCGACAAGGTGGTTGTGCGCAAGCCGGATTCCTCCCGCGCCCGCTCCCGGGAAGTCTACATTGTAGGCAAAGGGTTCAAGGGCTGACTCTATTGATCCGAAGGCGCCTCAGACGCCTTCAAATCCCTGCATGACATTCACCGCGTTGACGCCGATGGCATCGACGTCGTAACCGCCCTCCATGGTGAACACCGTGGGCAGTCCCAACTGCTCAATGCGTTTGCCGAGCGCCAGGTAATCCGCCGACCTCAGTTTGAAGAAGGAAATCGGGTCTTCCTCGAAGGTATCAACGCCCAGTGCGACAATCAGCGCTTCCGGTCTGAACGTCTCAATGCGCTGGCAGGCGGTTTCAAGGCCCATGCTCCATTTGCTGTAAGGGGTACCGGGCGGATAAACGATATTGAGATTATACCCTTCGCCCTCGCCTTCACCGGTTTCTTCCTCAAACCCGAGAAAGTGGGGAAAGACCAGATCCGGGTCGCCGTGCAGGCTGATGGTCAGTACATCGCTGCGATCATAGAAGATGGCCTGTGTGCCGTTGCCATGGTGAAAGTCCACGTCGAGGATGGCAACGCGTTCATAGCCCTGGTCGCGGAAGGCCTGAGCGGTAATGGCCGCGTTATTGAAGAAACAATAGCCTCCAAACACGTCAGCATGGGCGTGGTGACCGGGAGGACGACACAGGGCAAAGGCAGCCCGTTCACCACCCGCTACCAGTTTTTGTGCGGTAAGCGCAACGTTCGCCGAGGCTCTTGCTGCCTCCCAGGTGCCCTCGGAAATAGAGCTGTCCGCGCCCATGCTGTAAAAACCGAGGCGACCATCGATGTCCTTGGGAACACGATGGCGCATACCGCGCCCCACCCAAAAGGTGGGAATGGCTTCACCTCGCTTGTCAGCCGCCACCCATTCTTCCCAGCAGTTTTCCAGAAAGGTCACGTAGTCGGCAGTGTGAACCCGTTTCACGGGTTCCAGGCCAAACTCTTCGGGTGCCAGAATCTCTCCGAGCGCCTGACTTTTCACCCGGGACAGAATGGTCTCTGCCCGGGACGGTTTTTCGTGGGGCTCAATCAACAGTCCACCGTCCAGTTCGGTTTTGACGTTGCGGCGACTGTGAAGGGGTGAAAAAACGGTCTTCATGGGGCCAAGGTCCTGATTGAAAGATTTGAATGCCATTCAGTATGGGGTCTATTTCGGTCAGTGTCCTCAGTCCGGATAGGTTTTCAGAAGTTCATTGCCGGTCCGGCGAATTGAGTCGACGGCCTGAACATCACCGAACACGGGATTACGACCCCGAGGAATTGAAATTAACGGTCAGACCTACGCCAACCAGTGAGCAGAGAGTGCGTGCCCATGCCGTTAGCACAATGCTTCGAGAGCGCCTTCGATCATGTTCAGGCCTTCCTCAAGAACGTCGTCTTCGACCGTAATTGGCACCAGGATGCGAATGGTATTACCGTAAAAGCCGCAAGAGAGCAGGATCAGTCCGTGTTCCCTGGCTTTGGCGCATACCGCCTGGGTCAGATCCGGGTCGGGGTTGTTATGGTTATCCAGCAGTTCAAACGCTGCCATGGCACCCAGGTTGCGGGCGTGGCCCACCCGATCAAAACGCTGTTGCCAGACCGAAAAGCGCTCGGCGAGCCGTGCACCAAGAGCGGTGCTGCGCTCAAGAATGTTCTCCTCGTCAATGACTTTGATCACTGCCAGCGCTGCGGCGCAGGCCAGGGGGTTGCCACTGTAAGTGCCACCCAGTGAGTTGGGGCCGGAGCCGTCCATCACTTCGGCTTTGCCAACCACGGCAGACAACGGCATGCCGTTAGCCAGGCTCTTGGCGGTGGTCAGCAGGTCCGCCTCCACACCGCTGTGCTCCAGAGCGAAGAGCTTGCCGGTACGGGCGAAGCCGGATTGCACTTCATCCACAATCAGCAGGATTCCGTGTTCATCACACAGTGCACGCAATGCTTTCAGATAGGTCGGAGACGCAATGTAGAAACCACCCTCGCCCTGAACCGGCTCGATTACGATGGCCGCGGTCCGGTGTGGTGCAATGTCGGTTTTGAACAGGGTGCGCAGGGCCTGCAGAGAAGCTTCGTCACTGATGCCATGGAGCGGATTGGGGTAGGGCGCGCGGAATACATCGCCGGGCATGGGGCCGAAGTCGTTCTTGTAGGGCAGGACTTTACCTGTCATGGCGAGGGTCATCATGGTGCGGCCATGGAAGGCTCCGTCAAAGGTGATGATCCCCGAGCGCCCGGTAGCGGCGCGGGCAATTTTGACGGCATTTTCCAGAGCTTCGGCGCCGGTGTTGACCAGCATTGCCTTTCGCTTCGGGCCGCGCACCGGTGTCAGCTGGCACAGTTTCTGACAGAGCTGAACATAAGGTCCGTATGACATAACCGCCGCACTGGTGTGCATCACCTTATCAAGTTGTTCCCGGACGGCTGTAACGATTTTCGGATGACGATGCCCAAGATTGAGCACGCCGATACCGCCCGCGAAATCAATCCAGCGCTGACCGTCGGCATCCCAGATTTCGGCATTTTCTGCCCTGTCGGCATACTGGGTCGTTGGCGTGGCAGCCCCGAAGGCTACGTATTCTTCTTTTAGCGCGTTAAATTCTGCATTGTTCATGTGTGGTCTCTCGATGGTATCGGCAGCATTACAAGCCGCCCAGGCAGACGTATTTGAGTTCAGTAAATTCATCCAGTCCATGGTGCGAGCCTTCCCGCCCGAGGCCGGATTCCTTCACCCCGCCAAATGGTGCCAGCTCGGTGGAGATCAGACCCTCGTTGACACCCACCATCCCGTACTCGAGAGCTTCAAGGGTGTGCCAGATACGCCGATAGTCGGTGGCGTAGAGGTAGGCGGCCAGCCCTGACGGCGTATCATTGGCCATGGCAACGGCCTCCTCTGCTGTGTGAAAACGGAACACTGGTGCCAGAGGGCCAAAGGTTTCCTCTCCTGCCACCGCCATGTCCGGAGTCACATCGGCGAGCACGGTCGGGGTGAAGAAGTTCGGGCCGAGTTCGTGTGGCTGGCCGCCACTGGCTACGCGAGCGCCTTTGCCGATGGCGTCTTCCACGTGGCCCCGTACCTTGTCGATGGCACCCCGGTTGATCAACGGTCCGATACTGATGCCGTCATCCAGGCCATTGCCAACCTTCAGGCCGGCAACCTTCGCCGTCAGTTTGCTGACAAACTCCTCATAGACGCCGTCCTGTACCAGAAAGCGGTTGGTGCAGACACAAGTCTGGCCAGCGTTGCGGAACTTGGAGGCAATTGCACCCTCCACGGCGGCGTCCAGATCGGCATCGTCAAACACGATGAATGGTGCATTGCCGCCCAGTTCCATGGCAGTTTTCTTGACCGTCGACGCGCACTGCGCAAGCAGTTTCTTACCCACCGCGGTGGAGCCGGTGAAGGACAATTTCCGCACGAGGGGGTCAGTGCTCAACACCTCACCGACCGCCACGGGTGAAGAGGCCGTTACTACGCTGATGACGCCAGCAGGAACGCCTGCCTCAAGTGCCAGCCGGGCCAGAGCCAGAGCGGTGAGTGGAGTGGCTTCTGCAGGCTTGATTACTACGGTGCAGCCGGCAGCAATGGCGGGAGCACATTTGCGGGTAATCATGGCCAGGGGGAAATTCCAGGGAGTGATGGCGGCCACTACGCCTACAGGCTCGCGCATCACCAGAATCCGCTTGTCCGGTCCCTGGCCCGGCAGGGTTTCCCCCGCCATTCGCTTGGCTTCCTCGCCGAAGAATTCGATAAAGGATGCGCCATAGGTGACTTCACCCCGTGCTTCGGCAAGTGGCTTGCCTTGTTCCAGGGTCATCAGACGTGCCAGCTCATCGCTGTGTCCGCTGACCAGCTCAAACCAGCGACGTAGCACGGCAGAGCGTTCCTTGGCTGGTACCTGCCTCCAGGACCGGCCAGCTCGCTCCGCGGCGGCGACGGCATCCCGGGTGTCGTCAGCAGTGCACTCGGCCACTTGGGCCAGTATCTCGCCCGTTGCGGGGTTGGTGACCTCAAATCGTGCATCTCGCTGACACCACTGCCCGCTGATAAGGGCGGGAACCTGGTTGTTGAGCACGCTGGCCAGTAAAGGGGTTTTTGTTGCGGACATGGAGCAATTCCTCTCGAAAGTAACTGGAATGCTCTGCACCCTAGCAGGTAGGCTATGAGCTGAATATGAACCACTTTCGAGTTCAACTGGACCACTTGTTTTGCGAGTCCATCCGGTAAAGAGCCCCCATGATCGAAGACCTCAAACCAAACGATCCGCTTGCGAGCCTTGCGCGTCGCTACCAGCAGCAGCCAAAGAGTCTCAGCAAGCAGGTGCGTGCACAGCAGGCCCTGCGCCATTTAATCGAGCAAGACTGGCCGTCCGGTATGAAGTTGCCTTCCCACCGTCAAATGTGCCATGCGCTTGGGCTGGCACGTAATACACTCGCCGGAGCTATCAGCATGCTGGTGGAGGAGGGGGTATTGATCACTGGTCATGGCCAGGGCACCTGGACCCACCGGCCAGGGGAAAATCTTGAGCTACCCGTGCGCCCAGCCCTCAGTGGAGTCTCGAGGAGGGCCCGTGAGTTGCTTAGCCAGCCCGGTGCGGCGGAGATCCAGAGTGGCGCTTTCGTGCCGGGCATTCCTGATATTGCCCAGTTCCCCATGCGCAAGTGGCGACAGCTCTATACCAGTGTCACTGTGCCCCGGAACGCCCTGCTGTTGTCATACTCCACCGGCGGCTATGGACCGCTAAAAAGAGCAATTCGGGATTTTCTCCGACGCTGGCGACATTTTGACTGCGATCCCGAACAAATCATTATTACCGAAGGAACCCATAATGGGCTGGAACTCTGTGCTCTGGCGCTGGCTGACAACGGTGATCGGGTGGTAATGGAGTCGCCCTGTTACTGGGGGGCGCGGAATGTTTTCACGGCCTGTGGACTGACAATTGAGATGCTTCCCTGGTATCCAGAGCAAGGGCACAGGGGGCGCGTAGCGCCGTCACCAAAATTGCTGTATCTGACCGGTTCCCAGCACTACCCGCTAAGCGTGCCTACTTCAAAGGCCGACAAGCAGGCTTTGTGTGGGTGGCTTTCTCCCGACTACATCATCGAAGACGACTACGAATTCAACGGCCAGAGAGACACCCGGCTGGTGTTCGACCCGCGATCTGAGAAGCACATCCTTGCGGGCTCATTCTCCAAGCTCCTGTTTCCGGGGTTGCGGCTCGGCTATCTGGTGGTGCCGCATCATCTGGCGGCGACCATCAGCCGGCTTCGCAGTGAGGTCTTCCGGGAGGGCCGCATGCTCGATCAGGCCGTTCTTGCTGCCTTTATCGCCAATGGTGACCTGGACCTTTGGTATCAGCGCATCCAGAAAGAATATCTGGCCCGGCAGCAGGTAATGCACGACCAGCTCAGCCAGGTTCCGGCCATTGAGGACTTGTCCTCTCCCAGTCACGCTATCAGCCTTTGTGCGCGGTTTGCGGACACAGTGGATGACGTGTCTGTCACCAGACAGTTATTGCGACACCATTTCATCGTCAAACCACTCAGCGTCGTGTGCGTAGCTGGTGACTCTCGCCGAGGACTGATTTTGGGAATCGGTATGCTGAACCGTGAATCACTGAGAAGAGAAGCGACGCGTTTACGAGTCCTTTTGAAAAGCCTGGTCCATTGAGGTTGCCGCAGGATTGACTGTGCCAACAGCCAGAAAATGTGAGACAGGCCAATTCCCACAGCTTGGGAACCCGTTAACGTTGAACCATAATGAGCCGGAACCCCTCTAAAACAGGCGGGCCGGGAAGTGTTCATCCAGGCGAGAAAAAATCATGAGCCAACACCACTTTGAGGTCCTGATTATTGGCGCCGGTGTGTCCGGTATCGGTATGGCTTGCCATCTGAAACGGGAATGCCCGGGGAAAACCTTTGCCATTCTGGAGCGTCGCCAGTCACTGGGTGGCACCTGGGATCTGTTCCGGTATCCGGGGATTCGGTCCGATTCCGATATGTTCACTTTCGGCTACAATTTCCGGCCCTGGACGGGTGGCAAGGTATTGGCAGACGGTGCCTCCATCAAAAACTACGTGCAGGAAACGGCGCAAGAGAACGATGTGGCGCGCCATATCCGTTATGGCCTGGCGGTCAAAACGGCGGACTGGTCCGGTGTCGATCAATGCTGGACGCTGACTGCGGAGAAGGAGGTCAGTGGAGAGGTTGCTACCTTCACTGCGAATTTTCTGATCGGCTGTACCGGCTATTACAACTATGACCAGGGCTATAAACCGGATTTCCCGGGTGAAAGTGATTTCAAGGGTCAGATCGTGCATCCGCAGCACTGGCCGGAAGACCTGGATTACGCTGGTAAGAAGGTAGTGGTGATTGGCAGCGGCGCCACCGCAATCACCCTGGTGCCGACCATGGCGGAGAAAGCGGCCCATGTCACCATGCTGCAACGGTCACCGACTTACCTCATGCCGTTGCCATCGACGGACAAAGTCAGTTTGTTTCTGCAAAAGGTTTTACCCGCGAGGGTCGCCTACCGTATTACCCGGGCTCGCAATATCGCCATCTCCCGATTCCTGTTTCAGCGTTCCCGAAAAAGCCCGAATACCATGCGCCGTTTGTTTCTTGGCATCATCAAGCGCCAGGTGGACGGCAAGGCCGATATGCGTCACTTCACTCCCGACTATAACCCCTGGGATCAGCGCCTGTGCGTGGTGAAAGATGGCGATCTTTTCAGGGCGCTCAAAGCGGACAAGGCCTCCATCGCAACCGACCGCATTGAGCAATTCACGGAAACCGGCATCCGCCTGACGTCTGGTGAGGAGCTGGCGGCCGACATTATCGTTCCCGCCATCGGCCTGGACATCCAGATGCTGGGTGGCATCAGGCCTCGGGTCGATGGTGAGGAAGTGGCGATGAGAGACAAGGTTATCTACAAGAGCGTCATGGTTGAGGGAGTACCCAACGCCGGGATGATTTTCGGCTATACCAATATCTCCTGGACCCTGAAGGTGGATATTGCCGCCGAGTACCTGTGCCGGCTGATGAATCTGATGGATCAGCGAGGAATCCATACGGTGGTGGCCAGGGACACCGAGAACAGTCGGGGTGACGACACCATTCTGGGCTCCCTCAACGCCGGCTATATCCGGCGCGCCGATGACCGGCTGCCGAGGCAGGGCACGAAGGGTCCTTGGAAGTCGACACAGAACTATCTGGAAGATGTAAAAATTCTGCGGTTCGAGCCAATCGAAGACGGGTACCTGGAGTTTGACGGCATACGATCCCATGCCAGTGATCGGGCGCCATCCGGTTTTCTGAGGCCGTTGCGCTCAGCCCTGTTCGGAGCCTGAGCGCGGCTCTGGTGCCGGAGAGCAGCTTGCTGAAATCCATGGACACCGATTCAAATTGGAGGCGCTCCGTGCGGTATAGGGTGAGGTTACTCGAAGGCTGAACGAATCACGTCCCGGTAATTCCGGATACGTTGCACATAATGCACCGGCTCATAGCCCCGGGCGCAGCGACGTGTGTCTTGCCAGATTCAAGCATGCTCAGCACCGCGCTGGTGGAATCCATCATGGTCCACTCTACCTGCCACCAATAAAGGCAGGATGAGCAAAGCGGACTTCCAGTCTGGTCGGGACATGAGAATGACTCCCCGGCACGGTGCAGTGTCTACGTATTACCACGTAGTTGAATGAAAACCTACTCCCTTATCCGTTATTTGGATCTGCCTGCGGTGCCTTGTTGGTCTAGTATGGTGTCTGAACATCAACAAGAAGGACGCGCGTTATGAACGTTTTCAGGATGATTGCCCTGCCCCTTATGTTCCTGTTGGTCTCGGGTGTTGTGCAAGCCGCAGATGGCCTGATCATGGTGAAAAGCAGCCACAGTGTGGCGGCCACTGCAGACAAGCTCGAAGCGGTATTGAGCGAGAAGGGCATGAAAATCATGAACCGGATTGACCACGCTGCCGGGGCAGAGTCGGCGGGCATGAGCCTGCGCCCGACGCAGCTGGTGATTTTCGGAAACCCGAAGGTCGGTACGCCGCTGATGCAGTGTGCCCAAAGCGTCGCTGTTGATCTTCCCCAGAAAGCACTGATCTGGCAGGACGAAAATGGCCAGGTCTGGCTGGGCTACAATGATCCGGCCTACCTGAAAGCCAGGCATGGCATTGAGGGATGCGATGAGGTACTGGCGAAGGTGAGTGGAGCGTTGGCCAGCTTCGCTGCCGCGGCGACCCGCTGATTCGCCGCGTTAACGCCTGCCTTTTTGGCGGGCGTTGCGGAAAAATGCCGGTACCAAACCGGAGGCGGGTGTGTCACGGTGTCGGGTTCTTATACCGGTTGTTCTTTCCGTTTTGACGGTCCGGTCATTATCACTGCACAGGTGTTTGTTGTATGGCTTCCCGTCGCAAGACTGCAAAACGTCCCCTTTGGCACCCCGCTTTCTGGGGTTCCTGGGCCCTGGTGTTTGTTCTCTGGCTGCTGGCGTACCTGCCGATGGGTGCCAAACAGCGCCTGGGTGGCTCACTGGGCCGGCTCCTTGCCCGAAAATTGAAATCCCGCGCCAGAGTGGCGGATGCCAATCTGAAGGCCTGCATGCCGGAGCTGGATGAAACTGCGCGAAAGCAGCTGGTTGAGGACACCTTTGTTGCCTCGGCCCGCGGGTTCCTGGAAAGCACCCATGCCTGGTGGCGGGATATGGCACCCTACTGTGAGCGAGCCTCAATACAGGGAATCGAACACCTTGAGAAAGCAAAGGCACGTGGCAAGGGTGTGCTGCTGATTGGTGGCCATTACAGTATTTTTGATTTCGCATTGCCGTTGATTGCCTGCAAGCTCGAGAAGCCGGGCTATATGTACCGCCCGAATAACAATCCTGTCATTGACCGGATGATTGAGCGTGGTCGTCGTCGTCATTTCAATATCCGGCCGTTTACCAAGCGTGAGCTTAGACCGATGCTGTCGTTCCTGAAGCAGGGTGGGCAGGTCTGGTTTGCCTGTGATCAGGATTTTGGCAAAAAATCCGAAGTGTTCGTGCCCTTTTTCGGGGTCCAGGCTGGTTGTATTACCTCTCCCAGCTATATTGCCAGAGAGTCCGGCGCCGCGGTTATCTGCGTCAGTCACCTGCGCATGCCGGATGGCAGTTACCGGGTGGTTTTTTCACCGATCCGGGAAGAGTTTGGTGACGACCTGCAAAAGGATGCTGAAGTCTGGAACCGCTTTATCGAAACCACCATTCGTGAACAGCCGGACCAGTACCTGTGGCTGCACAAGCGGTTCAAAAGCCGCCCGGCAGGCGCTACCAGCGTTTATTGAGTGCTATCTCCACTAATGTGGATAGCAGATGGTATATAGCTTCCTTATAATGTGCTTGTCTCATGTTCAGGAAGTATCATGATCGCCATTATCCGCAACTTTTTAGCTTATGCCGCTTTGCTGGCAGCCGTGCTGGCGTTTCTGCCGGGAGCGGCATACCTGGGTGCTGTTGCGGTCAGTCTCACGGTTATCCTGGGTTGGCGGGAGATGCGGCGGGTGCCGCGGGCGGTGTTTTCGGTCGCTGTGCTGGCCCTGGTTTTCGCGCTGGGGCGTGATCCGGCCCTGATTGTCGGCGCTGCCGGTAACATGAGCCGTCTCGCAGGGCTGGTTCTGGCGGTCATGCTCTTGTCTTCTGTGCTCGGGCGGTCACGGGATCTCCAGCGTATTTCGGCCAGTCTTTTTGGTGGTAAGCCCCTTACGAGATATCTGAGCCTGTCCTTCGGTACGTCGCTTGTCTCGGTTCCGCTGAATTTCGGCTCTGTGGCCGTCGTGGGTAGCCTGGTTGGTGAGCGAGTTCGCCGCAGTGGCGATTCGGAGGCCACTCGAAATGCCACCCGTGCAGTGTTGCGAGGCTTCGGCGTATCGCCGACCTTTTCGCCGCTGTCTATTTCCGTGGTGCTCACTCTTACCCTGCTGCCGGGCCTGAGCAGTGTTCAGTTACTCTCGCTCTCGGTTCCGTTCTCGATTGTTCTGGTGCTTGCCGGCCTGTTCTGGCGGGAACCGGAATCCGGACAGGAAACGGTTGCGCCGGAGGATCAGGCAGGGTTTGCGACCTGGCTTCGATTCAGCGCCCTGATCCTTGTTATTTGTACGGGCGTGTTTCTGCTCGGCCACCAGTTCCAGCTTAGTTATGCCCATGCGGTAACACTAAGCTGTCTGGGTGTGGTGGTTGGTTGGCGTTTGCTGGTCTGGAGCCGGAAACAGAATCCTCCGTTAACCAACATGTCGAATGTCAGCAATGAACTCGCCATTGTCGGTGGCTCTGCTTTCATCGGTGCCGTGATCAGTGGCGTTGTTCTCGGCCAGATAGAGGGTGATGCCGCCCTGCCAGTCTGGCTTTGGCCATTGCTGGCAGCTTCTATTCCCTGGGTTTTCTTCCTGGCCGGGCTTGGTGGCGTGAATCCTATTGTGATCGGCACCCTTGCCGGTGGTATTCTCGGTTCCATCTGGCCGGAGAGTGCTCTCATTGGTCTTGGCATCGGCATGGTGACCGGCTGGGGCATTACGGCATTCGGCACGCCGTTTGCTGCGAATGCGTTGATCATGGAGCGGTTAACCGGCTATCGGGCCGCAGATGCCTCGTTTCGCTGGAGTTTGGCGCTGTCCCTGTCCGGCCTGACTGCGGCCAGCCTGATGGCCGCCGGGCTCACGGCTGCCCTGGTATGATTTTCTTAAGACCTTTGGCGAGAGTAGCGTTTGATAACTCCCCCATATGCGTGTCCATCAGTTGGCCCTTGGCGTTGTAGAACAGTGTGGTTGGTAGACCCTGACTGCCTACTGCACGGGCCAGATCGGCCTGGCTATCCCGGTAAAGGTTGTTGAGCTTGAGATTCTGTTTGTCCAGAAAGGCGCGGATGGTTTCGGCTTGCTCACGCTGGTTGGCAAAAACGAAGGTCACGCCGGGATAGCGGTTCTGGGCCACATCCAGAACCGGCATTTCACGGATACAGGGTGGGCACCAGGTCGCCCAGAGGTTGATAACCATCGGCTGACCTTGCGCTATCTGATTTACGGCGATGGTGTCGCCATTCAGTGCCGTTAGCGTAACCGGCGGAATGCCTCTGGCCTGTTGTTCAATAAGCGCAATGGTACCGGCGGTTCCGCCCCAAAACAGCAATCCGGTGATCGAGGCAATTGCCAGGGGACGTCGCACCAATTTCCGCCGCCAGAGCAGAAAAGCGGTAAATCCGACCGCGCCCGCCAATCCCCAGATCACATCAAACCCGCCATCACGGATATCGAGGATGCCAAACAGGTCATGCCGGTAGTGTTCAAAATAACCGATAACAAAGCCCAGCCGGGCACATATCATGGTCGCCAAAAAAATATCGGCCACAGAACCGGCGACCGGCAGCTGGTAACGACGCCCCAGAACGCCGCCGACCAGTAACGCCAATGCAAACGCAGTGATAAGGAGAAGGTGACCGATGGATAAGCTTAATGGACCCAGGCTGAAGCTCAGCATGTTGTCTCCGGTGGTGGCTTAGGGAATTGGAGGGTATGAAAAACGGGTAGGACGGCCAAATAAGGATCAGGTTCCATCGGATGCTTATTATAATCACCTATGGCTAATCCTCCGGGCCTCTGTTAATGTGCCTGCATCCTGCCTCTAGGGATCCGCAGTTTCAGGCTTAAAACCCTCATGCGAACCATCCATACGACCTGTCAGAGGACGTCACCCCGTTAAACGGCGCGTGACCGTAGTCGTCTTTTACTCCATGAATCTTCATGGCATCTGCCCGCATTCGCCGAGAACGGTGTTCGTGGAGGCAGAACAATCAAGAGTTGATCTTATATGAGTTTTTCTTCACTCGGTTTGTCCGAGCAACTGGTCCGTGCAACCACCGACCAGGGTTACGATACCCCGTCTCCCATTCAGCTTCAGGCCATTCCTGCCGTACTTTCAGGCAAGGATGTTATGGCTGCAGCCCAGACGGGCACAGGCAAAACCGCCGGCTTTACACTGCCATTATTGCAGCGCCTGGCTGAGAATCCCCGCACTGGTAAAGGCCCCCGTGCATTGATTTTGACGCCTACCCGGGAGCTGGCCGCACAGGTTCACGACAGCGTGAACCTTTACAGTAGATACGTTCCTACCAAGGCTGCTGTGGTCTTTGGTGGTGTGAAAATCAATCCGCAGATGATGAAGCTGCGCAAGGGTGTGGATGTACTGGTCGCCACGCCGGGCCGCCTGATGGATCTCTATCAGCAAAATGCGGTGCGCTTCAACGAAGTGGAGATCCTGGTGCTGGATGAAGCGGACCGCATGCTGGACATGGGCTTTATCCGCGACATCCGCAAGATTCTTGCGCTGTTGCCGGCCAAACGCCAGAACCTGCTGTTCTCTGCCACCTTCTCCAGCGAAATCCGCACCTTGGCGGAAGGCCTGCTGAATAACCCGGTGCAGGTTGAAGTTGCTGCGCGTAACACCGCTGCGGAAAACATCAAGCAGTCTGTCTACCCGGTAGATCAGAGCCAGAAAACGGCACTGCTGAGCAAGCTGGTTCGTGACAACAGCTGGGACCAGGTACTGGTCTTTACCCGCACCAAGCATGGTGCCAACAGATTGACCCAGAAGCTGGAGAAGGATGGTATTACGGCCGCCGCTATCCACGGCAACAAGTCACAGGGTGCCCGCACCCGTGCCTTGGCTGACTTCAAGGCCGGCGAAGTGCGTGTGCTGGTGGCGACGGACATTGCAGCCCGTGGTCTGGATATCAAGCAACTGCCCCAGGTAGTAAACTTTGAATTGCCGAACGTACCGGAAGATTACGTGCACCGTATCGGTCGTACCGGACGCGCCGGCGAAAGTGGTCACGCCCTTTCACTGGTGAGTGCCGATGAAGGAAAAATGCTCGCGGGCATTGAAAGGCTGATCAAGAAGCAGCTGCCGCGCAAGAGTATGGAAGGCTTTGAGCCTACCAATAACCTGCCGCTGAAGCCGAAAGCCAAAGCGGACCCGAGCAAGGCTCGTGGTCGCAGTAGTAACGGCAGCGGCAACGGCAGGCCGGCTGGCAAACCTCGCAGTTTCGGCGCCAAGCCGGGCGGTCGAAGTGCTGGCCGCGGCCAGAGCAGTGGCCAGCAGGGCCGGCGCCAAAGCGCTTGAGGCTGACTGAGACCATATAGAAAGGCGGAGCAGATGCTCCGCCTTTTTGTTTCTACCGCCTGACTTTTTGCCCGGAGATGCACTAGTATTCTGGGTCTGAAATCCAGCCTGCAGGTATCTCCAGCGTATGCGTGAATTAACCTCTCTTCGGGTACAGATGGGCTTCACCCGCCCGAGACGGTTGATGGCGGATGGCCGGTTTCTGCTGGCACTGGTTGTAGGCTGTCTGATCAGTGTTGTGCTGACAATGCTGGCAGGTAGAAGCGGGTGGCAGGATGCGGATTTGCTATCAATCCTGTCACTGGTTTTCTGGGCGCCGATTGTCGAAGAGCTGGCGTTTCGGGGTGTGGTGCAGGGTTGGCTGTCCGGAACCGAGAGTGGCAGGCGCAGGTTGGCCGGATTGTCACTGGCAAATATCATCGCCGCCTGCCTTTTCACTGGCTGGCACCTTCTTTACCGAACCGACGTTATGGCCTGGCTGGTCTTCGTGCCCGCTCTCGTGTTTGGCTATTTCAGGGATCGACATGGCTCACTATTGCCGTGCGTAATCCTGCATGCCGCTTACAACGCGTCGCTCCTGCTGCCTGGGTGGTATCTGTTGTATTAGGCGCAAAAAAACCGGCCGGATAATCCCGGCCGGGGTTTGTTGTTTCCGGCTGGTTCAAGCCCGGAGTTTGAATCTGCGTACGGTCAGACCACCAATAGCCAGAGCGGTCAGCAGGAACAGGGTCGGGTCGAAGGGCGCGCCCGGGTTGTAGCTGCAGCCGAAGATCGTGCCGCCGCCGTTGCTGGATGAAGATGTGCTGTCGCCGTCGTCAATGCCGTCATCAGTGCCATCATCGGGGATTTCAACGGTTGTAGACTGACGGAACATGGCATGGGTGCCTCCATCCCGGTTTTCATTCCAGACTGCAAACAGCTGGTTGCCGGCCGGCGTCATCCGGACCTGGGATTCGAAGGCTTCCACACCCTCAGCTTCCCCTGCAAAGGTCACCACTGGAGTCACGTAGGCACCCTTGTCTTCGGCCCTTGCCGCATAGAGATCCAGTTCTTCGGGCTCCTCAAGGCTCCAGTCTGAGACGTTGGTCTGGGTGCCCCAGGCAATGTAGAACTTGCTCTTGTCCTGGCATTCTTCCGGGTTCGGAGTTGGGGCCGTGCATGCCGGTGTACTGCCGGGCGCACCCACCAGACGAGGCTCCCTCACATTGATCGTTGTGTCTTCAATGTTGCTCAGATTTTCAGGAGCAGACCAGGTACCGGCCACCGCATCATAGTGACGCAGATAGAAGTTATAGTTCTTGGTGTTGGTATAGAGCAGTTCTGCCAGCACCGGGGTGTAGGTGTAGCCAACATAGAGGTCATCGCCACGCAGCTGAGCACGGTGCGCAATGGCGTTCTCTTCAACCTTCTGATAAGTGTCATCGGAAAGGGTTGACGTCGGGATATCCGCGTCAGAAGTTGCCTGCGCTTCCAAAGTCCGGCTGCTCATGTTGAGTGCAGGCTCGTTGTTCAAACCAATGGCCGTCAGGTAATCCGAGGTTTCGCAGGCGGCATGATCCACAGCCGGCACCATTTCCGCCGTAGAGAAACCGTTGCCCCCTTCGTTCACAACACCTTTGCGCAACATGATGTCGGACGGGCCACCCTGGGTAAATTCACCTTCTTTCCAGAAGATAGCCAGTCTCAGCCCGCTTTCTGCACCGGGGGTTTTCTGTGGAACGAAACGAACACGGCGGCCATTCAAGGCCGGATTGCTGATAATGCAGCCCGCCTGCTCACCGGGAGTATTCCAGTCGAAGGTTTGATAGCGAACGTACTTGCCCTCGTACACACCTTCTGAACCTTTGGTTTCCTCGTAAGCAACGATCGCCTGGGGTGCAGCGTCCAGTGAGCCGAACTGCAGGGCAAGGTTGGCGCGGGACGCACCTGCTCTGCCGCTCTCGATCTGATCATCCGCAACAACGGCCCCGCCGCTGTCCTTGATAACATCGAAGTTGCCGGACGCTGTCTGGCTGTCGTAGTTGTCGGTAACCCTCACCGGCGCAGCCCAAAGGCCGTAACCAGCACCCTGATCAGCCCAGCCGGCCACCGCATAGCTGTACCAGATGTCCGTGCCATGGCTCACTTTGGCACCTGATGCCCCATCACCGGGACCGCCAGCTTCACCGCGCTGAAGACCCCGGGGATCCTCCTGCCAGGTGATGGCCCACTGGCCAGTTCCCACGCCACGGTTAACGTCTTGTTTGGCATCGCGCTCGCCACTGGATAGCTGCACACGTTCATTCCACGTAATGCCCTCCGATTCACTGATACCCGTTACGACATGTGTGCAGCTGAAGGGAATCTCGCGATCTTCGAGGGTCAGATAACTGACGGTTCTCTGTAGTGTGGTCTCTGGTGTGCCATCTGGTCCTTCGCAATATTTGTCCACCCAAGTGACAGCGATCCGTGAGCCGCTGTTAAAGACGTTGGGCTTGTCGGAATCGCCGGCAAAAGCGGTGCGGGTTCCGTCGCCATTCCAGTCGGTGTCAATGGAGGACTGGCTGGCAGTGCCGGAGATATTGACCGGTGTCGACCAGCTGGCGATATCGTCGCATTCGGCGTCGCAATAGCGGGCGAAAATATCCCGCGCCGGCCGTTCGGCCTGGGCCTTCACGTCATACACGGTGTTATCGTTGGGGTCGAGATAGTCACCATAAACGGTAACCAGGCGGCCGCTGGTCAGCCGCACCAGTTTGGTCTTGTTGGCGCCACCGTTAGAATTCAGTTGAACGGTGTCCCCAAAGCTCAGACCGGTCGCTCCCCAGGCTGCTCCGGACGAGCCAACAGCCGCGATAATGGCGATAGCAAGAAGTTTTTGATTCACTGGATGCCCCTCCTGGACGCTTTACCTTCAAATCAGGTACCGCTTGCTCCTGAAAGCTTTCAGGCCTTAGCTTATAATTAAAAATATGAATTTTGCGATAGGTAAAACACTGATCCGGACAAGTTATTGATCAGGATCAAGTACCGCATTCTGGCTCTGTATCAGGCTGAATAATCAAATTATTGCAAGAGGTCGCAATGAAAATTCCTCTCTCCAAAGGTGAAGTGCTGCGGCCATTTGTCGCACTCACGGTGCTCTTCTTAGCCGCCTGTAGTGACAGTAATGATCCCGGTGGGAGCGTCACCGATGGGACTGATCCAGATCCGGGGGATGAGACTGTACTGCCATCACTGACTACCCAGATCGAGCACTGGAGTAAGACCGGCGTGTTTCTGGCGGCGGCCGATTGCGGTCAGTGCCATAGTGCCAGCGCGACCGGGGAAAGTCCGGCCGCCATGCGTATGCCGGATCCCCTGATTTCGGAGAACCAGCCGTCACCGCAGGGGGCGGATATCAGTCCCTTTTATGACTGGAAAAGCAGCGTAATGGCAAACGCTTTCACGGACCCCTATTTCCGGGCCACCATGATGCACGAAGCCGAAACTTTTCCGCATCTGGAGGGACTGATTGAGGACACCTGTCTGACTTGTCACAGCCCCATGGCGAGAACCCATGCCCATCAAACCGGCGTTAGTCTGGAGCAGGACGACAGCTGCCCGTTGGAGGATGGCTGTTACCGAGCTGAGCAGGCAATGGCAGACCCCCATGCCCGCGAGGGCATCAGTTGTACGGCCTGTCACCAGATTACGGATTCTGTGCTGTCTGGAGATATAAATTCCGGCAACTATGAAATCGCCGATGCGGACCACCCGGATGCATTTACGATCTTCGGGCCTTACCAAAACCCCGTGGGGCGGGCGATGCAGGATCGTGTTGGTTACGAGCCTCGGTTTGGTCAGCACATGTCTGACTCCACACACTGCGCCAGTTGCCATGAGCTTTTCACGCCGACTATCGATATGGAGACGGATCAGCCCAATGGGGAAGTCTTCCCGGAACAGGCACCCTATACCGAATGGGTTAATAGTGATTTCGGGCCTGATGGCGGTACCACGACGTCATGCCAGCAATGCCATATGGCGCGCCCGGAAATCAGTGAAAACTATCTGACCCGGATTGCACTGACTTCCAATGGTACGGTGAATCCGAACTGGCCAGAGCGTCAGCCCTATTTCCCCCATGTGATGGTGGGGGGGAACACTTGGTTACTGGACACTCTGGAGCTGTTCCGCGAAGAGCTTGGTCGGGCAGAAATAAACAAGGAAGGGGAGTTTGCCGATACGGCAGAGTTAACCAGGGATTTCTTGAAAACGGCTGCCGATCTGGTTCCGTCTGCCCAGAATCTTTCCGCGAACGAGCTGGCGTTTGATCTGACCATTCAGAACAATACTGGTCATAAGCTCCCCACCAGTTTTCCCTCGCGCCGGGTCTGGGTTGCCACGCAAGTGACAGACAGTGATGGCGTTGTGATTTTCAGTAGTGGCTTCCCGGATGAGAACTACCATCTGGCGTCTGATGCTCAATACACCAGTGCCGAGTGTATGGCCCCCAAAAAACCGGAAAGTTTTGATTCTTCAGATTGTTACCAAAGCCATGTCACGCAGGTCAATTCGCCTGGCGATATACCAGTCTACGAGCTTGTACTGGGTTCAACCACAGACGCAATAACCCACATCTTGCTCTACGCATCGGAGTCACTGAAGGATAACCGGATTCCGCCCCGTGGATTCGACAGTACGACAGTGCCGGAAACGGCCAAGCCGGCGGGGGTGGATGATGATACGGATTTCAACCTGAACAACAGTGGTCAGGATACCATTGCCTATCGTCTGACCGTCCCGGAGGCGGCGGTGCCGCCACTGACGGTTGAAACCACTCTGTATTATCAGAGCATCCGCCCGACCTTCATTGAGGGGCTGCATGGGGACCACCCATGGATCGACGAATTTCACGGTGTAGTGACCCTGAATCCGCCACCAGCGGAAGTGCTGGCGTCTGCCACCTTTCAGGTTCAATAAGACGTTCAGGGTATGTCGAATAAGCGGACGGGCCAGCGGTAGTTATCGGAGGGGGCACAAAAAAGCGGGGCCAAAGCCCCGCAGAAAAATGTACCTTCCGGCAACCCACAGATCATGGAGGCTGCCGGGGGCACGGGGATCAGAACTTGTAGGACACGCCTACCATGTAGACCAGGGGATCAATTTCTACGTCTACTGTCTGGTTGGCCGCCTCAATTTTCGCCTCGGTGTCGATATCGATCCACCAGATTGCTGCGTTAACGCCAACATTTTCAGTGATCATATAATCAATACCCGCCTCAGCAGCCAAGCCGAAGCTGTCATCCAGCTCGATGTCGGTGCCGGCCAGAGCGCCTGCAGTCTCTTCATCAAAGAAAACCGTATAGTTCACACCTGCGCCAACATAAGGCTGGAGCTTGCTTCCGCTGGGCATTGGGAAATACTGCAGTGTGACCGTAGGCGGCAGATGCTTGGTTTCTGCCAACTTGCCTAGGCTTGCCAGATCACCTGCGCCTTTAATGTCGTGACTGAATGGCGTCGCGGCAAGAACTCCCAGACCAATTTGATCAGTAAGCATGTAGCTCAGAGTCAGACCAAGCTGCGTGTTGTTGTCTACGTCAACTCGAGCGTCAGCGCCAATGTTGGTAATTGGATCGCTTGAGGCATCCGGTGCAACAGTTGCGGCACCAACGCGGCCGATGAAATCACCGGCCTCATAAGCCTGAACAGCCGGAGCCGCAACCATAACCGCTGCAGCAAGAACACCAAGTTTGAATGTACGGGACATATCCATCTCCTTAACCTGAAAGTTTGATGACTTCAGGTTAATGGCCGTGGAGATTGGAAACTTGACTTGGCGCAAGAATCGCCAGCCAGAGTGATTCCTTCTACAGAGGGATTGATTCAACTCAAGAAAACAAGCCAATGTAGGGGTTTTCCCGATTGTCAGGCGCTGTTTTTCTTGCCTTCGGGCAGGGCATTTTCGGGGACAAACACATCGCGGATAGTCAACGGCTTGCCGTCAGCATCCTGGACTTCAACGTTGTGTATGGGACGGCCCGTGGCGCGGTCTCTGAGATCAAGCGGTGTCTGATCCGGTGCAGGATTCCACTTGTCACCCCACTGGCGAAGGGCGGTAACTATCGGGAAGAGGTCACGACCTTTTTCTGTCAGGCGGTATTCGAACCGGGAACCGTGTTCGCCCACATCCACTTTTTGCAGGACTTCATTGGCCACCAGCCGTGCCAGACGGTCGCACAGGATGTTCTTGGCGATGCCGAGTTGTTGCTGGAAATCGACAAAACGGCGGGTGCCGTACATCGCATGCAGCACAATCAAAAGCGACCACCAATCCCCCACTTCATTGAGGGCGCGGGCGACGGAGCAGCTGGAGTCATCAAAACGTTTTCTGGCCATGGCAGGAGTGTACCGAATAGGGTTGCATTTTAAAACCAAATTGAATAGGGTTGCTTTACGAAACCAAATTGATGAGGTTGCTATGTTGAAACCGCAAGCTCATCCCCAGTCTGCTTTTCCGCTGAGGAGTGTTACCTCATGACCATGAATCTTGGCCCCCTTTTCGACCCATTCGAGCTCTACAACCTCAAGCTACGTAATCGCGTTGCCATGGCACCCATGACTCGAAACTTCTCGCCAGGCAATGTGCCGGGTGAGGACGTGGTCAGTTACTACCGCCGCCGCGCAGAAAATGGTGTTGGTCTGCTGATCACCGAGGGCACCACGGTGAATCATCCGGGTGCCAATGGCTACCCCAATGTGCCTGCGTTCCATGGTGACGACGCGCTTGCCGGCTGGAAAGAGGTGGTGGATGCCGTGCACGAGGCTGGTGGTGCCATTTTCCCGCAGTTGTGGCATGTGGGCTCGGTTCGCAAGGAAGGGACAGAGCCGGATCCCTCGGTGCCGGGATACAGCCCGTCCGGCCTGTTTGCACCAGGAAAGCCGAATGGCAAGGCCATGAGCAAGGACGATATCGATGACGTGATCACCGCATTCGCCGACGCGGCACAGGATGCCAAGGCGCTGGGATTCGACGGTGTCGAGATCCACGGTGCCCATGGCTACCTGCTGGACCAGTTCCTGTGGGAAGGAACCAATCAGCGTGAAGATGAGTATGGCGGAAGCATGGAGAACCGCCTGCGCTTTGTGGTCGAGATTGTTGAAGCCGTGCGTCACCGCGTGGGCCCTGATTACCCGATCATGTTGCGTTTCTCCCAGTGGAAGCAGCAGGATTATGAGGCGAAGCTGGTGAACAGCCCGGAAGAACTGGAAGCCTTCCTGGCACCGCTGGTGGAGGCTGGTGTCGACATTTTCCACGCATCCACCCGTCGTTTCTGGGAGCCCGAGTTCGAGGGTTCCAATCTGAACCTGGCCGGCTGGACCCAGAAACTGAGTGGCAAGCCGACCATGTCGGTAGGCAGTGTCGGGCTGACCGAGGACTTCATCAGCGGCACCTTCGCCAGCAAGAAAGAAGCGGTTGAACAGGCCGGTATCGACGAGTTGGTGGAACGCATGAGCAATCACGAGTTTGAACTGATCGCCGTTGGCCGTGCCTTGTTGC
The DNA here is from genome assembly GCF_001854125.1 of Marinobacter salinus. Classification (NCBI taxonomy): domain Bacteria; kingdom Pseudomonadati; phylum Pseudomonadota; class Gammaproteobacteria; order Pseudomonadales; family Marinobacteraceae; genus Marinobacter; species Marinobacter salinus. Next base: position 3,432,389 of record NZ_CP017715.1, read on the forward strand.
AGGATCCGGAATGGCTTGTGAAAGTGAAGGAAGGGCGGATCGGAGAGGTTGAGCCCTTCGCCAAAAAGTCCCTCGCAAAACTCTACTGAGTTGATTGACCCCTTCGGCCCCGGTTATCCGGGGCTTTTTTTGTCCAGTCGAAGCTATCTTTCTGATTGGTAATCGCGTTTGCCGGCAGATCCACTATGCTGGGGCATATCGTTCACTGAATGGGAGTTAGCCATGTTCAACTCAGCCATATTGAAAATCACCGCCCTGGTCGCCCTGCTGACCCTGGCGGGGTGTGCCACGGTGGGCCGTGATTTTGCGACCCACAACGTTGATGAAATCACCATCGGCGAAACCACCCGCTCCGATATTCAGGCCCTGTTTGGCGAGCCCTGGCGCACCGGCATTGAGGATGGCAAGCGCACCTGGACCTATGGCAAGTACCGTTGGTCGGCGTTTGGCGATGCGGAAACCACCGATCTGGTTGTGCGGTTCAACAACGACGGTACCGTCTCATCCTACGTTTACAATACCACTGAATAATCGTCGAGAAGGTGTGGTGGGCGGGGCATCCCCGCTGCCACACCGACCCTGATTCAGGCGCGTAACCCGCTCACCAGTTTGTCGATACTGTCCTTGGCATCCCCGAACAGCATGCGGGCGTTGTCTTTGAAGAACAGCGGATTTTCTACCCCGGAATAGCCTGTCGCCATGCCCCGTTTCAGGACCACTACCTGGTGGGCCTTCCAGACTTCCAGCACCGGCATCCCGGCAATCGGGCTACCCGGGTCCTCTGCGGCCGCCGGATTGACCGTGTCGTTGGCTCCAATCACCAGAACCACGTCGGTGTCCGGGAAATCCTCATTAATTTCGTCCATCTCCAGCACGATGTCGTAGGGCACATGGGCTTCTGCCAGCAGCACATTCATATGGCCGGGAAGACGACCCGCCACCGGGTGAATGCCAAAGCGGACATTCACGCCCCGTTCCCGGAGCAGTTTGGTCATGTCGCTGACGCCGCTCTGAGCCTGAGCCACCGCCATACCGTAACCCGGAACAATTATCACGGACTGGGCATTACGCAGCTCCTCGCAAACTTCGTCGACACTGGTTTCATGAACCGACTGGTCGGCATCGGCCACGGCAGAGCTGCTGCTGGTCTGGCCGAATCCGCCGAGGATCACGCTGATGAAGGACCGGTTCATCGCTTTGCACATGATGTAGCTGAGAATGGCACCGCTACTGCCGACCAGGGCCCCGGTCACAATCAACAGGTCGTTACCGAGCATGAAGCCGATCGAGGCGGCGGCCCATCCTGAGTAACTGTTCAGCATGGAGACCACCACCGGCATGTCGGCACCGCCAATGGCCATAATCAGATGGATGCCGAGAACCGATGCAATCACGGTCATCAGTACCAGGGCAATCAGGCCCAGGGCCAGGCTGTCGGTGCCCAGAAACCAGGCGCCCAGCAGCACGGAGACAATGACGGCGGCGAGATTCATCAAATGCCGACCGGGCAGGGTCAGTGCCTTGCTGTCGATCCGGCCATCCAGTTTGCCGCAGGCCACCAGTGAGCCAGTGAAGGTAATGGCACCGATAAAGATTCCCACAAAGACTTCCACCAGTTTGATGGTGTGCTCGGTGCCGGTGGTATCGGTTAACGGCTCGATATAGCCTGCAAAGCCCACCAGGACCGCCGCCAGGCCTACAAAGCTGTGCAACAGTGCCACCAGCTGCGGCATTTGTGTCATTTCAACCTTGTTGGCGATGGCGATACCGACGCTGGCGCCCAGTAACACGGCAACCACGATGGCAATGACACCATCGCTGCTGACACTTGCCAGAGTGGCGGCCAGGGCGAGGACGATACCGGCAACCCCGTAAAGATTGCCGCGCCTGGCTGACTCTTGATGGCTGAGGCCACCGAGACTGAGGATAAACAATACGCTGGCCACCACATAGGCCACACTGACGAGTCCTGTGCTCATGGTGGGAGCCTCCTATTTGCGGAACATTTTGAGCATGCGGTGGGTGACCCGGAAGCCGCCCCCCACGTTGATGCTGGCAATCAGCACCGCGACAAACGCCATTATCCCGACCGCAATATTCTCAGCCTGGGCAAGGTGCAACATGGCACCTATCACGATGATGCCGCTGATGGCGTTGGTCACACTCATCAGCGGGGTATGCAGTGATGCGGTGACGTTCCAGATCACTTGCCAGCCAATGAAGCAGGCCAGCACAAACACCGTGAAGTGGCGCAGAAAGCTTTCCGGCGCATAGGCACCGATGCCATAGAGGGCGGCAACCGTGACCAGCAACAGCGCCCCTTTGCCAACCAGAACCTTTCGCTCGGATTCCTTGCGTGCCGCTTCCTTCTGTTCCGCTGAGGGCTCTTCCGTGCCTGGCGCAGGTTTGGGGCTGACGGGTGACTGCGGTTGGGGTGGTGGCCAGGTCACATCCTGATCCAGCACCACGGTCAGGCCGCGAATGACATCATCCTCCATGTTCACCTGTGGCTGGCCGTCTTTTTCCGGTGTCAGCTCGGTGAGCAAGTGGAACAGGTTGGTGGCGTACAGATCACTGGCGACCTTGGCCATCCGGCTTGGCAGATCGGTATAGCCAATCAGGGTAACGTCATGCTGCTGAGCAATCTTGCCCGGCTCGGTCAGTTCGCAGTTACCACCCCGTTCGGAGGCGAGATCGACAATCACACTGCCGGGCTTCATGGACTTTACCATGTCGGCGGTAATCAGCTTGGGTGCGGGTTTGCCCGGAATCAGCGCCGTGGTGATGATGATATCCACCTCTTTTGCCTGTTCCGCGAACAGCGCCATCTCCGCCTTGATAAACTCATCGCTCATCTGCTTGGCATAGCCGCCGGTACCGCTGCCTTCCTCCTCGCCGAAGTCCAGCTGGAGAAATTCGGCGCCCATGCTTTCGATCTGCTCCTTGACTTCCAGGCGGGTGTCAAAGGCGCGGACTATCGCACCGAGGCTGTTGGCCGCGCCGACAGCTGCGAGGCCGGCCACACCGGCGCCGATCACCATCACTTTGGCCGGCGGCACCTTGCCGGCCGCCGTCACCTGACCGGTAAAGAAACGGCCGAAATGATTGGCCGCCTCGACCACCGCCCGATAGCCGGCAATATTGGCCATGGCGCTGAGGGCGTCCATCTTCTGGGCACGGCTGATCCGGGGCAGGCTGTCGATGGCAAAGGTGGTTATTTTCTTTGCCGACAGTTTCTCAAGCAGTTCGGGATTCTGGGCGGGCCAGATGTAGCTGACGAGGAAGGCACCTTCCTTCATCAGATCAACCTCGTGGGCACCGAGAGAGGGATTCTCCATGGGTGCCCGCACTTTCAGAATGAAATCCGCCTCACCCCAGAGCGATCGGGTATCCACCGCGATGGCGGCGCCAACCGCCTCATAGGCTTCATCATGGTAGTGCGCGGCCTCGCCGGCACCAGCTTCGACAATGACCTCATAACCCAGGTCGATGAGCTTGTGGACGGAGGGCGGTGTCGCCGCAACCCGTCGTTCGTCGGGGAAAATCTCTGTGGGGATGCCAATTTTCATAGTGCACGCGTCCTCCGGTTAAACCGATGAACCAGGTGTGTGATAACTACATCCTAGTGCAACTTTCGGAACCTGCCTGATTGCGGGCGATTTCGGCGATGCTAGTTGAGCCCGGCTGTCAGGGTGCAACGATGTGAACCGGGTGGAGGGTTTAAGTTTGCATTAAGGTGCAGGGCCGATACTGCCTGCATCTTGAATCAGGTTTTACCGGGTAAACTCATGGCATTGTCCTCACAACGTTCGTTCCACTCACTGTCTGCAACGCATGGGGCAACCGGTCGGTTTCAATGGCCTGCAATCAAGCCCCACTGGATGGCGTTGATCAGCGCCATTGCCCTGACCGGTTTGTATAACTTTCCTTTCTATTCCGCCATTGAGCAATACGTTGGCTTTGAACAGCCGATGCTTATGGTCAAGCTCGTCTTTTTGTTGCTGCTGGTCAACCATCTCCTGATCAGCCTGTTTTCGGTTCGGTTTGCCCTGAAACCGATACTGATATTCCTGTTTTTCAGTGCCGCGCTCAGTGGTTATTTCATGAATGCCTACGGGGTGCTGATCGACAAGCATATGCTACAGAATGCGCTGGAAACCGATGTGAATGAGGTCCGGGGCCTGCTCAGTAGCGGGTTGCTCATTCACATGGCGATTTTCTTCGTGATTCCTTTAGTTGTGCTGTCTCTCATTCGGGTGACGTGGCCAGTCGGTTTGAGAAAGGTCACCCACTGGCTGGCCCCGATCGCCATTGATATGGCGCTGATTCTGGTTTTGGCGTTGACCAGCTACCAGGAAATGGCCTCAACGTTTCGCAATCACCGGGATATCAAGGATCTTGTGGTGCCTGTGAACAGTGTGGCTGCCCTGGCATCGGTGGGTAACAGGGTGGCTGCAGCGCAGTTCCCCCGGGAGTATCAGCAGGTCGGGCTGGATGCAACGGTTTCTCTCCCGGTGGCCGAGCGCACCAAGCCCAATCTGGTGGTTTTTGTCCTGGGTGAGACTGCGCGCGCAGATCATTTCGGGCTCAATGGCTATGAGCGAAATACCACGCCAGAGCTTAGTCAGCTGGCACGGGAACCTGGTGGAAAACTCGTAAACTTCCCTCAGGTGTCGTCCTGTGGAACCGCAACGGCCTTGTCAGTGCCTTGTATGTTTTCGTGGCTTGGGCGTTCGGATTACGACGAAGGGTTGGCAAAAAACAGCGATAACTTCCTTGACGTCATGACCAGGGCGGGCATTGTCAGTACGTGGCTGGACAACAATTCCGGCTGTAAGGGGATGTGCGATCGCATCCCCACGATTCGCCCGGAGGATACTGAGCTGTGCCAGGGGGAATACTGCGATGATCTGGTTTTGTTGAAGGGAGCCCATGAACAGCTTGATGCAGCAGACAATAACGACCATTTCATGGTGCTGCACCAGTTAGGCAGTCATGGCCCCGAGTACTTCAAGCGCAGTAAACCCGACCAGAAAAGGTTCCTGCCGGAATGCGAAAGCAATGAACTGCAGACCTGTGACCAAGAGACCATTATCAACGCCTACGATGACAGCATTCTGGTGACGGACCATTTGCTGGCTGAAACCGTGCGTATGCTGAAATCCATGCAATCGGACTATAACACCGCCCTTGTTTATGTCTCCGACCATGGCGAGTCACTGGGTGAGGGTGGCATCTACCTGCACGGAATCCCCTACATGCTGGCACCAGAGGCCCAGACTCATGTGCCCATGGTCATGTGGCTGTCAGACGGTTTCCGGGTGGACAATCGGATTGATGCTGAATGTCTGGCTCAGGCCGGACTGAAGCCGCTGAGCCACGATAACCTGTTCTCTTCCATGCTGGGGCTGATGAACGTTGAGAGCGAGACTGTGAAGCCGTCGCTCAATATTTTCGAGGATTGCAGAACGCAGTAGGGCGGTTATCAGTGCCCCAGTCTTTTCTCTGCGGGGATATAAGTGGCCGGTGGCTGATAATAGTTGAGGAAGGTGGCGGTTTTCCTATGACCGTGGCGCCGGAACATATCCGTCAGGTTCAGGCCGATGCCCATGTACAAGGTTCGCTCATTGCGCTCGTCCGGCTCTGAGTAGCCTCTGGCGTAATAGCCGGCGTGCAGTTCGACGTGTCGGAGAAAACTGTTGCTCAAGGTATCGAAGCCGTTCAGTTTGAGTGCCACCAGGTATTTTGAGTTTTCATAGTCGGTGGTGATATCCGCCTGATTTGGCTGAAAACCTACTTCCCAGCGCAGATCGACTTTTCGTGCCAGACTCGGATAACGGTACCGATAGTACCCCGCCAGACCGCCGATGGCATTGGCGACCAGGTCCTCGTAGGAAACCCCATAGTCGCTGAAGGCGTCCCCGAGCTCCATATAGCCAAGGATGGCAAAGGAAGACAGGGAGCCATACAAGGCAGCGTCTTCCGGAGAGAAGCACCAGTACTCAAACAGACTGGAAACGCCCTGGGCGGTAGCGTAGGTGGTGAACAGATGCCCCAGTTTGTCGGCCCCACCTTCCGTAGTATCCTGCCCGAACCAGCCCTCTGACGATGACTTGGGCCGTTTTGTGAAGTAATCCCAGTTCGCGATTCCCCAGGCGGTAATCACGCCCACACCGGTGGCTGTCACACTCAGGGTACGGCGGATCTGATCGTCTGGCGCGATGGGCTCATGGCACTCCGCTTCGGCTCGCGATGACAAGATTAACACGGCGATGAACATCAGGATCGGGCCGAGACGGAATGCTGTGTCGTTTGGTATTGGCGGCATGCTGTTACCCTGCGGATCACCATCCTGTTCCGGGCATTCCTTGACCCTTTCAGCATAGTCCGGTTTGACGCAGGGTGTCGCCGTTACGGTGGCCAATACCACCGTAACGGTCTGGCTCGTGCAACCTAGCTCACTAGTGTTCCACCATCCACCGCCAGGCATTGCCCGGTGATGTGGCGCCCCGCCTCGGAGGCCATCAGCACCGCTGCGCCCTTCAGGTCTTCCTCGCCGCCAAAGCGATTCAGGGGAATGCGTTGCAGCATGGTGTCGCCCTGGGCATCCAGCAGCCCCTGGGACATCTTCGAGGGGAAGAAGCCGGGGCACAGGGCATTCACGTTGATGTTGTATCGGCCCCACTCCGCAGCCAGGGCACGGGTGAAGTTCACCATGGCGCCCTTGCTGGTGTTGTAGGCGATGGTCTGCATGCCTTCCGGGTTGCCGGACAGGCCGGCGATGGAGGCGATGTTGATCACCTTGCCGGTTTTCCGGGGAATCATGCAGCGCTTGCCGACGGCCTGGGTCAGGAAAAAGCCGGCGTTGACGTTCAGGTTCATCACCTTCATCCAGCCTTCGGCCGGGTAGTCCTCAGCCGGTGCGCCCCAGGTGGCGCCCGCATTATTGACCAGAATGTCGATGTCACCCAGCTGCTCGACAACCTGATCGACCACGCCCGGAATGCCCTCAAGATTGCCTAGGTCGGCGGCGATGGTGACTACCTTCACGCCCAGACTTTCCAGATGCTCTTTCGCGGCATCCAGTTCATGCTGCTTGCGCGCACTAATGGCGACGCTGGCACCCAGTTCACCCAGGGCTTCGGCCATTTGCAGGCCCAGGCCTCGGGAGCCGCCGGTGATAAAGGCGACCTTGCCGGTCAGGTCCAGTAACTGTTTTACGCTCATAATCGGTTCCTTTTTTCGGTGCTGCCGGAATCAGGCGCTGGCGGCCAGCAAGCCGTCGCTGACCTGGGCCAGATGGTGCTCGGCATCGCCGAACAACAGGTTGATCAGGGTCAGGCGCTTGAACAGGTGCGCGGCGAACATCTCGTCCGTCACGCCCATACCGCCGTGCAGCTGCACGCCTTCCTGGCCAACGTAGCGGGCCGCCTGGCCCACCAGGGTCTTGGCCATGGACAAGGCTTCGCGACGCCGCTCACGATCATCCGAGTCGGCTTCTGTGGCGGCAAGAATGGCCATGGATTTTGCCTGCTCGGCCTGGATGAACATATCCGCCATACGATGCTGCAGTACCTGGAACTTGCCGATGGCGACACCAAACTGTTTGCGGGTCTTGATGTAGTCCAGGGTGTTGGTGTTCATGGCTTCCATGGCGCCCACGGCTTCGGCGCACAGTGCGGCGATGCCGAGGTCCACGGCCTTTTCGATGGCCGGGAAGGCCTCATCGAGGTTGCCGATCAGGTTGTCGGCGGTGACCGCTACATTGTTGAACCGGATGTCAGCGGTACGGTGACCGTCGTGGGTGGCAAAATCGTGGATCTTGATGCCCTCGGCGTCGGCATCCACCAGAAACAGGGACAGCCCCTGTTCGTCGCCACTGGCACCGCCGGTGCGGGCGGAGACGATCAGCTGGTGCGCTTGGCCGCCATGGAGCACAGCGGTTTTATGGCCGCTGATCCGGTAGCTGTCGCCGTCCTGGCGCGCGGTGGTCTGCACGTGGCTCAGGTTGTAACGGGCACCGGGCTCGCTGTGGGCAAAGGCCATCAGCCGCTCGCCACTGGCAATCGCCGGCAGGCTCTCGGCCTTCTGGGCCTCGCTGCCGTGGTCGCGGATCAGGCCGCCGGCCAGCACCACCGTGGCCAGATATGGTTCAACCACGAGGCTGTGGCCAAAGTTCTCCATCACCACCATGGTGTCGACGGCGTTGCCGCCGAGCCCGTCGTAGTCCTCCGGGAAGGTGAACGCCAGCAGCCCCATCTCGGCCAGGGCGGCCCAGATTGCCGGGTCGGTGCCCCGGCCGGACTTGATCACTTCCCTACGTTTTTCGAACCCGACTTCGTTGGTCACGAAGCGGCGCAGGGAGTCGTTCAGCATCTGCTGTTCTTCAGTCAGTTCAAAATTCATAGCGCCTCCTTACAAACCAAGCACGAGTTGGGCGATGATGTTGCGCTGGATCTCGTTCGATCCGCCAAAGATCGACAGCTTGCGCATGTTGAAGTAATCGCCGGCCGCGGGCGCGGCATCAATGGAGCCGATGCGCGGACCGGTATAATACAGCTCAAGCGCCTCCGGGATGTGGGCGATAGCGTCGTGGCCGGTGGCTTCCATCAGCATCTCGAACAGTTCCTGGCCGATTTCGGTGCCGCGGATTTTCAGGATCGAGGCCTGGGGGCCGGGGCCGCGCTTGTCGGTCAGCACCCGTAATACAGTCAGTTCCAGGGCGCGGAGTTCGATGTCCAGCTGGGCCAGTCGGTCCCGGAACCGGGTGTTTTCGATCAACGGCCGCTGGCCGTCCCGCTCTTCCCGGGCCACTTCCTTCAGTCGCTTCATGGTGGCTTTCCACTGGCCGACGTTGGCCAGCCCGGTACGCTCGTGGCCCAGCAGGAATTTGGCGTAGGTCCAGCCCTGATTCTCTTCGCCGATGAGGTTCTCGGCCGGCACCTTTACGTTGTCAAAGTAGACTTCGTTAATCTCATGTTCACCGTCCAGCATGATGATGGGGCGAACCTCAATGCCGGGGTTGTTCATGTCGATCAGGAGGAAGGAAATGCCCTGTTGTGGCTTGCCTTCGGTGCTGGTTCGTACCAGGCAGAAGATCCAGTCGGCATGCTGGCCCAGGGTGGTCCAGGTCTTCTGGCCATTAACGATGTAGTAGTCGCCTTCACGCTTGGCAGAGGTGCGCAGCGAGGCCAAGTCAGAGCCGGACCCCGGCTCGGAGTAGCCCTGACACCACCAGTCCTCGCCGCTGAGAATGCCGGGCAGGAAGCGCTGTTTCTGCTCGTCGTTGCCAAAGGTCATGATCACCGGGGCCACCATGCGCAGGCCAAAGTCGAGCTGTCGGGGGGCGCCGGCGAGGGCGCACTCTTCCTCGAAGATCAGTTGTTCGATCGGGCTCCAGCCCGGGCCGCCGAATTCTTTCGGCCAGGTGGATGCGCCCCAGCCTTTGTCGAACAGGATTTTCTGCCAGCGCTCGGTCATGGCTTTGTCCGGGCGCAGGCTTTTCTGGACCCGCTCGCGGATGTCGTCCGGAAGGTTGTTTTCGAGAAACTGGCGAACGTCGGCGCGGAACGCCTCTTGTTCGGGGGTGTAATTCAGATCCATGTTGCACCTCTTGTCTGGTGGCTGAGGTAAATGGTTTTCGAGCTATTGGAACTGCCTGATGATTCTGAATGCCGGGCCTTCTGGCTTGGGCGGCTGCTTCGGGCGGGAAGAGCCTTTCGAAACACGCTCCTTCGGCCCATCCATGGGGCGCTTGGGCTCCGCCATCCATGGCTCCGCACAGTTTCGAAAGGCTCTTCCCGCCCGAAGCTTCGAGTCAGTGTGTGTCTGCCGTTTTAAAGTGCTTTTGGCGGTCAGTGCCCAGCCTAGAATTCCTGCACCTGCTGACCATTACGCAGAGCTATGGGCGTCTGTTGGGTCGGGCTGTCCAAAGCCGTGCGGAGCCATGGATGGCGGAGCTCGAGCGTCACATGGACGTGCCGAAGGAGCGAGTTTTGGACAGCCCGACCCAACAGGCGCTTCCCCCAAAGCAAAAGGCAACCGAGGCTTCAGGCAACCAAAGTTTTAGGCCACCTCAAACAACCCAGCAGCACCCATGCCAGTGCCGACACACATGGTGACCACCACGTATTTCACACCACGGCGCTTGCCTTCGATCAGCGCATGGCCGACCAGGCGTGAGCCGGTGGTACCGTAGGGGTGGCCGACAGCAATGGCGCCGCCGTTGACGTTCAGGCGGTCCATCGGGATACCCAATTTGCGCTGGCAATAGAGCACCTGCACGGCGAAGGCTTCGTTGAGTTCCCAAAGGCCGATGTCATCGACGGTCAGGCCGGCGCGCTTGAGCAGTTTGGGCACGGCGAAGACCGGGCCGATGCCCATCTCGTCCGGCTCACAGCCGGCGACAGCGAAGCCGCGGAAGATGCCCAGCGGGGTGGCGCCGCGCTGTTCGGCGATTTTGCTGTCCATCAGGACGCACGCGGACGCACCGTCGGAGAACTGGCTGGCGTTGCCGGCGGTGACTACGCCGCCTTCCATCGCGGAGCGGATTTTGCTCACGCCTTCGAGATTGGTGCCGGGGCGGATGCCTTCGTCCTGGCTGACGGTGACTTCCTGGCTGCTAAGCTGGCCGGTGGCTTTATCCGCAACGCCCATGGTTGTGGTGATAGGCACGATTTCGTCGTCGAATTTGCCGTCTTCGCGGGCCTGGGTGGCCAGCTGCTGGCTGCGTACGCCGTACTCGTCCATGTCTTCTTTCTTGATGCCGTAACGCTTGGCCACGGTTTCAGCAGTATCCAGCATGGACCAGTACAGCTCCGGCTTGTGCTTCGCCAGCCAGGGATCCATGAAGTAGTTCTGGTTGACGTTGGCCTGAACGGTGGAGATGGATTCGACACCACCGGCGACCATCACCGGTACTTTATCTACGGCAATGTGCTGGGCGGCCATGGCAATGGCCTGCAGGCCGGATGAGCAGAAGCGGTTGATGGTGGCGCCGCCAACGGTGACCGGCAGGCCGGCACGGATGGCGCCCATGCGTGCCACATCGTTACCGGTGGAGCCTTCAGGCAGGGCGCAGCCCATCAGCACGTCTTCGATTTCGTTGGGGTCGACCTTGGAGCGCTCGACCGCGTGCTGGATGGCGTGACCCGCCAGGGTCGCGCCGTGGGTCATGTTCAGGCCGCCGCGCCAGGATTTGGCCAAGGGCGTGCGGGCAGTGGATACGATGACAACATCAGTGGACATAACAATTCTCCTAAGCTCGGAGCGGCGGTCTTTAGGCCGCCCCGGATCAATTCGTGGACCGGTTATTTGCTATCGAAACCCTTACCTTCCTCGGCACGCTTGGCCAGCAGGGCCGCAGGCTCCCAGAAGCCCGGCTGGGTGTGCCGGTCTTCGGTAAAGGCTTGCATGGCGCGCACCACATTCGGCAGCCCGACTTCTTCGGCATAATGCATGGGGCCACCACGGAATACCGGGAAGCCGTAACCGGTGAGGTACACCATGTCGATGTCGGAGGCGCGCTGGGCGATGCCTTCGTCCAGAATCTGGGCGCCTTCGTTCACCAGGGCGTAGACGCAGCGCTCGACGATTTCCTGATTGCTGATCTTGCGCGGGGTAATGCCCAGCTCGGCGCGGACTTCCTCCACCACCTTGTCCACTTCCGGATCGGGCAGGGCGTTGCGGTTGCCCGGCTCGTAGCGGTAGAAACCGGCGCCGGTCTTCTGGCCATAGCGGCCCATTTCACACAGGCGGTCGGCCACAACCATCTTCACCATGTCCGGGTTCTCTTCATACTGGCGCTTGCGGATGGCCCAGCCGATGTCGCCGCCGGCCAGGTCGGCCATGCGCAGCGGGCCCATGGCAAAGCCGAACTTCTCGATGGCCTTGTCGATCTGCTGCACGCTGGCGCCTTCTTCGAGCATCAGCAGGGCTTCGCGCTGGTACTGGTTGATCATGCGGTTGCCGATAAAGCCGTCACAGACGCCGGAAACGACGGCGGTCTTGCGGATGGCTTTGGCCAATTTCATGGCGGTGGCCAGTACGTCCTTGGCGGTCTTCTCACCACGCACCACTTCCAGCAGCTTCATGATGTTGGCCGGGCTGAAGAAGTGCAGGCCGATGACGTCTCCCGGGCGCTTGGTGAAGCTGGCGATCTTGTTGAGGTCCAGAGTGGAGGTGTTGGACGCCAGAATCGCGCCGGGCTTGCACACCTCGTCCAGCTTCTCGAACACGGACTGCTTCACGCCCATTTCCTCGAACACCGCTTCGATGACCAGGTCCACATCGCTCAGGTCGTCATAGGTCAGGGAGGGAGTAAGCAGGGCCATCTTGGCCTTGGCGTCGTCTTCGCTCATCCGGCCTTTCTTGACGCGGCCTTCGTAGACTTTCTGAATCGCCGCCACGCCGCGGTCCAGGCCTTCCTGCTTCATCTCCACCAGGGTGACCGGAATGCCGGCGTTCAGGAAGTTGATGCTGATTCCGGTGCCCATGGTGCCACCACCAATCACTCCGACAGACTTAACGTCGCGAACCGGGGTGTCAGACGGAACATCGGCAATCTTGCTGGTCAGGCGCTCGGAGAAAAACGCGTGGCGCAGGGCGCGGGATTCCGGAGTCTGCATCAGGTTCACGAACGCTTCGCGCTCGACCTCCATGCCCTTGTCGAAAGGCATTGTCACGGCCGCGTGCACGGCGTCCACGCACTTCAGCGGGGCCGGGTAGTTTTTCGCCATGGCACCCACGGTATTGCGGGTGAACATGAAGAAGCCTTCCGGATTCGGATGCCTGGCCTTCAGGTCGCGCACTTTTTTCAGTGGCAGGTTTTCACTAACCACCTTGGTGGCGTAGGCGACTGCGGCGTCGAACAGCTCGCCGTCGACGATCTCGTCAAACAGGGCACTGCCCTTGAACTGCTTGGCCGGGACCACGCTGCCGGAGACGATCATGTTGAGGGCGTGTTCGGCGCCGATCACCCGGGGCAGGCGCTGGGTACCACCGGCACCCGGCAACAGACCGAGCTTTACTTCCGGCAGGGCGATCTGGGCGTCCGGTTTGGCGATGCGGTAGTGACAACCGAGTGCCAGTTCCAGGCCGCCACCCATGCAGGCGCCGCTGATGGCGGCGATCACCGGTTTGCGACTGCTTTCCACGTAGTTGATGACGGTGGGCAGCACGGGTTGGGTCATGGCCTTGTCCGTGCCGAACTCACTGATGTCTGCGCCACCGGAGAAGGCCCGGTCTGAACCGATAAGTATGACGGCCTTCACCGCTTCATCGGATTCCGCCTGGCGGATGCCGTTCACAATGCCCTGGCGAAGCGCCAGGCCCAGGCCGTTGACTGGCGGGTTGTCGAGTCGAATGACGGCGACGTTGCCGTGTACGTCGTAGTGGGCGGTACTCATTTGGCAGCTCCCTGGTACTGATATCGGTGTGATTAAAGGTGATTAAAAGTGGTCGGAGGTGTGTGGAGACATACCTTGAAATCTCCATACACTGGTGTATTGTTTTTCCATACACTAATGTATGTTTTAAGTGTGGTCAACGGTTTCAGTGTTGCTGTTTCCGTTCATGTAGAATGCATGACCAACACTGACCAGACACACCAGAGCAGGATTCAATCCCGGAATGAGTGACCCCCAGAGTCCAAAACGCCGTGGCCGGAGCGCCTCGGAGAAAACCCAGCTTACCCGTGACGACTGGCTTGATGCCGCGGCAGGGGAGGTCGCGGCGGGGGGGTTCAGCCAGCTGCGGGTGCTGACTTTGTCAAAGAAGCTCGGAGTGACCCGCGGCAGCTTCTATTGGCACTTCCGGGACCATGAGGATCTGGTGGTCAGCTTTCTCGATCGGTGGCGGGATCGGCGATTACACGAACTGCAGTACTGGAAACCCCAGGGCGGGGATGTGGAAACGGAGCTCCGGCAGATCCTGGAACTGCTGCTGACCGACGCCTCCCGAAACATTCGCCGCTTGCAGGTTGAGCTCGCCGTCAGGGATTACGCCCGACGCAACGACTATGCAGCCGGATTGGTGGCGGAGGTGGATGGGGCGCGCATTCGCCAGAACTGCACCCTGTTTGAACGCCTGAGCCGCGATCCCCAGCGTATCGAAGATTTGTCACTGTTGCTGTATGTGGCGACCATTGGTTCCCAGGTCGTTCTGACCGGCCGGAAAGGGGAGGAAGATACCATCAAGCGCATTGAGGACCTGATGGCGCGGATCGTTCTGGGCGAAATGGGGACGGACTGAGCTTGGTCGGCGGGTTGCCTGAGAATACGTTCAGTTCCGTACGGTAAGTTGCGGACCGTATCGTTATGCTAGCGCCTTTCCAAGCTATCGGATGTCCGGAATGATCGAAGTATTTTTCAGCACCTATATCAGCAGTACCGTTCGTTTTCTGTTCCTGCTGGCCCCGTTTTTTGTGGTTACCATGTTTCTGGCACTGACCAGAGGCCTGCCGGCAGCGGAGAAAACCTCGATTATTCGCCGTTCGACCGTGTCCGCATTTATTCTCGGACTGATTCTCTTCTTCGCTGGGCCGCTACTGTTCAGCGCCATTGGTATTACCCTGAATTCCTTTCGTATTGGCGCCGGCAGTCTGCTGTTCTTGACCGCAATCAGTCTGGTTACCAGCGGTACTCGTAACCACGCCACGGGTCTGCCTGATGAAGACCGGGACGACATTGCGGTGGTGCCCCTTGCCATTCCGGTAATGATTGGTCCCGCCACTATCGGTGCCATTCTGGTCTACGGTGCGGAGCTGAGCAAAGTGACCGAAGTGGTCGGTGGCCTGCTGGGGCTGGTGTCGAGCCTGCTGATTCTGGCGGTATTGCTTCACCTGTCTGGTTACCTGGAAAAAGTTCTGGGTAAAACCGGCCTGAATATCATGTCCAAGATCAGCGGCCTGATTCTCTCGGCCATGGCTGCCGAGATCGTGTTGACGGGTATTGCCGGTTTCATCGCAACTACCTAGAGTAGCCTCAGGTTCCAGTGCTTACGGGGATGTATGTCTGCCGATACCATCGAACACAATCGCAACCGCTTTGACTTTTCTGGCGTGGATTCCATCTGGCTGTTTGGCTATGGCTCGCTGATTTACAAGGTGGATTTTCCATTTCTGGAAAAACGTCCGGCAACGATCCATGGCTGGCAGCGCCGGTTCTGGCAGGCTTCCCATGACCACCGGGGCACTCCGGAGGCACCGGGCCGGGTGGTCACACTGATTGCAGAACCCGGCGCAACCTGCATGGGCATGGCCTATCGGGTTTCCCCGAAGGTTTTCGAGCATCTGGATGTGCGCGAGAAAAACGGCTATCTGCGATTCACCACCACCATGACTTTTGACAATGGTAGCCATGCCGAGGGGCTGGTTTATATTGCCACCGAAAGCAACGACGCCTTCCTTGGCCATGCACCGGACGCGGATATTGCCCGGCAGATCAAATTCGCAGCCGGCCCAAGCGGACCTAATGCAGAGTACTTGCTGCGGTTGGCAGAATCCCTGAGGGCTCTGGGTGATGACTGCCCACATACCTTCGCCATTGAATCTCACCTTCGCTCTGTCACCGAAAGCGACACCTGAGCGGGTGGGAGCGTCAACTGTAAAGCACCTTGGGTAAAGTTCGTGCAAAGGCGACGGCTACCCGCTGACTTTCGCCGGTGATTCTATAACCTGATTTCAGAGGCATCCGGAAAACCTTCCGGGTGCGGGTCCAGTCTCTGATAAAGGCAGGAGAGTCACCATGAAACGATTACTGATTGGAACCTGTATTGCGGTTCTGCTTGGAGCAGCAGCTCCGGCAATGGCCGACGACCACCGCAGCTTCGGCCATCCTCCTGGTATCCAGAAGCAGCTGGACCGGGGCAAGGCCCTGCCTCCGGGACACCAGAAAAAGCAATTCCTGCAGGCTCATTATCGCCGGGACCGCCACGACGGTGATCGCAGGGACAGAAAGAAATACCGGCACCACAAGCGGGACCGGGATCATTACAGCCGCTATGACCGGGGCCATCACCATCGGGACAAGGGCCGGCACTTCCATCAAAAGGACCGCTATGACCGGCACCACAATCATCAGGCTGCCGGCCAGGAACCACAGGTCCGGAACTTCGCCAAACCCGACCCAGCCGATACCAACGGCTCAGATAAGGCCGGTGTATTCGGCGCTGGTGACCTGATTGGCGTCCACCTGACGATAGGCCAGCAGCACAGTGATGTTGTAGCCCAGGATGAACAGGGCTGAACCCAGGGCGCTGACCAGGATACCTGGATCCCACGTGGCGCCCTCCCACCAGGCAAGCTGTCAGTCCAACGCTATGGTGAGATCGTGTAATTTTTGAAATCAGATACTTGCGGCGGGTATAGGAGAAGTAGGGCAGTGAATGACTAAACCTAGTTGTAGTCGGATGATCGATTTGACAGGGGCAGTGCTGAGTAGGCGCCTGGCCATCAAACTTTGTCAGGAATGGCGAGTTTCGAGTTTTGGGTATAACTGGAGTCGCAACTCCCAGCGTTGGCTGAAACTAATATGGGCGCAGGTGAAGGCGTCCATTCAGCTGAGGTGTTTGGAGACTAGCGGAAGAAGATAAAAAGCCGAGCACCTAAAACTGGTGTTGGTTTTATAAACAAAAGCGAACGTTCGCAGCATCCCAAATTTCTGGATGTGATTCCCCCGAGTTGCCCAAGAAACGCCCCTGCATTCACCCCCCCCATTCCAGAGGTGGCGGCGATTGAAGTTTTCTAAGCGGCGGGTAGAAGGCATATTGGCCAACGTTGAACTAACAAAACTTCAACGGATTGTGTTTCAAGCTTTGTCGAAAGCGGTAACTGCAAAACTCAATCCGGCCATTTGGGATGCAAGCTATCAATGACGTAGGTGTGACTGTGGACACTGGAGTTGGAATCACTTGCGATATGAGGATGGTCACTTGGAAGATCGTCGTGGTGGTGCGAGCGTTCTGACGGATCAACAGATGGCCATAACTTCACGGCAAGGATCAGCCCGGCGAGAGCAAGCCCCAGAAGAACCAACAGAGTAATGGTCATCCCCGCAGTCGACCCAAGCCATCCCGCCAGTGGATACGTGAACAGCCATCCGGCGTGCGATAGTGAGAACTGGGCAGCGAACAGAGCTGGCCTGTCTTGAGCATGCGATGACCGCGTAAGGACCCTGCCGATGGGGGTTTGAACGGTGGAAAAACCAACGCCTAACCATGCCCACACGGGTAACAGCCATTCCAGAGAGCCTACCGGCAGCGCGAGAACCAACCCGAAAACAAGAATCCCACCTCCCGTGAGCATAACTTGCCGGTCCTGCCAGCGTTTCAGTAGAGCTGGTAACGCCAATGCCGCCAACATGGAACCGCCACCAAACGCTGCAAAAGCCATGGCCGTATGCTGATCGGTAAGGCCAAACTGTCCCTGCACCAGAACAACGGTGTTCACGATCACCATCGCCCCTGCAAGGCTGACAACCAGGTTCAGCGACATTACCCCGCGCATGCGAGGAGTTGCCATGAAAATTCTGAATCCGGCCCGTGCGCGATCATAAACGCCGCGACGTTTTTCCGATTTGGCCCCGGAGGGCAAAGCAACGGACACCACGAGCAAGGCTGATGCGATAAAACCGATTACCGTGCCCGAGAACAATGCCTGCCAGCTGGTGGCAAGCAGAATCAACGCTGCGAGCGCAGGGCTGATGAGGTTTTCCAGATCGTAAGCCAGCCGGGAAAGCGACAGCGCCTTGGTGTAATCGTCTTCATCCGGGAGAGTATCCGGAATCGTAGACTGGAAGGTTGGCGTAAAGGCTGCAGATGCCGATTGCAGAACGGCGATCAGTACATACACTTCCCAGACTTCGGTCACAAAGGGCAATGCAAGTGCAACGGTAGCGCGCACCAGATCCAGCGATACCAGCATTACTCGACGGGATATGCTCTCTGCCAGCGCTGCAGCAATCGGGGCAATAAAAACATAGGCGACCATTTTGATCGCCATAGCCGTACCTACCACTTGTCCTGCTTTGTCGCTGGCTAGATCAAAAGCCAGAAGGCTCAAGGCAACCGTTGCCAGGCCAGTTCCCAGCAGGGCGACGACCTGGGCTAAAAACAGGTGCCGGTAGGTGCGGTTCTTCAGAATCTCAAGCATGGTTTTCCTGACTAAAGACCCGCAACCAAGCGGTCAGCGGGCCTTTGTTCTATCTCAGCTTTACATCTTGCCCGAGTGGTTAGCACCGATCGGGTTACCGTACTCATCCATAAAGACAAACAGTTTTGCCTTGTCTTCATTGGCAGCGTCCGGATTCGAAAATTGGACTACCCATAGTTTACCGGCTGACGTAGACCGCTGCTCTGCCGTGCCTTCGGAAACCTTCGTCCAGGTAGACGCAACCTGCTCAGAGTCAACGAGCTGCTTTTTAACAACAGCGGCCCGCTCAGTCGCTTGTGCTTTCGACACAGGCTCGGAAACGCCATGGCTATGGCCTGCTCCTGCGAAAGCATGTCCTGAAACGGACAAAGCAATAACTGCTGCAAATACGTGGATCATGTTTTTCATGAGATAACTCCTAAGTGAGAATGATTGAATTACTTCTTGATGATGTCGTTGTAAAACCCGCTGGTGTTAAGAACAACGGTGACCGCGACTTCTCCGCGGTTTTCCCAGTACCATCCGTGCGTGCCATCGAACGGTGCCTCAAATGCGCCGCTGGCAGACGGCTGGTCGCGCCCCCGCCAGTAGCTGGTGAAATTGTCGCCGTCATTGAACCGTTCACCGTGCATATCGAAGTTCACCGGACCCCCCTCCGTGGTCCAGTTAAAGACCATTCGATCGCCCTCAGCCATTGTGGCTTTGACTTCCAGACCCTCGTTTGGTCCCAAAGTTACGGTCGTGGAATCAGAACTCAACCCTTCTGGCGTTTTCCAGACCGGACCAGCCGGCAATGCCAGCAGGTTACCCG
The DNA here is from genome assembly GCF_001854125.1 of Marinobacter salinus. Taxonomy (NCBI): domain Bacteria; kingdom Pseudomonadati; phylum Pseudomonadota; class Gammaproteobacteria; order Pseudomonadales; family Marinobacteraceae; genus Marinobacter; species Marinobacter salinus. The sequence continues at coordinate 3,451,348 of NZ_CP017715.1, forward strand.
ACGAGGCCGATTCCGACTCAGGCTGCGCGGACTCAGCGGCGTTGGCCTGACTGAGTACGGTCAACCCCATGGTCTGGCCGAGTCCCGTAGGATCGATGCCATATTCGGCCGGGAGGATGGTTGTAACCAGAACCACACTGCCGATAACGGCAGCCACTCCGGTCGCCTTGAACAGGCTTTTTGAGGAAGGAAGGCCCTCACGATTCATATTGGAAATGTCTTGCATGGTCTAGCTCCTCAGGAAACGGTGTACAGGCCGGTCAACTGATAACCCATCAGCATAAAACCGGCGCTCATCAACAGAACGTTGGCTGCAAGTGCCTGCCGGGGAAAAACATCCGTCCGGCGCCAGAAGTTCATCGCAATCAGAATGATGCCCAGGGCCATCAACTGGCCAATCTCAACTCCGACATTAAACGCCAGAATGTTCGCCACCAGGCCATCCTCTGCAAGCGTAAAATCCTGAAGCTTAGTGGCGAGGCCGAACCCATGGAAAAACCCGAAAATCAGGACAGCGGCCTTGGTATTGGGCTGAAATCCAAACCAACGGCGAAACGCACCAAGATTATCCAGAGCCTTGTAGACCACGGAAAAGCCGATGATGGCATCCACCATATAGGCATTGACGTTGGTCTCGCTGAGCACACCGTAAAGAAGCGTGAGGCTGTGTCCAACCGCAAAAAGCGTGACGTAGATACCCACGTCTTTCATGCGGTAAAGAAAGAAGATGACACCTGCCAGGAATAGAAGGTGGTCATAGCCGGTGACCATGTGTTTGGCCCCCAGATAGATGAAGGGCAGCAATTGTGCCCCCTTGGCCTGCTCTATGAACGTGGCATCGCCTTCTTCAACACCATGGGCAAAGAGCAGAGGAGAAAGCATCAGGCCTACGAGCGCTGTCCCTAAAAGGTACAGCCAGCGCACGCCAACGCCCCCGCCTGTTCGGCGGGGAAACGGCATATGATTCATTCGGTGATCTCCGAAATATTGACAGAAATTTAGATACAGACGCTGACGCGTCAGTTCTGAACAACGTTGTCAGGCTTTCGGGGGACGATAAAGTGCGGATGTCTGCTCTGGCAGAGGAGACGGCGTTCTGTGGAGCGCAGGTTCGTTCTGCCTGTGGAAAAGCGGCACTGCACCCAGGTTGAGGGGCACGTGCTTTTCGACTGCGCCAAGCGCATGGAGTAGCAGATGATCCTGGTCCGTCATTTCAACAGTCGAAACGTGGAGATGATCGAGAGAGGATGGATGGATATGTCCATGGTTCTCGACAAATTCTGCAATAGAAAGGCTCTGTGATGCGTCATGAACGCTCTGATCTGAAGCCCAGGCGATGCGAAAGAGCATCATGAGTGACAGCACGGTCACCACCAAAATGCTTCTGCCGGTGGAAAATTGGGCCTGGTTTATTAACACTTCGTATCTCGTTAGCGTCGATCTATTGGCAGGAAGACTATCCAAGTCCGGTCTGCTTTGCAAAGGTGCGCATTTGAAGCGTTTGGTTCCTGGCAGGAGGAGCGACGAGCAGACCACAGACCAACCTCTAGCCACCCATTACTCTATTTCAGGAACTTGTCTATGCATCACGAAAGACTCGACCGTTGGCAACACAATCATGTCTTTGGTCAGAATCTGAAGCGATCTGGCGAAACCAGAACACTCATCGTAGTGGGCCTGACGCGGGCAACGGTGGAGCCTCTCCGGTGTAATTAACAGGGAGGGCGCATGTTGAAAAGTAATGAGGTCAAAGATACCGGGCGATTGCCTTGAATTCATCGACACGCCGCTGCTGCTCTGGGTCCAGCGGCCCGATGGCATCGTCCAGGCAATGCTCAATGTGGTCCTGTACCAATACGCGCTTGGCCTGTTGAATGGCCTTTTCCACGGCGTGAAGCTGCTGCGCCAGTTCCAGGCAGGGTTTTCCCTGATCAATCATGCCAATCACGCTTTCAAGGTGGCCGTTAGCCCGCTTCAGACGTTTGATAATGTTCGGGTGAGATTGATGCGTGTGATCATTTACCATGTTTAATTCCTATCCCCCATGGGGGGATGGTATCCTCGGTTTTCGTTGAAATCCAACCACAGACTCGACGCATTAGATTGATGATTTCGGCCATTCACCAGAGAAAACTGCTTCCGACGCTCGTCATGCTGTTTGCATTGGCGGGCCTGTCACTGTCGGTGATTGGCGAGTCATTCTCTCACGGTGTGGCTAACTTGGCAGGCGATTGGGAATCGCAGTTTGACGGCCAACCGGGCAGTCATGGTGCGCATGGACACACCCACGATTTTGACGAAGAGCCAGAGACATCATCACTGCATCATGATGCTGGCAATCATACCCACGAGACCGTGGACCACCTCAGGGTTCCGTTTGTTTCCCAAAGCCTGACCGTTCTCCGACAGCCCGTGCCCTTTGCCGGAGGTTCTCCCCGCAGTTTGCGCTATCGGCTTGAACGCCCTCCAAAAGCCTCCCTTCCCACTTGATTCTTGCCGCTTACGCGGCCCGAGAAAACAAATTCGATTGGAGTCTTTATGTTGTCAAGCTTGCTTGGCGGTTGTCGTGGCGTGTCCTCAACGGGCACCGGCAGTCGTCTGTTCTGGATATTTCTGACCCTGGGCTTGCTGAGTGTGAGCACCGATGCGCTCGCCCATGCAGTCGCTCAGGGCGACAAGGGGTACATCCAGGAAATTACCGGGATAAACCTTATTGCGTTCATCTATCTGGGGGCCAAACACATGGTCACCGGCTATGACCACCTGCTGTTCCTGCTGGGTGTCATTTTCTTCCTCTACCAAATGAAGCACATCGCGATCTACGTGAGCCTGTTTGCCCTGGGGCATTCCACCACAATGCTGCTGGGGGTGTACTTCAACGTGGGCATCAACAGCTACATCATTGATGCGATTATCGGTCTGTCCATCGTCTACAAGGCACTGGACAACATCGGTGCCTATCAGCGTTGGTTTGGCTTCCAGCCCAATACCAAGGCCGCTACGCTGATCTTCGGGTTCTTCCATGGTTTCGGCCTCTCCACCAAGATCATCGAATACGACATCTCACAGGACGGCCTGATTCCGAACCTCCTTGCCTTCAACGTGGGCGTGGAAATCGGACAGTTGATCGCCCTGGCCATGATCCTGATTGTCATCAGCTTCTGGCGAAAAACCGACGGATTTTTCCGCCATGCCTACACCGCCAACGTGGCCATGATGAGTGCAGGTTTTCTGCTCTTTGGCTATCAGCTCACCGGTTACTTTGTCGCCTGATTCTGGAGATTCGCCATGTACAACACCGATATACCAAACCGTGAAGAACTGCCCAGCACTGCCAAACTGGTTCGATCAACCATCATTGCCGCAATTGTGGCGCTGGTTCTGCTGGTAACCATGGTCATGCCCGCCGAGTACGCCCTGGACCCAACCGGCGCAGGTCGCCTTTTGGGCCTGACTGAAATGGGCGAGATCAAGGAGCAGCTCGCCGAAGAGGCTGCTGCTGACGATGCTGCTCAGATGGTTGCTGTTCAATCCTCAACTGAGCGAGAGGCCCCGGAATCCAAAGAACCTGTTGTAGTTGAAGTCGTTGAGGAACCAGCCTCCTCACCTGAAGCAGAGGTAGCACCTGGCAAGCCAGAGCCTGCGCCTGAACCAGAAATTGCGGAACCGCAGTGGCAGGATAAAGTGCGCGTGGTTCTCACGCCCGGAGAAGGCACAGAATTCAAACTCACTATGGAAGAGGGTGCTGTTGCCCGGTTCTCCTGGGTGTCAGAAGGTGGCCCCATCAACTTCGATACCCATGGTGATGGAGGTGGTCAGTCAATTTCTTACGAGAAAGGCCGGGGCGTGCCCGAAGACGAGGGCACGCTGGAGGCTGCGTTCACTGGCAACCATGGCTGGTTCTTCAGAAACCGGAACGACAACGACATCACTTTGGTGCTTCGCACCGGAGGGGATTACGGGCAGTTGAAAAAGATGTTGTGATTAACCATTGAATATTGTGACGACATTCGGGCCTGTGCTTTCAAAGGCCCGAATGTCTCGAGAACAGCAATATGGAGCATGGCGAGTCATCCGTCCGGGTGACTGCCAAGCCAATTCTAAGCGGCATGGAAGGTTAAAAACGTGATCGCAACGAGTTGCGTCTCAATGTTCGCTTTGCGACTGCCGCATCAGTTTTGTACCTTCGCCAATCAACCTTTGTTACGCACTCAGTTTTGGTGTGACCTGCTGAGCTGAACAGCCGGATTCTCCAGTTTTAAATGGACCGAAATTCTGGGGTAGGGTCATTACTGACCCTGACTCCATATTAGGTCCATCTAAATGGGAGCAGATCATCCCTCAACACCGTTATAGGCCGAGGCCTCACCCATTCACCGGTTGGGCCCGGAGCCCACTGCGACTCCGCTGACGCGAACGCACCCCCACCATAATAAGTGGCACCACGATCATCGCGCTGCCTACGGCGAACCAAAGGTCGGGCACCTCGTTGAAACCAATCCAGCCAATCAGCACTGCCCAAATCAGGCCTGTGTATTCGGCGCTGGTGACCTGGTTTGCGTCTACCTGGCGGTAGGATAGCAGAACAGTGATGTTGTAACCCAGAATAAACAGGGCCGAGCCCAGAGCACTGACGAGTATTGACGGATCCCAAGCCGCGCCTTCCGACAGCATCAGAACGAAACTGGCGGGCAGGATAAGAAGGTAGTTGAGCATCAATTTGTGTACAGTCGATTGGCCGCTGGGCAGCTTACGCACCATCACGGCGTTAATGGCCAACGCAAGAGCCGAGCCTAAAGCGGCGAGGGCCCCCCATCCGAGTTCCACGGGCCGCAATATCACTAAAATGCCGGCAAAACCGCTTACCACCGCTAACAAACTCAGGAGCGACAGACGCTCGCGAAAAATCAGTACTGAGAGCAGCATCACCAAGATTGGGGCGGCGTAGAAAACCGCATTGGCTGTGGCCAGCGGCAAGCTCATCAGGGCGACAACCATGCAGATAAGGCCTGCCAGGTGGATATGGGCCCTGACGAAGTGAATGCCAAGACCTTCGAAGAATCGGCTCCGATCTATTTGCGGCCAGAGCGGCAGCAGCATCAGTAGAGTTAGAAGGCAGCGCAGGAAAGCAAACTGGAACACCGGGGCGCCGGGTTCGAGTAGCTTGATGAATACGTCAGAGATCAATGCCATGGCGTTGCCGACCACCAGCAGCAGAATCGCACTGTTTACGGTTTTTCCTGACATATTCTTTCCCCTTTTTTGGACTTACAGCTCTGTGCAAGAGCAAATCGCGTGGCTCCCTCCGAAAACCGCTGTGAATACGTCCCTGTACGCTTGCTCTCCGCCATCCATGGCTCCGAGCATTTTCGGAGGGAGCCACCCGATCTGCTCCTTTAACATGGAGGGCAGTCTAAGGGAGTGTTAATATCCGATAAAATGATCTTTATTTGGTATGTATTAGAAAATTAGATAATGAAACTGCCACCCTTAAAAGCCCTCCCTGTATTCGAAGCTGTTGCCCGTCTCAACAGCTTCTCACTCGCTGCCGAAGAGCTGGCGGTGAGCCAGAGTGCGGTGAGTCACCAGATTAAACAGCTGGAAACCTATCTTGGAGAGATGCTGTTCTGGCGCAGTGGGCGAACCGTAACGCTGACTGATGAGGGCCGCCAGTATCTGGATGGCATCAGCTCTGCTTTGCTTCAGATTGAGCGGGCCAGCGAGCACCTGCTGGGCCACGAAGAGTCGCGTATACGCCTTTCGGTGTTCAGTTCCTTTGCTGTGCGCTGGCTGGTGCCCCGGTTGCCGGATCTGCAACGCCTGCACCCTCAGGTGGAATTGTCCCTGGAGATGAGTAGCGAGAACCCGGTGCTGTCTGATCGGGTGGCAGACTGTTTTATCACCGTCAACAGGAGCTCACCTGCCTACAGCTATGAGTTGCTGTATGTGGAGCGTCTGTTCCCCGTCTGTAGCCAGGACTATTGGCAGCGGATTCGTCGGGAACTGGGTCGGGAGGGGGCTGACGCTGATGATCTGGCATTAACACCCGAAGACATCGCCCGGTTTCCGTTGCTCTCCACCCACAGTATTTTCGAAAAGCCCGCCGGCGACTGGGAGGTCTGGTATCGGGCGGTGGACAAGTCCATCCCCGGCAATGCCCGGGTCCAGCATTTCAGCCATATGTTGCTGGCACTTGAGGCCGCGCGGTTTCATCAGGGCATTGCCCTGACCAACGACTATATGCTGAGTACCCGTAAGGATTCCGAGGATTTTGTGCGACTTCCCTGTCATCCGGTGATGACGGGTGACGAGTTCTATTTTGCCTGGAAAACCAGCCGGCGCAGCGAGCGGGGGCTGCAGCTGCTGCGCCGGTGGTTGGTTGATGAGGCCATTAGGGGTGGGCTGAGGGGCGAATGAAAGCGAACCTTTTGGGATGAATCAACGTTAACTACACAGAGTTCAATCCCGTGTTAACTTGCGAAATTCGATGGATCATAAGGAGTAGCTAGACGATGAGAGCGATTCTGATGACGGCCCTGTTAGGCGTTCTGGTCGGTGCCGCACCGGCTATGGCCAAGTCGCCCCACGGTGAACAGCTGCCTCCGGGCCTGGAAAAGAAGGTCGAGCGGGGCCAGCCACTTCCGCCGGGTTGGCAGAAAAAGCTGAACTACCGTGAAGGTGATCACTTTGATCGGGAGTTACTGCACTACGGTGATATTCGCGATATCGGTGACAACCGTCAGCGAGTCGAGGTGGAAGATCGCGTTTACACGATCATCAAGGATACCCGCGAGATTGTTGATATTCTTAACCAGTAGATTCAACGGTGTTATTGGGCCAGATAAGCTCTGTTAGTCATCTTTCAGGGCTTCCCACACCTCGATGGCCGCGGCGAGGTCCTCCAGCGAAGCACCCACAGATTTGAAAAGGGTAATGGCTTCGTCATTCGTGCGTCCAGGCTTCTGGCCTTTTAGCAGTTCCGCCAGTTCGGCGCGCAGGTCGGATTCACGGAATGCTCCTTCGTCTATGGCCTGCAGAATGTCTCCGGCTTCGCCCATGGCACCGGCGTAGGTATCCACGAATACCTCGCTACGGGCCAGGCACTCAGCGTCGGTTTCCCGCATGGTCGGCCGGAAGGCGCCGACAAGGTCCAGATGGCTGCCGGGTTGCAGCCATTCCCCCCTGACCAGAGGTTCGGTCGACAGTGTTGCACAACTGATGATGTCTGCCTGCGGAACGGAGGTTTCCAGATCGTTCACCGCCTCACAGTCGAAGCGGTCGCGGAAACGTTCAGCCAGTGCTGTGGCCTTCTCCGGATTCCGGCCCCAGATTCGGACCTTGCGGATGGGGCGTACCGCAGCATGGGCCTCGACTAGCATGGGCGCCAGTTTGCCGGTGCCGATCACCAGCAAGGACGAGGCGTCTTGCCGTGCCAGCTCACGGGCGGCCAGAGCAGACGCGGCTGCGGTCCGTCGGCTGGTTAGTGCGCTGCCATCAAGGCAGGCCACGGGGGTGCCGTGCAGGCCCTCACACAGAATATAGAGACCGGAGATGGCCGGCAGGCCTGCGTTCGCATTTTGCGGGAATACGTTGACCATTTTCATGCCGATATACCCGGCCGGTTCCCAGGCCGGCATCAGCAGCATGGTGGCCTCGCCGTCCGGGCGATGCATGGCGTGGTGGTGCCGCGGTGGCGCTTCCACGCCCTGGCAAAAAGTACTGGCGAGACGTTCGATCAGTGCCGGCCACGCCAGAGCGCCGGCCACCTCTTGTGCAGAAATGACTCGCATAGTGCTTAACCCTTAACTCTGTTTACGGCTGACCAATCGCTGGATCTCACCGATGATGCCACGCCGGAATGTCATGACACAAACCACAAATATAGTGCCCAGGATCACCTGAACCCACGAGCCGAAAGCTGACAGTTCGTGGCTGAGGGCACCCACGGTGATGGCGCCAAGTACCGGTCCAAATACAGTACCCAGGCCACCGACGAGGGTCATGAGGATTACCTCCCCGGAGGTTTGCCAATGGGCGCTGGTGAGGGCAGCAAACTGGAAAATGATCGCCTTGGTGGCGCCGGCCAGCCCGGCCAGGGTGGCAGAGATGACGAACGCCAGTAGCTTGAAGTGGTCGACGTCATACCCCAGCGAAAGGGCGCGAGATTCGTTCTCACGGATGGCCTGGAGCACCTCGCCAAAGGGCGAATGGATGGTGCGGTGGATGATTCCGAACCCGATCAGGAAAATGGCGAATACGAAATAGTACATGGCGAGCGGGTTGTTGAGGTCAATAAACCCGAAAAGCTCACCCCGGGGAATGCCTTGCAGCCCATTCTCGCCGCCGGTAAAGGGCAACTGTAACGCCATGAAATAGATGATTTGTGCCAGTGCCAGGGTGACCATGGCAAAATAGATGCCTTGCCGGCGAATCGCCAGAAATCCGAAGATGCCCCCAAGAACCAGAGTGAATCCGGTCCCAGCCAATATACCCAGCAGTGGAGAAAATCCCCACTCCTTGGTGACGTATCCGGTGATGTAAGCCGCCCCGCCGAAGAAGGCGGCATGACCGAAGGACAAGAGCCCGGCATAACCCAGCAACAGGTTGAAAGCGCAGGCGAACAGCGCGAAGCACAGCAGGTCCATCACAAATACCGGATAGGCATAGAACGGTGCGGTCAGGCCGGCAACGAGCATCAGTATGAACAGAATACGATTGGTCATGGGCGGCTCACTTTTCCTTACCGAACAGTCCCGCCGGGCGGAACAGCAACACCAGGACCATCAGGAAGAAAATCACGGTGCTGGCGGCGGGTGGATAGATGACCTTGGTCAGTCCCTCAATGAGGCCGAGTGCGAGGCCGGAGAGAATGGCGCCCATGATGGAGCCCATGCCACCGATCACCACAACGGCGAACACCACGATGATCAGGTCGGCCCCCATCAGCGGGCTGACTGAGTAAATTGGCGCTGCCAGTACGCCGGCCAGGCCCGCCAGGCCGGCGCCGAAGGCAAAGGTCAGAGTGATCATCAGCGGCACATTTAGGCCAAACGCCTGAGTAAGATCCGGGTTCTCGACACCGGCCCGTAGCCGCGAGCCGAGTTTGGTGTGTTCAATAAAGAACCAGGTTGCAAAACACACCACCAGAGAAAAAACGATGGCGAACAAGCGGTAGGTGGGGAAGTACATAAAACCGAGATTGACCACACCGCTCAGGCTTTCCGGCTGGCCCGGGTAGGGGGTGCCGGAGACGTTGAAGTAGTTGGAAAACAGGCCCTGCAGAATCAGCGTGATGCCAAAGGTCAGCAGCAACCCGTATATGTGATCCAGATCATACAGGCGTCGAAGCAGGAGGCGCTCAATGAGAACCCCCAACAGACCGACCAGCAGTGGCACCAGAATCAGTGACGCCCAGAAGCCGATCTGGAGGCTGATGCCAAGCCACTGCTCCAGAAAGGAGTAACCAATCAGTGCGATAAAGGCACCGAGCATATACATGGCGCCGTGGGCAAAGTTGATGATGTTCAACAGTCCGAATATCACCGCAAGCCCGAGGCTCAACATGGCGTAGAACACACCGACATTAAGCCCAAGCAGCGCCTGGGCCAGAATGACCTGCATCGACACGTTGGCTATCTCCCTTCAGGTGGTGGTCAATCCGTGTTAGTTAACCAACGAACACTTGGTGTCAGCCATAGAGATGTAGGCCTGGTCTGCGGGAATCTTGGAGACGACTCTCAGCAGGTCCCACTCGCTTTTCGATTCCGACGGCTTTTTCACTTCCACAAGGTACATGTCGTGTAGCATGGAGCCGTTGGGGGCGATTTTTCCGCCCTTTACGAACATATCGTTCAGGGTCATTTCTCCAAGCTTGGCGCGAACCGTTTCGGTATCGTCTGTTCCGGTCTCTTTTACCGCATTCAGGTAGTTGGTCACCGCCGAATAGACGCCCGCATGTACCATCGTTGGCATGGCACCGTGGAGCTCATGGAAGCGTTCAGACCACGCTTTGGTTTCTTCGTTCTGATTCCAGACAAAGGCGGTGGTAAATTGCAGGCCCTGGGCAATATCGAGCCCCATACTGTGTACATCGGTGATGAAAACCAGCATGCCCGCCAGTTTCTGGCCGCTCTGGACAATCCTGAACTGATTGGCCTGTTTAATGGCGTTCACAGTGTCCTGACCTGCGTTGGCAAGCCCGATGACATCGGCACCGGATGATTGCGCCTGTAGCAGGTAAGAGGAGAAGTCGTTGGTGGAGAGGGGAGCGTTGACATTGCCAACTACCTCGCCGCCCAGGCTCTCCACGACGGCACCGGTGTTATCCCGCAATGAGTGTCCGAAGGCATAGTCTGCGGTGATAAAGAACCACTTCTTGCCGCCGTTTTTAACCATCGCTGTGGCTGTGCCCACCGGCAATGCATGGGTGTCATACACGTAGTGAATGCCATAGGGGGAGCACTGCTCTTCGGTCAGTGCGGTGGAGCCTGCGCCGGTGTTCATGGTGATAATTTTCTTGTCCTTGGCCAGGCCCTGTACCGAGAGCGCCACCGAGGAGTTGTCCAGGGCCGTAATCATGTCCACTTCTTTGGCGTCGATCCACTCCCGGGCAGTGCTGGCGCCAATATCCGGTTTGTTCTGGTGATCGGCAGAAATGATTTCGATGGGATTGCCCATAACCGAGCCGCCGAAGTCGTCGATGGCCATTTGGGCCGCGATAACGGCGCCAGGGCCTTCCAGCGATTTGTAGACCCCGGACATGTCACTGAGTACACCGATTTTGATCTTGTCGTCAGACAAGGCTCCGGCTGCGGTTAGCGGCAATGTGAGGGTCGCTGCAGTTACAGCGCCGACCAGTCCTTGTTTCCAGTGCTTGAACATAGTGGGTTTCCTTTTGTTATTAGGTTCTGGGCCGGACCTTAAAAGGCGGTCCAGGCCCACAGGCTCAGACACTCAGGTGTCTGTTTAACTGCTCTTTTTTGGCCTCAAGATCGGCTGCATCAATCTGTTCGACCACCTGACCGTGTTCGATCACGTAGTGCCGATCGGCCAGAGGCGCGGCAAAGCGAAAATTCTGTTCCACCAGGATGATCGTGAAGCCCTTTTCCCTGAGTTTGCGAATGACATCATCCAGGGCTTTCAGGATCACCGGGGCAAGCCCCTCGGTAATTTCGTCCAGTAACAGAAGATTGGCGCCAGTGCGCAGGATTCGGGCAATCGCCAGCATCTGCTGCTCGCCGCCGGAGAGCTTGGATCCCTGGCTTTTACGGCGCTCTTTAAGGTTCGGGAACATTGCGTAGATTTCGTCCACCGACAGTCCGCCTTTGGCGATCACCGGTGGCAATTCCAGGTTTTCATCAACGTTCAGGGAGGCGAAAATCCCCCGTTCTTCCGGGCAATACCCCAGCTTGCCCACGTGGGCAATCCGGTGTGTCGGCATATTGATGATTTCGGTGCCCTGGATCCTGATGGAACCGGTGCGTTTACTGACCAGTCCGAGAATGGCTTTCAGGGTTGTTGTTCGTCCGGAGCCATTCCGGCCAAGCAGAGTAATGACTTCACCCTCGTGCAGGGTCAGATTCAGGCCATGGAGTATATGCGACTCACCGTACCAGGCGTGCAGGTTCTCGATCCGAAGTAGTTCCGGCTTCTGGTCAGGCTGCATCGGTCGTTCCCATATAAGCTTCCATCACCTCGGGGTTATTCGAGACCTCGTCGTAATTGCCCTCCGCGAGGATCTCGCCCCGGTTCAGCACGGTGATCTGATCAGCCAGCGTCGCCACCACATTGAGATTGTGCTCAACCATGACAATCGTCCTGCCCTCGATCACACGTTTGATCAGGTCGGTCACTGTGCTTACATCTTCCGCACTCATGCCCTGGGTGGGTTCATCCAGCAACATCAGCCTCGGTTCCAGGGCAATAGTGGTGGCTATTTCCAGAGCCCTTTTTTGCCCGTAGGGCAACTCAACCGCTTTTACATCCCCGAACTTGCCAAGCCCGACCTGCTCCAGCGTGGCCTGGGCCTGCTCGTTGAGCTGGTCGAGAATTCTTAGCGGGCGCCAGAAGTGATAAGACACTTTCAATTTCCGTTGGAGGGCAATGCGAACATTTTCCCTAGCCGACAGGTGGGGAAACACGGCGGAAATCTGAAACGAGCGGATCAGACCACGCTGGGCGATGCCTGCTGGTCTTGCATGGGTGATGTCTCTGCCGTCATAGATGATCTGACCGGAGGTCGGTTTCAGGAACTTGGTCAGCAGATTGAAAAACGTGGTTTTGCCCGCGCCGTTTGGACCGATCAGGGCATGGATCGATCCGGTTTGGACGCTGAGATTAATGTCTTTGATGGCAGTAAAGCCCTTGAAGTCTTTGGTTAGGCCATGGGTTTCCAGGATAGTGGCCTGTTCTCGGGCGTGATCGGTCACGGAAAGCACCCCTGTCAGGCCAGTGGGCTGAGATCCAGACACTGGCGGTTATTGTTTGTTTTTATTGCTGTTCAGTTTAAAGAGGCATGTTGATATGCCAGATGCATGATTGAGTAAAGATGCTGAACCGCAATTCTGTCAAGTTGCGCCAGTCAGGTGAGTGCGTGGGAGGGGTGGGGAAAAGATTGTAAAACAGAAAGTTAAAAATAATCACGGGCCGCTTTCCGGCCCGTGATTGCTAGCAATTACTCTTCATTCTGGGGAGGGCGCTCCACCACTTTGCGTTTACCCTTGGCGCACCGCGCCAATGCCTTGAGGCCGTCGCTTTCAAAAGCGTCGACACGGATCACGTCGTACAGAGCTGTCAATGCCTCCAGCAGTTTGTCGCACTCGTCCGCTTTCACAACTCCCTGGGCGCAGGCCCAGTCCACCAGTTCCTTGCGCTGATGACCCATTAGCAGGGCAATGCCGTCGAGCTCGTCTTCGTCCCGATTCCGGATGGCTTCGTGCAGCCGGCTACGCATGTCGGCGGTTTCATTGGCCAGCTTGTAAGCATTCAATACCCGGCCGAGTGGGTCTTCGGGATCCATGGTAATGAATGCGCCTCGGCTGATTCGCTGGCGTACCGGGGTGTCCTTGACGATGGATTCAGCCACTCTGGCACCCAGCTTGTCGTCGGGGCCGTTCAAACCAGTGGCACCGAGAGGGAAAATCAGCAGGCGCAGTGGCCAGCGCAGCGCGGGGACCGGGAAGTTTATGATGGCCTCGCGCATGGAGCGCTGCAGGTCCCGGAGGCAGGTCTGCAAGCTCCACTCCACCAGTGGCCGTTGATCGTCCGGATAGCCTTCTTCATGCCATTGTTTGATCACAGCGGTCGCGTAGTACAGGTGGGTCAGGCAGTCGGCCATTCGGCCTGACAGGCGCTGACGGGCTTTCAGGCCACCGCCGACGGTGAGCAGTGTGACGTCGGTCATCAGGGCAAACGCCGCCGAGAAGCGGGCCAGTTGCCGGTAGCTGGATTTGATGTTGCCTTGCCGTGGTACCGATTCTGCCCAACCTTTGGTCAGTCCGAGCACGCACGCCCGCAAAGCGTTCCGGGTGGTGTGGGCCAGGTGCCGGTAGAAGATGCCGTCAAACTTCTTCGCCGCCGCGTCCTGATCTTCCATGCCGGCGGCTTCAATTTCCTCGACAATGAAGGGATGGCAGCGGATAGAACCCTGACCAAAGATCATCAGGCTGCGGGTCAGGATGTTCGCTCCTTCCACGGTGATGCCGATGGGCACGGCCTGGTAAGCTCTGGCGAGAAAGTTCCGGGGGCCGGTGATGACGCCCCGGCCGGCAACCACATCCATGGCGTGGTTAATGACTTCCCGCATCAGGTCTGTGTTCCGGTATTTCAGCACCGCCGAAGGTACCGAGGGTCGTACACCCCGGTCCAGCATGCCCGAGGTCAACAGGCGGGCGGCGTCCATCATGTAGGTATAGCCTGCGATGGGTTCCAGCGCTTCCTGAACCCCCTCGAACTGGCTGATGGAGCGGCCAAACTGTTCGCGGGTATAGGCGTAGGAGCCGGTGGCCAGACTGGCGACCTTGCCGGCACCGGTACCGAGCGCTGGCAGGGAAATGGAGCGACCAATGGACAGGCATTCCAGCAGCATGGTCCAGCCCTTGCCGAGCATGTCCTGGCCGCCGATGACCTGTTCCATGGGGATGAACACATCATTGCCCCAGGTGGGCCCGTTCATGAAGACGGTGTTCATGGGCAGGTGGCGGGCACCCGCGTTCACGCCTTCGGTTTCCCGGGGCACCAGCACGCAGGTCACGCCAATGTCGTCGCTGCCGCCCAGCAGTTTGTCCGGATCATAGACCTTGATGGCCAGTCCGATGAGTGTTGCGACCGGCGCCAGGGTGATGTAGCGCTTGTTCCAGGTGACCTTCAGGCCCAGAACTTCCTTGCCGTTCCAGCTTCCCTTGCAGACGATACCTTTATCCGGAATGGCACCGGCATCGGAGCCGGCGACCGGAGAGGTCAGCGCGAAACAGGGGATTTCTTCACCGCCGGCCAGCCTGGGCAGGTAGTGATGTTTCTGGTCGTCGGTGCCGTAATGCATCAGCAGCTCGCCCGGGCCGAGGGAGTTCGGCACCATGACGGTGACTGCCGCCGAAACGCTACGGGTGGAGATTTTCATGACGATTTCGGAGTGGGCGGTGTTGGAAAAACCCAGACCACCATCTTCCCTGGGAATCACAAGCCCGAAGAAGCCCTTCTCGCGAATGAACTTCCAGACTTTGTCCGGCAGGTCGTACTGCTCATGAGTGATCTTCCAGTCATCCAGCATCCCGCACAGCTTTTCTACCGGGCCGTCCAGAAACGCCTGCTCCTCGCTGGTGAGGTGTGCGGGCTTGGCATCCAGCAGTTTGTTCCACTCCGGTTTGCCGGAAAATAGCTCGCCGTCCCAGTCAACCGAACCGGATTTCAGTGCTTCCGCTTCAGTATCAGAGAGTTTGGGCAAACGACTGCGAACCCAGCCCAGCAGTGGCCGGCTCAGTTTGTCGAGACGCAAATCACCGGGCAGCACCAGAATCATGGCGAGCGCCAGCAACACACCGCCGCACAGAATGCTGAGAAGATGCCATTCATCCTGCACCAAGCCCACTACCGTGGCAGCAGCCATTACGGCCGCAGCGGTTTTGCCGCCGATGCCGAGGTAGATCAGTACCAGCGCACTGATCAGCAAAAGTAGAACACTCATGGGCAGACCTCCATATCATGAATGAAATCAACCAGATTCATTCCCAACCATCGGTTAATTTTCGTGCAGTTGCAAGCGGGTGGTCCCCTTCCAGGTAAAGAAAGATTTCGATAATGACAACAACTGTCAAAATCGGGTGCATTCGCTGCCATCGATTGATCCAAACTGACGGTTTAACAGAAGACATAACCTCGTTCTATTATAAAACTGGTTTGGAGCTCCTGATGTTTGGCCCGCTTACTGTTTCAAAACGCCTCGCGCTCGGCTTTGGATTGATTCTGTCGCTCATGATCGTGATCAGTCTGATTGGCAACCAGCGGGTGGGCTTCATCGACCGCACGCTGACCTCGGTCGGAGAAGGTGCCGCTGTTAAGCAGCGTTACGCCATTAATTTCCGGGGTAGTGTTCATGATCGGGCGATCGCGATCCGCGATGCGGTGCTGGTGCACAATGATCGGGCACTGGAGCATCACCTGGCCGATATCGAACGGCTGAAAAGGTTCTATCGTGACAATGCCGCGCCCATGGATCAGATGTTCCGGGAAGAAGGCGCTACGGATACCGAGAAGGCGTTGCTCGCAGATATCAAAGCTATTGAGCGACAGGCACTGGCGCTGACCAATGAGCTGCTGGGCATGCGCGGGGACGGCGAGATTGAGGCCTCACGGCGATTTTTGCTGGAACAGGTCGCCGGCGCCTACACCGAATGGCTGGCCCGGGTGAATAACTTCATCAACCATCAGGAGGAGGTTATTGCCGCGGATGTGGACGAGGTTCGGGCAACGGCCAGCGGCTTCAATACGCTGAACCTTTCAGTGACCGGCATTGCGATACTGCTGGGCGCGTTGATCGCCTGGATCATAATCCAGAGCATCAGACATACATTGGGGGGCGAGCCGGAAGAAGTGTCGGATGCAATCCGGCGCCTGGCGGACGGTGTGCTGGATCAGGATATCCGAACCGACTACCCGGACAGCGTCATGGGGGCACTGCAGGAAACCGTGACTCGGCTCGATGGCATTATCCGTGAGGTTCGTTCCGCCGCTGAGGAGTTGTCCGGCTCATCTTCTGAGCTGGAGGCCACATCGGACAATAATAGCCGTCAGATTCGCCTGCAGGCCACCGAGGCCGAGCAGATGGCGACCGCGGTGAACCAGATGGCCGCAACGGTTAATGAAGTTGCCGGATTCGCCGCCAGCGCCGCGACGGCAACACAGAAGGCCGATTCCGAGGTGGAGAGTGGTAATCGGGTCGTCCAGGAGACAGCGACGTCGATTGGTGAGCTGTCAGAGACCCTTGAGCAGGCTTCGCAAACTGTTCAGCGGGTATCAGATGACAGTGCCAACATTGGGAAAATAATTGAAGTCATCAATGCCATTGCCGAGCAGACCAATTTACTGGCACTTAATGCGGCCATCGAGGCCGCTCGGGCGGGCAGCCACGGCCGGGGCTTCGCGGTGGTGGCGGATGAAGTTCGGTCGCTGGCCTCAAGGACGCAGGACTCGACCCGGGAAATCCAGGAAATGATTGGTAATCTGCAGACGGGTGCCGGGGATGCGGCTGAGGTGATGAAAAGCAGTCGTGAGCTGGCGCGAACAACCGTCGAGAAAACCGCCAGGGCTGAAGAAGCCTTGAGCAGGATTCGCAGCGAAATGAGTGCAATCAATGATATGAATGCTCAGATTGCCAGTGCCGCAGAGGAGCAGAGTTCGGTTGCCGAAGAAGTTAACCAGAATATCAGCCGTATTCACGATGCGACTATTGAAACCTCGGCCGGTTCTGACCAGGTGGCCAGCGCCAGTCGTGATCTGGCCACTCTTGCAGGCCAGATGCGCTCCCGTGTCAGCGTTTTTCAGGTCAAAGGCTGAGTCCGACGATCAGCAGTGCGAGCGTGGCCAGCAAGGTGGCCACGTTGACCCCGAGAACGACGTTGAGGCGAGCTGGCCGGTCCAGACAGGCCGGTAAGGTCCGGCTGATCCACAGCGCCGCCGGCGATGGCAACAGACTCACAGAGGTCCACGGAGGTAGCCATCCCGCCCCAATGCCCGCGATGACAAGAGCGTAACTTCCGGCGAGCAGGGCTGCGACCAGTCTGGCTGCAGCCTGCCGACCCAGGGTAACAACGAGGTGACGACGACCAATTTTCCGGTCGGCTTCTACGTCCGGAATCTGATTGATGAGCAGCAGTTCACTCACCAGCAACAAACTGACGGCCGAGGCGGCGATAGCCGTGGCATCCATCCGTGCACCAAGGGCAACCAGTGTTCCGAGTACCATCACCGGGCCGAAGCCCATGCCCGGGGCGAGCAGGCATAACAGCGGGGAGCGGGTGATCCAGCGGGTATAGGTGAGTACCAGGGCTACGCCGGCCGCCCCCAGTACCAGCATTGGCAGGCCTCGCTGCCAGAGGAAGTAACAGCCGATGGCGATGACCAGCCCAAGAGTGCCAAGGGCAGCCATGAGTACGCCTCTTGCTGCGGTTGGAACTTCCGGCAGGGCGCCGCTACCGCCTGAAAACGGGGTCCGCTCGGTGATCAGATCCAGGCCAGAGGCAAAGTCTTCGTATTCATTGAACAGATTCACCGCCGCGTGAGCGAGCAGTGCTCCGATCAGGACCAGCAGGGTATCAACCGCAGCGGGCGGTTCGCCCTGTTGCCAGGCGACGGCTATGCCCAGCCCTGCGCACAAGGGTGCGAGAATCAGGAAGTTGGGTCGAGACGCACGTACGACTGCGGCGGCTTCAGACATGGATTTCCGTTCCTATCCGGTTCTAGATGTATCCTGCGGCAAAAACCAGCCCGAGCACGACAGGCATGACAACAAGGCTGCCAAGATTGCTGAGCAGCACCAGGGATGCGACCTTGTGAGGCTCCTGTCGGTATTGTTCGGCGACTATGTAATTGAGTACCGCCGGGGGCAGGGCGGCAAAGACCCAGAGCGACGCCACCTGCAGGCCGGGCAGGTTGAGGATCTCAATCATCGGCCAGGCCAGAATCAGGCCACTGGCCGGGCAGGCAATGGCGCCGAGCATACCCAGTTTCCAGTCACTGAAGTCGACATCCAGCATGCGCACACCGAGGGCAAACAGCATTAGCGGTATGCAAACCCCGCCGAGCATGTTCAGGGTCTCCAAAAGCCATTCCGGCAGAGGCACACCTCCGAGGTTGACCGCGAGGCCCGCGATACTGGCAAACACGATAGGCAGTTTCAGGCGTTGAACGATGGACGTGTGGGGGTCCAGCATGTACAGCCCAACGGAGAAGTGCAGCAGCATTTCGACAATGAACAGCACAATGGCGGCGGGCAAGGCGGCATCGCCAAAAGCCAGAACCAGCAGCGGAATGCCCATGTTGCCGGAGTTGTTGAACATCATTGGCGGCAGGAACGTCTTCAGGTTCAGCTTCAGAACTTTCGCCAGCGGGTAGAGCACAATGCCGGAGCCGAGCACCACAACAGTCGCGGCCAGGGCGAGCCGGGCGTATTCCTGAAGGGGCGCCTGCTGGTCGGCGAGAACCGCAAACACCAGCATGGGAACGAACAGCTCCATATTGAGCACATTCAGTCCCTGAATGTCAGGTGTGCGGTAGCGACCGTAAAGTGCGCCGCAGCCGGCAATAAGGAAAACCGGCAGCATGGTGGACAGAATCTGACCAATCATCAATGAGCTCCGACCAGGGTTTGGCAAATAAGAAACGGATATTCGTCTGAATAATCCGTTAGGTTCGCAAGTATCCGGCGCTCTCGGCAAGTATTATTCGCCGGCTTTCGACCAAAGCCGAAGGTCTGGGTGGCCGTGGTCATGCGAGACCGGCGGTTGCGATGGTTCGACGACCACCCCAGAATAGCGGTGACCACCGTTGATTCGACCCTCTTATGGAGAGCTTTCGTGACCATCCCGTTTGATCAGCCCGTATTCCGTGAACATACCTGCTCGGTCAAATTCGATGCTCGCAAGGCCGTTTTCGGACGGGATGACGTTGTTCCTGTGTGGGTGGCGGACATGGATTTCGCGGCGCCTGAAGCCGTTACAAACGCACTCAGGGAACGGGCAGCCCACCCGGTGTATGGCTATACCCTGTTTCCGGACAGCCTGTACCAGTCCATCGTCGAGTGGTTCGGGGTCCGGCACGGCTGGAAGATCCAGCGTGACTGGATTCTGATGGCCCCGGGGGTTGTGCCTTCACTACACGCGGCCTGTCTGGCTTATTCGGAACCGGGAGAGGGGGCGATTGTCCAGCCCCCGGTGTACCCGCCCTTCTTCAGCTCGGTCCGGCAAACTGGCCGGACGGTGATTGAAAACCCTCTGGTCCTGAAGGAAGGTGTCGGGGCCGGTAAAGGTCACTACGGTATGGATCTTGAGCATCTTGAGGCCTGCGCCGCCCGTCCGGATGCGCGCATCCTCCTGTTGTGCTCGCCCCATAATCCGGTAGGGCGCGTGTGGTCAGAGGATGAGCTGAAGGGAGTTCTGGCCATTGCCCGAAAACACAATCTGGTGGTGATTTCCGACGAAATCCATTGTGACCTGACCTTCGCCGATCGGCCGAAGCATTCGGTACTTGCCACGCTTGCAGGGCCCGAGGATGCACTGGTGACCGCCATCGCACCAAGCAAGACCTTCAACATGCCCGGTCTGGGGCTGTCCGCCCTGGTGATTCCGGATCCGGAGCACCGAAGGGCCATGAAAACCGTGTTTGAATCCATGCACATGCCCCAGTGCAATCCGTTCAGCATAGCCGGCTTTGAAGCCGGCTACCGGGCAGGCGCCCCCTGGCTGGATGAGTTGATGGGTTATCTGCAGGCCAATCGGGATTACGTTGAAGAGATGGTAAACCAGCGTTTACCGGGTATCAGCGTTTCGTCCCCGGAGGGCACCTACCTGATGTGGCTCGACTGTCGCGAGCTCGGTATGCTGGATACCGAGCTGAAACGGTTTTTTGTCCGGTATACCGGAGTGGGGATGAACCCCGGCATCTCTTTTGGCGAGCAGGGCAGCGGGTTTATGCGACTGAATATTGGCTGCCCGAGATCGGTGCTCACTGAGGTGCTCACCCGTATCGAAACGGCGCTGACTGCTAAGAGCTGATCAGTCGAGTTTCATGGAGCAGTGGTCCGGCACCAGTTGCCAGCTTGGTGGCTCCCCCATGCCGGGCATATCGCCGGACGTTGAGCTGGTGGCTTTCCAGACCTTGCCGCCATGGGTGACCAGCGCTCCTGTGCTGTAACCATGGGAGAAACGCCAGTGTTCCGGGCGCACGCACAGAGTCGATCCGGACTTCGCAGACGAACGTTCGGCTGTGTTACCGGGTAGGGACGGCTGGCCACAGTCGGGAGTTTGGTCCAGTTCCTCCCATTCGAAGGTGATGCCCGGCTCCTTGCCGTTGTTTAATTCTCGTGCCTGGTACCAATGCTCTTTGTGATGGACCACCATGTCCTTGGTGTAGTGCTGGTCCGGCGCCCATTTTGCCTCTTCTGGATCGCATGGCTGCTGGGCAACGGCGGTTGATGCTATCGCCAGGCTTGCGACAACGGCCAGGCTAACCGATCCCAGTATTGAAATGAGGCGTTGGAGTGAATATTTGTCACGCATAAGGTCTCCTTTTTCATCCCATTTTTCGGTACTCAGGTGTGCGACGACCGGCACGGGTAGCCAGTAGCAGCCCGCAGAGAATCAACAGTCCGCCGATAATGTGGAACAGCCCCAGGGATTCTCCCAGAAGGATACCCGCGAGCACAGAGGCGAACACCGGTGTCAGATACATGAAAATGGCAGCTTTGGACGGTCCTATTTTTTGCACACCGTGGTTCCAGAAGCCATAGGCCAGAATACCGGGGAAAATGGCGACGAAGAGCAAGGGTAGCGCGGTCTCCCCGGAGAGTTCGAATCCGCCGCTGAAGAAAAACAGATCTGTCAGATAAAACGGCAGAATGACCATTGCGCCCAGGAAGATCTGCGTCGTCAGAAATGTTAGTGCTGGCAGTGGAACCGACTGGCGGCGCAACAACACTGAGAACAGCCCCCAGCTGAAGACCGCAGCGACCATGATCAGATCCCCGGGTTGGGCTTCGAGACCAGTGAGCACAGTAATGTCCCCTCTGGCCACCACGGTCAGAATCCCCAGTACAGCCAGAGCAATACCCACTGCCTGAATGGGGCGGGTGCGATCGCCCAGCAGGACCCACGCCAGAAAGGCAACAAAGATCGGAATGGTGGCATTGATCAGGGCAATATTGGTTGCCGTGGTGGTTGTGGCTGCAAAATACAGCAGCGAATTGAATGCGCCGACACTGAAGGTGGCCAACGCCAGCATCGAACCCAGCCGCTGACGAATGATTTTGCGGTGTTGCCATACGCCTGGCAGCCCGAACGGCAGCAGGAACGCGAGCGCTATGACCCAGCGCCAGAAGGACATGGACAGGGGCGGGATACTCTCCACAGTGCCTCGTGCCACCACTGCATTGCCAGCCCAGAACAAGGGGGTAAGAACCAGGCCGATGTAGGCCAGGCCCAGTGACCTGGTATTACTGACAGCGTTTTCCGAAGACACACTCGCTCCCGTTGGTTGGGTGTTGTCAGGTAAAACGCATAGGATACTACTCTCCCGGAACTTCTGCCTCCGTACCAATGTGGTAGGCGGCAAAGCCGGCCATTACCACCTGGTCGACCGCCATACCGATAATTCGGCCATTGCTGCTGGAGCGAATCGGGTACTGGGCATTGGTGATCGGATCTGCCACATAGCCCAGCACTTCACCTTCTGAGACCCGGGCGCCCAGCTCCACGTCACTGAACAGGATGCCGCCGTGTTCCGCCCGGATCCAGTCGGAGTCGTAGTAGACCGGCTCCGGGTCGCCCCAGACGAACATTCGGGAAATCATGCCCTGTCTTTCCATCAGGCTGGTAAGGCTGTTCACGCCGGCTTCAATCTGGTGTTCCTGAATACGGTGGGATTCCCCGGCCTCAAGGGTGACGGTGGTAATGCCCGCTTCCACGGAAGCGCTGCGAAGCATGCCGGGTGAGCCCGTACTGTGGACAACCGCCATCCGGTCGAACCCCTGAGTGAAGGTGGCCACATCGGGATTATTCATGTCGGCCCGAAGCTGCGGAAGGTTTGTGCGCTTGAGTGAACCGGTGTGGATATCCACCAGCATGTCGCAGCGGCGGATGATGTTCTCGAACAGGGAATGGGCGATCCGATCGGCCAGACTGCCTTCCGGACTGCCCGGAAAGTGGCGATTCAGATCGCGACGGTCGGGCAGGTAGCGACTGCCCTGCTGAAATCCCGGT
Organism: Marinobacter salinus; assembly: GCF_001854125.1. Lineage (NCBI taxonomy): Bacteria > Pseudomonadati > Pseudomonadota > Gammaproteobacteria > Pseudomonadales > Marinobacteraceae > Marinobacter > Marinobacter salinus. The sequence continues at coordinate 3,473,814 of NZ_CP017715.1, forward strand.
AGATTCACAATCGGGACACCGACTACCCTGCCGGAGAGTTTTTCCGGCTCAAGGTCGTACATGGTGCGGCGAATGATCTCGATGCCATTGAGCTCGTCGCCGTGAATCGCGCCGGTCAGGCACAATGTTGGGCCGGCCTTGGCCCCGTTCACCACCAGAACCGGCGTGGGCTGTGACAAGCCTGCAATCTGGATGCCCGGAGACCAGGCGAGTCGGGTGGAGGTGGCCGGCAGTACTTCGTTGCCCAGTAACGTGAAGTTCTCAGCTGCTTTAACCGCCTTCTCCACCGGCGCTGCTGTCACTTCTTCTCCGGGACGGACCTCGCTATCTTCCGGTAAGGGAGTCTTTGCCATCTGCTCCGGTTCGGGAGTTTCGATGTCCTGAACCACCGGTTCGGCTTCGGTTTTCGGTGCCGGAGCGACGTCCTTGAGATCAATGTTGGGCGCAACTTTTTTGGCCGGTTTCGGTTTGGGAGCCTGGCTGACCGTTGAGGTTAAAGGTTTGGTCTTCGGGGGTTTTGCCGTTTTCCGTGGTTCGGACTGCTCAACATCTTCAACGTTTTCGTCTTCGGCCAGTTCGGCAACCAGCATCTCCGAACTGCTTTTCCCCGAGGCGGCGGATGAACCGGCAAACAGGGGTGTCGGCATCATCAAGAAAGCCATCAGGCAGGGAAACAATCTGGATAACGTCGGTTTTCGAAGCCAGTGAAACAGCATAATTCCTCACGGGTCGTCAGAATGCGCTCAAGGATAGAGGGCCACTGCCGGTCATGAATACAGCTGTGACAAAGGTTTAATGCCACTTTCATGAAAATCGGGCCTGGTTTCTTCACGCAGCCTTCAAAGCAGCGTTACCGGTGCTCTAGCGCGTTTCAAGGGACTTTATACGCCGCGAAGAAGAATAACGGTATGGAACTTTTGCGAATTCTGGTTGCGATTTTGTTACCACCGTTATCATTCAGGTTTCCTCTGTAGCGTGCCAGAGTTCGCCGCTCTGATCCGCGCGGCCATCGGATTCAAGCTTCACCAGATGTGCCAGGGCTGAGCGTGCCGCAACGCCGTGGATAGCAGCGGGCACATCATCGTAGGCTTTGGTGGTCAGATCCTTCAGGGTTACCGGCGCCAGTTCTTTCAGCGCTTTGGCGACCTTATGCTCCCGGGCAAGGCGGTGGGTTATCAGGTAATCGATTACGGCCTCCGGCTGGCCCATAAGGAAACCATGACCGGGAGCAATAAACCGGATTGGCTCTGACAGCAGGTCATAGAGCGATTCCAGGTAGGCTTTCATATCGCCGTCCGGCGGATTAATCACGACGGTGGACCCCTGCATGATGTGATCCCCGGAGAACAGCAGTTCCTGATCCGTCAGCAGAAAACACAAGTGGTTAGAGGCGTGGCCTGGCGTGTGAATTACTTTCAGTAATCCCGCATCGGTGTGGATAAACTCGCCGTGAACCGGCTGTTCATCCGGTGCAAAACCGGAATCCTGAGACGCGCCATCCGGAGCGGGAAGGCCGGTCAGCGGGCTGCCGGTTTCCTGTTTCAGCGACCGTGCGCCAGGGGAGTGGTCACGGTGCGTATGGGTGACCAGCACACGGTCAATCTGACCGCCGGTCAGCTCAAGAATGCGGGCTATGTGCACCGGGTCGTCGGGGCCCGGATCAATCACCGTATACCGATCGTGACCGATGATATAGGTGTTGGTGCCAGGGCCAGTCATCACACCGGGGTTGGGGGCCGTGAGCCGCTTTACGCCGGCGGCAACTTCCACCGCAGTGCCGGGAATAATCTCGGCACCGACCGAACCCTCTCCCTCCGGGTCCAGTTTGGCAGCTTCATCATAGGCGGGTGCACCTGGTTCCAGGACCACCGGTTTACCCTTCCTGATGGCTGGCCAGGGTTTGTCCGGAGCCGCTTCCGGGGGATTGGCGTGGGCATAACGCATCAGCGCGTCACACGTGCTGAAATCGCTCAATACCCGAAGCGTGCGAAGGGTTGGCAGACCCAGTAACCGGCGACCGCTGCGGTGGTCTTCCAGCGCCTCTTCCGGACGGATCCAGAGATGGTCAATGGTCTCCACGCCATCATGGCAGGCCGGTTGACCCTCGGGTGCCGTAGTGACAAAAAAGCGGGTATCGAAACGGCGAGGCGGGCCCGGTGGCGTCGTCCAATGGCTGAGGTAGGCTACCCGGTCCAGCGGAATGGTCAGCTTGTGACGCTGGCAGATGTCTGCCAGCGTCAGGTTGCCCCGAAATACCGCATCCCGATCCGCATGAACTTCGTGATCTCCACCGACGGTGCGCCCCGCCTGATCCACTGCCAGCAGAACTCCGGCCTCCTCGAAACATTCACGGACAGCCGCAAGCATATAGTCGGCGCCGCCCTCGTCGAGGCTCATAGTATGGCTGATCTCGGCATCTTCCGGGCCGACCACGTGTTGGCGTGCGAAGGATTCCTGCTGGTCGACGGCCCCGCCGGGGAATACGAAATAGCCCGGCATAAACACGGCACTCCAGGTACGTTGGAGCAGTAACACTTCAAGGCCGTCCTGAGTATCGCGTGTCAGAACCAGCGTTGCGGCAGGGCGAATATCCATAGGTTTTCCATTATTCCAGTCTGTCGTTGTTCTTGGTGCGCACAGGATAATAAGCAAGATACCGAATTCACCGGGAGGTGAACAGAAAATGCCGAAGGCGTATCATTCTGTGCTCCAGTTTACCTCATCAGACAAGGTAGCCAACGTGGCCAGAATCAAACTCTCCTTTCCGGACGATGTTTTCTGTTTTGAAACCAGAATGCCGGTAAGAATCACTGACATCAACGGTGCCAATCATCTGGGTAACGATGCTCTGATTTCCATGCTGTCAGAAGCCCGGGCCCAGTTTCTGGTGAACTATGGCATACAGGAAGCGGGTAAGGATGGCACGGGTATCATCGTGACCGATCTGGCCACCATGTATCAGTCGGAATCTTTTTTCCCGGAAATGCTGCGTTTTGAAGTGGGTCTGATGGATTTCAACAGGTATGGCGGAGATTTCGTGTTTCGGGTCACCAAGGCTGAAAGTGGTCAGCCCGTAGCGCTGGCGAAGTATGGCTTTGTCTTCTTCAACTACCAGCGCAAAGAAGTGGTGCCGATACCGGAGAGTTTTCGTTCACGCTTTGGCTGAGGACAGGCTGGCCCTCAGGCTGGTCATGCCGGCGCGATAGAAACTGTAAGCCATGGCTCCGGCGAACAGGTTGCCCACCAGCGCTCCGCTCATCAGACCAAAGATGCCATTGATCTGGCTGCCGAGCCAGAGGAGGGGCAGAAAACAGAGAAACAGGCGTAGTGTGGACACCAGCAACGCCCGCATAGCCAGCCCCAGGGCGTTGCACACAGACACCATCAGCATACACACACCCAGGCCGCTGTAGCTGAGCGGCACGCGAACCAGGTAGCCGGCCAGTATGCCCTGAACCTCCTGGTCACTGGTGAACAATTCGGAAACCAGTCCCGAAGCCACCAGCCAGATCAGGCCGATCGCCAATTGCCAGACCACCACAAAGCGGACCGCAATGCGCACCAGCTTCCGGATCTGTTCGATATCGCCGGCACCCAGCAGGCGGCCGATCATCGGCGGCATGGACATGGTCAGGGCCAACACCACTACGATCGAGAAAAACTCCAGACGGGTGCCGAGCCCCCAGGCCGCTACAGCAGCAGATCCGAAGCCCGCCACCAGTGCCGTTGCCAGCATGGCAGAGGCTGGCGGCATAAGCTGGCTGACCATGGCCGGTGCCATGATGCCGTTGAGCTGCTTCAGTGCCTGAACCAGGGCAAGTTCGCGCAGATCAAAACGGACCCAGGAACGCTTCAGGAGCTTCGGATAAATCACCAGGCAGCCGATGCCAAAGGAAGTGACGGTCGCCCAGGCCGCACCGGGAAGGCCCCAGTCAAAAATAAAGATGTACAAAGGATCCAGGGCAATGTTGGTCAGGCTGGTTGCGACCATCATATAGCCGGGCAATTTGGTGTCGCCGTGGGAGCGGCACACGCTGTAGCCAAAATACAGAACTGCCCCCGCCCAGGCAGCCAGAAGCCAGGGAATCCAGTAACTGCGGATTAACGGCAACAGTGAATCCTCGGCGCCGAGCGCGGTCATGATGCGGCTCTGTAACAGCCATAGGCTGACACACAATAAGAAGACCAGGGTTCCGCCTACGGTGATGATCAGACCGCCGAGTCGGTAAGCCCGGAGTTCGTCACCAGCGCCCAGTGTTCGTGAAATGATGGCGGTGGTGGCGATTCCCAGGCCAACCTGAAGGCCAATGATGAGTTGCTGCATTGGCAGGGTGAAACCGAGTGCCGCCAGTGGGTCTCTGCCCAGTTGGCCGATAAAGGCACTGTCTGCCAGCTGGAAGGTCATCAGTGAGAGCACGCCGAAGAGCATAGGCCAGGTCATGGTGTAGAGCTGGCGGGAGAGGCTGGCGTTCTCGGGTGGTTTGCTCACAGGTCAGGATTGGGCTTTGGTTTGAATGGGGGAGGGATTCTAACAGGTTTGGCTGCCGGTGCATGCGGGCAACCAGGATGTGCCCCCTGAAACACGCTGTGAATACATCCATGTACGCTCGGCTCCGCCATCCATGGCTCCGCACGGTTTCAGAGGACACACCCCGGTTGCCAGCCCGAGTGAATCAGTCCTGGTCAGAGTGCCTTCAATGCCGCCTCATAATCAGGCTCGTCTTTAATTTCGTCGACCAGTTGGCTGTGCAGCACCTTGTTGTCCTCGTCCAGGACCACAACCGCGCGGGCGCAAAGACCGGCCAGCGGGCCATCCTGAATGGCGACACCATAGTCCTGCTGAAAGCTGTAGTTACGGAACGTGGACAGGGTAATGACATCTTTCAGGCCTTCGGCGCCGCAGAAGCGTGCGGCCGCGAAGGGCAGGTCTGCGGAAATCACCAGAACAACGGTGTTGTCGAGGCCGCTGGCCTTTTCATTGAATTTTCGGGTCGAGGCCGCGCATACGCCGGTGTCGATGCTGGGGATGATGTTCAGGATCTTGCGTTTGCCCGCCCAGCTGTCCAGTTTCACTTCTTCCAGGCCGCTGTTGGTCAGAGTGAAGGGAGCTGCGTTGTCGCCCGGCTTGGGAAAGGTGCCGCTCAGTTCAATGGGATTACCGTCGAGGTTGACTGTACTCATGGAAGGTCCTTTTTCGGGTGCGTGGGTTTATCTGATGGTAATTTACTCTTTGTAGTCCAGTTTGGACTATCTTGCACCCGACAAATACCCTGTTTCCGCTTACTGGGCGGAAACTCCCTGGGGTTCGAAGCCTGCCGCGGGATGGCGTTGCACCAGTAGCAGGTAACTGGCCAGTGCCGCGCAGGCACAGGTGGCGATGACCACCGCCATGACGAGCGAAGTGCCGTCGTGGAGATGGCCCACAAGCATGCCGGCACCGGCGGCAAGGGCCATCTGAACGAAGCCGAACAGTGCGGAAGCGGAGCCGGCCATGCGTGGGAAGTTGGCCATGGCGCCTGCCATGGTTTGGGGCAGCACCATGCCGGTACCGACCATGAACAGAGCCTGGGGCAGGATAACGGCCCAGACGTTGTAAACTTCGCTCAACGCCAGTCCCGCCATCAGGCTGCCACCGGCCACCGCTATGACCAATCCCCGCACCAGAATCTGATCAGGAACAAGCATACTACCCAGGCGAACGGCGAACAGGTTGCCGGTGACAAAGCCTGCCACCATCAAGGCAAAGTAGAGTCCAAAGTGTTCGGGAGCAACGCCAAGAAAGTCGATCAGTACGAACGAGGAACCGGACAGAAATGCGAACAGACCTGAGAAAGTCAGTGCATTGGTCAGGGTATAGCCCAGAAAGCTGACATCGGTACCGATCTTCCGATAGTTCCGCAGCAGGCTGCAGAGTTTCAGCGTCTGGCGGTTTTCCGGGCGCATGGGCTCTGGAATACCGAACGCCACAACCACTGCCATGACCAGAGCGTAGCCACCGAGTGCCAGGAAGATGGACGACCAGCCGAGGCCGGTGACCAGGAAACCGCCGATGGTTGGCGCAATAGCTGGCGCAAGGGCCATGATGCTGGCCAGGATGGCGAGTATTTTTGCGGCTTCGCGCGGTGTGTAGATGTCACGGATGGCGGCGCGGCCAAGCACCGGGCCGGCGGAACCGCCCAACGCTTGCAGGAATCGGCACAGGATCAGTGTTTCGATATTCGTTGCCAATGCGCAGCCGATGCTGGCGAGGGCGAACAGCACGAAACCGCCGATCATGATCGGTTTGCGACCGAAGCGATCCGCCAGCGGTCCACAGATAAGCTGGGCGATGGCGAAACCGGCCATGTACAGACTCAGTGTCAGCTGGACCTGATCGGTACCGGTACCAAAATCACTGCCGATCTGCGGCAGTGCCGGCAGATACATGTCGGTCGCAAGCGGGCCAAGGGCCACGGCGGCTGCTAGCAGAACGGTTGTCCAGATACTGGTTAACGTAAGCATGCTGATCCTGAAGTTAGAACAGGCGGGGTGAGGCAGGGCTTTCCGAAACTGTGCGGAGCCATGGATGGCGGAGCTCAAGCGTCACAGGGATGTGCTTGAGCGGGTTTCGGAAAGCCCTGCCTCGCCTCGCCGAAGTACTGTGAGCAGGGAGTCTAGTGGTGTGTGGCCTGAAAGATAACGGCCGCAGGCTTCATACGATATATGAACAATATCGATTGATTACGGGTTCAGGCTGTTCATGGTGGCTGCGACGCTATTCACCTGATTCCGTAACCAGCGATGGGCGGGGTCGTTCTGGTTGCGGCGGTGCCACAGCATCAGCAGAGTGAAGGGCTTGAAATCGAAGGGCAGGGGCGTCCAGGCGAAATCCCGGAGTAAGTGTTTGCTCATCAGCTCAGGGGCGGTGGCCAGCATGTCGGTACCGCGGAGGAATTCGGGCAGCCCGGAAAAGTTGGAGACGGTGACCACCGTGCGCCGGGTCAGGCCCTGGGCAGTGAGGGATATCTCGAGGCTTGGTTTCTCGCCGGTGGCAAACAGCAGGGCAATGTGGTCGGCCTTCAGATACTCCGGCAGATCCTGCGGCGCTTCCCGTTGGTCCGGGTCATAGAATACCACCATACGATCCGCCATCAGGCCCCGCTGCATGATGTCCGTCGCTTCCGGAGCATGGGGTGAGATAATCAGATCGCAGACATCCTTGCGCAGCAAGTCAGCACTGGGAATGCCTGACGGAATCACCTGCAGCCGTATGCCGGGCGCTTCCCGGCGCAGGATGGTCACCAGAGCTGGCAGCAGGAGGTCACGCTGGTAATCGTTGGCGGCGATGGTGAATGTGAACTCTGCGGTTTGCGGTGAGAATGGTGGCCCCGATGACAGCGAGTGCAGGTCATCCAGGATCTGACGGATGTGGGGTCCAGCCTGCAGGGCGTATCGGGTCGGGGTGATGCCGCGCCCGGATTTTACGAACAGCGGATCGCCCAACGCCTGTCTCAGGCGGTCCAGGGTGTGGCTGACTGCGGATTGGCTGACACCGAGTTTGACTGCAGCGCGGGAAACACTGCCTTCGTCCAGTACGGCAATAAAGGTGACCAGGGCACGGATATCGAGGTTAAATGCATCAACGGGGTTCATGAATGGCAGTCTACCTCAGAGATGCCTTTGTCGGAATGGCTACGGTGCGGTCTGGCCATGAATAAAGGTTGCCATGCCGGGGCAAGGGCAATGAGGCCTTCGGGTCTGGGTTTCTGGTCAGACAGGGCATATTCCGTTGCCAGAGCGCCTCCGAGGGAGAAGCCGCCGATGAAGGCGTGGTCTACCTCCCGTGACAGAACGGTGAAGTGCATGCCGTGGTGATGGCCATGAGCATCAGTGCAACAGCACTGCCGGTGGTCGGGGTGCGCCATTGCCTGCTGGAGGGCTCTGGGGTTTGGGGCATGGGGCTCTTTTATCTGTTAGGGTTGAGTGATTGTTCAAGTCGTTACAGTACGTTGTACGGTCAATCGGGCACAACTGGATGAAGGGGAAGTGTGGTCATGAAGATGCGGGTCGCGTTTGATGTCTATGGCACTCTGGTAGATCCCATGGGTATGTCAGAGTTGCTGAAACAGGATGCCGGTGATGATGCTGAAGCGGTGGCAGCGCTGTGGCGGGAAAAGCAGCTGGAGTTCTCCTTTCGAAAGGGGCTGATGAGAGTCTATGAGGATTTCGGGGTTTGTACCCGCCAGGCGCTGCGCTTTGCTATGGCGACTCGCAAGCTGCCATTATCTGAGCAGCGTGAGGACGAGTTGATGGCGGCCTATCTGTCCCTGCCTGCATTCGATGACTCGTTACCGGCGTTGAAAACCCTGAAAGGGCAGTATCCGTTGTTTGCGTTTTCCAATGGCAGTTATCCAGCGCTGGAGAAGGTGCTCGGACACAATGGTTTGCTTGAGCAGTTTGACGGGTTGGTGTCGGTGGATGACATTAAGAGTTTCAAGCCGGATCCGGCCGTCTATACCTATGCCCGTCGGGCCACCGGTGCTTGGGACGAGCCGTTATGTCTGGTGTCCAGTAATGCCTGGGACGTGATCGGGGCTCGGGCTGCGGGGTTGCTGGCAGTATGGGTCAAGCGGGATTCGGAGAAGGTGTTTGAGGACTGGGGGATTGAGCCTTCGGCTGTGATCGGTTCGCTTTCGGAGCTGCCGGAAACCCTGAATCGCCTTTGACCGAGGTGGCCTGGTTGTTTAATCAGATCGCTCTGCCAGCCACTCAGCCAATTCCAGCCAGCTTTCCTTTGGCGCTTTGCTGCCTGCCAGAATGCCCATATGACCACCAGGTACGACCCGAAAGGTTTTGTCTTCAGAGCTGACGTGATCCATCACCCGATTGGCGGCGTCCGGCGTGACCAGTGTGTCCTCGCTGCCGGCGATCGCCAGTAGGTTGGCGTTTACGTTTTCCAGGCGGGCGATGTCTTCGCCAATCTGGATCTCGCCCCTGGATAGCTGATTGTCGATCCAGACGCGCACGACGGTGTCCTGAATTATACCGCCGGGATAGGCGACCATCCGGTCAAGGAACGCCGAGGTGGTGGCATGGCTGGTGACGAATTCGCGGTCGCCCAGACGGACCACAAGTTCCCAGTAGCCCATGGCGCTGGCGACGGGGTTTGTCAGCTTGAAGCCGATGGTGTTGGCCCAGCCGGGCGTGTGGAACCAGTGTGGCTTGACGTTGTGAATCCGAAAACCGGTGCGTGTGCGCACGAACTCGGCAACGTCGGCCATGCGCTGGTTCAGCAGTCCGAGGATGCCGGAGGCGTGGCTGTCGATCGGCGAGCCGAGCACGATGGCGTTGCGGACATGCTGATCCTGGCTCAGGGCGGAGTAAAACAGGGTGAACATGCCGCCGAGGCTCCAGCCGTGCAGGGTAAGTTCCTGTTCGCCGCTGTGTTCCCGTACCCTGTTCAGGTAAGACGGCAAAAGCTCGGCCACGTAGGTGTGCAGGTTGTAGTGGCTGTGTGCTCGAGTAGGCACTCCCCAATCGATCAGGTAGACCTCGAAGCCTTTAGCGCGCAGGAAACGAACCAGGCTACGCTGGGGAAACAGGTCATAGATGAGCATGTTTACGGCCAGCGGCGGGATGATGACGACCGGGGTTCTGTGAGTCTGGCGCTCAACCGTCAGTACCATGTCGTCCAGCTCGATAAAATCTTCGTCCAGCGGCGGATAGTAACGAAGACTAACCAGCCCATCGCTGAAAAGTGTCTCAAAGGGTGTCTGGCCGGCCTGAACCAGGCTGGCCGTGCGGAATACGCGATCAAAGGCGTTGCTGGCGTAGTGCGCCGTCTGACGTTTTAATCCCGAGGCTTTGGTAATGGCGGCTTTGACGAAGTCTGGCATTGGCATGTCCATGGAAACGTGACCCGGGCGTATCGCAGAAAAACATCATCAACAATACGGCAAGCGCCCTGGCCAGGCTATGGCATATCCGTCCAACTCCATTGGCAAAGAGGTCACTTTCGGCTACTGCCCAAGTCTTGCTGCGATTGTTATCATTACCCACCATTTGGACACAACAACCACAACTGGAATCCCATGCTTAGTTTTCTTCCCGCTCCCGTTACTGGCGTACTTAATTCCCTTCTGCTGGGCATCAATACTTTGTTCTGGTGCATTCTGTTGTATATCCCGGCACTGCTGAAGCTCATTGTCCCGATTCAGGGCTTCCGGGTGCTCTGTACCAAGGCGATCATTGCCATTGCTGAAGCCTGGGTGGCCTGTAATGTCGGCTGGATGAAGCTGACCCACGGAACGAAGTGGGAGGTGAAGGGCGCGGAAAACCTCAAGCGGGAGAGTTGGTACCTGGTGCTTAGCAACCATCAGAGCTGGGTGGATATTCTGGCCATGCAGCGGGTGTTCAATCATCGGGCACCGTTTTTGAAGTTTTTCCTGAAGCAGCAGCTGATCTGGGTACCGGTGATTGGTCTGGCCTGGTGGGGGCTGGATTTCCCGTTCATGAAACGCTACACCCGCGAGTATCTGATCAAGCATCCGGAAAAGCGTGGCGAGGACCTCAAGGCCACCCGTATCGCCTGCGAGAAGTTTCGGTACACACCGGTCAGCGTCATGAATTTTGTGGAAGGCACCCGCTTTACCCAGGCCAAGCATGATAAGCAGAAGTCGCCCTACAAGCACCTGCTCATACCCAAGGCCGGTGGCGTGGCGTTTGTGCTGGACGCTATGGGTGACTCTATCCAGACACTGGTCGATGTCACCATCGCCTATCCGGGCGGAGCGCCGACGTTCTGGGATTTCATCTGCGGGCGGGTAAAGGAAATCAAGATGGAGATTCATACCGTTGATATCCCGGAACACCTTAAAGGCCGGGACTACTCAAAGGACGCGGAGCATCGCAGAAACGTGAAGGATTGGCTGGCGGAGCAATGGCGGGCCAAGGACGAACGGCTGGAAAAGATGTTGGGTTAAAAACGACTCAGCGTTCGCCTTTGTCGTCATCGTTTTCCACCTCATCCGGGTGTTCACGCTTGTAGCGCTCCCATTCTTCCCAGTCGTGAGGTGTGCCGGCGTGGGGCCGGCGCAGGTGTTTCGCATGCTCCATGGCGTTGTGGCGCAGGCTGTGATCCCGGCCCTCTTCTTCGTTGTCGAAACCGTATTTTTTCAGAAACTCATCGGGCGTGATGGGCATGACGCACCTCCATCAAACAGGAATTGTCCTTTGTTTTACGATGCGCCTGCCCGGCCGGTTTTTCAATTGTCTGTTGAATCCTTGCTGGCAGACTGAGCCTCTTTGTTTTCCACCAGTTTGAAATTGATCTGTCGGCGTTCTTCGTCCACACCTGCAAAGATGACTTTCACCGGCTGTTCCAGCTGGAAGATGCGGCCGTTCTTGTTGTGAATCAGGCGCAGGGTGACCGGATCGAAGCTGTACTTTCCGTCCAGGTCCTTGCAGCTGACAAACCCTTCCAGTCCATTGGTGTCGAGCCGGACGAAGAACCCGGCCGGGACTGTGCGGCTGATAACGCCGGTCATGGGCTCCTCCCCCAGAGTTCTGGCAAAGTCGCTCTTCAGCCACGCCTCAAGGCTGTTCGCGGCCTGGCGGGCCCGGATCTGGGCACTCTGAAGGCTTTCCAGCTGGTCCTCTGTCAGTGCCTTCATGGGAATATCCCACAGGGCGGCCTTGATCAGCCGATGTACGTAGAAGTCCGAGAACTTCCGCAGCGGTGAGGTGAACGTCGTATAGGCGTCAAGTCCCATGCCCTGGTGTGGAGCGGCCTGGAAGGCCAGCTCGGCCCGGGCCAGCTGCCTTGAAATGATGGCTTTTACCGGTACTTCTGCTTCCAGCTGATCGGTATGCTTCATGAGTTGGCGGAAGCCGTCCGCGCTGTTGGCATCTACCTCGGATAGGTGGGGGGCATGACTCTCCAGCAACGCACGAATGTTGTCGATACGGTCGTCCCGGAGACCGGGATGCCGGATAAACAGCCCGGAGGCCTGACGAGTCAGAAAATCGGCCGCACAGCGGTTAGCGGCCACCATGCATTCCTCAACGAGTCGGTGGGCTTCATTCTGCACTGAGGGCTCGATCAGGCGGATGCGCTTGTTCTCGTCCAGCCGCAACCGGAACTCGGGTCGGTCACCGCTGAGCAGGGCATGCTCGCTCCGCCATTTGCGCAACGCAGTGGCAACCTGGTGCAACTGATCCAGGCTGTTGGCTACTGCATCCGGCAGTGCCTTGATCTCGTCGTCTTCGCGCCCCTCAATCAGGTTGGCAACCAGCTCATAGCTGAGCTTGCGCTGGGAGCGGATGACGGCCTCATGAAAGCTGTAATCGCCAAGACTGCCATCGTTGTTGACTTGCAGGTCACACACCAGTGCCAAGCGGTTGACTTCCGGCATCAGGGAGCAGAGACGGGTGCTGATGCTGTCTGGCAGCATCGGCAGTGGTTCGCCCGGAAAGTAGATGGCCGTGGCGCGATTGAACGCTTCCTGCTCGACCGGGCTGTCAGACCCTATCAGCGAGGTTGGGTCAGCGATGGCGATTGACAGGGTCCAGCCGGTGGCATTGGGCTCCGCCTGCAGAGCGTCATCCATGTCCTGAGTGCCTGGGCTGTCTATGGTCACGTAGGGCTGGTCAGTCCGGTCCTGTCGATCGGCTCTCCCGGCTCCAATATCCTGCTCACTCAGCTGGTCAGCCTGTTGCTGAACGGCATCCGGCCAGGTATCCGCCAGATCGTATGTGGCCAGTGTCAGCGACCGCTCAATACCAGGCTCCCCGGCCTTGCCGATCACCCGCAGGACGCGGGCCTGTCCCTTACCGTCCTTTATCGGATGCTTGGAGATCTCGCAATAGATGTAATCGTCCGGCTGGGCGTTCATCCGCTCTTTTGGTGGAATGAAAATCCAGCGGTTAATGCCCGGAGTCTCCGGCACCACGAAATGCCCTTTGCCCTTGACCAGGTAACGGCCGACAAAGGTGGTCAGCCGGGTTGCCAGCAGTTCGTCTACCACACCCTGGGTTTTGCCCTTTTCTACTTCCTGCTCGGTTACGTTTACGCGATCGCCGGGCAGAACCTTTTGCATCTCTTCGGGGGGCAGAAAAACGTCCCGCCCTTCATCCAGGGCGACAAACCCGAAACGACCGTTGGTGGCTTTAACGGTGCCGGGAAAGACCACCTTGTTTTCCTCGATGTCGGATTTCAGCTGGCGCAATTGGCTGAGAGCGTCGGCATTAAGCATGAAGTAACCTGGCTGGTAAAAATGAATGATGGGGCGGAGTATAACGGTTATGGCCCCATGCGTCAGATGGAGGAAGCAGGTATTAAGGACTTTTAAAGGTGCGGGTCAGATCTCTAGCCGGTAACGGCCGGGTTATCCCCCGGCCGTTACCGGCCCATCTTCATATTTGGCAATGCACACTCGATTGCGCCCCTGGTTCTTGGCCTGGTACAGCGCTCTGTCAGCTTGTCGAAGGATGGTATTGCTATTGTCCTCGGGGCTGCACAGGTAGCCACCCACACTGACTGTCACGACATGCCCGGTTTTTCGGCTTTCCTGTTCCACCAGCTGGCGTATGCGCCCGGCGATTTGCTCAAGTGTCTGTTGGTCACACGGCGACAGCAGAACCACAAACTCGTCGCCGCCCCAGCGCCCCGGGTGGTCGTAAGGACGAACGCCGGCCTTCAGCCAGAGTGCCACGCGGCAGAGAATCTCGTCGCCCGCCTGATGCCCGAGCTGGTCATTGATGGTTTTGAAGTGATCGATATCGAGCCAGATAATGCCGAACCCGGTGCCCTGTCGTTTCGCCCGCTGAATTTCCTCATCCAGGACTTCATCGAGTCCCCGCCGGTTTTTCAGCCCCGTGAGCGGGTCAATACGGGCAAGACGGTTCAGTTCGTCCGTGCGTTGGGCCACCTTGTTTTCAAGGTCCCGGGTAGAGTGCCGAAGCCCCTGGCTCATTTTTTCAAAGTGGTCTGCCAGCCGGCCAATTTCATTATCGGGTTTGTCCATTCTGGGCAGCTCAAAGCTACCGTCCCGGACTTTCTCTACCGCATGCTCCAGAGTCATGATGGGTTTAAGGATCTTGGACTGGATAATCAGGTGGAACAGTGCCAGCGTCACGAGCAGGCTTACCAGGAAAACACCGACAAGTGGCCAGAGGTAACTGGTGGGCAGCAGGGTATTGAGGTCCAGCAGTGTGATTTCGAACCAGCCGATGGCAGGCAGGAAGGCGACACCGGCCAGGTGCTTGCGCCCGTCGACGGTGACAAAGCCACTTTCAACTTCGCCTGCCTGATCTCCCTTCTTTTTAAGGAGTTGCAGCATGCCGAGAATCTGTTGTTTGTCTTCGGGGTCGTCAAACAGCAGATCAACCGTGTTCTTCTGGCCTTCGGGCTTGATGATGCTGGCGAAGTCTATGTAGTTACGGTCGCGGTACAGCTGAATCGCACCGTTGTAATCCACGAACAGAGTGGTAATGCCTTCCTGACCGATATCGACAATATCCTGGAGGAAGTCGTCGAGGTTGAGTCCGGTGCCGACCATACCGACCACCTGGTTTTCCGCATCCCGCATCAGCACATCGATCCAGAGTTTGGTGACTCCGAGCTCAACATCAGGGTTCACGTTCAGGTGAAAATCCCGGCCTTCTTCGATCAGCTGAAAAAACCAGGCGTCATCCGGCTTGTCCTGGTCCAGTACGTACCGGAACTGATCCCCGGCGAATTCATTAGCGGCGTTGTTGTAGTAATAATGCCCATTTTTACGCAAGGCAACGAAGTAACTGTTGTCTCGAAAATTGGAACGGAAACTTTCCATCTGGCGTATGGCTTCGGTCTTAAGCCCGTCAACTGCCGGAGCTTGGGCCCAGTTGACCAGTGCCGATGACTGGGCCATCTGCTTCGCGAGACCGATTTCACGCTCAAGGGACTGCAAGAGCCGGGCGCTGTCATAGCGAACCTGTATTTCCGCAACTTGCTGTCCCCATCGCTCGATAATGTCTTCGGACAACTCCCGGTAGGCGAGCCAGGATGCGATGGCTGCAACGGTGATCAGGCAGGCTGCCAGGCCGAGAATACGAGTTTTCAGGCTCAAAAAAAGGGTCCCTCATCGGTGAACAGAATGGTCGGAGGCAATGATAGAACACTGAATGAGCAGAGTGTAGAAAAAACAGACAGAATAGTTGTTTGTTGGAGAGGCTGTTTGCCAGCATAGCCCCGGACCAGATCGCCCGGATCAGGGCTTGATGCCGGCGCCGTATCAGTTGTGTTCGGAGAACACCCGCGTCTGCCCCTTGTCGTTGAACAGCAGCACCTGGTAGTGGTCCTTGCGACCGCCCATTTCCATGCCCGGAGAGCCGACCGGCATGCCGGGAACGCTCAGACCTTTGGCCTGTGGAGCTTCAGCGATGAGACGGCGGATATCGCTGGCGGGAACGTGGCCTTCGATCACGTAGTCACCAATGAATGCGGTATGGCAGCTTGCCAAAGCCGGGGTGAGACCGGCGTCGATTTTTACCGGGTTGAGGTTATTGGTTTCTGTGACGTCCACGTCAAAGCCGTTGTCTTCCAGGTGTCTGACCCAGTCCTTGCAGCAGCCACAGGTAGGTGACTTGTAGACATGGATGTTCTGCGCCGCGCCTGCAGCCATCAAAGGCGTACTGAAGCTGATGACGGCGGTCAGTGCGAACCCGAGAGCCTGTTTTTTCATGAGAGTGTCCTCAGTGAGAGAAAGACTAGTGATGACTGTGATCGTTTTCCTGAGGCTCGCCGGTTGATGGCGACAGCCAGAACCACCAGACAATAGCCGCCATAAGTAGCACGCCTCCAGCATTGACCAATAGGGTATCCATCAGTTCCGCTCCTGTCTTGGATTTTGCTCGGTAAATGATGAGTCTTTCCGGGGATTTTGACTGGTTCTAAACAGCCGTAACCGGTTGGCGTTGGATACCACGGTAACCGACGACATCGACATGGCCGCGCCAGCCAGGATAGGGCTCATCAGGATGCCCCATGCCGGGTACAACAGACCGGCGGCGACCGGGATGCCCAGGCTGTTATAGATGAAGGCGCCAAACAGGTTCTGGTGGATGTTTTTCACCGTGGCCCGGGAAATTTCGATGGCGTCAGGCACGCCATGCAGGGAACCGCGCATCAGGGTAATGGCAGCACTTTCGATGGCTACATCGGTGCCGGTTCCAATGGCGAAGCCCACATCCGCGGCCGCCAGAGCCGGAGCATCGTTGATGCCGTCACCGACCATGGCGACGGTATAACCCAAACCACGCATCTGGCTGACGACGTCAGCTTTGTCTTCCGGCAGGACCTCCGCCCGGTAGTCATCAATGCCTGCTTTGGTGGCGATGGCTTTGGCAGTGGCATCGACATCGCCGGTAACCATCATGACCTTGAGGCCCGCGTCGTGAAGCCGTGCAATGGCGGCTTTGGAATCGGGCTTGATAGCATCAGCCACGCCGATCACACCAAGCACCTGCTCCCCGTGGGCCAGAAACAATGGCGTGCCCGCTTCTTCTGTAATTTCCCGGGCTGCGCCCTTCAGGGGTGTGAGGTCCAGCCCCTGGGTTTCAAGCCAGCGACGATTGCCAAGGCGCACAGGCTGGCCTTCGAAATTGCCTTTGACCCCTTTACCATTCAGTGCCTCGAAGCCATCGACCCGGTCAGCTTGTACATCGTCGGCTTTAGCCTTGCTGAGAATGGCTTCGGCCAGCGGGTGTTCTGAATGCTGTTCGAGACCGGCGGCCAGGCTCAGCAGTCTGTTTTCATCACCGTTTACGGCATGAACCCGGGTGACGGCGGGGTGGCCTTCGGTAATGGTGCCGGTCTTGTCAAGAATAACCAGGTCCAGCTTGCCCGCGGTCTGCAGGGCATCACCCTGGCGAATCAGCGCACCGTATTCAGCGGCCTTGCCCACGCCAACCATGACCGACATGGGCGTGGCCAGACCCAGAGCACAGGGACAGGCGATGATTAGCACCGTGGTTGCTGCCACCATCATGTGAACGACGGCAGGTTCCGGCCCGACGTTATACCAGATGAGGGCGGCCACCACGGCAATCAACATGACGGTTGGTACGAAAACCGATGAAATCTTGTCCGCCAGGCGACCGATAGCCGGTTTCGAGCCCTGGGCCTTTTTAACCAGCCTGATGATCTGGGCCAGAGCTGTCTCGCTACCCACCCGGGTGGCTTCATAGATGACGGAGCCGTGGGTATTCAGGGTACCGGCAGAAACCTCGTCCCCTTCACCCTTACTGACGGGCATTGGCTCACCCGTCAGCATGCTTTCATCGATTCGGGTGTGGCCCTCGGTAATCAAGCCGTCCACCGGAAGTTTTTCACCGGGACGTACTCTTATGCGGTCGCCTCTCTGGACGTCTTCCACGGGAATATCCCGCTCCTCTCCATCGCGAAGCACCCGGGCGGTTTTGGCCCGAAGGTCCAGCAGCCGGCGTACCGCTTCCGAGGTCTTGCCTTTGGCGCGAAGCTCCAAAGCCTGACCGAGATTGATCAGGCCGATAATCATGGCGGAGGCCTCAAAATAAACGTGCCGCGCCATTTCCGGTAAGGCTCCGGGCACGCTTGCGACAACCATGGAATAAATCCAGGCGGTGCCGGTACCCAATGCAATCAGCGTATCCATGTTGGCGTTATGGTGCTTGAAGGCTTTCCAGGCGCCGGTATAAAAATGCCCGCCTGTTGCGGCCATGACAATCAATGTGAGCATTCCCAGCCCAAGCCAGATGCCCTGGTTTGCGCCGGTCACCATCATCGTGCTGAAGCCCATGCCCCAGACCATCAGGCCCAGGCCAAGGGACAGACTCACCGCCATCTTTATCAATAGCGTGCGGTACTGTTTCCGGTCCTGTGCCTGCTTGCGGTCATCCGCCTGGTCCGGATCCTCTATCACGCTGGCGCCATAGCCCGAGCTTTCAACAGCCTTTACCAGCGCGTGGGGGTCGGCCTGCCCGGCGGCAGTGGCTGTGTTGTCCGCCAGGTTCATATGGGCATGGGTAACGCCCGGAACCGATTTCAGCGCCTTCTCAATGGTATTGACGCAAGACGCACAGGTCGCGCCGGTCACCGACAAATGAATCTGGTCATCGCCGGATGTTGCTGGCGTGGTCTGTGCCTCGTCGGATTTCTGGTGCCCTTTGTGTCCGGTCTCCGGTTTATTCTGGTCATTGGCCTGCTTCGAGCTGCAACAACTGGCGCCGGATTCTGCCGATCTGTGCACCGGTTCGGCGGGATAGCCGGTCTCGGTCACAATGCGCGCAGCTTCATCAGCGTCAGTGCCTTCGGGCAATGCCACCGTCTGATCCTCAAGGTTGACCTCTACCAGTTCGGTATCGCCGGTCAGAGGTTCCAGGGCATTGCGGATCTTCTTAGCGCAGCCCTGGCATGAGGCGCCAGAGATGCTGAGAGTCGTCTGAAGCACGGGTATATCGCTCATGATGATTTACTCCTGAGCCTGCTTTGCCGGGATGCTGTCGTCCCAGTGTTCAATCAATCGACAGATGGTATGTCCATCCGGGGTCCCATCAGGCATATCGCGCCAGGCGCTGAGCGCCGTTTCCATTCGTTCACGCAGCTGCTGAAGCTCTGTGATCTCCCGCTCAACCTCCAGCAATCGCTGTTCAAACACCTTACGAACCATCGGGCAGGGCGAATGGTGATCGTCCGCCTGGTCCAGAATGGCCCGGATCTCAGGCAGCGAGAAACCTAATTGCCTGGCTTTTCGCGCAAAACGCAGACGGCGGAGGTCGTCGGTATCGAATTGTTGATAATTGTTGTCCGGATTACGGGTCGGGTTCAGCAATCCTTCCCGGGTGTAGAAACGGACAGTGTCGGGGTTTACCGCCGCCGCTTCTGCTATTTCTTTGACTTTCATTCGTGAATCCCCTGCCTGAGTTGGCGAAGTGGCCGCTACCCCCAAGCGGACACGGCATGCACCCCACATGAACTTATTGAGAATAGACTAAAACCTGTGAGCTACTCACAGGTCAAAGCTTTTTTGGAAGGGAGAGTTACTTACTTTTGGCGCGCAGAAAGGCACCGCAACTCTTGCACTGGTCTGGCGCCATCAGCTTCGCCTGCCAGCCAATCTTATGGCCACAGGCCGGACACTTCAGTTTCAGCTGGAGAACGATGATTGGAACAATCAGCAGGGCAATCAGAATGCCCAGAGACTCCCAGCTTTCGCCACTGGACAGCCCCAGCTGGCTGCTGAACACCAGGATGATGGTCAGTGCCAAGAAGGCAAACATGAAGTAGTTGCGGTTCCAGCGTTCCCAGCGGCGGATCTCGCTGTCCTGTTCCGGAGTCAGGTATTTTGCAGCCATAGAAAGTCACCCAAACAATGTAACCCTAATGGTGGGGGTGGCTGATCGCTATTACAATCCGCTATCCATTACCGCACCCGGCACCAGTATGCCCTCGGCTAATACCTTTTCCAGTTCTTCGGCCGGAATCGGCCGGCTGATCAGGTATCCCTGAACCAGGTTGCATCGATGATTTTTCAGGAAGGTCAGCTGCGCTTCGGTTTCCACGCCTTCAGCTACCACCTGGATGCCCAGATTGTGGGCCAGATTTATTACAGCGCGGGTGATAACGGCGTCGTCGTGTCGTTCTGCCACATCAGTGATGAACGAACGGTCAATCTTCAGCAAATCTACCGGGAAATCCCGCAGGTAACCCAGCGAGGAATAGCCAACTCCGAAATCATCTATGGCGAGGTGCACCCCCAGCTGACGCAGGCGCGAAAGCTGGTTCAGGTTGTGCTCGATGTTCTGGATGAAAATTTCCTCGGTCAGTTCGACTTCGAGGCGATCGGCGGACACATTCTCGGCATCCAGGGCTTCTCGGATATTATCCACCAGCTTTTCATCATCCAGCTCCCGGCCAGACAGGTTCACCGCGATTTTCAGATGTTCATAGGGAGTGCCCTTCCAGGCCGCCAGTTGGCGACATGCGGCCATCACGACCCAGCGGCCAATCTCGGTAATCCGTCCGCTTTCCTCGGCCAGCGGAATAAACTCGATCGGCGGCAGCAGGCCCCGGCGCGGGTGGTGCCAGCGAATCAACGCCTCAACACTGTGTATCTCGGAGCTGTCAAGGTCCAACTGTGGCTGGTAATAGAGGACAAATTCGTTGTTAGTGAGTGCCTGGCTCAGATCCTTGTCGAGCTCCAGCCGCAGGACCTCCCGGTCCTGCATGCCCTCGGTGTAGAACTGGTAGGTGTTGCGGCCCTGCTCCTTTGCCCGATACAGGGCTATGTCGGCATTGCGCATCAAAGTATCTGCATCCAGGCCACTTTGTGGATATACCGCGACGCCCATTGTAGCCGTGACACTGTGTCCTTCGTTCTGAACATCGAAGGGTTGCTCGAAGCATTGCTTGATCTGGCCGAGCAGGTGAATAACATCGTCGATGTCATCCACTTGCTGTTGGCAGATCATAAATTCATCGCCGCCGGAATAAGCCACCAGAATTCGTTCATTGCTCAGTTGGTTCAGCCGCTCGGATATTTTTATCAGCAATTCATCACCGAACTGGTGGCCAAGGGAATCGTTAAGCATCTGGAACCGGTCAAGATCCAGCATGATCAGGGCAACCTGTCGCATCTGGCGATCGGCAATGTTCAGTGTGTGAGCTAGGTCCTCCATGAAGAATCGACGGTTGGCCAGGCCGGTCAGGGTGTCGGTGGACTCCAGCCTTGCCAGATCCTGCTGCATGCTCTTGCGCTGATAAATTTCCCTGTCCAGCTCCTTACGGGTTTTCAGCAGGGCCTGATTGCGTTTCAGAATAAGCTGGACGAGCAAGGTTGTCAGGCTGGTCAGCAGACCCATCAAAAGCAGTGAGGAAAAGGTCACTGCCGGCCAATAGCTGCGCCGTTCGTCGACCCACTCCACGCTTGGTTTCACGGTAATCGACCAATTCAGAATGGGCTGCTCAACCTGCTCGGTTTGAGAGAATAAGGGACTGGTGGTCATGGAGTCGTTGAGCTCATAGCTCATTACACCATTCCGTCGGATCTCAATTTTGAAGGATTCCAGAACCCGGTTCGTCAGTAACTGCCGGGCCAGGGTTTCCATCCGGAACACACCGGCAATAAACCCACGATTGTCTGCGGCTGCGCCAACCGGCGCATAGATGACAAGCCCCTTGCCCCCCTGCCGTAAATCGATCACACCCGAGATGTCGAGCTCTCCCGAGCGTTGGGCGATTTCCAGGGCTTCGCGACGCTGATCGGAAAAGGCCACGTTAAAACCGATAACATCCTCGTTCCCGGAGTAGGGTTCCAGCCAGCGAATAATGAAATCCCTGTCAATCCACTCAATTGCCTGATAAACACCAAAATCCTGGAGATGATTCCGGGCGTCGCGGCGCCAGTTCTGCTCAGAGGTTTCCGGGTTGGTGTGCATGCGGTCGGCCATGCGCCGGATTGCTCCGGCAAGAATAGTGAACTCCCGTTCCAGGGTGTTCGCGAGCGCACGGGTTTCGTTGGCGAGATTGGTGTTGATTTGACTGTTGTCTTGCCGGATAAGGCCTTCCCGAAGACCAGCAGCGAGACCGAGAAAAACCAGAAAGATCACCACCGGAAACGCCGGACTGAGCAGGCCTTTCACTATAATATTGATAGGTGGTGCCGGTTTTTCCACAGTATGCTCCGCAGCTGGCATGAAGGTTACCGGATTGTCGGCAGGCCGGTGGCGATTATGAGGCATTTTCGCTTGAGGTTGCCATCAGTTCGTGAAGGCGCCCCCTGAGGGAAACACCATACGCGCCGTCTGGCAAGGGCGAAATGATCTCCGGCAGACTCTGATCCTCTGTTACCGTGCTGGCCAAATCGACGATGCGGGGTCTGACAGGGTTCTTGTTGGCATCCAGCAACACTTCAACACGGGGTTTCAACTTTCGTCCCGGATGGGTGGCGACCACAATGGCGACTTCGCCGGTGTTAAGTTCGACCAGGCTGCCAGGCGGATAAACGCCAATCATCCGGATGAAGGCCTCCACCATGCTGGCATCAAACTGTTGCCCGCGATTGCGGAACAGGATACTGATTGCCTCCGGAGTAGAGAGGCCGTCCCGGTAACAACGATCACTGGTAATGGCATCGAACGCATCCACGATGGAAATCAGGCGGGCAAACCGGCTGATTTGCCACTCTGTCAGTTGCTGGGGGTAGCCCTGTCCATCTATGCGTTCGTGATGGTGTCGGGTTACGTCACTGATGATCGGGTCCAGAGTCCTGTCGGCACGCAACAGTTCGTAACCCAGAGTGGTGTGCTCCCTCATCGCCCGGAACTCATCGGGAGTCAGTGCGCCAGGTTTGTTCAGGATCGCATCTGATACTTTCAGTTTGCCCAGGTCATGAAGCAGTCCGCACATGCCGACGGTTTCCAGGTCTTCATCCGGCACTCCGAGAAAGCGGGCAAAAGCCACTGAAAAAACGGCGACACGAAGACAGTGTTCGGCAGTGTAGGCATCCCTGCTCTTGATGCGGCTCATCCAGAACATGGCACTGGCGTTGTTTTTTATGCTTTCAACGCACTCGCAGATTATCGGGCGGGCGGCCTGAAGATCGGGATAATTACCCCCGTTGATTTCTGCAGTAATCTGCTGGACGAATTGTTGGGTCCGATTCCAGGCCTGATGGGCCCGGGGTATTTCCTCTGCCAGAGACCGGGCCTCTGCCTGTGGTTCTGTCGTCCGTTTTTTAAGTGCGGAAATGCAATCCAGAATCGGGTTCAGGCGCTCTTCAGTATCTTCCACCAAGACCCACTCGCAATATTGGCGAAGAATTTGCGCCTGGGAGTCATCGGTGAGGGTGAACCCCTGGAAAAGGACAGGCACTTCCGTCCAGGGGCGATCCAGCTTCACGATTTTCAGACCGGGTTCGAGCAAGTCGACCGGCAGTCTCACCCGCTGCAACGTGGTTGTCTGGCTTGGCGCTTTAACGCTAGGGCTTTTGGAGGCAGACTTCGCCGGTGCTGCTGAATTGCTGGATTTACGTCGGAACCACATGGCTCAACCAGTCTTTTGATTATTTCAGCGGATTATGGCAGACCCGGCGGCCGTGTCATAGCGAGCGGGGGGAAGTGTGACGAACCTCTCACTTCGGAGCAAATTCAGGCCCGGCCAGGCAGCCTTGAAACGCCGAGGCGGGGTATTTCCTGCTTGGGGCATCGGTCCATGACCACGGTCAGCCCAGCCGCTTCAGCTCGGGCGGCGCCGTCTTCATTAATCACGCCAATCTGAAGCCAGAGAGCGGGAATGCTTAGCTCGATAGCTTCATCAATGAGGGCGTCAGTGCGCTCAGGAGCCAGGAACAGATCCACCATGTCCACCGGCTCAGGCAGCGAAGCGAGGTCGGCATAGACGGTTTCCCCCAGCAGCGTTTTGCCGGCAATCCGGGGGTTGACCGGAATCACCCGGTAACCCTGCTCCTGTAGAAACTCCATGACTTCATGGGACGGACGGTTGGTCTTTTCACTGGCGCCCACAAGCGCGATTGTGCGAACGCGCTCCAGGAGGGCGCGCATCTGTTCCGGAGAGTTACTCGGCATGGTCGGGATAAGCCTGAATGGGTTTAACGATGTGCCTCAAGACATACAGACACGGACTCGGCATAGCGTAACGCGTGAGGCTTGTCGATTTCCACCTGGGCCCACCGTACCGCCTGGTGTTCCATGACGATACTCAGTACTTCGTGTGTAAGCCGTTCCAGCAGGGCAAACCGGTTACCATCCACATGATGGATGATCTGCTTGGTGATTGTGCGGTAGTTGAGCGCCGCGGAAATCTCATTCTCATTGATGGCATCGGCGGCATCGTAGGTCAAACAGACGTTGATCAACACGTCCTGCTGATTGTTGATCTCTTCGTCTTTTATGCCGATATAGGCTCGCAGCAGAAGATCCTTGATGCGGACTCGGGCCTGATGGTTTCCGATTACGTCTGTCATAGCGTCTCCGTTATCCAGGGTTGGATCAGCGGTTGTTGCCAATGAGGTTGAGGAACTCGGTGCGAGTTGCCTGGGATTTCCGGAACTGCCCAAGCATCATCGACGTTTTCATTCGCGAGTTCTGTTTTTCCACGCCCCGCATCATCATGCACATGTGCTGGGCTTCGATAACCACGGCCACACCCTTGGCATTAGTGACGCTTTCGACGGCCTCGGCAATCTGGCGGGTCAGATTCTCCTGAATCTGAAGGCGGCGTGCATACATATCGACGATGCGGGCGAACTTGGACAGTCCGAGAACCTTGCCCTGAGGCAGGTAGGCAATGTGGCACTTGCCGATAAACGGCAACATGTGGTGTTCACACATGCTATACAGTTCAATGTCCTGGACAACCACCATTTCATCCATGGCAGATTCGAAGACGGCGTTATTCACCAGGTCGCCCAGACTTTGCTGGTAGCCCTGGGTAAGGAACTGCATCGCCTTGGCGGCACGCATTGGAGTGTCTTGCAGACCTTCGCGGCTGGTGTCTTCACCGAGTCCGTTGATAATGGCGGTGTAGTGGCCCGCGAGGTCGTCAAGGAGTTTGGTCATAGTCAATTCCGGTCAGCTGTGTCGTACATGGGCGAAAGCTTAAGGCAATTCGCCCATGATCTCTACGCTTTACGCTGACCTGTCAGGAAAAGACCACTTTGGCTTTGATGCCGTGCCTGCTCTGCTGCAGGGCTATGGCAGATGATCCCGGATTGTTTTACAGTTTGAGGCTCTGAAAGTCACCGGGGATAATGCAT
Source organism: Marinobacter salinus (assembly GCF_001854125.1). Lineage (NCBI taxonomy): Bacteria > Pseudomonadati > Pseudomonadota > Gammaproteobacteria > Pseudomonadales > Marinobacteraceae > Marinobacter > Marinobacter salinus. The sequence goes on from NZ_CP017715.1 coordinate 3,498,584, forward strand.
GGAACAGGTGATAGCCAACGCCCGAACCGACGCCAATAAAGGGCGCGAGGCGAGTAGCCTTGAGGGATGGCAGCATGGAGGCAAGTGGTTCAGTTACGGGGGGCATGCGATCTTCAGTCGCATGGCCGGTCACGGTGAACCACTGGTTCTGATTCATGGCTTTCCAACGGCCAGTTGGGATTGGAGCCGGGTATGGCCGATGCTGGCTCAGCAACACAATGTCCTGACGATCGACATGCTTGGATTCGGTTTCTCGGACAAGCCCGTGGCCTACCCGTACAGCATTGAGGATCAGGCAGACCTGCTCCAGGGCTGGATCGAGGGACTTGGCCTGGCGTCGGTCCATTTGATGGCCCATGACTACGGGTGCAGTGTGACTCAGGAGCTAATGGCCCGAGAGCAGGAGGGAGTGCTGCAGTTTGGCATTGCCAGTGTCTGCTTTCTCAATGGAGCCCTGTTTCCTGAAGTCCACAACCCATTGCTGATTCAGAAGCTCTTGAATAGCCGGCTGGGGGGGCTGATCAGTCGTGGCTTGACCCGCCGCACCTTCGAGCGGAACTTCCGCCGCCTGTTCGGCAGCCAGAACCCGCCAGATCATCAGGATCTGGAGGACTTCTGGCAGTTGCTGACCTACAACAATGGACGCGGCATCCTTCATCATCTGATTCAGTTCATGGAAGAGCGTCGGTGCCACCGAAATCGCTGGGTAGGTGCTCTGCAAAATGCCCGTCAGCCAATGCGCCTGATTTCCGGAACTTCGGATCCTGTGTCCGGGGCTGCCATGGCAAGACGTTATCGGGAGCTGATCTCGGAAGCGGATGTGGTGAGCCTCAGGAACGTGGGGCACTATCCCCATTTCGAGTGTCCCTGGGATGTATTCAGCGCTTATCGGGATTTCAGAAAGCGGGCGCAGTAATCCGGATTCTTTGTTCAGTGCGGTAGGTTAATCCGGTACCTGGTTTGGCAACTCATCAGACTCTTCCAGATGCTCGGGTGAAGGACGGACGGCGTTGACAACCTGATTTCTGCCCCGGGACTTCGCTTCGTAAAGGGCCTGGTCCGCCCGGTTGAGCCAGACCGACCAGGTTTCTCCCTGGCACACCTCTGCGACACTGGCGCTTGCCGTTATTTTTATGTCTTCCAGAAACGGTCGGGAACTGATGCTGGTTAATAACTGTTGGGCGAGGCTGTCCGCATCCTTCTGGCGAGTTTCCGGTAGCACGATCATGAATTCCTCTCCGCCGATGCGGAACAGTTGATCGCTTTCTCTCAGTCGCTTGCGCATTCGCAAGGCCATTTCCCTGAGCACTCTGTCTCCGGCCAGGTGGCCCCATTGATCGTTGATGGTCTTGAAAAAATCGAGATCCAGCAGTACCAGGCTGGATACCCGCTCGTAGCGCTCCCGCATCTGGATCTGGCTGTTAAGAATGTCGGCCAGTTGGGAGCGGTTCAGGCAACCGGTTAAAGGATCGGTTGTTGCCAGTCGGGTCAGTTCCTGCTGGAGCTTGCCCACGAGCCAGGCAAAAATCATGGCAAACAGGCATGTCAGGCCAAGAGAAAAGGTGATACGCCAGAAGTCGGCTTCGGGAAATTTCATGAACGACACCACCGCCATAACCGTCACGAAAATGGTGTTGCTGACGATCGCTTCTCTAAGTGGCAGCAGGAAAAACAGGGCGGTGGCTGCGGGATAAGCCCAATACAGTCCGGCATGGCCGTTAATACTGGTTGAGTACGCTGCGGATACCACGGCCAGCAGAGGGAACAGGCGGCCCTTGAAGAAATAGGCATTGCGAAAACGGAGGAAGGCAATAACCATCAGGGCATTCAGGCAAAACAGGATCAGAATACTGGAAAGCAGAAAATGATCCTGCCGCCATTGCACCATGACCAACGGTGCGACAGCGATAAAAGCCCAGAAGTGAAGGTGGTATACCAGTTGCTTTTTAAATCCCAGAACTGCGAGAGTCGGGTTGGTTGCCAGTGAATTGGGTGAGGCAAAAACGTTCACAGCAAGCTCCCGCTGTCTGAGGAAAATCCGCCCAGGTCCGACTTTAGGCTACTTTGAAGTCTAGCATGGCGTGTCCATTAATGAAGCACACAGCGAGGCTTATGACCATCATTAGTTTTGTTCAGTTGGCTGGTGCCTGCCCTCTTCGCTAAACTCCGCGCGTTGTAATCAGGGAATTTGCCATGACCGCTATCCACACCCGTGAACCGGCTTTAACTATCCGCGCAGGACGCCGGGCCTTGCAGCGCCTGAAAGAAAAACCGCTGACGCCGGGTGATGTTCACGTTATCCCAGGCGCGGCAGGTGGCCCGAAAGCGTTGGGCATCAGCGGGCTGGACAAGGCCGTTTTCGGCGATTGGTTGCCCCGGGTAGAGCAGGAGCGTTCCCTGATAGGCTCCTCCATCGGCAGCTGGCGTTTTGCGGCGGTGGCGTCTTCGGATGACCCGAGATCCCAGCTTGAGAGGTTGGCGGAACTATACACAGCCCAGCGTTTTGCCAAGGGTGTCAGCCCTGCGGAAGTGAGCCGCAAGAGCGTATTGTTCCTCGAAGAACTGCTAGGGGGCCGGGAAGACTCCATTCTCAACCACCCCTGGTATCGGCTGAATATTGTCGTGGTTCGTAGCCTTGGCATGTTGGAGTCCGATACCAGGGGCCGCCTCAGTCTCGGGCTGCTGAACGCGATCAGTGCCAATATGGTCAGTCGGCGCCATCTTGGCCGCTTTATGGAACGTGGGATCATTTGTGATGCCCGTCTGAAGACTCCGGTGTCTAAGCTCGTCGATTTCCCCAGTCACGAAGTTGCCCTGACCCGAGACAATCTTTTGCCAGCACTGCTGGCGTCGGCTTCGATCCCGATGGTTATGTCCGGTGTGCGCAACATACCGGGTGCCCCCGACGGGGTATACCGTGACGGAGGTTTGCTGGATTACCACCTGGACCTGCCGTACGAACAATCTGGAGTCATCCTCTATCCTCACTTCACTGACAAGATCGTTCCCGGATGGTTCGACAAAACGCTTCCCTGGCGCCGTGGCAATGCCGCCCGCTTGCAGGACGTCCTGCTGGTTGCTCCCTCCGCTGACTACCTGGCCTCTTTACCCGATCGCAAACTGCCGGACCGAAAGGATTTTGAGAAGTACGTAGGCGATGACCGAGGCCGGGAAGCTTCCTGGCGAAGGGCCATTGCCGAGAGCGACCGTTTGGGTGATGAGTTCCTGGAACTGGTGGATACCGGAAAGTTGCCGGGTGTCATCAGTGCGCTCTGATGGCAAGGCCTCCGCTGAGAATTGTCTATACTGCTTACATCATTGCGGACAAAGAAAGTTCGGAGGTTGGATGAGTGATGAGAAAGCCCGGGTGGCGAGCACGACGCCTTATTCCGTTCTGGTAGAAGGCGGGAAGAACTATTTCTGGTGTGCCTGCGGAAGAAGTCAGAGTCAGCCGTTTTGCGACGGTTCTCACAAAGGCACTGAGTTTACCCCGGTGAAGTACACGGCCGAGAAAAAGGAGTGGGTCTGGTTTTGCGGTTGCAAGCAGGCCGGGTCACCCCCGATCTGTGATGGCACCCATAAATCCCTGGCTTAGGCTACGGTAGTGCGCTGATACGGTAGCCGTTAAACCCGTAAACAGGATCCTTGAGGGACCGGATACGGAGCGTGACGGGCACCAGGGTTTCGGTATTCTGGTGTACCAGCGACAGGTCAATTCGTTCAATGCTGTGGTCCTTTCTGGACGCCTCCAGAGTACGTCTGAAATTCTCCCTCGAAGACGGGACGACCAGGGATTCGAAGGCTTGGCCTGTCATGTCGGTAGGAGCCCGATTCAGCAGGTCGGCGATCTGGGCCGAGATGAATCCTATCTGCCCGGATTCATCGAGCTCACAAATCATGGCGCCAGACAGGGCGACCAGGTCCCTGCTGCGCTGTTCGCTGTCGTTCAGTGCCTGGCGCAGGACCGATTTTTCGACCTGAAGATTGTTTACCTGCCCTTCTGCGCTTGCCTGTCCCCGACTGAGATCAATGATCTGCAATGACTGCATGTAAAGGCGTCGGCACAGGAGCAAGGTAAGCAGGGTTGCGGTGGTGCAAAGCGCCAGGCCGGTTATCCAGATGGTTCTGCCTGCTTTCTGAGCCGCCTCTTCGAGCAGCCAGGACGAGGGCACGGTTGTCAGCATCCAGCGGACATCGCCGGGGCTTACTTCGGTGCGAAGGGAACGAGTTGGGTCAATGGCGCCATTGGTATGAGCCTGAAACAAAGGTACTTTCGTGTGGCGATCAAGCGTGTCGATACGCAGTCCCAGGGCGGGTGGCAGGACTTCGTCGAACAGGGACTGCAACCACACCGACGTGTCTGTGGTGCCAGAAATTCTGGCTGGTGCATGGGCCAGGAGCAAATTGACAAGCGCCTGATGCTGGGCATGGTAGCGGGCTTCGGCCAGATCCCTGGCGCGGCTGGATTCAATGCTGGCTGCAATGCCCGTTGTTAACAGGCCGCACACCAGAATGACCAGTGGCACCCAGAGACCGGGCCAGAGCACCAGCTTCCACGGAAAAGGGACTTTTAAGCCTTCCATGCACGACATCCCGGCTGATGTGGTTCCGCGACCGGACCCACCTCGTGTTTCCCTTCACTTTAGACCAGTCCCCGGTTTCGGGGAAGTGTTCACCCACGGACCTTGCCGGCGCCGCCGTAAACCACCAGGAAAGCCATAAAGGCCGTTACCACGACCGAGGGCCCCGCCGGCGTATCCAGATACCAGGACAGGCTGAGACCACCGGTTACCGCCACAAAGCCGAAGATCATGGCAAGCCCCACCATGTGTTCCGGGTTGTGGGCCAGCCTCCGTGCCGTTGCCGCCGGTATTATGAGCAGTGCCGTGATCAGGAGAACGCCCACGATTTTCATGGCAACTGCAATCACGACTGAGAACATCAGGACGAGGACCAGTCGAAGCCGCTCCACGGGGACACCTTCAACGCGAGCGAGCTCTTCATGGATGGTGCTCATCAGCAAACCTCGCCAGAGAGTGGCAAGCAGAATCAAAACCAGCCCGGCTCCACCGTAAATCCAGAACAGATCCTTCCGACTCATGGCCAGAAGGTCGCCGAACAACAGGCCAGTCAGATCCACTCGTACGTCGGGCATGAAACTCAGTGTCACCAGACCGATAGCAAGGGCACTGTGGGCGAGAATGCCGAGCAGGGTGTCAGTCGCCAGCGCCTTGGTACGGGAAAATAAAACCAGTGCCAGGGCGAGGATAATGCAGGTGATAACCACGCCGAGATTGAGCGGAATGCTGATCACAAAGCTCAGAGCGATGCCGAGCAGGGCAGAGTGGGCGAGGGTGTCGCCGAAGTACGCCATTCGTCGCCATACGACAAAACAGCCGAGAGGACCGGCCACCAGGGCTACGCCCAAACCGCCAATCAGCGCCCGCCAGAAGAAGTCATCCAGGATAGCGTTAATGATGGGCATGGCCGGAGCACTCCTCGTGGCCCGAGCCAACGACATTGCCATGAAGATCGTGACGATGATTGTGATGGTGATGGTAGACCGCCAGTGATTCCGCCACCTGGTGTCCAAAGGTGTCAATAAAGGCGGGATCATGGGAGATGTCGGCCGGGTACCCACTGCAACAGACATGCTGGTTCAGGCAGATAACTTTGTCGGTGGCCGCCATGACAAGGTGAAGGTCATGGGAGATCATGATGACGCCGCAGTGGAGTTCGTCACGTAGCTGTCGAATCAGCTCGTACAATGCAGCCTGACCGTTAATGTCCACACCTTGGGCCGGTTCATCGAGAACCAGCAGGTCCGGTTGCCGGACCAGTGCCCGGGCCAGCAACAAACGCTGCCTTTCGCCCCCGGAAAGATGGTGGACTGACGCATCGAGCAGGTGGCTGACGCCAGTCCGGGCCAGCGCGTTTTCACATTCCGACAGGGGGCGCCCACTCAGCAACATGAAACGCTTGACGCTCAGTGGCAGGGTTGGCTCCAGAGTGAGGTGCTGCGGTACATAACCAATGACCAGATTATTTGCCAGCCTGACCGCTCCCCGGGTCAGCTTCTGAATACCCAGAATGGCTTTGATCAGTGTGGTTTTGCCGGCACCGTTCGGACCGATGATCGTAATGATATCACCCCGGTGAACGTTCAGATTCACCCTGTCCACCACCGGGCGACCCTCAAACTCAACGGTCAGATTGTCAAGGGTGACCAGCGACTCACTCATTATCAGAATCCGCCTGACATCCAGGACATAGACCTGCGATTTCCAGGGTAACGTCATCCATTTTGAAGGCCTCCCGCTCGGCGGCAGCCTGAACAGCCCGGGAAACAGCAGGCGCCTTCAGTTCCAGAACGTTCCTGCAGGCTCGGCAGATGAGAAACATGCCAGTGTGGGTTTCGCCAGCGTGAGTGCATCCGATAAAGGCGTTGAGGGATGCGATGCGATGAACCAGTCCCTGTTGCTGGAGAAAGTCGAGCGCCCGATAGACCGTGGGTGGTGCGGCGTTGTGCCCGTCTTCGGCCAGCCCCGCCAGAACGTCATAGGCGCCCAGAGGCTTGTGTGATTGCCAGATCAGCTCCAATACCCGTTCGCGGGTAGGGGTCAGCCTTGCATTATGTTGCTGGCAGATTGACCTGGCGTCAGCAATTGCCCGAGTGACGCAGGCATCATGATTGTGTGGGCGATAGGGCAGTGCACTGGCAGACATGGTCGGGATCCTGCAAAATTTGTAACATTATAACATTTGCAAGAATCCCTGCTACGGGGGTGGGCATTCAGAGAAGGGATTGTCTGGCCAGGGATTCGATGTACTCCAGATTCGGAATCCAGGCCTGTTCGCCGTCCACTTCAACCTGCATCAGGTCAGCGGGACCGGCCTCGCCATCCAGTTTTCGTATCTGATCTTCAGTAAGGCGTGCCTGGCTCGGAATGCCTTGGGTAATCAGGGCAACGAACGGAACCTCCTGATGATGTTCACCGACGGTGTTAAGAACCACAATTCGGCCGCGGTTATCGCCCGGAACGATCATCGTCCCGCCGTTGGCGGAATCGTAAGAGATGACGGGCAAGTTCAGTCCCCGCCAGTCCAGATAACCCACCAGCCAATCAGGCGCGTTTCTTCCCGCATCCGTGCTGGCGTAATCCACCACCTCGGCGATAGTGACGTTTGGCAGTAACAGTTGACGCCCACTCATGGGAATCATAACGCAGGAGAGGGTCTGACTGTTGTCGTTCATGGCTTGTGTCCTCAGGCGGAATCCCGTTTTTGCCGGCCTTTCAGCAGACAGGCTTCTTCAATGGTTTTGACCAGCTCCCGGGCCAGTTCTTCCGGGGTGCCACAGAAAGTGGAGCAACCGGTAGCGGCCACGGAATCCGGCATGGAGCTGTTGCCACAGCTGTTACTTTCCTGAACCCAGATCTTGCTTCCATACGCCTTTAGCAGGGGTGCAGCGATGGCGCCGTCGTTGCCCATGCCGGAAAACAGGATAGCATGGCATCGTGGACCGAAATGGTCTGCAACATTCAGCAATACCTGATCAATCGAGGGGCCGTAGGGGCCTGGCCAGGCACTGTTGAGCTTGCTCAGCTCCCCGGTCTTGTCGATTTTCCACTCGTGTTCCACCGGCATCAGCACAACATCTCCGTTATGCACGCGCTTGCCTTCCTCTGCAGTTTTCAGCTGGTAATGTGCGTGACGTCCAAGTACCCGCGTCAGTGCGTCGGTGAAATTGCCGTCAATATGTTGGGCGTAGATAAAACCTACCGGCAGCGCTGGCGGTAGATTATCGAGAAACGTTTTGACTGCGGCAGGCCCACCAAGTGAGGCACCGAGAATCCAGATTTCCTCGGCCACCGAGTTAGGTGCTGCGGGGGGGATCCAGTGCGGTAAGGTCGCGCTGACCGGCTCGGAGGGAGGCTGCGCCTCAAGGGCCTCAAGACTGGATTCGGAGTCCAGTTCCTCAAGGTGGCCGAGCTGTTGTTCAAGCTTGCCCAGCAGTCGACGCTCCCACCGGAAATAGTCGGTACCGCCGGGTTTGGGGGCCTGATCGAGTCCAAACAGGACTGGCGTATCGGTGTTTTCCAATAAGTGATCAAACAGGGCCGGGTGGTCGGCTTCGTCTGCCAGGGTAACCAGCCACAAAGCAGCGTCGGGAAATCCCGGGTAGCCCAGAAGGCGTTCGGGATCACCGGAAAAACACACCTCGAGGCCGAACTTCGCTGTTGCCTCTTGCAGACGATGGCGCTGCAAAACGACATCCGAGACGATCCCGACTCTGGGCCGGCCACTGTGGCCGGCCATCACTGGTTACCAGTTAGCCGTTTAATGGTCTCAAGCAGCTCGGTTTCCTGGAACGGCTTGCCGAGATACTCATTGACGCCGATGGCCATGGCACGCTCCCTGTGCTTTTCTCCGGTACGGGACGTAATCATGCAGATGGGTGTCTCCCGCAGATTGTCGTCATGGCGGACAAAGCTGGCCACCTCAAAGCCGTCCATTCGAGGCATCTCGATATCCAGCAGGATGATGTCAGGCTGATGATCCTGCAGCTGGGCCACGGCATCCAGGCCATCTTTGGCCGTGATGACTTCCATACCATTCCGCTCAAGCAGACGGGATGTAACCTTCCGCACGGTAACCGAGTCATCCACCACCATGACTGTGGTGACCCGCTCCTCATAGCGTGCCGCTTCGCGCGCTTTCTCAAGGCTGGCGAGGCGTTGGCGCTCGGACAGAATATCGGAACGGATCATCGCTGGCAGGTCGAGAATCACCACCACGTTACCATCACCGAGAATGGTTGCGCCGGATACGCCCCGGACGGTGCCGAACTGCGGACCGAGAGATTTGACCACAATTTCCCGGCTACCCATCAGGTTGTCTACCTGCAGCGCCATTGGCTGCTCCGCACCCCGCACCAGAATGACCGGCAGTGGAAGGGCCTGGCCCTGGAGCTTGGGCTGATGGTCGCTGTTCAGCAAGCTGCCAAGGTACTGCAGGCGATACTCTTGGCCGGCGTACTCGTACATTGGCGCTTCCGGCTTATAGTATTCTTCCAGCTCGTAAGTGCTGACGCGAACGATGCCTTCAATGGTGTTGAGCGGGATCGCATAAAAGTCTTCGCCGGTCGATACCATCAACGCGCGGTTGACGGACACCGTGAACGGCAGGCGAACCGTGAAGGTCGTGCCACGGCCGACGGCGGAATCGATGTCGAGACTGCCTCCGAGCTGTTTGATCTCGCTGGCTACCACGTCCATACCGACGCCACGCCCGGAAATCTGGGTGACCTGCTGGGCGGTGGAGAACCCGGGCTGAAGGATGAACTGCAGCACTTCCCGGTCAGAAAGATCCTCGTCCTCGCGCATCATGCCCTGTCGGATAGCTTTATCACGGATTACCGAAGAAGGAATGCCGGCGCCATCGTCCATCATGCGAAGTACCACATCACCGCCTTCGCGGGTCAGGGACAGGGTGACCTCACCGGTTTCGGGCTTGCCGGCGTTCTTCCGGTCGCCAGGCGCTTCGATGCCGTGATCAAGCGCGTTACGAAGCATGTGTTCAAGCGGGGCAATCATCCTCTCCAGGATGTTGCGATCCATTTCGCCCTCGGCGTTGCGAACGTCGAAGTCGACCTTCTTGCCGAGCTCGCCGCTGATTTGTCGTACGATTCGGCGTAGACGCGGCACCATGGAGGCGAACGGAATCATCCGGGTCTTCATGAGACCTTCCTGCAGTTCCGTGTTGATACGGGACTGCTGGACCAGCAGGGTTTCCGTGTCCCGTACCCGATCGGACAGGGTCTCACGCAGATCCGCAAGGTCGGAGGATGATTCGGTCAAAGCTCGTGACAACTGCTGGATGGACGAATAACGGTCCATTTCCAGAGGGTCGAAGTCCTCGCCGTAGTCGGGGCCGTGCTCCTTTTCGGCGCTGAACAGAATCTGCGCCTCGGTTTCAATTTCCATCCGGCGCAGCTGTTCACGCAGACGCTCGATGGTGGCCGCCATTTCGTCCAGGGTGTGGCCAAAGTCACTGGTCTGCTGTTCCAGGCGGCCACGGGTAATACTGGTTTCACCGGCCAGGTTAACCATCTCGTCAAGCAGCGGCGCCGATACCCGGATGGTTTCCTGGGCTGCGCGCTGAACCTCGGCGGCTCGGTTGCGGGCTTTGGCCTGTGCCTTAACGGGCTTGGCTGCGGGCTCAGTCGGTTTTTCCGGCGTGGGCTCTGCTGGCGCTGGCCCGGGTGCTGCCTTTTGTTCGGGCTTGGATTCTGGCTCCGGCGCCTTCGCGGGTTCTGGTGATACGGCGCCCGATTCAAAGCGTTTCCGGATCTCGGCGACCATTGCAATAATGGCGTCGTGGTCTTCGGTAATTGCTTGCCACTGGCTTTCGTCCGGAGCATTGCCGCCAAGATCAATCAGGCGGGTTTCGAACGCGTGAGCCTTGTCGCCCAGTTGCGTCAGCTGTGACAGGCGCGCACCACCTTTAAGAGTATGCAGAGCACGCTGAGCTTCCTGATTGAACGTATGGTTGGCTGGCTCCTTGCGCCAGTCATCAAGCATCTGTTCGAGCTGGTCCAGAATCTCTCCGGCTTCTTCCAGGAAGATTTCGAGAACTTCCGGATCTACTTCTTCGGCCGGGGCGCTTTCGGTCTCTGCCGGTTTTGCCTGAGTGTCGTCAGCGGCCATCTCGTGAGCCGCTTTCAGTGCCTCTACCAGGTCGTCGTCGGCATTCGGTTTGCGGCCCTCTTCCAGGCTCGTGAGCATAAGCTTGAGCGAGCCCAGAGCCTTCTCACTGAGTTCAAGCAGTGCGGGCTGGTTATTCGAGCCGGCAATAAGCGGGTCAAGAGCGTCTGACCAGGCCTCGGCCAGGTCAGCAATGGTGTCAACGTCCGACAGGCGCGCGCCACCCTTGAGAGTATGCAGTTCCTGCTGAAGCTGGGTGACACCGGTTAGCTCTTCCGGTTCTTCACGCCATTGCGCCAGACATTCACCAATGGCGCTGTGAATCTCCATGCCTTCGTCAAGGAAAATGCCCGTCAGGTCGTCGTCACTGGCTTCTGCCAGGGACTCAATCGGGGATGATTCTTCAATGTCAGGCTCTGGTGGCTCGACCTCGTTTTCCGGGGCCCGGGACGCGGGAGCTTCCCCGCGAAGAATGGCCTGAACCTGAGTAACCAGTTCGGTAGCGGGCGGGCAGGGTTTTTGAGTCGCAGCCTGTTCAACCATTTGCGCAAGCCGGTCATGGCAGGCGAACAATAGGTCATTCATGGCGTCGCTGGCATCCAGTTGACCCTCGGCGACTTTCTCGAACAGGTCTTCCAATACGTGCGTCAGATCACCAATCGCCTCAACACCCGCCATACGAGCGCCACCCTTAAGGGTATGCACGTCGCGTTGTAGCTCTGCAGCGACCGCACGGTTCGATGGGTCTTCGCTCCAGGTATGGAGTGCACTACCGGTGGAATTGATCAGGTCATAGGCTTCTTCGAGGAAAATGCCGACCAGTTCCGGGTCCAGGTGCGATAGATCGGTAGCCGCGTGCTCCTCAGCTGCTTCGGCCACGCCATCCTCTGTTGACGTTTCCTCAGGCTCCGCTACTGCAGCCACTTCGTCATCGGCCCCGGCCTCTTCGGCCGGACTGACGTCGGTGACGGGTCGGGAGCCGTTAGCGGTGTCCATGTAGGCGCGGATTTCTCCGATAAGATCCGGTGCCGGGCGAGGCGTTTCCTTCTCTTCCAGAGCCTCTACCATTCCCGCGAGACGGTCATGGGACCGGAACAGCAGGTCTGACAGTTCGTTATTGATGGACAGTCGCTGTTCGGTCAGGCCTTCAAACAGGTTTTCCAGCTCGTGGGAGAGGTCACCAACAGCCGGGATATCTGCGAGCCGGGCACCGCCCTTCAGTGTATGGAGGTCACGTTGCAGAAGGCGGAGGATATCAAGGTTGTGAGTACTCTCACTCCAGCTCTGCAGCGCTTCTGCGGTGCTGTCGATCAGGTCCCGGGCTTCCTCCAGAAAAATTTCCGCCAGTTCCTGATCCATTTCATCATCGGATTCGGTGAGCTCCGGGCGCGGCGGCTGTTCCGAAACTTCCTCCGGCACCTGGGGAGTCTCGACGTCTTCCATGTCAAAGCTAAGATCAATCTCTTCCAGGTCACTGGTGAATTCCTGCTCGAATTCATCCGGTTCGGGAGCATCTTCTGTGGCTTGGCCATGGGTTTGTGTCAGGACTTCCAGCCGGGCCAGAAGCTCGTCGCTGGATTCCGTCGCAAGGCCGGCCGCGACCTGATCCATCATGTTAATCAATTGTTCGTGGGCAGCACGTACGGTCTCGAAGAAATCTCGGTCCGGTGCCTCACTGTGGGCTGCACTGGTGTCGTAGACATCCGTCAGTGCCCCGGACAGTGCGGCTATATCGGATAATCCGGCATCTGCAGCACCCTCGGTTAATTGTCCCAGTTCGGCACGCAACTGGTTGAGAGCATCGGTTTCTTCCGGATGTGCAGACCAGTGGTCCAGGATGCGATCGGCATCAAGGACAATATCCAGACCTTCGTTCAGGAACAGCTGCACCAGTTGTGGCTGCGACTGGCTTTCTGACTTGTCGCTGACGACTTCACTGTGACTTCTCAGAGTTTCGTTGGAGATCCGCTCCAGTTTCTCAAGGTAGGCGTCCGTGCCCGGCAGAGAAGCCTGCGGACTTTGTCGGAGCTGGGACAGCCCCTGAGCCAGAAACTCGCAGGCGGATTCAATGAGGGACAGAACCTCGCGGTCGGCCCGTTTGTTCTGGGCCCGGGACTCCTTGATGAACCTTTCCAGAGGCGCAATTACCGCTGCAATAGGAGCGATACCTGCGGTGTGGGCACTGCCTTTGAGCGTATGTAGGGCGCGGGACAAATCATCGGTGTAGGAGAGCGACGTCTTGTTACCGGCGGCGGCCAGATAGTCCTTAAGCGTTTGCAGATGGGTCTCGGTCTCGCTTTCAAAGATATCGAGCAGTACCGGATCTACTCCGGGTTCATCTGCATCTACATTCTCAATGTCGGCCATGGCAGCAGGTGCGTCGGCCTGGATGGCTCCGTCCGATTCCGCATCCGGCATTGTGCTTGTATCCGGGATTTCACCGTTGGCCAGGGCATTGGCCCGGGCCTCGAGGTTACCCGTATCGATGCTAGGGCCCCGCCGTTTTTCAAAGTCTTCGACCAGTGTTGGTAACGCACCGGTTACGCTCTCCAGCAGGGCTGCGATGTCGTCATTCATGAAGATGCTGCCGTCTATGACGCGATTCAGCATGTTCTCAACGGACCAGGCGAGCTCGCCGACTGCCAGCGCGCCAACCATTCGGCCACTGCCCTTCAGAGTATGGAAGGCGCGACGGACTTCCGACAGGGCGCTTCGGTCATCGTGCTGGCGAAGAAGCATTGGCAGGTATTCCCGAATGGTTTCGAGTACCTCACCGGCTTCTTCGATGAATATTTCAAGGATCTCGTCATCGATGAGGTCATCGTCGTCCGCTGATCCTGCAGCAGCGCTTGCTGCCTCCTCATTGGAGGTTTCCGCCGGCACCGGTTCTGATGTCGGAGTTGTGGCAACCTCTGGCTCGTCTGTCGTCTCGCTCCCGGAATGTACTGAGTCGTCGTCAGTCCGGCGGGTGGTGGCCATGGCTTCGGCACGCTGAATCAGCGCGTCAACGTCGCCCGTGGCAATGCCATCCCGGAACTCCTGAATCAATGCGGGAATTCGGGCATTAACCTCATCGATGAGCGAGAACAGGTCATCATTGGGTTTGATGGTTTGATCGATGACACGGTTCAGCAGGTTTTCTACCGACCAGGCCAGCTCACCCAGACTTGTTGCCCCAACGAGGCGCCCGCTGCCCTTGAGCGTATGGAATGCCCGGCGAACTTCCGTCAGCGCTTCGCGGTCTTCGTGGTTCTGTCGGAGACGCGGGTAGAATTCGTGAATGGTTTCGAGCACTTCCTCGGCTTCTTCCACAAATATGCCGAGGATCTCGTCATCCAGGAGCTCTTCGTCTGAGCCCGTGGAATCATCTTCTGTTGCCGCCCCAGACGGAGTCTCAGCAACCTGTGTTTGAACGACCGGAATATCTTGTTCCGCCGTGGCTTCGGTCCAGGTCGGTTCAGCGCCAACTGGGAAACCAAGGGCGGCCAGGCTGTCTTCGGCTACCCGAAGCACACTGTCATTCTCGCCAATGCCCTCGGCAAGTCGCTCCAGGTAATACTCGATACTGGTCACTGCATCGGCCAGGGTATCGAGCTGCTTCCAGTCAGGCACCTGTTTGCCGCCCAGGAGAACGTCGGTAACGTAGCGCTCCGAGGCCGCCAGCATGTCGGCTACACGGTCCAGTGGGACCAGACTCAGACCGCCACGAATGCTGTGCAGTAACCCGGGGACATGCTCAATTTCACGGGTATCCCATTGCGAGGCGATAAAATTCACAATGGCGGATTTTACCTGCTCGAGGGTGTTTCTGGACTCTCTGAGTAGCGCGCCACTGGCCTCTCCCAGCTCGCGGGAGCCGAGATTGATCCGCTGATCGCTCTCGTCTTCGCTGGCTTCCCGTTGCCTGTCGCTGTCAAGGCCTGCCAAACTGGCTTCAACGTAGAGCAGCGCACCGGCAATATCCATCAGGGTGCCGTCATCAACCAGCTCGCTCTGATTACTCAGTTTTTCAACCAGCTCAATTTGTTCAGTAACCACCTTGCGGGGAATTCCCAGGCCAAGTACCGCCAGTGTGTTGGCGACCTGTTGCAGACCGGGAAGCAAATCTTCGAGTTCACTGTTCTGGCGCAGTTCCGACCGGACAAAAAGGTCCAGCTGGTCTTTCAGCTTGGCCAGTTCTTCATTCAGGGCGCTCACAACGGAGTGAATGGCTTCGCGTCCGGGACCTGAAACCCGGCTGCGGGCGGCATCCACATCGTCTTCGGACGGCAGCGCCTGATTCAGCTGGTATGCGTCACGGAGGGTTTTAACCTGGGGCGAGCCAAGATCCCGCGCGCGGGCAACGTAGTAGAGCAGATGCTTCAGCAGGGCTTCGGGTGCCGGCTGTTGCAGGATATCTGCGTGCTCGTCGGCCAAGCGCCGGATTTCGCTGTCCAGTTCGCGCAGCAGGGATTTGACGGCAGCATTTACCGGATTGACATGAGCCTGCAGGGTCTCAACGAAAGCGCTGGCAGATTTCCAGAGTTCACCCCGTGGTGTTTGCTGGCACAGGCGCATCAACCGCTGAATTACCTTCTGCATGTAGTCGAAATGGGCGTCCAGATCTGCCTCGCGCACCACGCCGGCAAGAGCGTACTGGTACATCTGGCGGAGTTTCCGGATATGGCCAAGGACCTTGGGGTCCTGGAGACGCTGCGAAACCTTGGCGCTGACGTTGATTCGGGAAGGGCTGAGGTCAGGCTTGAACAGTGAGGTATCTGAGAGCAGAGAGTCGCCACGTGCTGCACGCAAATCATTCAATAGAGGCAGCAGCACCATAGGGAAATCGTCCTGGCTGCTGGCCAGGTGTTCCAGGTACTGAGGCAACTGAAGAATTGCCTGCATGAGGACTTCGACGGCCTCGTCAACATTGACTGCGTCGTCGTTCAGTATGGCCTGGGTGAGCTTCTCCATCTCTTCGGTGAGCAATGCTGCACCATAGAGTTCAACCATCTGCAGGGTGCCATGCACCTGATGGAGATAATTCAGGCAGAAGCGCAGGCGCGCGGTGTCGTCACGATTTTCGACATACGCTTCCAGTGCATGCTGACCTTGGGTCAGCGTGTCCTGTATCTCGCCCCGAACCCAGTCGAGGGCGATGCTGTCATGGTGATTGCCCATAACCTCTCCGGTTATTCTTCGTCAGTCTGGCGCTTGATCCACGCCAGTACATGTTCCGAGGGTACCCTCTGCAGGCCTGGAGGCTGCCAGTCGGTCAGCTCTCCCTGGCCCAGCACCAGCAACCCCCCGGGCGCCAGCCGCTCTGCAAGTCGCTTGACAATTTCCCGCCGGCGCCAGCGGCGGAAATAAATCAGCAGATTCTGGCAGAAGATAATGTTCATTCCGTGCATGGGTGCTTTATCAAGGTCCAGTACATTCAGTCTGGTAAAGCACACCCTGTCCCGGATGCTTTGCACTATTTCTACGGTATTCCGCTCGGCCGGGCGGAAGTACCGGGATTTCATGTCTTCGTCCATGCCCAGCAGTTTGCGGGGGTTGAACTGGCCGTTTCGAGCCTTCTCGATCACAGGCTTGCTAATGTCAGAGCCGGTCACACCGAACAGCGGCTGTAATGCGAGCTGACCCATGCATTCATTCAGCACCATGGCCAACGTGTATGGCTCCTCTCCAGTGGAACAACCGACGCTCCAGGCCTCGAGGGGTCGCTTCTTCAGAAGCTCCCTTGGCCGTGTCATGACATAGTCCGACACCAACCGGAAAGCATCCGGGTCCCGGAAGAACCGCGTTTCCTGGACCGTTAGCCGGTCCACCAGCGTTGACCACTCCCTGATCGCATCAGGCCCGGATACGATTTTTTCGTAATAGGCCTGGTAGCTGCCGCACCCTATTTCCCGCATCCGGATACCAAGGTTGGTCTCCAGAAAGGATCGGCGCTCCGCAGACAGTGTTATACCGGTGCGGTGCTCCAACAAGGTCTGCCACTGGCTGAACTGCGCCTCGTCCATGTCTGGGAGTCGGCGCAGCGACCAGATGCCATCGGCAGGCGACAGGGTGTTATGCATTTGCGCCATAAACCGTCAACAGCCCTGGAACAGAAATCAGCCCACCACCGGGACGTCGCTGTCTTCCTCTTCTTCCTGATCGGCCATATCCTCTTCCGGCAGTGTGAAGCCGGCAACGGAGGACCGCAGCTCGGACGCCATTTCTGCCAGGTTACCGATAGACTTCGCAGTCGCGTTGGTACCGGAGGAAGTCTGGGAGGTGATTTCCTGGATAACGTTCATGGTGTTGGAAATGTGCGCCGCAGAAGACGACTGCTGACGTGCGGCGTTGGAGATGTTCTGGATCAATTCCGCCAGAGACATGGATACGTTCTCGATTTCCTCGAGGGCGATACCCGCGTCCTGTGCCAGGCGGGCACCACGGACCACCTCGGCGGTGGTGTGTTCCATGGAAATAACGGCTTCGTTGGTATCCGACTGGATCGTCTTAACCAGTGCTTCAATCTGCTTGGTTGCCGCGGAGGAACGTTCCGCCAGTCGCTGGACTTCGTCCGCAACTACCGCAAAGCCTCGACCCGCGTCACCGGCCATGGAGGCCTGGATCGCTGCGTTCAAAGACAGGATGTTGGTCTGGTCGGCAATGTCGTTGATCAGGGATACGATGTCACCGATTTCCTGGGAAGACTCACCCAGACGCTTGATCCGTTTGGAGGTTTCCTGGATCTGTTCACGGATATTGTCCATGCCGCGGATGGTGTTCTGTACCACTTCCGCGCCTTTCTTCGCGATCGCAACCGACCGCTCCGCAACCGCAGAGGATTCGGCGGCGTTCGAGGATACCTGGTCGATGGACACCGCCATCTCGTTCACCGCGGCAGAAGCACCGGCAATTTCCTGGGCCTGGTGCTCGGAAGCGTCGGCCAGATGCATCGCAGTCGCCTGGGTTTCCTGGGCCGCCGAAGCAACCCGTACGGCGGTTCCACGAATCGCCTGTACCAGTCCGCGCATCTGGTCGATCGCGTAGTTGATGGAGTCCGCGATAGCACCGGTGAAGTCCTCGGTTACCGTGGCCTCTGTGGTCAAGTCACCATCCGCCAGGTCGGCGAGTTCGTCCAGCAGTCGCAGGATCGCGTTCTGGTTTTGCTCGTTCTGCTCCTGGGTTGTCGCCAGGCGAGCCTGGGCTTCGCGGTAGAGAGCAAAACCAATGATCACGACGATGCCAACCATGGCTGCCAGAATGATGAAGGCCAGGGTCGGACTGATCAGGCCGGAACCAGACTGATTCCGGAACCTGTCTGCAAGTACAGACAGCTCAGAGAGCAGGATTTCGGAATTCCGGAAGATGTCACTGGCAGCAGTACGCACCTTGAAGAGGTCGGGAGAGGCTTCAAGGATCGCGTCTACGTTCTGGGAAACAAACTCGAACAGCTCATCAACGGCTTCAAGGCCGTAAATCGCGTCTTCATCGTTTACCTTGGAAATGCCCATGGCAGCGTTGCCGTTCAACTGGCCTTCGAGTACGCGCCCGAAAAGGCTGGCATCCCGACCGAACCGGTCGGCGGCGATAACGGCATCTTCGTCACCGGAAAGTACGTTGTTGACCGAGCGAACAATCCGCTCTGCAAGCAATGACTGGCGCTGTGCCAGGGCAATCTGCTCAGCCGGTGCGCCATTGTCGAGCAGGATCTGTACGATGTCGTCGTATTCCACCTGCAGCTGCGGAATGGTTTCGTTCAGGGTCCGGGCGACTTCGTGCAGGCCTAACACCGCATCCTGGGTAGAGAGGATGCTGTCGGCGTTTTCACGCAAGGTGTTCCAGTTCTCCTGAACGCCACTCTGTTTCGCCAGTTCGCTGGGCGGGAGGCCGGTTTCCGGGTTGCCTTCAGTTACATTGCTCCAGAGCGTCTGGAACTCGTCCCGTGAGCGCCGGAGCTGGTTGAAGGCCTCGGCGGTGCCGCCCGCAGCTTCGGTCGCGTTCTTCGCAATGGCTTGCGAAAGAACCCTCAGCTCAGCGGTGTTGGCAATGTACTCCTGGTCGTTCTGGCTGTCCCTGTTGATAATAAACAGGACCACAACGAGCAGGACGGTGAGTGCAATCAGTGCGGCGATCAGGCCGGCAACCAGCTTGTTGCCTCCCTGTCCCATACCGAGTCTTCCGGCTCTGTTTTTCATTTTCTGGCTCCCGGCCTCTTCATAAAGATTGGCAAGTTTGTTGTAGCGGGTATAAGGCGGTCAGGGTGATGTTCCTGCCATTGTCACCACCCTTACCACTGTGCGACGTCAAGAAAGCGTTCGTCGTCGAGCAGATCGACGGCGGAAAATACTTTCCAGACTTCCTCGTTACGTTCGTAGCCGCCTGTGACAAACGGTTGAACGTTTTCAGGTACACCTTCCGGTGCGTCCTTGAAACTGTCTGATGCGAAGTACTGCATGCCCAGTACGCTGTCCACGACCAGTCCGCTGAAAATGTCTCCCTGTTCGACCACCAGCACGCGGCGTTCACGCATGCTGCGTGAGGAGCGCGGGATGTCGAAGAAGCCGGCTAGATCTACCAGAGGGAGGAGACGACCACGGACGTTGGCGGCACCCAGAAGAAACGGGCGAACGCCCGGTATATGGGTGAACCGGGGAACATGGAGGATTTCAGTGACTTCGCCCATAGGCGCCACGTAACGCTCACCTGCGAGAACAAAACCGATGCCGTTCCAGAGTTCAACGGCCTCCTGTTGTTCTGGCAGGCCGGCTGCCATGGACCGGCTGCGCTGGGCGATATCCGTCAGAACGGCAAAAGGGGCGGCCTGGGCGGACATGCTTACTCCACGGTTAGGGATCAGGCAATCAGACTGTTGATTGTTTTGATCAGATCGTCTTCGTTAACCGGCTTGACCAGATAACCTTTGGCGCCCTGACGGGTGCCCCAGACTCGGTCAGTTTCCTGATCCTTGGTGGTTACGATAACCACCGGGATGGACGCGGTCTCAGGAGCGCGGGTCAGTTGGCGGGTGGCCTGGAAGCCGTTAAGGCCCGGCATCACAACATCCATCAGAACCAGGTCCGGCGTTTCGGCACGGGCCTTGGCAACACCGTCCGCGCCATTGTCGGCGGTCAGGACTTCGTGCTGGTGTTTTTCCAACAGGGTGGAAATCTTTTTCACCTCGGTGGGGGAGTCATCAACAATAAGAATGCGAGCCATGGTTTCCTCGATGGTTCTTGGTTTCAGCAGGTTTACTGTTCCGCCTGGGGGACATACTGGCGGATAGTGTTGAGCAGCTCATCCTTGCTGAACGGTTTGGTCAGATACTGGTCCGAGCCGACGATACGTCCCTTGGCCTTGTCAAACAGTCCGTCTTTGCTGGAGAGCATGATAACCGGCGTCTTTTTGAAAGAGGAATTGTTCTTGATAAGTGCGCAGGTCTGGTAGCCGTCCAGGCGGGGCATCATGATATCTACAAAAATGATGTCCGGTTGGGAATCGGCAATTTTTGCCAGAGCGTCAAAGCCGTCAGTTGCGGTGATGACCTCACAGCCGACCTTTTTCAGAAGGGTTTCTGCGGTGCGACGGATCGTTTTGCTGTCGTCGATCACCATGATCTTCAAGTTCTCGAAGTTGTCATCCATTGTCCAACTGCCTTGCGCTCAGCGACTGTCATTATTTTCAAACGAAGGTTTTTAACACAAACCTTAAGGTTCTTCTATAAACCCCGCTCATTTATAGATTATCAATGGCTGGATAAAAAGTATTACTTTGTGACCAAATGTACTTTCGCCTGCAACGTCACGTAATCGGCTGAGGATTTCTGCGGATGCATTCGTGGCTCGGGTACAATACCATCTGACGTCTCAGCATAGCACTTATCGCCCGGTCCGCTCTGCAGACCGGTTCGTGTTTTTAACCTCGGAGCTCAAGAGACACTATGACAGTCCGACTCGGGATCGTGATGGATCCAATTGAGGATATCCATTTCAAGAAAGACAGTTCACTGGCGATGTTGCTGGCGGCGCAAAAGCGTGGCTGGGAAATCGAATACATGGAACTGCCGGATATGTATCTGGATGGTGGCAAGGCCATGGCGCACACCCGTGACCTGACCGTGCATTTGGATCCTGAAAACTGGTACAGCTTTGGCCCGAGCCAGGACCGGGCGCTGGGCGATCTGGATGTTATTCTCATGCGCAAGGATCCCCCGGTTGACCGGGAGTTCCTGATGGCGACCTATATCCTGGAGGCGGCTGAGCAGCAAGGCGCTCTGGTGGTGAATCCGGCTGCGACCCTCAGGGACTGCAACGAAAAGTTGTTCGCCACCCAGTTCGAGGACCTGACTCCGCCCCTGTTGGTGAGTCGTTCCGCAACCCGTTTCCGGAAGTTCTACGCCGAACATGGCGACGTTATCATGAAGCCGGTGGACGGTATGGGCGGGCATTCCATCTTCAGGATCAAGGAGAACGACTTCAATCTGGGCGTCATCATTGAGACCCTGACCAACTATGGCACACACCAGGCGATGGCCCAGAAATACATTCCCGAAATCTCCGACGGTGATAAGCGCATCCTCCTGATTGAGGGCGAGCCGGTGCCTTATTCTCTTGCACGGATTCCGTCCCAGGGCGAGAATCGCGGCAATCTGGCGGCTGGCGGTCGTGGAGAAGGGCGTGAACTCACTGCTCGTGACCGTGAGATCTGCGAACGTGTTGCTCCGGCCATCAAGGAAAAAGGCCTCATTTTTGTCGGCCTGGATGTGATCGGGGAGTACCTCACAGAGATAAATGTGACCAGTCCAACCTGTATCCGCGAACTCGACTCGGCTTTCGGTATCGACATTAGCGGCATGCTTATGGATGCCATTGCAAAGCGTCTCGGCGTGAGCCATCAGGCATAAAGGTCATGGCAGGGCTAACGATTTAACCAGGATCAGGAATGGCAGTTCAGGTAAGCGACTTCGACCGGTTTTCCTTCACCCTTTTCATGGCGCTGGCGGTGCACGCCATCGTCGTGCTGGGGATTACCTTCGCCCCTGAGCCGCCGCGTTCTTCGGCGCAGACGATGGAAATAACCCTGTCCCAGTTTGACGACGAGAAAGCGCCTGAAAAAGCGGACTTTCTGGCTCAGACCAGCCAGCAGGGCAGCGGCTCAGAGGAAGAGGCCCGGGAAATGACCACTCCACAGCCAGCGGAGGTCAGTCAGGCGGAAGTGGCCGAGGTGCAGCCGGAACCTCCGGCACAAACGAAGCCTCAGCCTCGCCAGGAACAGCAAGTTGTGAAGACTGAGAGTGCATCCAGCCGGAAAGTTCAGGCGCCGGAGAAGCGCACCGAACCGGTTGAAGAGCCCCTCCCCGTCCGGGAAAAGAAAAGCCTGATGGAACGGAGCCTGGAAATTGCCAGTCTGGAAGCACGTTTTGACGCCCAGCAAAGGGCCTATGCCCGTAAACCCCGGGTTATGCGGGTGACAGCTGCTTCTACCCTGAAATCAACCAACGCCTGGTATGTGCAGAACTGGATCAGCAAGGTGACGCGGGTCGGCAACATTAACTATCCCACGGAGGCCCGGCGTGCGGGCATCTATGGAACGTTACGAATGCTGGTTTCTCTGAAGAAAGATGGCACAATCAAGGAAGTGGCCATTCTGCAGTCATCCGGCAGCACGGTGCTGGATGACGCAGCGATCCGTATTGTCAGAATGGCGTCACCGTTTGCTCCTTTCCCGGATGGTATGAGGAAGGAGGTTGATGAACTGGAAATCATACGAACCTGGTCTTTCCAGCAACGGGGGCTGACATCGGGATGACAGCATCTAAACACTCTCCTCATAGTCTCAGGCATCATTTTCTGGTGGCTTCTCCGTACCTTGCTGATCCACGTTTTCATGGTGCTGTCATTTATCTGTGTGAGCACTCTGACGACGGCGCACTGGGGTTAATGGTGAACCACCCTCTGGATATCCACCTGGGCGAGATCCTTGAGCAGCTGGATATGCACGGAGGCGAGCTGGATCTGCCCGTGTTCAGCGGCGGTCCGGTCGAGCCTGAGCGGGGTTTTGTCCTGCACCCATCCGGCACCAGCTGGCAGAGCACCGCGAAAGTGGACGACGACATCATGCTCACCACCTCTCGGGATGTGCTGGCGGGAATTGGTCGTGGCGATGGCCCCGACGAGTTCCTCGTGGCGCTTGGCTATTCAGGGTGGGGCGAAGGCCAGCTTGAAGAAGAGCTGGGTAGCAACTCCTGGCTGACCTGTCCCGCCAACACAGACATTCTGTTTCGTACCCCCTGGAAAGACCGTTACAAAGCGGTGCTTGAACTGATCGGAATTGATCTGAACCAGCTCAGCGAGTCCATCGGTCATGCCTGAAGAAGGACATCGTCGGGTAATGGCTTTTGATTTCGGGACTCGCCGTATCGGTGTGGCCTCGGGCCAGGAAGTTCTCGGCACTGGGCAGCCCGTGGCGATGATTCCGGCACGTGATGGCGTCCCCGACTGGAGCCAGATTGAGAAACTGCTGGAAGAGTGGCGTCCGAACCTTGTGGTGGTGGGTTTGCCGCTCAATATGGACGATACCGAGAATGAGATGTGCGCCCGCGCACGCAAATTCGGGAAGCGTCTCCATGGCCGCTATCATGTGCCCGTTGAGATGGTGGACGAACGCCTGACCAGCTTCGAAGCCAAGGGGGAGGTTATGGCTGCGGGCGGCAACCGGGACTTCGGTCGAAACGGTGTGGATGACCGGGCCGCTGTATTGATTCTGGAAACCTGGTTTGGACTGCAGGATAATCGCGCCGGCAACTAATGGATGCCGGCCCTTAAAGCAATGGGGATGAAATGACCGCACAGCTTGATATCAACCAGCTGCTGGATGAACTCGAAACGGCTTTGCGCCATGTGCTCGAAGAGCGGGGCGTGGAATCTCCGGCCCTGATCGGTATCCGGACCGGTGGCGTCTGGCTGGCGGATGCGCTCGGGAAACGTCTGGGGATGGAAGAACCCTGCGGCGAACTGGACATTTCGTTTTACCGGGATGATTTCAGCCGCATTGGCCTGAACCCAAAAGTTAAACCTTCCAGCCTGCCGTTTGATACCGAAGGCCGGGACATCATTCTCATTGATGATGTGATCATGAGCGGCCGGACTATCCGTGCCGCCATGAACGAAATTTTCGATTATGGACGCCCTGCCAGTATCATATTGGCCACGCTGATTGACCTCGGCGCCCGGGAGCTTCCCGTCCAGCCAGATGCTGTAGGCAGGGCGCTTTCGCTGGAATCACACCAGCGCGTAAAATTGCGTGGCCCTGATCCCTTGCGCATAGAGCTTCTGGAAACAGGGCAGTAAGAAGCAAGACCTCGGGCCACTCACACCGCAGAACAGCGAACAGGCGACTCATGACCGCAAACGACCCTTCCCCGCACCACTTGCAGCTGACCCGGGACGGTCAGTTGCGTCATTTCCTGACCCTGGATGGCCTTGACCGCGAATTGCTGACCGATATTCTGGACACGGCCGATTCGTTTATAGAAGTTGGTGAACGTACCATCAAGAAGGTGCCGCTGCTTCGGGGGCGGACCGTGGTCAACCTGTTCTTCGAATCGAGCACCCGAACCCGAAGCACTTTTGAGCTGGCGGCCAAGCGCCTGTCGGCAGACGTACTCAATCTCGATATCAGCACCTCGGCTACCTCAAAGGGCGAATCGCTCTCTGATACCTTGCTGAACCTCGAAGCCATGGCCAGCGACATGTTTGTTGTTCGCCATTCCCAGAGCGGCGCACCGCATTTCATTGCCGAAAGCGTGACCCCTGGAGTAGCCATTATCAACGCCGGGGACGGCCGTCATGCGCATCCAACCCAGGCGATGCTGGACATGCTCACTATCCGGCAGCACAAAGGAACTTTTGACGGCCTGAAAGTTGCCATTGTCGGGGATGTATTGCACTCCCGCGTCGCGCGCTCGCAAATCCGCGCCTTGAACGAACTGGGTGCCGCCGAAGTCCGGGTGATCGCGCCCGGTACCTTGTTGCCGAAGGACGTGGAAAGCCTGGGCTGCAGCGTTGAATACGACATGGCGAAAGGCATGAAGGATCTGGATGTGGTTATCATGCTGCGGCTGCAAAAAGAGCGGATGGAGGGCGCGCTGCTGCCCAGTGAACGGGAGTTCTATCGCTTGTACGGGTTGAGCCAGGAAAAGCTGGCGCTGGCCCATCCCAAGTGCATTGTGATGCACCCCGGGCCGATTAACCGGGGCGTGGAAATCGAATCGGCGGTTGCGGACGGACCCCACTCGGTAATCCTGAATCAGGTGACGAACGGCATTGCGATCCGGATGGCGGTTATGTCCATGGCGATGGGCGGCCAGGTTGCAGAGCGTCAGAAGAAACAAAGTGAGAGGGCCCGGGCATGAGTTTGGTAGAAGCAACCAGCGGAGGCAGTCTGAAGATTGTCGGTGGGCGCCTGATCGATGGGACAGGCGCTGAATCGGACAACATCGCACTGCTGATTCTCGATGGCAGGATCGCCGCCTCGGGGGACACCGCCAAAAGGGCGACTGCCACTGAAACCGTGAATGCGGAAGGCTGTGTGATCACGCCGGGATTCGTCGATCTGTGCTGCAACCTGCGTGAGCCTGGTAACGGCCAGAAGGGCAATATCTCCTCGGAAACCCGCGCAGCAGCCCATGGCGGCTTCACAACAGTATGTGCGTCCCCGGAGACCTCGCCGGTGAACGATTCCGGTGCTGTCACCCATCTGATTCGGGATGTTGCGGCAACTCGCTCACCCATTCACGTGCTGCCCGTGGGCGCGGTAACCCGCGGTCTGGAAGGGGACCTTCTTAGTGACATGGCTGGTCTGGCTGCAGCCGGATGTGTGGCGGTAGGCAACGGTTCCAAAGGGGTCCGTAACGCCCGCATCCTGCGCCGTTGTATGGCCTATGCCCAGACGTTCGGGCTGACCGTGATGTTCAGCCCGGAAAACCAGGCCCTGGCTGCTGACGGCTATGCCCACGATGGTCTGGTAACGTCCCGTCTCGGCCTGCTGGGTATTCCGGAAGTCGCGGAAACGGCCGCAGTTATGGAAATGATTCTGCTGGCAGAGGAAACCGGTGTGCGACTGCACCTCAGTCAGCTTTCCTGCGCCCGCAGCGTGGACATGCTTGCCGAAGCCCGCCGGCGAGGGGTTGCGGTGACGGCCGATGTGGCCATGCATCAGCTGATTTTCACCGAAAGCGCGCTGGCTGGCTTTGATAGCCGCTTCCACGTTCGTCCGCCCCTGCGCAGGGAAGCGGATCGCAAGGCCTTGATTGCAGGTGTTCGTGCGGGAACGATTGATGCCATCGTCAGCCAGCACCAGCCTCACGATTCTGCGGCCAAACAGGCGCCCCTGGCCGCTACCGAGCCTGGCTTGTCGAGTGTAGAGAGCGTGTTGTCCCTCGGTCTTGAACTGGTGGAATTGAACGAGATGACCCTGCCGGAACTTGTGCGGGCACTGACTGCCGGACCGGCTGCGGCCATTGGCCGGAAGGCGTCGCTGGCGGAGGGTGAAATAGCCGACCTTTGTGTGTTCGATCCCGAGGAATACTGGACTCCGGGAAAGGATACTCTGGTCTCTGCCGGGCGCCATGCCCCGATCACGGGGCGGGAGTTGCCTGGGGTTGTGCGCCTCACGGTCGCAGCAGGCCGGATCGCCTGGCAACCAGTAGCGGGCTAATTTGCCGGGTGAGCCTGAAATGCGGCAGAGGTTGTACAACCTCTGTCGACCCCATCACAGAATCCTACCGCCTTGCTGAAAAACTCTTGATGACAGGCACGGGTGCCAACGTATTCTTGCAGCTGCCGGCCTTTGGTCGGCCAAGGAAAGGGCGGCACCACCGGTACATATGGACGTATCGGCGCCCGACAATAAAAAAATCAGGAGTCATCCCGTGAAATCAACAACCTTCCCGCAACGGGTGGCCTTGACTGCCACCCTGTGTGCCAGTCTGCTAGTACCTTCCCTGAGCCACGCTCAAGCGAAGAGCGAACCACTTGAAAGAAGCTTTTGCGTGTTCGATCCGGTTGGGGCCAACGGCCCGTTGTTTGCCATCACCAAAACATTCCAGCCGGTAGCCCTGAAACAGGGTATCAAGCTCAATCTGAGTGCCTATACCGATGAAAAGGTGGCGGCTGAGGACTTCAAGGCCGGCCAGTGCGATGCGGTTTTGCTCACCGGCACCCGGGCACGCGAGTTCAACAAGTTTACCGGAACTCTCGAGGCCATGGGCGCAGTGCCCGGCGAACACGAAATGCGCCTTCTCTACAATACGCTCAGTCAGCCGAAGGCCCGGCCGTTCCTGATTGACGGCCCTTATGAAGTGGCTGGCGTTTTTCCGGGCGGGGCCATTTACTTACACACTCGTGACCGACGTATCGACTCTGTCGAGAAGCTTCAGGGCAAACGCATAGCTACGCTCGATTACGATGAAGCATCGGTTCGCATGGTGCGCCATGTGGGGGCCTCAGTTGTGGGGTCCAATTCGGCCAACTTTGCCGGCAAGTTTAACAATGGCAGTGTGGACCTGGCCTATGCGCCTGCTGTCGCCTATACCCCGCTGGAACTCTATAAGGGCGTTCAGCCCAACGGCGCGGTTGTTAAATATGCGCTGGGTTATATGAATTTCCAGGTCATCATTCATCGCGACCGTTTTCCTGATGAAGCGGGCCAGATGGTCCGGGATGAGTCCATCAAACGCATCAACGAAGCCTACGAGATTATCGCCGAGGCCGAAGCGGAGATTCCGAAGGATGTCTGGATGACTTTGCCTCGGGAGGACACCGCGGAGTACGACAAAATGCTGCGGAAGGTGCGGCTTTCACTTCTGGAGGATGGCGTTTACGACGAGCGAGCTATCAGGCTGATGAAGGCTATTCGGTGTCGTGTGGATGGCGCGCGTTCGGAGTGTGCCTCCTGAACCGAGCGTCGGAAGTGTGACTTGGCCCGCCGATCAGGCGGGCCTTTTCGTTTCAGGTGATTTGCTCTTTCAGGGCCTTGCCGGCCTTGAATCCGACGGTCTTGCTGGCAGGGATGCGAATGGCAGCGCCGGTTTGCGGATTTCTGCCATCCCGGGCTTCGCGATTTCGGATGTTGAAGGTCCCAAAACCAATCAAGGTTACATCTTCGCCGCGCGCTGCGGCTGCAGAAATCTGATCGGTGACCGCCGTGATGACTTCACTGGCTTTCTCCCTGGTCAGGCCGGTCCGGTCGGCAATAGCTGCAGCGAGTTCAGGTTTGCGCATCGTTTTATCCTTTTTTGTTTCTGTTTTTTGGTCTGAGTGCTGTCCGCGTAGTCCGAAGGACTGGCGGTTGCACCAATCTATAGTGGTTTGTGGCCGAATGTGCAAACCGCGTGGCGGTTGGGGTATGGGGTCATTGGCGCCATTTGCGGTGTCGGTCTCATAAAAACAGGATCTTGTACGCCATAATGTGTCGCTGGTTACAGTCTGTAACAAAGCGCTCCTTTGTCAGACGAGGGGCCGCCAAACAAATTCAGCGAGCACGAGAATAAAAGCAAAAGGTGAAGACGTAATGGCACATTTTCGAATTTCCTCACTGGATTGCGCCCGCGACTTGTCCGCTCTGAAAGCCTATGTCGCGGTGCTTGTCGCGAGTCTGGTTCTCAGTGGCTGTGGTGTGATGAACCAGATGATCTACAAGACCACCGGTGATGTGATGCAGGGTTTCTCCCGAGACCATACTGTGCCCTACCTGATGAAAAGCGGCGATTTGGCTATGGGTTGTGCCATGAGCGAAGCTACCGCTCCGCTGCTGATGTCGTTTGGTCGGGTAACCTCCGAGCCTGACCAGCTGGCCGTCATGCTGTATCTCTCTGCTGGTGGCTGTGCCGAGGAGGAGGCTCGCGAGCATGAGCTTGCCGGCCTTGCTGCCATGAATGCGCTGAACGCCAATGAGGCTGAAGACGCCATGATTCGCCAGAAACGGGCGTACATGCTGGCGTCAGCGCGTTACTTCAAGGCCTGGAAACATCACAACGCGTTTTATGGCGAGCCTGGGAACGGTGAATGCCCGGGCTTTGACGATGACATGGACGAGTTCATCTATATGGCCGGTCTGCTCTCGGGCCTGCAGGCGCTGAACGCCCAGATCCAGTCCACATCTTCTATTGGCGTGCCGGCCAACATCGGCTCTATTGTCGCCCGGGCCACCAGTTGCCTTGAGAACGACAAGTGGTGGGGCGCCCCTATGGCACTCCGTGCGACCGTCTGGGCCATGATTCCCGGGGCACAACCACAGGGCGAGAATGCGTTTGAGCGCCTGGAGATCGCCGACAAGCAGGGTGAGGAAGCGGGTGTACGTCTACCACATGTGTTTCATGCCATTGCCGCCATCAACAAGGGCGATCAGGACATGGTCAAAGACGTTATCCGCGAGCATGCGCAGTCTCTGGACGAAAAGCCGGCCGACGAGGAATGGCGTTTTGTGGATGCCATGGCCACTAACATGATGGTCGCGATCTCGGATCGCCTTTGGGTGGAAAATACCGGCCACCGTACGCCTCTGGGGCAGCTCGGCACCTTCTGGGATGACCAGCAGGAAGAGGTCGAAACCATGAACCTAGACGATTTGTTGTAACAATTCCATGTCTCAGAATGTAGCGCTTTCGAGGGTTGGTTTTCATCGTAGCGGGCTGGAGTGGTTTTCCTCTTTGCCCGCCTGTTTGCTGTTGCTGGCTGTCGTCATTTTTTCCACCAGCAGTGACATCCATAACCAGATGCTGCGTGGTGGTGAACAGCTCTGGAGCGGTTATTACAAGCTCCGAATGGATCCGGTCGCACCGACCTGTAACGCGAACCGGGACATAGAGGCCGCCGTTGCCGCTGAACTTGCGGAAGAAACCCCGACAGATGACCCCATGGCGGGCTTGCTGGGAGCCGAGGAAAAGAACCCGGCAGATGTCCGGCTGTCGATCGAGCGCGCGGTGGCTGACTGCAGGGCCGCCCATCAGAGCTATGAAAGTCTCAAGGATCAGCTCACTCCGGGTGTGAAAGTCTACCGTGCGGTGGAGCTCTTCGTTGCTGACCTGATTGCTTTTGGTCTTTCCTCCCAGCGTTATATTCTGGTCATTCTGGTTATGCTGTGCGCTGTGACTGCCACGTTGACCCGGCACCACATAGCCATGCGGGCCATGGAAACCCGCCTGGACTACGCCGTTTCACATACCTTGCAGACCATCGCCAACGCCATGCTGCTCGGTTCCAGCTTGATTTTTCGCCAGTCCAGCCTTGGGGCTGAGACCACGGTTTCAGCGGAAGAGCTGCTGCTGCACAATTTCTGGATTATCGGCTTTGCCTGCCTCACCCTTGCCAGCCTTTATCGACTGTTCCAGGTGCCGGATGGCCTGAAGGAGGGGGGTAGCCCGAACAAGGCATTCCTTGCCGTGCCCCTGTACACCGTAATGTGCCTTATTTCAGGAACATACTTCTTCTTCATTGGCCACTCTTCAGGGATCGGGATCTATCTCGGCAAGATGATGGAGCTGGCAGACATGTTCCTGAATGTGGGGCTCTATGTCTGGGTGGGTATGATGCTCAAACAGACCCGCCTGGCTTCTCTGGTATTCAACGTTTTCCGGCCCTGGAGAATGCCCCCGGAGCTACTCGCCGTCGTCGCTGTTCTGGTTGCCGCAGTGCCCACTGCCTACACCGGTGCCTCCGGTATTTTCGTGATTGCCGCGGGCGCGGTTATCTACAGTGAGCTACGTGCTGCCGGGGCCCGCCGACAGCTGGCCTTGGCAGCCACCGCCATGTCCGGTTCTCTTGGTGTGGTAATGCGACCGTGCCTGCTGGTAGTTGTTATCGCATACCTCAACCGGGAAGTGACGACGGATGAGCTCTTTGGTTGGGGGATCTGGGTGTTTGTCCTGACCGCCACCATGTTCACCCTGGTGGCGCTCACAGTGAACCGCGAGAGCAAGTTCAATCTGGCGCCTGCTTCTGAAGCCTTTCCGGTCATGATCCAGTCCTTCAAGCCGCTGATACCCTATGTCGTTGTCATTGCTATTGTGGTCCTGCTGTACCGCTTTGCACTGGACGTCCACATGGATGAATTCTCGGCGCCACGATTGCTGCCGGTAATCATGCTGGCCATCCTGCTGTACGAGCATGTGGGCTTGAAAACCAGGAAAGGCAGGGCCACCGGCGAACTCAACCACCAGGGCCTTGAGCGCAGTTTGCGGGGCGCCACCAATGACACCACGGCAGAGATCGGCGCGTTGCTTTTGCTACTTGGCCTGTCGGTCAGTATTGGTGGCGTTATTGAGCGCTCCCACCTTATGCAGAGTTTTCCTCAGGCCTTCGACAGCGCCTGGTCGGCTATGCTGCTGATGGTGGTGATCCTGGTGATACTGGGTATGATTATGGACGCTTTCGGTGCGGTCATCCTGGTGACTGCAACGGTGGCGACCATTGCATACGCCAGTGGCATCCATCCTGTTCATTTCTGGATGGTTACGTTGGTGGCCTTCGAGCTGGGTTACCTGAGCCCGCCGGTGGCGTTGAACCACCTTTTAACCCGACAGGTGGTTGGCGAAGCGGAATTTGCGGCGGCCGATGAGCAAAACGGGACTTTTTACCAACGTCATGAACGTATCATCATGCCGCTCATTGCTATGGGGATCTCGTTGTTGTTGGTGGCCTTCGTCCCACTGATGTTCTACGCCTGATGCCGTAAGTGTCCTGCGCCGGTTAATGCCGGCGTAGGATCAGATCCCTCATTGCCGTCGGCAGAAAGCCTCTCAGCCTGGCAGCGATCCTCTCTTCGTGGCGTTGCCAGAGAATCCCTAGCCAAATGATAGCCAAACCAATGAACGTCAGCGCAAACGGGAACAGGAGGCTGTCCTCAAACACTTCATAGGCCAGATGGCCCAGGTAGCCCGCGACGCCGAAGCCTCCGAATACCACAAATACCCGGCGCGAGAGGACCGCGCCAATCAGGATCATCACCAGGTTGATGCAGCCGTAAAGGAACTTGTTCCATTCGCTGTCTGAGCTCATCAGAGATAAGCCTCCCCAGAAAGCAACCACGCCAAAAAGATACAACCAGAACGCAAAATCCCGGTCACTGCGGTTGCGAATATCCACCCAGAATGCGAACAGGGCGATCAGTAAACCGAACCACAGCGACACCAGCTTGCGCAGTTCCCATGAGAAGTAGTCTTCACCCGCGATAAAAGGCGCGAGATCCATACTCATGTACCAGAGGGTTACAGCCACAGGCATAACGAGGAAGGGCAGGCGATACCGCCAAAGCATGGCAGCGCCCGTCGCCAGAGTGGCCAGTTCCATGAATAGCCAGCTCCAGTCAATGTACCGGTGATAATCGCGGTACTCGAAACCGCCCGACCACCAGCCCATACCAACCTGCAACCCGTAAATGGCCAAGGGTGTCAGCGCCACCACAAAGGCAGCGGTGATACCGGCGGGAATCGGCAGGGCCCGGCGGTGGAGGAAAAACTCGGTAAGCCAAAGCCCGGCGGCAGCGTACACGAGGGCAATCAGGAGCAGCCCCCATCCTCCAAAGCTCTCCCAGCCAAGGGTCATGAACAGGGTCATGGCGCCAATAGCGATCAGCCCGCCGAGGTAGTAAAGGATGTGTGTAAAGCGGAAGCCGGGCGTATCCTGCCGATGTTCCGCGAGAAAATCCCAGAGTTGGTCTGCCTGATCGTTGGTGATCAGGTGCTTGTCTGCGGCTTCTTTCAGGAGGCTGCGCTTCAGTTCCATTTTACGTCCCTGGTTTGAGATGGTCCGTTTTAGCCGGTAAAACTACCGGTTGCCCCACATCTTTGATACAGCTACATCCGAACCCAGTGTTCCTACGATCAGTGACACTCCTCCAATGCTGAAAAAGGCAAACACGGGAATAAGTGCGCCCAGCTCACCGGTAAAAATGAGTAAGAAGAAAGAGACAGAGGCCAGGATCAGGCATAACACGCCCACCGCATTCAGGATGGCTCGGTGAGATGGTTTGTAATTGGCGCCGACTTCCCCTGCTTCCAGAGGCTTGAGGATCGGCCCGAAAAGCTTTCTCAGTAACTGTTTCATGACAACTTATCCCAGGTTGTGATTTGCTCATCATACAAAAAAAGCGCCGTGCTTTCGCAGGGCGCTTTCTCATGGCGGAGACTTCCCGGGCTTAAAGCTTCGGGCCAGCCTCTACAATCGCGTCAGATACGTCGAACTTCTTGAAATTCTCAACGAACTGGGAAATCAATTCTTCCGCCTTGCCATCGTAGTACTCCGGGCTGACCCAGGTATTACGCGGGTTGAGCAGCTTGGTTTCCACGCCTGGTACATGCTTGGGCACATCCAGGTTCAGGGCATCAAGGTGCTCGGTTTCAGCATCATCCAGATCACCGTTCTGGATGCCAGCGATGATGGCGCGGGTGGTCGGGATGCTGAAGCGACTGCCTTCACCATAGGGGCCGCCGGTCCAGCCGGTGTTCACGAGGAATACCTTGCTGCCGAATTCATCCATCCGTTTCATCAGCAATTCCGCGTAAACACCCGCCGGACGCGGGAAGAAGGGCGCGCCAAAGCAGGTAGAAAACGTGGATTTCAGTTTCGAGGAAGAACCCATTTCCGTGGAACCCACCAGTGCGGTGTAGCCACTCAGGAAATGGTACGCCGCCGCTTCCTTGGAGAGGATGGACACCGGGGGCAAGACGCCGGTCATATCACAGGTCAGGAACACGATGTGAGAGGGCTCGCCGGCGCGATTTTCGATAACCCGTTTCTCGACATGCTCAAGTGGATAGGCACAGCGGGAGTTCTCGGTGAGAGACACGTCGGTGTAATCAGGCTCCCGAGTCTCCGGGTCGATGGCGACGTTCTCAACGATTGCACCGAAGCGGATGGCATTCCAGATAATCGGTTCGTTCTTCTGGGAGAGGTCAATGCACTTGGCGTAGCAGCCACCCTCGATGTTGAAGACCGTGCCCGGACCCCAGCCGTGCTCGTCGTCACCGATCAGGTAGCGATGCGGGTCCGCAGAAAGGGTGGTTTTGCCCGTACCGGACAGGCCAAAGAACAGAGTAGTCTGGCCATCTTCACCAACATTGGCGGAACAGTGCATGGGCAGCACGTCTTTCTCAGGCAACAGGAAGTTCTGTACCGAGAACATGGCCTTCTTCATTTCGCCGGCGTAATGCATGCCAGCCAGAAGAACTTTGCGTTTGGCGAAGTTGATCATGACGCAGCCGTCGCTGTTGGTGCCATCACGTTCAGGATCACACTCAAAGTTGGCGGCGTTCAGGATCTGCCATTCCTGTTTGTCAGCCGGGTTGAAACTGTCCGGGCGAATGAACAGATTGCGACCGAACAGGTTCTGCCACGCCGTTTCCGTGGTCATTTTGACCGGCAGGTAGTGCTCGGGATCAGAACCGACGTGAACGTGAGAGACGAACTGGTCTTTTTCGGCGATGTAAGCCTCAACGCGCTCCCACAGAGCGTCGAACTTTTCGGCATCGAACGGGCGATTGATTGGACCCCAGTGGATGTCGTCAGCGGTACTCGGCTCTTCGACGATGAATCGGTCCATCGGAGACCGGCCTGTCCGGTCACCGGTTTTCACAACCAGTGAACCGTTGGAAGCCAGCTGGCCCTCATTTCGTGCCAGTGCCAGCTCGACCAGTCGTGCTGTACTCAGATCATTATAAGTGTTGCTCACTTCGACCTCGCCCTCGGGATGTCTTCGTGATTGCGCAGGCCGCCCCAACAGTTGACGGAAATCTGAGCAATCGGGTCAATTCAGGCGCGCTATTATGCCAGAGACGCCGGTAAAAAACGACTGCCCCGAAAGCCGCGTCATGACTGGCTTCAAGGCTAATCCATAATGCCTTTAGTGTAACGTATGACCGGTGAAAAGATGATCAATATCATTTCTATCGAAGCGATAGTGTGCGTGACAGAACTGGCAATCCATTTCGATGGACCCCTGTTCATCCAGGATGCTGTAGCATTCATCCTGCCCGATTGCTTCCAGGGCGCCCAGTGTTCGTTCCCGTGAGCAGCTGCAGCGAAACGCAACGGTTTCCGGGTCAAACAGGCGGACAGTCTCCTCATGGAACAGACGATGCAGAAGGGTTTCGCTCTCCAGTTCCAGCAGCTCTGAAGCCTCGATGGTACGAGCCAGGTGATTGACCCGGCCCCACAGATCATCGTCTTCTTCGGTAGCGCCGGGCAGTCGCTGGAGCAGTAAGCCGGCGGCGCTGTTCTCGTCGGCAAACAGGAAAAGACTGGTGGGGATCTGCTCTGATCGCTCAAAATACTCTTCCAGACAGCCCGCGAGCGTTTCCTGCTCACGGGGCACCACGCCCTGGTAGCGATTGCCCCGGTTTGGGGTGATGGTAATGGCCATCCTGCCTTCGCCCAGCATGTTGTGGAAGTTCTCCTCGCTCACGGCGTGTTCATCGAACCTTGCCAGTCCGCGAATGTAGCGGTCATGGCTGCATTCGGCCATAAGCGTGCTCAGGGAGCCTTCACCCTGAGCCTGAAGTGACAGAGTCCCTTCGAATTTCAGTGTGCTGCTCATCAGCACGCTCGCCACCAGGGCTTCGCCGAGCAGGCTCCGCACGGAATCGGGGTAGGGTGCCTGGCCGCCGATTTCCTGGTAGCTTTCTCCCAGCTGGACCCAGGCTCCCCGTACCTGGCTGTCCTCAAAGATGAATCGCTGGAACTGGTCACGGGATGCCATGGTAAATCTCCTGAAAATCTGTTTGCTGAGTTGGGTTCGGCGGGGCCCTGCGATGGCCGGCAGGGCGTCCTGAAAAGGTTCAGATGTTGTTCTGTTCGCGAAAACGCTGAATGTCGCGCCGGTCTTTCTTGGATGGGCGTCGCGCCGGCGGCAGCTGGGCGGCCTGCATCGTTTTGCGTTGCCAGGCCAGATCTTCCCTTTTTTTTACGCTGTCTTCGGTTTCGTGGTAAAGCTTCTGCGCGTCCGGTGCACCACGACGGCGGTCGCTGATGTCATCGACGATGATGACCTTCTCCTGCCAACCCAGGCGCAATGTCAGCCTGGCGCCAGTCTCGACAACTCGGCCGGGTTTGCAGCGCTGGCTGTTGTAGTGGACCTTGCCACCTTCTATCGCCTCTTTGGCCAGTGCCCGGGTCTTGTAAAACCGCGCGGCCCAGAGCCATTTGTCGAGTCTTACCCGTTGATCGTCAGCGGTAGATGCCGTCATGTCTCCTCACCTGATGAGCGTATGTGCCAATTATAACCCGCTCATCGCCCGGATGTCAGAGACTGACATTGACGAAGAGCGGGCAGAATCTCGTCGAAGTGGTGGATGCCGGGGATTTCAGGGTGATGTCGTCTGGACTCTTGCTGGCTGTCTGGCGCCAGTATCGCCAGACACTGGGCGATGCCGGCCTTGCGGGCACTTTCCAGGACAGGAAAGCTGTCATCCACCATCAGGGTAGAGTCAGCCTGATAGGGGGAAAGTTGCTGAAGGTCCTGCCAGAACCCGGGTTCTTCCTTGGCCTTGCCCAGCTGGTGGCTGGAGATTATGGCATCAACGCGATCAGCCAGTCCGGTAAGCTTGAGTTTGAGCTCAAGCGGGTCCGGATGGCAGTTGGTGACAATGACCGATCGGAGCCCGGATCCATGCAGGGCGTCCAGAAAATCAGTGACATGGGGGCGGTAGCCGATGCGGTCGCCTACTTCCGATTTCAGCCCGGTGATATCCAGGGCCAGGCGGTCGCTCCAGTAGTCGGTACAGTACCAGTTCAGGGAACCACGCTCGGCCATGATCATCGGGATCAGCCGGTCTTTGGCTTCCTGAGGATGAAGGTCAAAGTGCTCAGCGTAGCGAAGGGGCAGGTGCTCGAGCCAGAAATGGTTGTCAAAATGCAAGTCGAGCAGGGTTCCATCCATATCCAGGAACACCGTCTCAAGGGAAGACCAGTCCACCATACAAAAACAGCCTGAAGAATTTCCCTCAGGCTGCCGGAGATATCCGGCCTTGGCAAGCCGGGATAGTACGGATCAGGCGGCGTCAGTCGCCTGTGCGGTCAACCGTTTCAGGCTTGCGGCCGGTTCGGGTGCAGCCAAGACAGCGGACGAACGTGGCTCGGGCCGGGCCCATCACCAGAACTTCGCCCGCTTCATCAGCATTGCCGCCAAGCAGCGAGAAAGGCAGAGACACGAGGTACACTGCGCTGCCAATGATGGTTGTTGCCAGCAGCACCGGGCGTGCGAAAATGGCATCACCGGTCATCGCCAGTGCTGAGGGACTTTCCTCAACGGTCTTTGCGTGCCCGATGGACGAGAATGCCAGCAGACACGCTGCGAGCGTGGCCATCAGTGTGCGGGAAATCTTGCGGGTCATCGTACTGTCTCCTGAGCTGGTCGGCCCTTTATTTTCTCGGTCGCGGCTGTTTAGGCGACCAATTATGCCGTCCCATTGTAAACGAAGTGCATGATTCTGCTGTTAACTATGAATCATATTTGCGCATTTTCAAACGGTTTTTCGTTTCAAAAGGTGCATTCCCGTAAAGCTTTATCGCTGGCACCTGGGGCAGTAGACCGTTGAGCGGTTATTCATGCGGATCTCTTTAAGAGCAGTGCCGCATTCCTTGCAGGGTTCGCCGGCGCGCCCGTAGACCAGCAGGGACTGGGCAAAGTAGCCCGGCTTGCCGTCACTGTTCACGAAATCCCTGAGGGTGGTGCCGCCCATCAGAATGGCCGCACTCAGGGTTTCAGCAATGGCTTCAGCAAGCCTGTGATAGCGGTCGAGGCTGATGCGGCCGGCTTTCCGTTTGGGGTGAATGCCGGCCTTGAACAGCGCTTCGTTGGCGTAGATATTCCCCACGCCTACGACAATATGGTTGTCCATAATGAAAGATTTCACCGGGCTTTGTTTACTGCGCGACAGCCGGAACAGCATTGGACCATTGAAGTCCGCCGACAGCGGCTCCGGACCGAGGCTGGCAATGAGCGGGTGAGATTCCGGTGAGTCGGCCCAGAGCCAGCAACCGAACCGGCGCGGATCGTTGAAGCGCAGAATGACGCCTGACTGCAACTCCAGTTCGATGTGGTCGTGAGTGAGCGGCGGAGTGTCGTCGGTAATGACGCGCAAACTGCCGGACATGCCAAGGTGGACAATGACAGCGCCGCCTTCCAGGTGCAGGAACAGGTACTTTGCCCGCCGGTCTACGGATTTGATGATCTGACCCTCCAGTCTTGCGGCAAGGTCGTCCGGCACCGGCCAGCGAAGGCGTCCGTTGCGAACCGTCACGCGAGTGATGTGTTGGCCCTGGCAATGGGGGGCTATGCCCCGGCGGGTCGTTTCGACTTCTGGTAGTTCAGGCACTGGGGCTCCGGAGCAGCAACGGATGTGCTGATTGTAGCCATATTGGGTCGGTGAGAGAGCGAATAAGTGTAATCAGTAACAAAATTGCGTCCAAATGCGGTTGTTGTAGCTCACAGCTGTACGCTAAAGTGGTGGTGATGGTTTGTTCACCCTTCGAAAGTCGTAGAAACCCTGTTGTCTTGTTTTTCGAATGGCTGCAAACCGCTGAATTGATTTGAGGAATTCTTATGTGGTTTAACGGTCTTCTTGACCTGTCGGTGATGCAGCTGATCCTGGTTGCTCTGGGTATGACCCACATCACCATTGTCAGTGTAACGCTTTATCTTCACCGCCACTCGGCTCACAACTCACTGGATTTGCATCCTGTGTTGAAGCACTTTTTCCGGCTCTGGCTGTGGTTGACTACCGGTCAGAATACGAAGGAGTGGACGGCGATCCACCGTAAGCATCACGCCAAGTGCGAGACTGAGGAAGACCCCCACAGCCCGGTTGTGCTTGGCATCAAAAAGGTACTCCTGGAAGGCGCCGAGCTATACGCGACGGCCGCCACGCCGGAAACCCTTGAGCGTTATGGTCAGCGTACCCCGGAAGACTGGGTCGAGCGCAACGTCTACAGCCGTTATAAAATGCTGGGCATTGGCCTTATGGCGGTCATCAATCTGGCGCTGTTCGGTGTTCACGGGATCTGGATCTGGGCGCTTCAGATGATGTGGATCCCGGTATGGGCCGCCGGTGTTGTTAACGGTATTGGCCACTGGTTCGGTTACCGCAACTTCGAGTGTGCGGATAACGCTCGCAACATCTCGCCGCTGGGCATCCTGATCGGTGGCGAAGAACTGCACAACAACCACCACACTTACCCGAACTCGTCGAAGCTTTCCCGTCGCTGGTACGAAGTGGATATTGGTTGGGGCTACATTCGTCTGTTTCAGCTGTTTGGTCTGGCCAAGCCCAAGGGCTTCCGCCCGATTGCTCACTTTGTGCCGGGTAAGCAGGACGTTGATGTGGACACGGTTCAGGCGATTGCCAATAACCGGTTCGACATCATGCGCCAATACCGTAAGCGGGTAATGGAGCCGGTACTGCAACAGCAAAAAGCTCTGATGGATGACGAGATTCGCCCTCGTTACCGGAAGCTGAAGCAATTGTTGTCCCGTGAGGTTTCACTGATTCAGCCGAAGGAAAAAGAGACGATTGAGGCGGTTCTGGAGCGCAATGCGATTCTGCGTCAGATCTACGACAAGAGTCATGAATTGCAGGCGCTATGGCGTCAGCGTGGGCTGAAACCTCAGGATAAACTGAATGCATTGATGGACTGGTGCAAAGAGGCAGAGGCCAGTGGTATCCGTTACCTTGAGGAGTTCGCGGCACATTTGCGAGCCTACTCACTGCGCCCGGCGGCCTGATCGCTTTCCCGGAGCCAGATATGAAAAACCCGCTGCTGCGGGTTTTTTTATGGGCGCCTATTCACTATCAGGCAATTCCGGGAGGCTGTTGTCCTGTTCCTCGGCCTGGAGACGGAACAGGCAGTAGGTTACCTGTCCGGCTGTTTTCTGCCGGTGTAATTGCCAGCTGGCTGGCGCAACCGGAGTGGCTAGCTCGCTTTCATGCTCCACATAGACCCAGCCCCGGGGCTTGACCCATCCTTGCTCATCCAGCGCCCTGAAAAGCCGTTCGAGCCATCCCTGTCGAAAAGGGGGGTCCATAAACACGATATCGAAAGGTGCGCGGGTGCGGTGGTTGAGATAGGCGTCTACTCCGGCGCAGACGACGTCGCCTTTGTCCGATTTGAGCAATTGGAGGTTCGCCCTCAGTGCCTGCGCCAGCGCCGGCGTGTGGTCAACCAGGGTCACGTTGCCTGCACCTCTGGACAGTGCCTCCAGGCCAAGGGCGCCGGAGCCGGCAAACAGGTCCAGACAATCACTGCCTTCCACGTGAAAAGAGAGCCAGTTGAACAGGGTTTCGCGGGTGCGGGCCGGGGTGGGTCTCACGCCACCGGCACTGGGAAAACGGAGCTTCCTGCTGCGCCAGTCACCCCCAATAATGCGTAGCTCGCCCATGCTGTTTTCGCCACGGGAGGGCGCCGGCCCGGTTGCGCGGGAAGACTTGTTTTTCGGGGTCCGCCCGGCAGGTTTTTTGCGTGCCATGTATCCAGCTCCGGAAGCGTGTTCGGTTCGGTGTTTTCGGTCAGCATGTTAGCGGAAACCGGGCCGCGCATGATAATGAATGTCGCCCTCACTTCACCGGGACAGTCTGCTAGAATGTCGGCTTTCTTTATCCCGCCCATTCAGACTGACGGTATGACTTTATGATGGCAGAGTGGATTTCAATCGGCCTCCTGGCCTTTCTTGTCCTTATATTTGTTCTGGATATTGCTGGCAATCGTAGCCGCGCGCCGCGACCGAAACCGGTTCCCCAGCGCAAGCCGGAGGTTGCGAAAGGCCCGAAACCCGCCGAGCCAGCCGAGAAAGAAGCGCCTTCGGAGCCTGAGGCGCCCCCCGCCCCGTCACCGGAACCCGAAAAAGTACCGGAACCGGAGTCCCAGCTCAGTGTCTTCGAGCGGGTCAAACAGGGGCTGGGGAAGACCCGCGCCAGCCTGACCGGTGGCCTGGCAGACCTGTTTTCAGTCGGCAAAAAGATTGATGAAGAGCTGCTGGAGGAAATCGAAACCACACTGCTCATGGCGGATGTTGGTGTGACCGCCACGTCTGAAATCATCGATTCGCTGACGGAGAAGCTCGAGCGTAATCAGCTGAAAGACGGTGAAGCCCTGCGTAACGCGCTCCGGAGCGAGCTGCATGGACTGTTGAAGGACGTTACCAAACCGCTGAGTATAGATTCTGACAAGAAACCTTATGTGATTCTGATGGTGGGTGTGAACGGCGTTGGAAAGACAACCACCATTGGTAAGCTCACGAAGAAATTCCAGGATGAGGGCAAATCGGTGATGCTGGCAGCGGGCGACACCTTCCGTGCGGCCGCCGTTGAGCAGCTTCAGGTCTGGGGTGAGCGAAACAATGTCCCCGTGGTAGCTCAGCACACGGGCGCGGACAGCGCTTCGGTGATCTTTGATGCCATTCAGTCGGGCAAATCTCGTGGTGTGGATGTCGTTATTGCCGATACCGCTGGCCGCCTGCAAAACAAAGACAACCTGATGAGCGAACTTGAGAAGGTTGTGCGGGTGATGAAGAAGCTGGATGACACCGCGCCCCATGAGGTAATGCTGGTCCTGGATGCCGGTACCGGACAGAACGCCCTGAGTCAGGCTCAGGTATTTCAGCAAGCGGTGGGTGTGAGCGGTATTACTCTCACGAAACTGGACGGTACCGCGAAAGGCGGTATTGTGTTTGCCATCGCCCGCCAGTTGCAGCTTCCTATTCGCTATATCGGTGTCGGCGAGCAGGTAGATGATTTGCGCAGCTTCGATGCTGAAACCTTTGTGGATGCGCTTTTTGACTGATAAACCGGCTGTATCGGAGCTTGTAGCTGCCCATGATTGAGTTTCGCCAAGTCACCAAGCGATATGACAGTGATCATACCGCCCTGCGCCAGGTGAATTTCACTCTGGACCGGGGCGAACTGGCGTTTTTGACGGGGCACTCCGGTGCGGGCAAGAGTACGCTGCTGAAACTCATTATGGTGATGGAACGGCCCAGTGCCGGCGAGGTCATTGTTGGTGGCCAGGTGCTGAACAGCTTGCCCCGTCGACAGATTCCCTACATACGGCGCCACATTGGCGTGGTGTTCCAGAATCACCAGCTGCTGTTTGATCGAACGGTTTACGATAACGTGGCCATGCCTCTTGAGGTGATGGGAGCCTCGCCGCGTGATGCCGGGC
This sequence comes from Marinobacter salinus, assembly GCF_001854125.1. Taxonomy (NCBI): domain Bacteria; kingdom Pseudomonadati; phylum Pseudomonadota; class Gammaproteobacteria; order Pseudomonadales; family Marinobacteraceae; genus Marinobacter; species Marinobacter salinus. The sequence continues at coordinate 3,540,474 of NZ_CP017715.1, forward strand.
GCCGTGTGCGTGCGGCCCTCGATAAGGTAGGGCTGCTCAGCAAGGAAAAAATGAATCCCATGCAGCTCTCCGGTGGGGAGCAGCAAAGGGTGGGCATTGCCCGTGCGGTGGTCAACAAGCCCCCCGTGTTGTTGGCGGATGAGCCCACCGGTAACCTGGATCCGGAGCTGTCGGCAGATATCATGAATCTGTTTGGTCAATTCAGCCAGGTGGGCGTTACCGTGCTGATTGCCACGCACGATATTGCCCTGATTAATGAAATGGGACGTCGCACCCTGTCGTTGGATCAGGGTCGGCTCATCGCGGGTGGACAGCCGCTGGTGGGAGGTGTGAGTGGCCACTGACCCACGTCGCAAGCCTGAATCCGCGCGAGGTGCGAAAACGTCGCGCTCGCCATGGGGGCAGCAGGCAGAGAGCTACCTGAACCATCACCGCAAAGTGGCCAGGGACAGTGCGCAGCGTCTCTGGCGCACGCCGATTGCCAGTCTTATGACGTGGACCGTCATGGGTGTGGCGCTGGCTTTGCCGGTGGCGCTGTTGTTGCTGCTGAGCAGTCTTGAGGGTGTAAGCGCAGGCTGGGAGAGCAGTGCCCGTCTGACAGCGTACCTTCGGCTGGATACCCCTCTGGAAGACGCAAGAGCCCTGGCAAGTGACATTGGTGCTGACGGCCGTGTTGCCGAGGTTGACCTGGTAGAGCGGGACGATGCGCTGGCTGAGTTCCGTGCCTCCTCTGGTCTTGATGACGCTCTGGACTACCTTGAAGAGAACCCGCTGCCCCATACCCTGTTGATTACACCGCAAGAAAATGCTCGAACCGAGGCAGGCGTGGAGGGGCTCGTGCGGTTTGTCCAGGCCATGGGCGGAATCGAGCGGGTGCAAGTGGACCTGGGCTGGCTGCAGCGGCTAAACGCGATGACAGATCTGCTGGCGAGGGCCGTTTGGGCGCTCTCTTTGCTGCTGGCCGCAGCCGTCGTATTGGTTATCGGTAATACCGTACGGCTGGCGATTGAGAATCGTCGTGACGAGATTCTGGTGGCCAAACTGGTGGGTGGCACGGATGCCTTTGTACGGAGGCCATTTCTTTACACCGGGGCCTGGTTTGGTCTGGGGGGTGGCATTGTGGCGTGGCTGTTGCTGCAGTTGTCACTTTGGTGGCTGAGTGGGCCTGTTGAGCGGTTGGCAGGGTTGTACCGAAGTGATTTTTCTCTGAGTGGGCTCAGTGTCGATGGCGCATTCGCATTGATTATTATTGCCATGCTGCTAGGCTGGCTAGGCGCATGGGTAGCGGTGAAGCGACATCTCGATGATATTGAGCCGGGTGAAATCGCCGGAGGATGATCCGGATAGCGGGAAAACCGTATTGAACAGTCAGGCTTCTCAGAGTAGCTTCGGGATTAGTTAAAGTCAGGGTGAATTTCTCAGACAGTTGATTCATAACGTTTTACTGGGAATTTCGGGAACTTTTAGGGTTCTTGGCGGTCTAATACTTAGTTGATATATTTAACGGCCGTCAGGTTCGGAGGTTAAAGCATGGGTACGAGTTTACAACTGGTTGACAGACTGGTTCCGGGTGCCAATCTTGAGTCCTACATTCAGGCTGCGAGTCGCATTTCGGTGCTTACCGTGGATGAAGAGCGGGAACTGGCAGAACGTCTCCATTACGATGGGGATGTGGAAGCGGCCCGTCATCTGGTGCTCTCTCATTTGCGTTTTGTCATTCATATTGCCCGCAGTTACTCGGGTTATGGCCTGGCCCAGGCGGATCTGATCCAGGAAGGCAACGTAGGCCTGATGAAGGCGGTCAAGCGGTTCAATCCTGAATACGGCGTACGTTTGGTGTCCTTCGCGGTTCATTGGATCAAGGCTGAGATTCACGAGTTCATTCTACGCAACTGGCGCATCGTGAAAGTGGCCACCACCAAGGCTCAGCGTAAGTTGTTCTTCAATCTGCGGAGCCAGAAGAAGAAGCTGGCCTGGTTGAGTCACGATGAACTGAACGCGGTTGCCGCCGATCTCGGTGTGGAGCCGAGGGTGGTGCGCGAGATGGAAGGCCGTCTGGCTTCCCATGATACAGCGTTTGATGGTCCTCAGGATGATGACGACGACAATGCCTATCAGGCTCCGGCTTACTATCTGGAGGATCGCCGCAGTGATCCGGCGACTCAGCTGGAAAACGCCGACTGGACTGAAGATTCCAACGGTCGCCTGATGGAGGCGCTTGGAAATCTGGATGAGCGCAGTCAGGATATTCTACGTGAGCGTTGGCTCTCGGGCAGCAAGTCCACGCTGCACGAACTGGCTGACAGGTATGGCGTGTCCGCAGAGCGGATTCGCCAGCTGGAGAAAAACGCCATGAAGAAGATCCGGAATCAGATGGCGGAAGCTGCCTGAGTCCGGCCCTGACCAGCAGCCCAGAAAGCTGCCTCCTGAAAACGCCACCACCGTTCCGGCTGGTGGCGTTTTTGTTTGTATAATCGGCGCTACCCAACAACACTTCAGATGACAACAAGAGACTCCCGGTTATGACTTCAGAACGACCGCATATCGCCTTCCTGGGTATTGGCCTTATGGGCGCTCCCATGACTCGAAATTTGTTGAGTGCAGGCTTTCCGATGACACTGTGGAACCGCACGACCAGCAAATGCTCCCCTTTTGCCGGTGAAGCGACCATTGCAGATTCTCCGGCCGACGCGGTTCGCGATGCGGATGTAGTTATTGCCATGCTGGAGAACAGTGAGGTGGTGGAGCAGGTTCTGGTGGGTCAGGGCGTTCTGGATGACGTGCAACCGGGCGCATTGATGATCGACATGAGTTCTGTTCAGCCATCGGTAGCCCGGCGCCATGCGGGACTTTTGGCCGGCAAGGGCGCCGGCTATGTGGACGCACCCGTTTCAGGTGGCACCGTGGGTGCAGAAGAGGCGAGACTGAGTATCATGGCTGGCGGCTCGGAAGACGACGTTGCCCGGGCTGGGCCGGTCTTCGACGTGCTGGGCAATTGTACGAGAATTGGCCCGGTCGGTGCCGGGCAGCTGGCCAAGCTTGCCAATCAGGCAATTGTCGGTATCACTATTGGCGCGGTTTCCGAGGCACTGCTGTTAGCAGCCAGGGGGGGCGCAGATCCGGCAGCGGTTCGGGAGGCTCTGATGGGTGGTTTTGCCGGCAGCCGTATCCTTGAGTTGCATGGGCAGAGAATGATTGATCGGGATTTTGCCCCTGGTGCACCGGCCCGTATTCAACTGAAGGATATGCGGATGATTCTGGATGAAGCCCGAACCGAGGGTCTGACCTTGCCGCTTGCTCAGCAGACCCATAATGCCTACCTGTCGCTGGTCGCCAACGGCCACAGTGACGTTGACCACAGTGGCCTGTTGCTGGAGCTGGAGCATCTGAACGGATCGCTTCTTGGCTCTCTTGGTCGTAGCCCGAAGGAATAATGCCATGCCCCGCTTTGCCGCTAATCTGTCCATGCTGTTCACCGAGGTTGATTTCACAGAACGGTTCGCCCGCGCTCGTGCTGCTGGCTTCGAGGGTGTGGAATATCTCTTCCCCTATGCCTATCCGAGCGACCTCCTGGCCCGGTTGCTCAATGACAACAACCTTACCCAGGTGTTATTCAATCTGCCTCCGGGAGACTGGGATGCCGGCGAACGGGGTATTGCCTGCCTGCCAGACCGGGTGGAGGAGTTTCGTGCGGGGGTTGATCAAGCGCTCGACTACGCCAGGGCCCTCGGCTGCAGGCAGCTCAATTGCCTGGCGGGCCTGAGGCCTGCGACCCTGGACGAGGATACCGCCTGGCAAACCCTGGTGGCTAACGTGGATTATGCGGCGGAGCGGCTGGCGGCAGAGGGTATAACCTTGTGCCTGGAAGCCATTAATTCCCGGGTGGATATGCCGGGCTTTGTGCTCGATACGTCCGGCAAAGTCATGTCGGTGATTGAGGAGCTGGACGGAAGCAACATACGGCTGCAGTACGATCTGTACCACATGCAGATCATGGAAGGCGACCTGATTCGCTCCCTGGAGTGCCTGCTGCCCTGGATCGGCCATATCCAGTTTGCCGATAATCCGGGCCGTCACGAGCCGGGGACCGGAGAGATTAACTTTTCGAATGTTTTTGCGGCGATCGACGGGATGGGGTATGAAGGCTGGGTAGGCGCAGAATACCGGCCTTCGGCCGAAACGAGTGATACCCTGGGGTGGTTTGATGGCTGGAGCTGACCGTCGCCATAGGCGACACCCTCTTACAAGATCGTAACTGGCCGGCTTTGCTACTTCTTCGTACCCTTGTGATCAAGAAAGCCGTTAATGTAATCCGCTATCGGGAGGAACGCCGGTGAAAGCACTGGTAATCGAAGACGATCAGGACGTAGCCAATTACCTGGTCAAAGGGCTGAAGGAATCCGATTTCGTTGTGGATCACGCTGCCGACGGAAAAGAAGGCATGATGATGGCGGCCAGTGAAGACTACGACATCATGATCGTGGATCGCATGCTTCCGGGAATGGACGGCTTGTCCATCATCAAGACGGTGCGAGCGACAGGCAACCAGGTGCCGGTGTTGATTCTGAGTGCGCTGGGCGATGTTGATGACCGCGTTGAAGGTTTAAGAGGGGGCGGTGATGATTATCTCACCAAGCCTTTCTCCTTCACGGAACTGCTGGCGCGGATTGAGTCGTTGATCCGTCGTAACCGACAGGCTGCAGAAACGGAGACCGTGCTGCGCGTCGCGGACCTGGAAATGGACCTTCTGGCTCGCACAGTCAAGCGGGCCGGTCAGAACATCGATGTTCAGCCCCGTGAGTTCCGGCTGCTGGAATACCTGATGCGCAACGCGGGTCAGGTGGTTACCCGGACTATGCTGCTTGAGAAGGTATGGGATTATCACTTCGATCCCCAGACCAACGTGATCGATGTGCACATCAGTCGCCTGCGGGCGAAGATCGATAAGGAATTCGATACACCCCTGCTGCAGACCATCCGGGGTGCAGGGTACATGTTACGTGAAACTGCTTAGCCAGCTCAGGACCTCGTCCTTTCAGCTTGCCCTGCTGTACATGGTGGTGTTTGCCACCTCGGTATTCTTGTTGCTGGCCTTTATCTATTGGCGTACAGCGGGTTTTATGACCGCTCAGACCGACGAAACCATTGAAGCTGAGATCGCCGGTCTGGCGGAGCAGTACCGTGGCCGTGGGGTGAACGGCCTCATCACCATCATCCGCGAGCGGGTAGCCCGTGACCCGAACGCCAAATCCATCTATCTGCTCACGACAGACGATTTTCTGAAACTTGCCGGCAATATTGAGTCCTGGCCGGAGGGCGCACGCTCCGACAGTGGCTGGATAAATTTCACCCTCGACGATTCGGTAGGCTGGATGGGGCCAAAACGTCTGGCTCGCGCCAGAATCTTTGAAGTCCAGGGTGGGTTGCGCCTGCTTGTGGGTCGTGATGTTGACGAACTGACCAGCCTGAAACGGGTGATAGAGACCGCAATCAACTGGGGCATGGGGATTACCCTGGCGCTTGCGTTGCTGGGTGGCTTTCTGATGAGCCGCAGTACGACCCGCCGGATTGAGGTTATCAACAATACCTCCCGCCGAATTATGAACGGACATCTGTCCCTGCGAATCCCCACCCGGGGAACAGACGACGATTTTGATCAGTTGGCAGAAAACCTGAATCAGATGCTGGACCGGATTGTGTACCTGATGGAAGGGATTCGTCACGTTTCCGACAGCATTGCCCATGACTTGAGAACACCACTGACCCGGCTGCGAAACCAGCTGGAAAATACCCTGATGTCGGTCGATAACGACGAGGCCCGCGAGCAGGCGGGACGAGCTGTCGCGGAAGCAGATCAGCTGTTGGCCACCTTCAATGCCCTGTTGCGCATTGCGCGACTGGAAACCCGGGGCAATACCGCAGACATGAAACCGGTGTCCCTGGATGAGCTGGTGACCGATGCCTGTGAGCTGTACGAGGCCCTCGCGGAGGACAAGGATCAGAAGTTCCAGCAGGAGCTTGAAAGCGGAGTGATGATTGAAGGCGATCGCGATCTTTTGTTCCAGATGGTCAGTAACCTGATCGATAACGCGATCAAATACACGCCGGAGCACGGTGTCATTGGGGTATCGGTGAGGAAAGAAGATAGCGAAGCGGTCTTCGAAGTACGCGACAGTGGTATCGGAATTCCCGATGACGAAAAAGACCAGGTGTTCCAGCGTTTTTACCGGGTTGGCAAGAGCCGCTCTCTGCCAGGCAATGGCTTGGGCCTGAGTCTGGTCAGCGCGGTAGCCGAGATCCACAAGGGTCGAATCTTACTCTCCGACACCCATCCGGGGGAGTCTTCGCCTGGCCTGACTGTCGCGATTCGCATGCCCGCGTTCACGGGCGCCCGTAAACGCATCAAGGCCGAACCGGCTGCTGGCCCAGCCGGAGAGGAAACCGGCAGTCCGACTGAAACCAGCGGTGTCTGATTCTTACTGGCCGGTGCGGAAGCGGTTTACACGCTTGAACACCGGGCCCAAAACGGAATCTGCCCGGCTTTCCACGAGATGGGTAATGTGCTCAAACTGGGAGCGACGACGGTCTACCCTGGCCTGAATGCTGTCCCACTCACCTTCAAGGTGCCATTGTTCAGCCATGAGGAAAGCCGCTATGTTATGGCGGTTAACCTTGCCGGTAATGCCCATCTGATCAAGCCTGAATCCCAGCGAATCGAGACCGCCCAAGGCCAGGTTCAACAGTTTTTGAGTGTTCATTTAGCAATCTCCGAGACTGGAAAACGGTTAGAAATCTAATGCGCTAACGCTAGCGCTGGCTACTAGAGTGTGCAACCTAATTCCAGGGCCTCGCTCTGTAAAAGCCTGTCAAAAAGGTAATTCATCGGCCACCACGGTGTAATCCTGGAAGTGCATAATGGAAACTGTAGAAAGAAGCACAACGGCAACCGCCGCATGCTTCTCCCTCCAGCACAGCGCTAGCCTTAACCCCGTTTATTGCGGGGTTTTTTTATGTCGGAATTGCACCCGGCCCTTCACGTTGCATCGTATCGGACTGATTCCACGTACCAGGTTTTTTCACTGACCGGTGTTTTCACATAAACCTCGTCTCCCGGCTCTTTCTTGAGGCTTGCCCGCGCTATGGGAGCATCAATAGAGACGTAATCTTTTCGTTCGTAGATTTCGTCTGGACCGACAATGCGAAATGTCAGCGTTTCATTGTCATCGTCAATCAGCTCCACCCACGCACCGAAGAAAATCTTTCCCTCCTGGACTGGCGCGTAATCAACCACGCGAACTTCCTCAAGACGTTTCCTCAGGTACCTCACCCTACGATCAATCTCACGGAGCCGCTTCTTGTTGTACTGATAGTCCGCGTTCTCGGAGCGATCGCCAAGGCTGGCGGCCCAGTTAACCTTCTTGGTTACCTCGGGGCGCTCTTTGCGCCATAAAAAGTCGAGTTCTTCCTGAAGCTTGTCAAAGCCTTCTCGGGTAATAAGATTCGTTTTCATACTTTCACAGCCAGTTTCCGGAATTTGCCTATCATCTATGGTGGTCGCGTTCAGTACAACGTTGTCATGGGGTAGTGCTTCCACTGCGGGAACTCCATGAGGACAAGTGAAAAGCGTCACAGAATCGTCGACTGCATGAGCATGCCAGCATTAATGTGGATAAACTGATCAAAAATTGTCATATCTTGTGGCGAATGGATCAGTTAGCCAGGATTTCAGTTATGGATGAATTGTCGGGGATGAGCAAGGCGAGGGGATTCTTGGGGCGTTCGGCTTTGGTTGCCGGCTTTGCCATGGCCATTGGGTATTCCGCCATCGCGACCGCCCAGAGTGAAACCACTGTGCAGAACCAGGACGGTGCTTTCAGTTACCAGGAGCGGTCGACCATCGACAATATCCCCCTTCGCTCGATTGAAGAGGACGTTCTGGCCAACACGGTCATTGAGGGAGGGCTTGCTGCACCGGCCGCAGGGGTACCCGTAACACCCGGCAAGGAGGATGACTTTTACCTCGATCCGCTATCGTTGCAGCCGGGCGATAGCCGCACCGACCTTGGGCGATCCGAGATTCCAGTCGATATCCGGTTCAGCAATCCTAAATCCGTACCGGGGCAGACTCACAGCAACAACTATGTCATTCGCGCGCCCCAGAACCGTATCTACGACGCTCTAAACGTTAATATGACAGAGCGTTAAGCGGCCGCTGCAGGGTCGCCCAGGGTCGATTTCCCCAACACGTCCTCATAGAAAAACGCCAATGCCTGAGAGGCCTGATTCAGGCGTGCCCTGGAAACACGAATGCGATCATTCAGATAGGTCAGGAACTGCTGACGATCTTCGCTTGCCAGCGCTTCCGGGTCCTTCAGATCATTAAACAGCACGAAGCGGCTGATCCAGTGCAGGTAGGTTTGCTCAGCGCGGTGGTTCAGCTGATGCTTGCGGATGGCTTCCTTGACACGGCCCACAAGGCCGGGCTGGGATTGTTCCAGCGCCTCGGTAATATCCATTTTCAATCCGTCCGTTAGAAGAGTCGTTCTTATAATGGGCGCATCTTATGACAACCGTTTGACCGTCGCAAAACTTTTCTGAGGAAGATTGATCCCGGTCATTAGAGACCGGGATCAATCAAAATTGTTTGAGCGGATTACTTCAGGGATTCCAGCTTATCGATGTACTTTTGCATGGCATCGTCACTGGACATACCTTTGGCTTTCTCCCAGGCGTCGTATTTCGCGCGGCCGACAAAATCCATCATGCCTGGGCGCTTGCCGGAGACGTCGCCTTCGGTGGCCTGTTTGTAGAGCGCGTAAAACTCCAGTTTCAGCTCATTAGACGGCTTGAAATCCCCTTCGGCGTTCTGGATATAGTTAACGGCTTCGTCGAATCTGGCCTTCAGGTCACTCATGTCAATCTCCTTTTTGGTAAGTGTTATGTCCTGACAGGGATGGGCGGAGTATAGCCACAGGGTGGGCGGTCGTCATCTCTGATGATATTCCAGCTTAAGCCGTTCTCCTGACTACGTTCCATAATGTAAATATAATGTCACAAGATGATTCATTGAATGGGGGAAATGTTGCAGTTGCGTATATTCCCCTATAATAAACAAGGCTTTATGCGTAGGGTGGAGTATTACATATAGTTTAGGCTGATCCTCGTAGTCCTTCGCTGTCAAAGACTCGATAGCGGTCAGGTGAAGTCAGGTTGCAATAACACGAAAATAACGAATATTGCATAGGCAGAAAGCAGAGTAATGAAGATCTACAATCACCTGTTTGAGAGTGATGATTCGTTGACAGCGTTCATAACTGAACGTGCGCTTTCCTCAATGAATGGACTGCTTCAGGTTTTCTCCGGGGATCTGGACGAGGGCAGGTTGAGCCGTTTGCTGGCGTCACTGCCACGATTGGTCCCTGGGTTCCGTGTTATCGGCGCTTCCACCAACGGTGAAATCTGTGAAGGGCAAGACCTTCAGAATGAGGTTTTACTCAGCTTTTCAGCGTTCGACGATACCCGGGTCGAGCTCGTCTATTCACCGGAATCAAGCTACTTGGCTGGTCAGCAACTCGGTGAGGCATATCACGAGACAGACGTTCGGTTAGCCATTGCTTTTGGCAACGGACTCGTCGCCAACCCGGAAGAATTTATCAAGGGCTTTACCGGGTCTGCTCCGGACATCTGCCTCGCTGGTGGAAACGCCGGAGACAATAACCGGTTTGAACGGACCTTCGTGATTATTGATGGCCATATTCATTACTCCGGAATGGTGTTGGCTTTGCTGAGGAGCGATGTTCTTCAGGTTCATAACAGCTATGTTCTGGACTGGGCTCCTATCGGCATCCAGATGGAGGTTACCCGAGCGACTGGTAATGTGCTCTATGAGCTCAATCACAAGCCGGTGACAGAGGTGTACAAATACTATCTGGGAGATGAAGTAGCCCGGGATATCCCTCTGACGCTTATGGAGTTCCCGTTGATCAAGATGGCTGGCAAGCAGTTGATTGCCCGTTCTCCCGTTGGCGAGGCTGAAGACGGTGGGTTGATCTTCGCTGGCAGCTTTGAGGAGGGCGAGCTTGTTCAGTTCGGCGTTGCTGACGTAGGTACCATAACCAATAGCGTTAAGCGCACTCTTGAAGCGTTCTCCGGCAGACACCCGATAGAGGGGGTCTACACCTATTCCTGCACCGCGCGCAGGTCTTTCCTGCAATCTGTCATCAAGGCTGAGGTCGGCGCAATTAGCACCATGGGGCCCAATGCGGGATTCTTTACCTACGGAGAGTATTTCTACTCGGCACAGGCAAGCCACCTTCTGAACATCACCACTACGTTGGTAACACTCTCCGAACACAATGAAGTCCAACGCAATGTTGCCAGCAATCAGGAAATCACAATTCCCCAGGTTTCCACACTACGTTCTTTGACTCACCTTGCTCAAACCACTGCGCGGGAACTCAATCTGTCTATGCAGTTCCTGGAGCAATACAAACATGCTCTGGACAAGACAGCGATCGTAACCAAAACCGATGTGGGCGGCAAAATCACCTACGTGAATCGCCTATTTGAATCCATCAGCGGTTACTCCGCTGAGGAAGTAATCGGCAAAAGCCACAGTATGCTCCGCCATCCGGACATGCCGTCCAGGGTTTTCAGGGATTTATGGCAAACCATTCTCAAAAAAAAGGTCTGGCAGGGTACGATCAAAAACCGGAAGAAAAATGGCGGGTATTACTATGTGGACACGACCATCGTTCCGATCATCGACCAGAATGGCGATATTCTGGAGTTCATCAGTATCCGCAACAACATAACGGATATCATCCTCAATCAGGAATTGCTGACGCAACAGCGCACAGACAAGCTTACCGGCCTACGCAGTCGCGCCCGGCTTATCGAAGATCTCACCAACAAACAGCCCAGTCAGCTGGCACTGATGGACGTACGGAACTTCAAGTCCTTTAACGATTACTATGGCATCACGATCGGCGATCGTATTCTCATTGAACTTGCGGCAGAACTTGAACGGTGTTGCCATGATCAGGGCATCATTGTCTATCGGCTGTATGGAGCCAATTTCGCCTTGATGCCAGTCAGCGATATCGAATTCAGCGAGTTCAAAATCATACTGGAAGGCCTGGCCAGAGAGCTTCAGGCGAATCCGATTTCCGTGAATAACGAGCATTTCGATATCGAATTTTTCTTCGGTGTGGGGCGGGGGTCGAAAAATCTACTGACCTTTGCTGAAACGGCGTTGCAGAGGGTTAAACAGGAAAATACGCCAAACAGTGTTTTTGAACTCAGCGAACAGGATTTCGATCATACGGAGAACTTTTATTGGCTCAATGAGATTAAGGAAGCACTCAGGGATGGTCGAATGGTTAGCCACTACCAACCCATCGTGAGTGTGTCTGGAGATTCAGGTTCGGCCAAGCACGAGTCCCTGTTACGGATGATCGGCAGGGATGGTGAGGTTATTTCGCCCTTCCGGTTTCTCGGCCTTGCGAAGAAGTCAAAATACTACCCGGAGATTACGCGAAAGGTCGTTGCTGATGCTTTTAGCCTGGCATCATCCCGGAACTTCACCGTCAGCGTGAATCTTTCTGCTGAAGACATCGAAAACACCAGCACGTCTGAATTCATCCTCGGTCAGCTGGCCGAGCACGGCGGTTCCAACCTGATTTTTGAAATCACTGAAACTGAATCTATCCAGGACTATTCCAGGGTAAAACGGTTTGTTGAATCGATTCGAAGCTTTAACGCACAAATTGCCATCGATGACTTTGGCAGCGGTTATTCCAATTTCTCATATCTCATTGAGCTGCAGCCGGAATACGTAAAGATTGATGGCTCGATAATCTCCAGGATTCTCTCCGATGAAAAAAGCCGATTGATCACTGAAAGCATTGTGGACATTGCCCACAAAATAGGATCAAAAGTCATTGCTGAGTTTGTGAGCAGCGAAGACATAGCGCAGGTGCTTAGAGCTATAAATGTGGACTATTTTCAGGGGTTTCATTTTGGCAAACCGGGCCCTTTGGCATATCAGGAACGATAAAAGCTAACTGAGCGAAGAGAGTTTCCCTGGCGCGGGCGCTGGATGTGCCTTGTTATGCGTGCAGGTCGAGTGTAAGCGTCCGGCCATCAAACCTTGTCAGGTATAGTCGGCAGATCGATGAAAATCGATTTTTGCAGGACCGACTCAGTAGTGACATCATACGCCGCTCTGCTGCCAGGACGGGCAGCTATTCTTGACGCTGAATAAGGAATGTTCATGTTCTTGAGAACCCTCTCCGTTTTGACGGTTTGCCTGCTTGCGCCCTGGGTTAATGCCAGTGAGTCGGACCATCCGTTGTTAAGCCGCTATCCCGATGCGCAGATCAAAGACAGGCTTTATACCGCTTACGAACAAACTGAATTGCCTTCGGGCCCTGCCGATGACGAAGGCAACCTTCCTTACGACACCCTCGTTGGTGATCTCACCCGAATCACCTATGAGATTGAAGGTGTTTCCACGCTTAAAGTTTTCGAAAATTATGAGAAAGCCCTGAGCGATGCGGGCGCAAAGATCGTTTCAGTCTGTGAACTGAGTGAGTGCCGGGATAAAGACTCCGGGCTGCTCGAACTGGCTTCAGGGATAGCGGGTGATGGTTATGTCGGCAATTACTATTTTAAACCTTATTTCCTCCGGGCAAGCCTGTCTGGCGCGAAGGGCAAGGTTCATATCGGCCTTTTTGTGGGCGGATTCAACGGTGACGTCAGACTCCAGCAGGTTGTTGTAGAAGAAGTGCCCAGCCAGAACACGCTGATTTCGGTCGCAAAGGATTACCTGACCAGCGCGCCCGAGTCGTCACCTTCGGGGGATCAGCGAACGGCGGAGGAGACGCTGCAGGATCACCCCATGATGGCTCGCTATCCGGGCGCTCGCCTTTATCGATCCCGTGCTGTGGAATACGAGAACATGTCCCTTCCTCTCAGTGTTCTGAACGCCGAGGGAGTGGCGCCTGACAACCTGGACCTTACCGGAGATATCAGCCAGCACACCTATCAGATAGACAATGTTTCGACGCTGAAGGTTTATCAAAACTATCTCCAGGCCGTAAAAAAGCTGGAGTTTTCGCTGGAGTATTCCTGTGAACGCGCCGAGTGTGGAGGAGAATACGCATCCAGAGATTTGGGCCAACGCCTGGCGCTTACCGGAGATGTAGAGAACTATTTCCGAGACCCATACTACTTCGTTGCAAGCCGCGAGGTCGCGCAAGGTCGCATTGTTGTAGCGGTTTACGTTGGCGGATTTGAAGGTGGCGTGTGGGTGCAGCAGGCTGTCATTGAAGAGAAAGGTACTGAGAAAGATCTGATTACGGTCGATGCCGATCAGCTCTACCAGGAACTCCAGCAATCGGGCAAAGCGTTGGTCTATGGCATCTACTTTGACACCGACTCAGCCACGGTCAAGGAAGGCTCCGCCGATGCCCTAGAGGCGATTTCAGACCTGATGAAATCGCACTCAGAGTTGAATCTTTACGTAGTGGGGCACACCGATGACACCGGAGAAAGCGACTACAACCTGAGCCTCTCCAGCCGACGGGCAGTGTCGGTTGTGGATGTGCTCAAGGCCCAATACTCGATCGAAAGTGGTCGCCTGAAGCCTGCGGGTGTTGGCCCCTATGCGCCAGTGGCGGGTAATGAGTGGACCGAGGGGCGGCGTTTGAATCGGCGGGTTGAGTTGGTTCGCAGGTTTTGAGGTTTCATATGGCCGTGGCCCGTCGATAGGCCATTCACTTTTAGATTGGTTGTATGGGGCGGGGTAGGCTGCGGTTTCATCGGAACACGTAACGCTTTTGTTTAGCGGCGCCACGACAGGGGCGTCCGGTGCAGGGCCCGCAGGCCCGGAACGAACTGGAACTACTTGTTGGGCGATGTGACAATAAGCGCCTACAAAAACAGTACTTTCTCCAACAAACCAGGGACGTACTGAGTCGTTCTGATCAAAGCCAGGTACACTAGAGTAAACGGGACAATAATCTCAAAACCTATGATTCCTAGCCACTTGGTAACTCTTTGATTACGGGTCGCTTTATCTAGAGCGTTCAATTTTTTGAGCGATATTTCAATCTGCCCTTGGGCACCATTAATTATTTTATTTTGAATAGCAAAGTTTTGCTTCCATTGTTCTGGTAAAGAATCGAGCCCTTTTAACCTAGCTCTCTCATGATGCTTATCAACGTATTCAACGATCTTTTCCCAGTGTGGATTTTCTTCTGAAATCGCGCGTTCACAATTCTCTACTTGTATGGTGAGCTGAGAGTAGGTTTCTTTCATTTTTCTTTCCCACTCGTTGATTTTTTCCGAAAAACCATCATAAGAGGAAATTATGCTCTGCTCCGCTTGGAGGATTTCAGAAAGACAATCACGAGCTTTTGCGCCAATAAAAGCTGTTTTTACTGAGTACCAGCTCAGCAAATCCTGCCTTAAGTAAAAAAGGTACGAGACGGAAAGATAGATAAGGAGCACAGCAACTGCCCCAAGGGCATGCTCTCTCGTAACCCCACCAAGGTGGAGCAAGCTCAGCGGTTGCTCATCAAAAACCGCAGCCAAAATAGTATATGCAGATACAACCAGCAACAGGATCTTTTGACGGTGTGTTCGTGGAGAAAGGGAATCCGTTAGAAAAACCTCCCATCCTCTATCATCCGTTTCAACCTTCGGGTGCACCCATCCTCCTTTGATTCAATTCACGCCTGAGAGAAAGACTATTTACAACACACTACGTATACCAAGGACCGCACAACGCCCGCAGCATGCGCGGCTTTGAAATGGATGCGAAGCCGCAATGGAAAAGACGTCGCCGTGCCTGCGATTGTTGGGCGCCGTCAAACCAACGCCCGCCCACACTCCCGACACAGCGGTTCCTCTCCCTCAGGATACAGATTTAGATCAATAAAATTGTCGGTAACACAATGCTCACAAGGCAACCAACGATCTTGTACGAATTCTTCAAATGGCACAGCTCTATGAATAATTCTAACCGCACACGGATCTAGCACTCCGTACAGATGAGTTGGTCGCGTTGCGGGAGGAGCGATGACGGTACCAACCTGTGCGACGATGCCTTGATTAGCCCAGCCGGTGATTTTGTTCCGAGCGCCATTACTTGAGATCTTCAGTATCTCGTTAGCCACAAAGTTAGTAGTAAATAGCTCTCTACCGATACGTTGCAGGTCCTTCAGCACTGCCTCCCCGTAATTTTCGATGAAGACCTTTTCACCATGTATTACTGTAGCTTGGTCGACTGCCCCCAAGGAGACTTTTCTCGCAGCTGCATCACGCTCGGCCTGCACCGCAATTATCGTTTCGCACATCCGAATGAGATTACGGGGAGACCCATTTGCGAGAAGGCAGAGATGGTCATCAATACCGCATGGTTTCTCTAATAGTTGGTCAAAGGAACTTATGCCACCATCGCTGTATGCTTCCATGCGTTTCGCTAGGACGCTTTTTAAACCCGGCCTGTTCCAGGTTAACTGATACATTGGAACTCGATCGGGACGAGCATCAGCGCGATAGTAGGGTTCAACCTTGTCCCACAAGAAAAACTTGAACGCATATCCCTTAAGTCCTAAAAGCTCCAGATCCCTTATTAATGGCTGGATCAATTGGTATGCCGCTGATGGATCATTCCCAGTCTTCTCTGTTTCGTCGGGACGATCAATCAAGACATAAATTGATTGGAATCCAATTTTCCTCACTAGACCCAATAGAGTTTCGAGCTGGTACTTATAAGTTTCTCCAAGCCTTTTCTCCTCTTGCTTGGAGTCAGGCAAATCAATTTTTTCTAGATCATAGGTCCGAAGTAGGAAGTTAATGGCAGATTCCATGAACCCAACATGTTCGCGCCAAAAATCTTTGAATTTTTCGGGCAGACTCTTGAGCTCGTTTAATAATTCTTGAATGCCATCGCCTGTCAAATCCCCTAGATAAGCTTGAACAAACACAGCAAGTTGGTCTTTTTCGCCCTTTGACAAAGACTCAACGACGTCTTTTCTCTCGCTCAGGTAAGACAGGAACGCCAAGAGAACTCGTGTGATGATATTTCGCAAGTGGTACTGGAGCGTAATGTCTGTAACTTTTTGGCCGGCACCAAACTCAAATCTGTCATACGTAACAGCAAGAAAACCGCCTTTCTCTGCTGCGGCTTCGACCATACGCCTTTGGGCAGTCTTTCCGGCTCCTCGTGGTGCGAGGACAACTGAAGAACTCGGAGATGCCGGATCACCAACGACAGCATCGAAGTAAGGCGGTGGCACGAAATATGACTGTAAGGAGTCTTCTTCATCTGCGTTTGTTTTTAGAAACGGGTGGGATTTGAATCCCAGTTCTTCAAATAGTGGCATCCTTCCTCCCAAATTTACTTTGTCTCTTCGCTACGCGCCCAACGCTTGCAGCATGCGAGCCCATGGAGTGGAGCCAAAGGCGCAATGTAATGGGCGTCGCCGTGCCTGCACTGGTTATGCATCAACTTCACAATCGGCTAGAAATTCCTTCTCAGCGACGCCTTCAGCTATCCACTCTTTTAATGAACTTAGAGACAGTACTGTACTCATATATTCGCTTTCTGTACTCCCGACCGTAATTCCGTAACTGTTAAAACGAAGAACAATTGGCGCATACATCGCATCGGCAATACTGAACTCACCGAATAGGAACGGCCCTTTTTCTGAGTGCCGGCTACGGCAGACGCGCCATATTTCGCAAACTCGATCTATCTCAGATTTCAGAGACTCCGTCATAGGGTGGAAGACCATCTGTTTACGACAATTCATAGGCAGGGAATTTCTGATGGCAAAGAAGCCTGAGTGCATCTCGTTGCTTACGCTGCGAGCAAGCGCTTTGTCCTCGAGTTTTGGCGGCCAAATATTCTTTTCGGGATAAAGATCGGCCACGAATTCACATATTGCGAGAGAGTCCCAAACCGTAATATTTTCGTGGCAGAAAGCAGGCACCTTGCCCGAAGGGGAGTATCTCAGCAAAGTCTCTTTGCTTCCTTCCGCGTAAAGAGGAATTTTTACTTCAGAGAAAGGAATGCCGAACTCGCGCAAGAGTAACCAAGGCCTTAGAGACCACGACGAATAATTCTTATTTCCAATAACTAACCGATTCAATGACATATACTCCAAGAGGCATAACAGCTTATTATACGAACGCTTTCGTATATCCCTCATTCGTGAAAATCCACGGAAAATAGCTTGCAAGGTTTCTATTTAATCTTTAAAAACATCGCCTTGAATGACTCTCACGATTGCTACCGCCACAGTCATAGGTTCTGTTGTGTCCCACCCATGCACCTAACCTCGGGCGTATAACTCCTTCCCCTATATTCATCCTTTTCAACCCTATCAGATGGTTACCTTTATTTCGCGCTCGGATTTTTGGAGTTTTGCGAACGCGTTCGTATAACTCCGCGAATCCTATTTGGTTTCTGGAACAATGGGAGGGGAGCAGGCCAGCGTTAGCTTAGGCCCACATAAAGGCTGCCAAAGGCCGTGGGAAGCGGATAGTACCTACCTGTTTGTGATCAGCGCCCGCGCTTGACGAGGATCAAGACCCATACGCACAGTGAGCCATACACTGAGGTAAGTTAAATCACTCAAAGTCATGGAGACTTCCTGAATGTCCCTCGAAAAGCACGATCTGATTCACGAACTGCCGGCTTCAAAAGAAGCTATTCACCTTCTGAAAACCAGCAGCCATCATTTCGCGAAGCTGTTTGATGAATACCATGAGGTGGACCATGAAGTTCATCGCATTGAATCGGGTGCTGAAAACACCTCCGATGAGTACATCGAAACCCTCAAAAAGAAGCGACTGAACCTGAAAGACCAGTTGTTCTCAATGATTCGTGAATACGAGGCATCGACAGCGAGCTGAGCATCGCCGCACTGTCACAGAAACGTCCTTACGTCGTAACCCTCCTTGTGAACACTGATGATGCAGTATCATTCATTTCACAAGGAGCTGGTTATGAAGTTACGCATCATCGTGGGCCTGTCATTGTGTACAGCCGCCCTCTCTCTGGCGCATGCCGCCTCTGGCAAGTCCCAGCAGGAATCCTGGGTTCCGCCGGGGCTTGATGACTGGAAAGAGATTCCCTCAGGGGCCTGGCACAAACGCGCTGGCGCTAAAACGCCCATTCACCTTGGGCCACGGCCTTTCTGGCTGGTTGAAAACATGGACGAGGGCCCGCTAAAGGAACGCCTGCAGTCCTGCAACGCGCGCCACCTCAAACGTTCAGACTTTTCCATCGGGCACCGTGGTGCTCCGCTGCAGTTCCCCGAGCATACGCTTGAGTCCTACGTTGCCGCTGCGCAGATGGGAGCGGGTATCGTTGAGTGTGATGTGGCGTTCACCAAGGACCGTGAGCTGGTTTGCCGGCACGCCCAGAACGATCTCCACACCACCACCAACATCGTTGCGGTTCCCGAGCTGAATGCCAAGTGCACACAGCCTTTCGTGCCGGCAGATCCGGCCTCCGGTACGCCCGCCAAGGCCGAATGCCGGACCAGCGATATTACCCTGGCGGAGTTCAAATCGCTGAAGGGCAAGATGGATTCGTTTAATCCCATGGCGACCACGCCAGAGGCGTATCTGGCCGGAACCGCAGACTGGCGCACGGACCTCTACGCCAGCCGGGGCACCCTGATGACACATCGGGAAAGCATTGAGCTGTTCAAGGCGCTGGGCGTGAAGTTCACCCCGGAGCTGAAATCACCGGTGGTGGATATGCCGTTTCAGGGTGATTACAGCCAGCAGGACTATGCCCGCCAGATGATTCAGGACTATGTGGATGCGGGGGTGAAGCCGAAGGATGTCTGGCCCCAGTCTTTCAATCTGGACGATGTGCTCTACTGGGTAAATGAAACGCCCCGGTTTGGCCGGCAGGCGGTATTCCTTGACCAGTCAGCACCCACAACCGGGAACACCTCATTGGCCTACATGGAAAGTCTGAAAGCGCAGGGTGTGAACGTTATGGCTCCGGCACTCTGGAAAATGCTGACACTCGATAGTTATGGCGAGATAGTTCCCTCTGAGTACGCAGAGAACGCGCGCACTGCTGGTCTCGATCTGATTGCCTGGACGGTTGAGCGTAGCGGCCCGTTGGCAAAGGGAGGCGGCTGGTACTATCAGACGGTCACCGATGCGATCGACAATGATGGCGATGTGCTCACGGTGATCGACGTGCTGGCGAGGGATGTGGGCGTTATCGGGATCTTCTCGGACTGGCCGGCGACGACCACGTTCTATGCGAATTGCATGGGGCTGGCGGATAGAAACTGATTTGAGGGCGCAGCCCGAAGGCTGCGCCTGACACGCCCTTACTGTACGTTTTCCAGCTCGCCAAACTGGTCTGCAAAGAGCGCAGACGATAGGTAGCGTTCCGCAGAGTCCGGAAGAACCACCACAATATTCTTGCCCTTGTGCTGGGGTTGTTTGCTGACTCTCACCGCGGCGGCAACGGCTGCTCCACACGAAATGCCACAGAGAATGCCTTCTTCCTGCATCAGCCGGTGCGCCATGCTCATCGCTTCTTCGTTAGACACGGCTTCCACCTGATCCACCAGTTCAAGGTCCAGGTTCTTGGGAACGAATCCGGCACCAATGCCCTGGATTTTATGGGGCGCGGGCTTCGGGTCTTCTCCGTTCAGCGTCTGGGTGATGATCGGTGAGTCTGTCGGTTCCACCGCAACGGCGGTGATTTTCTTGCCCCGGGTGCCTTTGATATAGCGGGCAACGCCCGTCAGGGTGCCGCCGGTACCAACGCCGGCCACAAAGATATCGATTTCGCCATCGGTATCGTTCCAGATCTCCGGGCCGGTTGTGTCTTCGTGGATTCTCGGATTCGCCGGGTTCTGAAACTGCTGCGGCAGGAAATGGTTGTCCGGATCCGAGGAGAAGATTTCTTCGGCTTTGGCGATTGCACCGGGCATCCCTTTGGCGGGTTCGGTCAGTACCAGATCTGCTCCCAGCGCTTTCAGGACTTTACGTCGTTCAAGGCTCATGGAGGCGGGCATGGTAAGAACCAGCTTGTAGCCACGGGCAGCGGCCACGAAGGCCAGGGCTATGCCGGTGTTTCCACTGGTTGGCTCCACAATGGTCATGCCCGGCTTCAGGGTGCCGCGTTTTTCCGCGTCCCAGATCATGGCGGCGCCGATTCGGCATTTAACAGAATACGCCGGATTCCGGCCTTCAATTTTTGCCCAGATGGTTGCGCCATCAGCGACCCTGTTGAGTTGCACCAATGGTGTGTTGCCGATAGCGAGTGAGTTGTCTTCGTAGATCCTTGCCATGGGGAGGCTCCTTGTCGTTTTTCGCAATCCTATTATCGCTCAGTTTTTGGCTGCGCGAGCTTCCAGCCGGTTCCGGCCATTACGTTTGGCGGCATACAGTGCCTGGTCCGCAAGCCGGAGGAACTGTGCGGGTGAGTCTTCCGGCCCCGGGATACCAGTGGCCAGTCCGATACTGATGGTGAGTTGGATCTCACTTCCTGAAAACACGATGGTTTTTTCTGCCACGGCTTTTCGGAAGCTGTCGAGTCGCTGGATGATGTCCTGTCTGGCCTCATAACTGGTAAAAATAACGAACTCTTCGCCTCCGAACCGGGCCAACCGATCGGTTTCCCGTCGAAAATGAGCTCTCATGGTGTTTGCCAGCGACTGCAGGCAAAGGTCACCGGCCTCGTGGCCATGGGTGTCGTTGATGTTTTTGAACAAATCGGCATCGACCATAGCCGTTGCAAAGCCGGTGCCATGCCGCTGACACCACTGGAAGCTCTTTCGGAATTCCCGGTCAAAATAGATCCGGTTTCCAAGCTGTGTAAGGTCGTCAGTCACGCTCAGTCGGGCGAGGCTTTCATTAGCGGTTTCAAGTTGCCGGTTGAGCCGCCCCAGCTTGCGATTCCAGTAAACCAGCATGGCCGTGATCAGAGCAACCACCGCCAGCAACTGCCACACCAGTGAGTAGTCTACGGATTGCTCAATGCGAATGTTGCGCCAGTAGCTTTGCAGGTTGTGTCGTTCCGACGGGGTGAGGCTGTTGACGAGCTTTTGCATGATGCCCAGGAGGATCGGTTCGTCATTGATGGTGGCTATGGAAAGAGACCAGTCGGCGGGAATCCGGCCAATCACCTTGACGTCTGCCAGCCCGAGTTGCTGCATGTAATAACTCGCCGTGGCCAGGGTTGTGACATAGCCTTCGATTTGGCCGTCCTGAAGCATTCGCAGGCCTTCGGTCTCGTTTGTGACTTCAACCAGTTTCAGGCCCGGGTACCGGTTCTCCAAGAGCTCTGAAAAGGCATAATCCTTGACAATGGCGACTTTCTTGTCGCGAAGGTCGCCAACATTCTCGATGAACGGAGCTTCAATACGCCCGAGGATGATGTTGGGCACCTGGAGGTAGGGATCGGTAAAGTTCAGGTAGTTCGTGCGTTCCGGTGTTTTCATGGCCATAGCGAGCATGTCGCAGGCACCCGACTTTACCGCTTCGAGGCTTTCCGGCCAGGATGTGGTGGCAACGTGGCTGAAATGAATATCGCCTCGTTGCTGGAAGAGCCGGATCACCTCGGCGGACAAGCCCGTGTGGTTCCCGGAGGCATCCACGCCCTCCAGGGGCAGCCAGTTGTTGTCGATACAGTAGCTGATATCGTGGTTCTGGTCGTCAAGCCACGCCTCTTCTGCCGGTGAGAAACGGATTTTTTCGTCGGCTCTGAGTTTCAGGGTGCTGCCCGCACCGAGCCAGCGGTTTTCAATGGTATTCATCTCTGTCGGGCTGATTGCAGCGAGCGCCTGATCAAGGATGTCCGCTAATGGCGCGAGGGTGCTTCGCACGCCGAAGCGCAGATCTTCGCCGGAAGGCTGACCCTCAAGGGCCAGTTCACCGGCAATGTGGACCCCTGGAATCCCGAGTTCCCGTACCCAGAAGTTACCGTTTGGAAGTGCAGCCAGTACCACATCAACCCGATCGTCTGCGAGTGCTTCGAACATGGCTTCCTGGGAGGTGAAGACCCGGGCACCGGCACCCAGCTCGCGGGTTACCGGATCCTCGTAATAGATATCGGAGCCAAGGGCGACCGAGAGCCCTTTCAGGCTTTTGAGGCTCGTAAACTGAAGACTCTTGTCTTTGGTAAAGGCAACGTTGGGGATAGTGTAATAAGGCTCGGTAAAACGGGTGAACGAGAGGCGTTCCGGATTTTTGGACATGTTGGCGAGCACATCTATCTCACCGTCTTCGAGCATTGGCAGGAGGTCGGACCACTGCCCACCCACAGGTATGACCTGCAATCCCGTCAGGTCTGCCAGGCGATCCAGGACATCTACCGTTAGCCCCTGAAGTTTACCGGCGTCCCGGAAGCTGAAGGGGGAATAATCCCGCATAACGCCGACACGCACCGGCCCCAGCTCTTTAAGAAACCTGCTCTGGCGAGTACTCGGAGTGAAACTCTTCGTCTCGGTAAGGCTTGCACCGCCAAATTCCTGCCAGCGTTCGAGCAAGTCTGCTCTCTGGTCGTCGGGAATGGCATTGAGCCCCTGTTGGATTTTTTGAAAGAGGTCAGGGAGGTCCTTGCGAACCCCTATGCGGAAATCCTCCTCAGCTAACTTTCCCAGCGGAGCCGGGCCTGCGATCTCCAGAAAACGAAAACCGGCATGAGTCGCCTGATATTCGAGGCTGAGTTGTGGCCCGATGATGACGTCGACCCATCCAAAGGCGAGAGCCCGGACCATGCTGGCAATTGAGTCATAGGTGTTCAGGTCAACACCGCTCTCTTCGAGAAGGCCTCGGTAGTAGATGTTTTTCACCACACCAACTTTCAGACTTTTGAGATCGCCCAGCGTTTTCACCTGGCCAACCGGGTGTGCGCTGTCCTGCATCAGAAAGGTTTGGCGGATGTGGTAGGGATCCGTAAACAGGATCTCTTCAGCACGCTCCGACCGATAGGAAATGCCGTCAATCGCGTCCAGTTCACCGCGCATGAAGGCCGCGTAGATTTCCGGCCAGGTTCCGGCACGGAATTCGAACGTCAGACCGCTGTTGGCGGCAATTTCCCTGAGAATGTCCACCGAAAAGCCGGCGGGGGTGCGCTCCTCGAAGAAGGAGTAGGGCTTGTCATCAGCCAGTATACCGATGGTGAGTGCGGTTTTTGATGCCGCTTCGTTGCTGTCCTGACCATTAACCGGAGACGAAAAGGCCAGGACCGTAAGGCAGAGCAGCCCCAGCCAGATGAGAATGGTCGAACGACGGGGAGGGAAAAAATCACTCATCGGGTTGCCGGTAGTCCGCTACTGCCACTCGTTCAAGTGTAGCCTTTGGAACCGGTTTTGCCCAAAATGATTACCCCGCCAGATGCTGGTTCAGCCAGGCGGACAGTTGTGATGCAGGCATTGCGCCGCTCTGGCGGGCTACTTCCCGCCCACCCCGGAACAGGATCAGTGTCGGAATGCTTCGAATGCCATACTGCCCGGAAGCCTGGGGAGCTTCTTCGGTGTTCAGTTTTGCGAAGGAGACTTTCCCCGCCCAGTGTTTGGCCGCCTGCTGGAATTCCGGTGCCATAGTCTTGCAGGGACCGCACCAGCTGGCCCAGAAATCCACCAGTACTGGCAGGTCGGACTGGGTTGCGAAGGCTGACATGGCGGCATCGGTCAATGTGGCAACATCGCCATTGAGGAGGGGCTTTTTGCAGGCGCCGCAATTGGGTCGTTCACCAAGCCGTGACGCAGGTACCCGGTTGGTCCTCAGGCAATGGGGGCATTTGATCTGAAGTGGATCGGACATAGGGTTTCTCTCCAGTCATGTTAGTGACCGACTTCCCGTCGATTTGAGGTAAAGTCTGTCTTATAAACGGGAATCAATGAATGGTCAGTGTTTCACAAGCTGATACCGGACGGAACAGGAAAGGAATGTATGTCTTTGAACGAAACCTTTGATTGGCGAGCCACGCCCGCGGCCGTCTGGCGTCGTCATCGCTCCGGGCTGAGAGCCGTCCGCCGGCTGGACCCGGTAAAATGGGATGACCTCACAGGCATCGACCAACAGCAACAGGCGCTGGCCCGGAATACTGAGCGTTTTCTGGCCGGGGAACCGTCCAATAACGTGTTGCTCTGGGGCTCCCGGGGAACGGGCAAGTCGTCGCTGATCAAGGCGCTGCTGAACCGCTACAGTGAGCGCGGATTACGGATGATTGAAGTAGACAAGGACGACCTGGTGAATCTGCCAGAGATTGTTGACGATATCTGCGACCTGAGTTTCCGCTTTGTCATTTTTTGTGATGACCTGTCCTTCGACGTCGGGGAGTCGGGCTATAAGGCGTTAAAGAGTGTGCTGGAAGGGTCGCTGGAACTGCCACCGGAGAACGTCCGGGTCTACGCCACCTCCAATCGTCGCCACCTGATGCCGGAGTTCATGTCGGACAACCTCAAGAGCGAGATGCGAGACGGTGAGCTGCATCCGGCTGAGGCCATTGAGGAGCAAGTCTCGCTGGCCGACCGCTTTGGTCTACAGCTGTCGTTCTATCCGTTTTCACAGGACGTCTACCTGCAGGCGGTGGACGCCTTGTTCCCGGAAGTCGAGGACCGTGACAACCTGCACCGGGAAGCCATCCGGTTCGCCACCGGCAAGGGCGTGCGTAATGGACGTACGGCACAGCAGTTTTTTCGTCAGGTCGGCCGTGCGTCCTGATGGCTTTGGCATGAACTCTATTGTCCAGTTTCTTTACATCTCAGCGGAGGCTTGGTGGCCTTAGAAAACTGATCAATTAATAACCGATTATTTCACATGCATTTTGTTCCTGCTGGCTCGTTTTTGGCTGCGTTCTTAATGGCAAGTCAACTAACAAGCAAAAGGAACTCGCGATGAATGCTATTAAAACCCTGACTGCAGCGGCTCTGGCTGCGGCCGTCTCACTTCCGGTGTCAGCCGCTGTTATCAACGTAAACACGGTCGGTGGCATTTGGAATAATGTTGTCGGTGGCGCGAATGTATCCGGTATTGGCACCAACGAAATTCGTTGGGGCATCACCTCAGGCCAACAGAGTGGGTATCGGTTTGACGGCAATGCGCCGGTTAATAACCTGGATATCAATGATATTTTCACGGTTGGTGATATCACCCACTTCAACTACCCGATCGGTTCTGGTTCCGGGATTACTCAAGCCCAGCTGAATATCTCGGTGAATCTGGATATTGACGGGAATCCCGCTACCAATGGCGGCCCCTTCACGTTTACGTTCCTGCATAACGAAACCCCCAACACCGGCGGTGGCAATTGCTGCAATGACATCGTGAATTTCCAGAATCTCGTCACCAGCGATACCTTCGTAATTGACGGAACGCTGTACACGATGGAGCTCATTGGTTTCCTTCAGAACGGGAATCCCACTACGTCGTTCAGCACCATCGAGGGGCAGGCGAATACTGCCCAGCTCAGGGCACGCTTCACCGCTGCAGTGCCTGAGCCCGGAACACTTGCACTACTCGGGCTTGGTCTGGCTGGATTGGGTTTTTCCCGCCGTAAAAAAGCCTGACACTGACTCGCCAGCCTGAAAAAACGGAGACCTGATGGGGCTCCGTTTTTTATTGCCGTTTGGCCAGCTTCAGGAACCGGTGGTGGATGGTGCGAACGCCAAAAAACACCAGGATCATGGTGGTGGGGATAGCGACGCCGAGTATCAGTGACTTATTAAAGCTGAATCCGGCGTCATACATGGAGTCCAGTCCCAGCTTCAGCAGGCCGATCAGGTAGTAGGAAATCGCGACTACTGAGAAGCCCTCAACGGTATGTTGCATCATCAGCTGAATTTTAGAGCGCCGGTCCATGGAGGTCAGTAACTGTTGATTCTGGCTCTGGATCGCCAGCTCCACGCGTGTGCGCATCATGTCCGAGGCACGATCCACGCGTTTTGAAAGGTCTTCCAGCCGCTCACTGACGGCTTCGCAGGTTTTTACCGCCGGGGTCAGCCGGCGAGTCATGAATTCGGTAATGGTCAGGTGGCCGGAGAGTTCGTCTTCCCGAAGTTCGTCAAGCCGGGTCAATACCAGCCGGTGATAGGCGCGGGTGGCGGAGAATCGGAACGTGGAGTGGGCCCGAAAGGCTTCAATCCGGGCTGCAATATTGGTCAGCTGGGCCAGCAGTTTCTGTTCGTCGACGTCCTGATTGTCTGCAAGCGCCTGGGTGATGATGGCCAGTTTCTGGTCCATGTCGTTCAGGGATGGCGTGATTTCCCGTGCCACCGGGAGCGCCAGAAGGGACATTAACCGGTAGGTCTCAATTTCCATCAGGCGCTGGGTCAGCCGGCCCAGCTGGCTGTCTGACATGTGATGGTTCATCACCATGAATCGGCCAAAACCGTCACTGTGCAGCTTGAACGTGCCCCAAACTCGGGCGGCGCCCTCCTGGGGACTGCTGCCAACCAGCCTCATGCCTTCGAAATGCTTGCGCACGTAGGCCAGGTCGTCATTGGCATTTTCGGTAGCCGGGCGAATGTCCAGGTGGAAGGCTGCTACCAAGGTGCCTGCGAGCGCCTCCAGCCAGCCTTCCGGCAAGGGTGAAATTCCGGTTTCTGAAAAGGGGGCATCGTCACTGATGGCAAGATTGGTAAAGGTATAGGTGGCAAACTCCATGTGCATTTCCCGGCGCACACGGAGGGTGCCGAATGTCTGCTCGAAGCAGCCTACCTCCTGTTCCGGCCATGGGTGGCCGAGGAGGCGGTGCAGTTCCTGCAGGTGCAAGAACTGCTGTCGCCGTTGTTCTGGCGTTGTCAGGACCGCTATCTGGGTAACGCGGGCCGGCGTTGGCAGAACCTGGAACGGGCGTGAGTGCAGCTCGTCGTATAGATCATCCCGCAGGGGATGGATGTCTAAAGATTCCAGTCGTGCGCTCACGGCGGTGTCCTGTGTTCAAGTATTGGCTGCAGGGATGATAACGCGGAAACGAACCCCGTCAATGGTACCTTGGACGGCATTGGACGCATCAACCCTCGCGCCATGGTAGTCGGCGATGAGCCGGACGATGAGCAATCCCTGACCCAGATGGCCTTCCTCCCTGCCGTCCCTGAATGACACGAACGGGCCGAAGATATCCGTTGCCTGTGCCTCGGGAAGAGGCGGACCCTGGTTGAACACGGAAAGGCACAGTTCGCCGGGCGTGTGCTCAAGGTCTACTTCTATCAATCCGTTCACAGGTGCGAAATCCCGGGCGTTATCCACCAGCTTGTCCAGAAGCTGAACCATAAGTTCCGGTGAGCCGGTCATGTTGCAACCGCTCGATGGTCCGGTGTAACGAATCCGATGTTGTTCGTCCAGGGCCTGATAGGCATCGGTGGCCTGGGCGACAACGTCAGCGAGGTCAAATACTTCCTTGTCTGCGTGGTCGAAACTCTGTTCAAGCCTCGCCGCTTCGCTCATACCGTTCAGAATCTGGCGCAGCCTGTCGGTGGCGCTGGCCGCCCGGTCAATGTATTGCTGGCGCTCGGTTTCAGACTCGCTGTGGCTCAGGTTCTCAAGGGATGATCGGACCACGGCAACCGGCGTTTTCAGTTCGTGGGAGAGACGCCTTGAGAAACTTTCAAGATAACGGTTATAGCCGTGAAGGCGATCCACCATCTGGCTGAAATGACGCTGTAACTGCCCCAGCTCATCCTGGGCCCGGGAAACCGGGAGTGTGCCAGTGATTCGCCCATCTTCATCGATGCTGGCGCTGACCGCACGCTGCAGGCGTGCAATGCGCCAGGATAGCCAGCTGGCATAGCCAAGAAGGACCAGGGTCAGGCCGACGATGATCAGGGTGCTACGGGCAATAACGGAGCCCAGCGTTGAGCCTGAGAGCGTTAGCAACTGGTCCAGTGACTGTTCCAGAACCAGCTGGCGACCGCCGAACACAGGCTCTTTGGTCATCAGCCAGGCGCTGCCATCCTCATGCTTTACCAGCCCGTCGGGTGGCAACGCGTCCAACGTCACTCGGGTAGTGTCTGAGCGGATCGCCACCGGGTCCGGCTGGTAAATCTGGATCAGGGCCCGGAGAGCGTTAAGGCTGATCTGCTCCACAACCTGCAGAGGGCTGAGCTGATCAAACTCCGGAGAAGGCTCCCTTGAGGGGGCGTTCTGCCTGGCCGTTAGCCAGCCTCCTGGCTCCAGCACCCGCACGCTTTGCCCCTTGTTCAGGCGAGGTTGAAGCTTGCGTTCCAGTCCTCGGTTTCGACTGACCAGAATCGGAAGCGGATTGAGGGAGGTTGAGACGCCGGTGATTCCGTCATTTTCCGACCAGCGGGCGGAGAACCCGAGGCGGCTTCCCTCCGGAGGAGAAGGCAGTCGCAGTTCCAGTTGCCACCCTTTGTTGGTTTGCGGCCAGAAGCCGTGAACACGATAGTCGGCCCGGTCAGCTCGTTTGCCCGTGAGGCCGTAGACATCGCCTGGTTGGGTTGTGCGGATAAGCCAGGAGTGTCTCAAAGCGCTCTGGGTGACGTCACTGCCGGAGGGTTCCAGCCAAAGCTCAAGGCGATCATAGGGCTGCTGCGGGGATGCAGGATTGAAACGATCCGGTTGCCTGTTGCTGACCCGAATCAGCAAATAGGTATGTCGGCCATCGGAAGCCGCCTGCCACTGGAGCATGGGTTCACCCGGCTGTGGAGCCTGCCCCGCTGCCTGCCATGTCTGGAATTGCTCGCCTTCTTCGAAGCCGGGCCAGTCGTCGGCATAGCCGTCCAGGTTAATCTCACGATCGATCGGCTCGACATAGATTGCCGGGATGTCCGCCGTTACCGGCGTCTGCCCGATCAGCTCATCGCCCACGGCTTGTGCAAGCCGTTGGGCCTGCTCGCGGAGTTGCTCGCGGGCTTGCTGGCGCAAGGCATCGTCAAGCTCCAGCACGAATTGCAGGCCGGCCCAGGGAATAAACAGCATGAGCAGACTGGCAACGAGGAGTTGGCGTTTAAGGGTCAACAGTCAAACCTCATGTGCGTTCCATCGGTATCCCATGCCATAGGCGGTCTGTATGCCATCAAAGGTACTGTCCAGCTGAACAAACTTCCGTCGAATGCGCTTGATGTGGGAGGTCACCGTATTGTCATCCAGCACTGTGCTGGCGGCTTCCATTAACTGGTCTCTGCTCCGCACATGGCCTGGATGCTGCACCAGTGAGTGCAGCATCCAGAATTCAGTGACGGTCAGGTCGATGGGCCGGTCGTCCCAGGCGACCGTCATCCGGTCCACGTTCAGCGCCAGGCGACCTCGTTGCAACACTTCATCCGGTTTTTGCAGGGCTTCCGCCCAGGCCTCGGCCCGTCGCAACAGGGCGGTTATCCTCGCCAGCAAATGGTCCATGCTCATGTCTTTGGTGACGTAGTCGTCGGCGCCAAGCCGCAGGCCATGTACTGAATCAATGTCACTGTCCCGGGCGGTCAGAAAAATGATCGGCAGGGTCTGAGACAGTCCCCGGAGGTCCTGGCACAGGGCAAAGCCGCCCTCAGGTTCGTCGCCCAGGCCAACGTCAATAATGGCCAGGTCCGGCAGTCCCTGCCGCAACACCTGCCAGGCAGATGACCGGTCACCATAGACGGACACCCGGTATCCCCGGCGTTCAAAAGCGACGCGATAGTTGTCGCGGATGGCGGGTTCGTCCTCGATCAGAACAATGTGCTTTTTCATGAATACGACAGCTTGGCTTGGTAATGAAGCTCTATTTAAACATGGCGGGGGAGGAGAACAAGGGCGAAGCCGTGTGATGTCATAATTGATCACTTTTCGCGGCCGGAAAGTCCGCTTTTGCCACCTCAGGAACTTGCGGGATTGCTGAAATAGCGGCACATCGCCCAATCATGCAGTAAAAGGATCCCGACATGATGCTCTCAGGCAGTCTTTTCAAGCTCACTCCCACCCTCACGGATAACCAGCACCGTCGATTGCGACGCCTGTTTGAGGGTATAAGTCTTTGGCTGGCGGTTCTGTTGATGCTGTTTGTGCACCCGTTATATGCCGAAGCGAGACAGGACGGCACAGAGTCCGCGGGTCTGCTGAGGTTTGTGGACGATGGCGGCCGTTGGCAGGAGCCGGCCATCATTCTGGACAGTGAATTTGATGTCCGCGTCAATGGACTGATCGCCGAGAGCCGGCTTTCCCGTCGGTTTCGCAACGCCAGTGACCGCTGGCGGGAGGGCGTGTTTGTATTTCCATTGCCGGACAATGCCAGTGTTTACGGGCTGACCATGAAGGTTGGCGAGAGAACGATTGTTGGCAAGGTGCGGCCAAGGGCGGAAGCACGTAAAACCTATGAAACAGCGAAAGCGTCGGGCCGTCACGCTGCCAGCGTTGAGCAGCAACGTTCGAATTTGTTTACCGCGCGGGTGGCGAACATCCCGCCGGGTAAAACGATCGCTGTCGAGCTCCGCTTCCAGCAACCGGTCGATTACCGGTCGGGCGTGTTTGAGTTGCGCCTGCCGACAACGCTGATGCCCCGGTACATTCCGGGCAAGCCGATAACGGAACAGCCACAGGAATGGCAGGGCGGCTGGGCGGTGCCTACTGACGAAGTACCGGATGCCGGCGCGATCAGTCCTTACACGGTCCGTGCTGGAGATGTGTCTGACATCAGTCATCGGGCGTCGATTCGGATGGCGATTGATGCAGGTCTGCCGTTGGCAAGGGTGTTCAGTCCCACCCACCGGCTGGAAACACGGCTGGATGGCCAGAAGGTGGAAGTGCAGCCCGAGGGAGGGAAGATGCTGATGAACCGGGACTTTGTCGTGCGTTGGCAACCCATGGCCGGACAGGAACCAACGGCAGCGGTTTTCCACCAGCGCTGGCATGAGAAGGATTACCTCATGGCGATGGTAGTCCCCGGGAAGGCCAGTGGGAGGGTATTGCCCCGCGAACTGGTGTTCGTCATTGATACCTCGGGCTCCATGGCGGGCGAGTCCATCCGGCAGGCCAGGAGCGCCCTTCAGCGGGGGCTGAACACGCTCAGGCCCAACGACCGGTTCAATGTCATTCGGTTCAATAGCCAGACCCACGCCTTGTTCATGCAGCCTGAAATGGCCAATGGCAACAACCTGGCTCGTGCCCGTGGTTACGTGGATCGCTTGCACGCGGACGGCGGAACGGAAATGGCTCCCGCACTGGCGATGGCGCTGCAAACACAGGAGAGTCAAAGCGAGAAACCTGCCGGTCTGGTCCGGCAGGTAGTATTTATTACCGACGGTGCGGTGGGCAATGAGGCTGCCCTGTTCGATCAGATCCGCCAACAGCTCGGTGACCGCCGCTTGTTTACCGTAGGCATTGGCTCGGCACCCAACATGCACTTCATGCGAGAGGCTGCCCGATGGGGCCGTGGGGTTTATACCTCCATTCAGGATGCCTCGGATGTCAGTGGCCCCCTTGAGGCGCTTTTTTCAGCCATGGAGGCGCCGGTGTTGACCGATATTCAGGTGCAATGGCCGTCCCCCGCCGAGAGTGGGGGAGGTGCTGTGAACAGCACTGAGAGTTTGCCCGCACGACCGGGAGACCTGTTTCAGGGTGCGCCTCTGGTGCAGGTTACTCAGGGAGTGGCGCCCGCTGGGCTGCTGAAAGTATCGGGAAAGTTGCCTGGCGGGAAAATCTGGGAGCGTTCGCTGGATCTACAACAGGCGGCATCGGCCAGTGGCCTGCATCGTCATTGGGCGCGGGAGAAAATCGACAGTTTGCTGGATGAGGCGAAAACAAGCGGGCAGGAGCCGGACAAACCGTTTATTACCGCACTGGCCACCGGGCATGGCCTGATGTCGCCGTATACGAGCTTTGTGGCCGTGGATGCGACGCCTGCGAGGCCGATATCCGAACCTCTCGCCACGGATTCCCTGCCAACCTTGCTGCCGGCGGGCAGCGCGAGCAGCATGTTGCGCTACCCCCAAACAGCCACCATTGCCCCGTTGCTTACGGCGCTGGGCCTGACCGGTTTGATGTTTGCCGTCGCTATCGGTTTGCTGCAGCGGAGGACCACCGCATGAGCCGCCTGTTACTGTTGCTCTTAACATCGTCCGCCACTGTGCTGGTGTTCGGGCTCTGGATTCCGTTGAAAGCTGTAGTTGCGCAGGAGCTACTGGAAATGGCCTGGGCAGAAAGTCAGGCCCGGCAAACCCAAACCCGCCCCTGGCCCTGGGCAGATACCTGGCCTGTTGCCAGACTGACCGTGCCAACCCTTGGCAGCTCAATGATTGTTCTGGCAGGCGGACATGGCGAAAGCCTGGCATTCGGGCCGGGGCAGGTTC
This sequence comes from Marinobacter salinus, assembly GCF_001854125.1. NCBI lineage: Bacteria > Pseudomonadati > Pseudomonadota > Gammaproteobacteria > Pseudomonadales > Marinobacteraceae > Marinobacter > Marinobacter salinus. The sequence goes on from NZ_CP017715.1 coordinate 3,572,756, forward strand.
TGGGCAGCGAGAGCGGTGCTGGCCCGATTGTCATTGCCGGCCATCGCGATACCCATTTTCAGCAACTACAGTACCTTGAGGCAGGGAGTGAATTGCGACTCCAGGGGCGTAATGGTGACTGGCAGAGTTACCGGGTTTTGACGGCCCGCGTTGTCGACAGCCGGTCGGAGCGGATTGATACCCGGCAGCTGGCAGATGATGCCCTGCTTCTGGTGACATGCTATCCCTTTGACAGCATGAATGCGGGTGGCCCGCTACGCTATGTGGTGGAGGCCCGCGCAGGCCTGTCCCGTGATCGTGATCCAATTGACACTGTTGCCGGGACATGAGTTTGGCGTACACTTGTGCGCCAAAATTTGGTGACAGAGTTGTGTTTCATGGGTGCTTTGAGAAAATTTCTGGCATGGTTAAGCGTTCCGCTGATCTGCCTGTTTGCGTTGGTACTTTACGTCGCACGTCCCTTCAATCCGGACAATAACCGTTTGTTGGGCAGGTCTGTGGCTCGTTTTGGGCGCGTTTTGTTGGGCATGGAGCGGCCTCTCGAAGGGTGGGAAAACATGCCTAAAGATCGGCCAACGGTCGTGATCGCCAATCACCAGCACAATGATGACCTGTTTGTGGTGGGGGATTTGCTGCCTCCGCGCACGGTAACGGTGGGTAAATCTGCGCTGCTGTGGGTTCCATTTTTCGGTCAGGTGTTCTGGCTGGGTGGTAACGTGGTTCTCAACCGGGCCCGTTCACACAAGGCTATCGCGGTTATGCAGGCAACCAGTGATGCTCTTGCCCGTGATCGCAAAAGCCTCTGGGTTTTCCCGGAGGGAACCCGCAGCCGTGGTCGCGGCCTGCAAAAATTCAAGAAGGGCGCGTTCCACGCTGCCATCGCCTCCGGCGCTCCGATTACCATCGTTTGTGCTCGCCAGTACGAAGACAAAACCATTGGTTGGAGTGGGCGGCGAGAGCCGGTACCTGTCCGGATTCTGCCACCGATTGAAACCACCGGCATGACCACCGACGACATCCCCGACCTGATGGCCCGCTGCCACCAGCAGATGGCGGAAACCATCGCCACGCTGTAGAGGGCCTGATCGGCACCCCGTGGGAAATCCTTGAAGCACCAGCGGAAACAGGGCAGTCTTTGCGAGTCTTACCATTTCGTTCAAAGACCCTCAGGGAGAGGCATGAAATGAACCTGATATTGTTTCTGATTATCGGTGGTGTGGCCGGCTGGCTGGCCGGATTGATTATGAAGGGTCGTGGGTTCGGTGTTCTGGCCAATATTGGTATTGGCATCGTCGGCTCATTCATTGGCGGTTTCGTGTTCCGACTTCTTGGCCTGATGGCTCATGGCGCGGTTGGTGAGCTGGTGACAGCGACGTTTGGCGCCATATTGTTACTCGCTATCGTCAGCGCAATCAAAAAGGCCTGAATATGATCGTACCCGTTACCGGAGTGTTCGCCGCTGTTCTCGGCATTCTTTTGCTGGTGCTTTCGGCGCACGTGGTCAAGTTCCGGCTTAAATACAGAAAGGGCCTTGGCGTTTCCGATGACCGTGATTTTGAATCAGCGGTACGGGCGCATGCCAATCTGGTGGAGTATGCACCGCTCGGACTGATCATGCTCGCGATTGCCGAGCTCAATGGCGTTTCCGGCGGCCTGGTCTACTGGGTCGGAATGGGGCTGGTCGTCGGGCGCATTTTGCATGCCTGGGGAATGATTAACGGTCGTGGTGGCCCGCATTGGGCTCGCATGAGCGGGATTCTTCTGACATGGCTGGCCATTCTGCTGACCGCACTCTTGCTGTTCTGGAACGTATGGCAAGTCTACGGCGGTTAATCCACTTTGCCGCGAGCGGGGCCCGGCGGCCCCGTTCTGATTCCAGCCGTTGACTGATTAGCCCTGGAGCGCCTGGGCCATTTCCTGCGTTACGTATTCCAGCTCTACCCGCCGGTTTGCGGCATGATCGTCCGGCGTGGCCAGGGGGCGGCTGGAGCCCCAGGCCTTGAGGATGATCCTGGACTCCCGGACGCCTTCCTCCATCAGAAAACGAGCCACTGCGTTCGCCCTCAACCTCGCCAGAAACTGGTTGTAGTCTTCTCCGCCAAAGTTGTCCGAATGGCCATGAACGCGAACGCTTATGTTCGGATATTGCCGCAGGTAATTGGCATGTTGTTTCAGGATAGCCACGTCACCGGTGTCCAGGACGTGTTTATTGAAACCGTAGTGAAACTTCATCCGGTGAGGTCGTTTTACATCAGTGGCAAGCTCTGAGGCGGAAAATCCGGAGGCGATCGCTGCTTTGGCAATCAGGTCCGGGTTGTCCAGAACGAGTACGGTCATTTGCAGTATCCTTGGTTCCAGTGTCCGGTTTTTTTTGTTATTCCCGATTACTATTGGCCGGTGCGGGAATAACGACAATTGGCGAATGGTCGATAGAGTGCTGGTCTGATCGTTAAGTGCCACTGATTAAATGTCATTTCTGTGACCTTTGCATGACACTGTTTATCGCGACGCAGAACACTGCTCACCGTTTGTGGGCACGGGCACATTTCTTCACTTGTACCCGCTTCTTCCTTTCGCTGAATACCATTTGAGCGCGAAAAGAAGGCCTTACTGTGGTAAAAAGCAGGTTTTCAGGGACAGATTGTGATGAATTGTGACCGCCCATGCTGATTATTCCTGCCGAGAACGCCGTTAACTGGAAACGCCCGCCCTGGGTCACCCTGGGCCTGATGATGGCTTGTGTCATGGTTTTCCTGTTTTACCAGGGAGGCGACAGCCAGAAGGTTGAGCAGGCCGTCGAACAGTACGTTAAATCTGGGCTGCAATCCCTGGAAGCTCCGGCCTATGAAGACTATCTGCAACGGCAAATTCAGTTTGAAGGGGCTGCGGACCGGGTCCGTGAATTGCAGCAATTCCAGAAACTCGAGGAGGGTGACGAGAAATTCTGGCTTGCTGTGAGTCTGCTGATGGACCGGGAGTTTTATCAGTACCTCAAACAGAACCAGGGCGTGATCTGGACGCCTGCAGAGCAGGAGCGCTGGAACGAACTGCGCGGGCCGATCGAGGAGCAGTACATTGGCAAGCTGAGCTCTTTCCAGCTTGGGCTGATACCGGCCGAGCTGTCGCTTTATACCCTGGTCACCTACCAGTTCCTGCATGGAGGTTGGGGGCACATTATCGGTAACCTGGTGTTCCTGTTTCTGCTTGGGTTTACCGTAGAGAAAGCCCTCGGCCCCGGGCGCTTCCTGATGGCCTACTTGTTGTGTGGCGCTCTTTCCGGACTGGTTTTCACGGCTTTTTCGACCGGCAGTTACGTACCTCTTGTCGGTGCCTCCGGTTCTATCTCCGGCTTGATGGGCATGTATGTCGCCATCTATGGCCTGCAGAAAATCCGGTTCTTCTACTTTCTCGGGGTTTACTTCAATTACTTCCGTGCGCCGGCAATCGCCATGCTTCCGGTTTGGGTGGGCAAGGAAATCTACGATTACTGGTTTGCCGGTGCAACCGGGATTGCCTATATGGCCCATGCCGGTGGTTTGCTGGCCGGCGCCGGGATGGTCTGGATGCTCGGACACAGCTGGTTGCAGGTACGCGAAGAGTTTTTCGAACCGGAGCAGGACGAACAGGACGCCCGTTTCACCAGCAGCTATGCCCAGGCCATGGCCAGTCTCGGACGTATGGAGTTTGATTTGGCGAAACGGCAGTTCGAAGCATTGCGCGAGCATTACCCGGAACGCCCCATCTTGTTGGAACACCTGTATCAACTTGCCAAACTGCGACCGGACCGACCGGAATATCGGGATCGTGCTCGTGAACTTATGAACGATGCCCTTGGTCGCCACCAGCCGGAGCAGATGGTTTCGGTGTGGCAGGAGTACCTTGGTAAAGGTGAGAGCTACCAGCCGTTAAGCGCCGAAGACCATAACCGGGTGCTGTTCACAAGCCTCAAGCAGCATGACTTGAAGTCGGCTGAGAAAGCCTTTGAACGGCTCCGTAGTACCGGTGACCAGTTACTGACTTCCGAAGCCTGCCGGCTGTTGGTGGCGGAATTCGAAAAGCGGCAGATGGGACCAAAGGCCCGCCATTACCGGCAGTTGCTGCAGATTTAGTGGTACGGGCAAGAGGGCGAGGCTTCCCAAAACACGCTGTGAATACGTCCCTGTACGCTCGGCTCCGCCATCCATGGCTCCGCACGGTTTTGGGAAGCCTCGCCCTCTTGCCCTAGTCTTCTACTGCGAAATTCGCCTTGGGCCCTTTTAACGGCTCCCGTTTTTCGGCCTGCTCCAGGTACGTCGCGATCTGCTCGTGCAGGGGATGATTCACGCAACGTTTCTGGATAAAGGTCAGGAACGCCGTTGCTTTTTCCCATTGATTCAGACCGTTAGCCAGCGTCTGCGCTACCAGGAGGTAGGCCGGCGCGAGTTGCTCGCTGTCCGGAAATCGCTTATGGAAATCCTGGAGCAGTCGCAAGGCCGGTTTAAATTGCCCTCCGTGATAGAGCGTACGGGCACACCTTACTGCCAGTTCAGGCTCTTCCAGTTGAAAACCGGGCTCCCCCTGTTGCAGACCTGCCAACAAGGCAGCCATGCCCTCACCATCGTTACGGTCGGCCAGCCAGCCAAGTAGGCGCGGGTGATAGCGATAAAGCTCGGTGACATCGTTTCTGGCCGTTAACAGCTGATAAAGCTGGCCGATACGAAGACTATTGTCCCGGTCGCGTTTAAGGGCCTCTTTCAGCATGGTCTGGACGCGGTCGTAGTTGCCGTCTTTCAGGTTCATATCGATGTCGGCATCAAACCGGGCGCTGCGATCACGCTGGTGGTGATCCTGGCCCTGGACGTCATCCTGCAGGTCAGAGGCAAAGCCCAGTTCTTCCTGATACTGAAACAGCAGGTAACCCAGCATGTGGAACAGGATCAGGGTAAAGGTACTGTTCAGGAACCCTGACAGGGGCTGTGAGACCCAGGTTGGGAAATGGGTCATGGCGAAGTCCTGCGCTGCTCCAGACGCCAGTGTCATCAGAATCAGGTAGCCATAAAGCAGGAAGTAGGGGCTGCCGATCCGGGAGATCAGCACCGCCAGGTTCATCGGATTCACGGCCGGACCCACGGAACGCTCCATGGCCAGAACCATGATGCTTGCCGGCAGAGCGAGTACCACGAAGGCGAGTGCCAGCAGCATCAGGATGGGCCCGCCGAGCATGCCGGCGGTGGTCACCAGTGCGCCCATAAGCACGAACACCAGTAACTGCAGAATGACAATGTCGAAGCCGCTGCCGGTAAAGGCTACCGAAACCGGTGGTGGCTTGAGGTGACCTTCAGCGGTGTGATTGATAACGGCATAGGTGTACTTGAACAGGGCCAGGGCCAGCACCAGGCCTATGATGAGGCCGATCAGGTTGGCTGGTGCAATGACCGGCACCAGCGTGCAGATAGCAATGACGATCAACGGGTCACTGTGGAACGGGTAGCGGAAAAAAGCACCAATCCGGTTCCAGAACGGAACGACCTCCGTAGCTGCACCCAGGTAACGCATGGCCTTGCTGCAATGGGGGCAGAGTGCCCGGCGCTGTCGGGTATCGGCATCGGGCATGCAGCGACTGCAATAATGCGTCTGGCATTCGCCGCAGTGCCATTTGGCGGGTGTGCCGGGGTGGTAATGACAATCGTGTTTCACAGCTGGCCTTTGTCCTGGTCCGTCAGAAAATCGTTGGCCAATCATGACAGAAGTCATCAGTCACCGCAGCTAACCGGTTAACAGGTAGACTATTGTGGGCACCCCGACGTATGGGTCAGGGCAGATATTCAAACCGGAGGACTCTTGGGCCAGCAACCGCCATCAGGCCAGTTTCGCGATAACGACGGCACCCAGCGCAACTACCACTGGCGTGATGTCTTTGCGCTCGCACTTAAGCACAAGCCCCGGCTGGTCAAGGCAAACCTGCTGGCGATCATGGCGACGGTAATGAGTGTGCCGGTGCCGTTGCTTTTGCCGGTGCTGGTGGATGAGGTGCTGCTGGGAGAAGCCGGGCCTGTCTTGCCGGTGATGGACCGGTTGCTGCCGGATTCCTGGCATCAACCTGTGGTTTACATCGGCATGATGGTGCTTGTGGCTTTTGGCCTGAGGCTGGCGGCGTTGTCGTTCAACGTCTTGCAGTCGCGGGAATTTTCCAAGGTGTCCAAAGACGTTGTGTTCCGGATCCGGTCCCGGTTGCTGGGCAGGTTGCAGCGGGTGGCAATGTCGGAATATGAAACCCGGGGCTCCGGGGGGATCAGCAGTCACTTCATCACCGACCTGGATACCATGGACCAGTTTCTGGGCACCACCATCAGCCGGTTTCTGGTTGCGAGCCTGACTGTGGCCGGCACCGCGGTCGTGTTGCTGTGGGTGCACTGGCAACTGGCCCTGCTGATCCTGCTATTTAACCCGTTGGTGATCCTGGCTACCATCCTGATTGGCAAGCGGGTCAAGGAGCTCAAGCGCCGTGAGAACGCGGCTTATGAGGTGTTCCAGGGCGACCTCACCGAGACTTTGGATGCCATCCACCAGCTCCGGGCCGCCAACCGGGAAAAGCACTATCTTCGCCAGCTGATCGATCGGGCGCGGACCGTGCGGGATCACGCAATCCAGTTTGAATGGCGAAGCGATGCAGCCTCCCGGGCCAGCTTTGCCCTGTTCCAGTTCGGGGTTGATGTCTTCAGGGGCGCAGCCATGGTCACTGTGCTATTCAGTGATCTGAGCATCGGCATGATGTTCGCTATCTTTGGCTATCTTTGGTTCATGCTGACGCCGGTTCAGGAAATGCTGAACATGCAGTATGCCTGGTTTGCCGCCAACGCTGCTCTCGGCCGGATTAACCGCCTGCTGGAACTCAAGGAAGAGCCACGTTATCCGGCACTGGAAAATCCGTTTCGGGGTCGCCACACCGTTGGCCTGACGCTCAAGGACATTCATTTCAGTTACGACGGCGAACCGGTGCTGAGAGGGATCAACCTGCACCTGAAACCGGGTGAAAAAGTCGCGGTGGTCGGCGCCAGCGGTGGCGGCAAGTCGACGCTTGTGCAAGTGATTCTTGGCATGTACACGCCCCAGCGTGGTGAGGTCCTGATTGAGGGGGTGCCGGTCCAGCGCATTGGTTTGCCTTGCTTGCGGGAACATATTGCCACCGTGCTTCAGCATCCAGCTCTCTTCAATGATAGCGTGCGCCAGAACCTGACCCTGGGACGCGAGAAGCCTGAAGCGGAGCTCTGGCACGCCCTGCGGATTGCCCAGCTGGATAAAACCGTGGCTGATATGCCTGACCAGCTCGACACCATGATCGGCCGCCAGGGCGTGCGCCTGTCAGGTGGCCAGCGTCAGCGCCTCGCCATCGCGCGGATGATCCTCTCGGATCCCTCAGTGGTGATTCTCGACGAGGCAACCTCGGCACTGGATGCCGAAACCGAGTACCAGTTGCACCGGGACCTCGAAGCCTTCCTGCGCCAGCGCACAACCCTGATTATCGCGCATCGTCTTAGTGCCGTGAAACAGGCTGATCGCGCCTGCGTGTTCGAGGACGGCCGTATTATTGAGGAAGGTCATCATGATGAGCTGATCCAGCGGGATGGCCTCTACGCGCAGCTTTACGGTGACCGGCAGATGTGATCGCCGGATCTTCTTTATTAATGGTGGTTTTTATTTCCATCAATATCTGATCTGCCTTCGGAGATGCTCGTATATATGCGCGAAAGAGCGACATGTGACGCACTTATTGCTGGCTGTTGAACGGACTCTCAATACCCGCCGCGCCGAATCCGAGGTTTTGAAAAATGTCTGAATCTGTTAATTATGCCCACCAGGAACGACTGCGTAACGACAGCTATCTGTTCTATATCCTGTTAGCTCATGTTCCCGTCGTTGCCTTTCTGATCCCTCTGGAATTCGAAACGGGTGGGTTCGCGGTAATGGCTTCGGTACTGCTCGGCATCGCAGTCACGGGTGGATACTTTTTGCTGCGAGGGCAGAGGGCCTGCTCCGCATTTTTTGCAGCCTGCCTTATGGCCTGGTCGGCCATTATGATTCAGAGTCAGATGGGTCGCGTGGAGATGCACTTTCATATCTTCGCAGCCTTGGCGTTGGTCATCATCTATCGTGACTGGTTGCCGGTGCTGGTCGCCGCCGGCGTTATTGCTGTCCATCATCTGGTGTTCACTGCCCTGCAGCAGGCCGGGGCCACGGTTGGAACCATGCCGGTCATGCTGTTTAACCACGAAGCGACCTATGGCATGGCGTTCCTGCACGCAGCATTTGTGGTATTTGAAGCCGGCACTCTGGTATTTTTTACGCTTCGGATGGCGATGGAGCGGAATCAGTCGTTTCAGCTCATTGGCATCGTGCGGAATTTTGGCGCCAACAAGGATCTCAGTGGCCGCCTGGACGGGACCGGTGACGCCCTGACCGCCAGTTATTTCAATGAAATGATGGACCAGTTCACCAGCCTGATTGGAAAAGTCAGGGAGTTGTCAGGAAAACTGCGTGAAAGTGCCGACGAGCTCACCGGCGTCAGCGACCGCACCAGCCGCGTTGTCCAGGAGCAGCATCGCCAGACCGACCAAGCCGCCGCTGCCACGAACCAGATGTCGGCTACAATCCATGAAGTGGCGCAGAACGCGCACGCCGCCTCTGAGTCGGCCGGCCGTGCTTCGGAGGCGGCTTCAGAAGGGCGAACAAACGTCGAGCACTCTGTGCAGCTAACGGACGCCACAAACACGGCCCTGGGCGACTCGTCCCGTATGGTGACCGAGCTGGTAGACAAGGTGAAGTCCATCGGGGCGTTCATCAGCTCCATCAACGACATTTCTGATCAAACCAATCTGCTCGCGCTGAACGCAGCGATTGAAGCGGCGCGTGCGGGTGAGCACGGTCGCGGTTTCGCGGTGGTCGCCGACGAAGTCCGGAACCTGTCGCGCCGAACCCAGGACTTTACCCGTGAGATTGGCAGTACCATTGATGATCTGGCATCGGTTTCGGAAGCCACTTTTGCCGCTATTGAAATAGGCCAGACCCGCTCTGTTGAGACCAGCGAATCGGTTCGCAGAGCGGGGGAGGCCATTCATCACATCGAGATGGCCATCGCTAATGTCAACGACATGAATCATCAGATCGCCGCGGCAGCCGAAGAGCAGGCGACCGCTTCGTCTGAAATCAACGAGGGGGTTCAGCGCGTGGCTGACCAGAACGCCGAGGTTGTTCAGGCAGCGGATCGGACCCGGACCATGGCCCGGCAACTGGAGCAGGTCATCGGTGACGTTGATGGTCTCGTCCGGGGTTATCAGGGCCTTTGACTTCAGTCTGATATTCACCGGGAGAATTCTGAACATTCACGGGGCTGCAGTTGAACTCTGGTCGATCGGTGCAATAGTTATAGGTGACTTATCATCGCTCGGCCTTCCGGAATATTCGGACGACGACGAAAAGGAGGCACCACATGTCGAACGACAGTCTCAGCAAAGACAGCCTGAATACCTTGTCCAGCCTGGATGCGGGTGGCAAGACCTACCATTACTACAGCTTGCCAAAGGCAGCGGGTACTCTGGGTGACCTGAACCGGCTGCCTTTTTCCCTCAAGGTCCTGATGGAGAATCTGCTCCGTAACGAGGACGACGTCACCGTTGACCGCAGCCATATTGACGCCATGGTGCAATGGCTGAAGGATCGCCGTTCTGACACTGAAATCCAGTTCCGCCCGGCCAGGGTGTTGATGCAGGACTTCACCGGTGTGCCCGGGGTAGTGGACCTTGCTGCCATGCGGGCTGCTGTTGAAGCAGCGGGTAAGGACCCGGCCATGATCAATCCGCTGTCGCCAGTCGACCTGGTGATCGATCACTCGGTCATGGTGGATAAATTCGGCGATGCATCTTCTTTCAAAGACAATGTCGCCATCGAGATGGAGCGTAACCAGGAACGTTATGAGTTCTTGCGCTGGGGTCAGCAGGCCTTCGATAACTTTCGGGTGGTGCCGCCGGGTACTGGTATCTGTCACCAGGTCAACCTGGAATATCTGGGCAAGACCGTTTGGTCGAAAGACCAGGACGGAAAAACGGTCGCCTATCCAGACACTCTGGTGGGTACCGATTCCCACACCACCATGATCAATGGCCTGGGTATTCTGGGTTGGGGCGTTGGCGGTATAGAGGCCGAAGCGGCGATGTTGGGGCAGCCAGTCTCCATGCTGATTCCGGAGGTCGTGGGTTTCAAGGTGACCGGTAAACTCCGCGAAGGCATTACCGCTACGGATCTGGTGCTGACGGTGACCGAAATGCTGCGCAAGAAAGGCGTGGTGGGAAAATTCGTCGAATTCTACGGTGATGGTCTCAAAGACATGCCAGTGGCGGACCGGGCTACTATCGCCAATATGGCCCCCGAGTATGGCGCGACCTGTGGTTTCTTTCCGGTGGATGACCAAACCATCAAGTATATGCGTCTGACCGGTCGTGAAGAGGATCAGCTTGAACTGGTTGAAGCCTATGCCAAGGCTCAGGGGCTCTGGCGGGAGCCGGGCCATGAGCCGGTGTATACCGATAAGCTCGAGTTGGACATGGGCGAGGTGGAAGCCAGTCTGGCGGGCCCGAAACGCCCCCAGGACCGGGTTGCCCTGAAGAACATGAAGGCGTCATTCGAGCTGTTGATGGAAACCGCCGAGGGCCCGGCTGAGAACCGGAAAAGCAACCTGGAATCCGAGGGTGGCCAGACGGCGGTCGGTATTCATGACAGCTATGAGCACGCGGCCAGCCAGCCATTGGAGATGGAAGGTGAGAAATCCCGCCTCGATCCGGGGGCTGTGGTCATTGCCGCTATCACCTCTTGCACCAATACCTCCAACCCAAGCGTGATGATGGCTGCTGGCCTGATAGCTCAGAAAGCGGTCGCCAAGGGCCTGAAAACCCGGCCCTGGGTGAAAACCTCATTGGCACCGGGCTCAAAGGTAGTCACCGACTACCTCAAAGTTGCGGGGCTTGACGATGATCTCGACAAGCTTGGCTTTAATCTGGTGGGCTACGGCTGCACCACCTGTATTGGTAATTCCGGGCCGCTGCCGGATGCTGTGGAGAAGGCGATTACCGATGGTGACCTTACGGTGGCTTCCGTTTTGTCCGGAAACCGGAACTTTGAGGGCCGGGTTCATCCGCTGGTGAAGACCAACTGGCTGGCGTCGCCGCCTCTGGTTGTTGCTTATGCCCTGGCGGGCAATGTGCGCCTTGATCTTTCCAAAGACCCTCTTGGTGTCGGCTCGGATGGTGCGCCCGTGTACCTGAAAGACCTGTGGCCAAGCCAGCAGGAAATTGCGGAAGCCGTCGAGAAAGTGAAGACCGACATGTTCCGCAAGGAATACGGAGAAGTATTTGACGGTGACGCCACCTGGCAGGCGATCAAATTCCCGGAGAGCAAGGTGTATGAGTGGTCCGATAAGTCCACTTATATTCAGCATCCGCCCTTCTTCGAGGGCATGAGGGAAGAGCCGGACGCCATCGATGATGTCAAGGATGCAAACATCCTGGCGCTGCTGGGTGATTCGGTCACTACCGATCACATTTCGCCGGCTGGCTCCTTCAAGGCGGATACCCCGGCGGGCAAGTATCTGCAGGAACACGGTGTGGAACCGAAAGACTTCAACTCCTACGGCTCACGCCGGGGCAATCATGAGGTCATGATGCGCGGTACCTTTGCCAATGTGCGCATCCGGAACGAGATGCTCGATGGCGTGGAAGGTGGTTTCACCAGGTTCGTGCCCACGGGTGAGCAGATGGCCATCTACGATGCTGCCATGAAGTACCAGGAAAAGGGCACACCACTGGTTGTCATCGCGGGCAAGGAATACGGTACCGGCTCCAGCCGTGACTGGGCCGCCAAGGGCACTCGCCTGCTGGGGGTCAAAGCTGTGGTGGCTGAATCCTACGAGCGGATTCACCGTTCCAACCTGATTGGAATGGGCGTAATGCCGTTGCAGTTCCCGGAAGGGACTGACCGCAAGAGCCTGAAGCTCACGGGTGAGGAAACCATCAGCATCGAAGGACTCTCCGGCGAAATCACGCCGGGCCAGAGCCTGCAAATGACTGTGAAATACCCGGACGGATCAACCGAGCGTTGTCAGCTGAAGTCTCGCATCGACACCGCGAACGAGGCGGTATACTTCAGGCACGGCGGCATCCTGCACTATGTTGTGCGGGAAATGCTCAAGTCAGCGTGACAGGGAGTTCCAGCCAGAATGTTGCCCCCCTGCCGGGGGGCGACTCATAATTCACGGTCCCACCCATATTGGTCATCAGCTCCCTTGTGATGGCCAGGCCTAGGCCAGTACCGCCCTTATCTCTTCGGTCCGAGCCGTCGGCTTGCGAGAACTTTTTGAATATCCGGTCATGGAAGTCGGGAGATACGCCGTCGCCCTGATCCTGGATGCAAAGCCGGATATTCTCCCCTGTGGACTGGGTGTGGATTTCTACAGCCGATCCCCTCGGAGAGAATTTGATGGCATTGGATAGCAAATTTGAGATGGCCTGCTCCAGTCGCTGCCGGTCCACCCGAACCCACACCGGTCCCAGCTCGCCCACCTTCAGGTCGACCTGACGCTCGCGCGCGAAGGATTCAATATTTTCGATGGAATCCCGAACCATGTCAGCCAAGGGGCAGTTTTCCAGCCGGAAGGGCATTTTGCCGGCAACCAGTTTCTCGATATCCAGCAAATCGTTGATCAGAAACGTCAGTTGTCTACTGTTCCGGTAGGCGATCTGGGCCAGCTTGGAGGCCTTGTCAGGCAGTTCTCCGGCGGCGTTGTTGGCGAGCAGTCCCAGTGCGCCGGAAATGGAGGTCAGTGGTGTGCGCAATTCGTGGCTTACAGTGGAGATAAACTCGTTTTTCATCCGGTCCACTTTTTTCTGATCAGAAATGTCCTCCGTGATCAGCCAGATAACCGCTTCGCTGTCATGGGCGTCGAGCTTCAGGCCCTGGAGCATCACGGGGAGCAATGACTGATCCGGGCCCGGGAAATACCCCGTCAGCCCGCTGAACCGGATGTTTTTTCTAAGGCTTTCCTGAATACCAAGTCCTTCGGGCAGTTGTTGCCCATTTTGATCGAATACTCGTTCAAAGTAGTCCAGTGACTGGGCCGCGACGCCAAAACTGCGGGTGAAGGTCTGGTTGGCCCGAAGCAATACTTTCCGATGGGCGCTGTACAGTCCAATGCCAATGGGAGCCAGTTCAAACAGACCCCAGAAACGCCGCTGCATTTCACGGTCTTTCAAAAGCAGGCTTGTCAGCCAGAATGCTCCGCCAGTAATGATCAGCACCATCAACGCCAGCGCGCTCCGTATCAGCCACGGATCCTCCGGGTGGTTCGGCCAGCTCTGGACGGGTTCGGCAAAAAGAGTCCAGGTCACGCCGGGCATTTTCACCGTGCTGGCAAGCGGCGATGTCCACTGCGACTCCGTGGGGCCAAAAAAGACGGCGTCGGTATTTTCGATATTATCTGAGGTGGATATGGCGAAATTCAGGTCGCCTTTCAGTGCTTCCAGGCCAGCTTTTTCGAAGAGCCGCTGGATGTCGAGAATTACAGAGATCACCCCCCAGAATTTGCCCGTTTCATTTTCGAAGATAGGAATCCGGCTGGCCAGGCCCTGGCCGCCCTGAACCAGATTGATTGGTCCGCTGAAAATGGCGCGGCGGCTATCAAGCAGGTGTTTTACCTGCTGTTCAGACAGGCTCTGCCGGGTCAGGTCAAGCCCCAAAGCCGCCTCGTTACCGGCTAGTGGATATATATGACGAATAACGAAACCGGGCGCGAGGCCGATATTCCGCAGTTCCGGTGCCAACTGGAAGATGACCGATGCAAGCTGGCGGAACTGCTGTTCATTGATGTCAGGTTGCACAGACACGTTGGCCGCCAGGCCCCAGACAGTCTGAATGTTCTGGAGTATCGTGCTTTGCAGTGCGAGGCTGATCTCGTCAAGCTTCACCTGCGATTGCTGGCGGACTTGAACCTGGTGGCGGGAGGAACTTGCGGAGTCCAGGGTGAATGCCACAATGAGCATCAGCAGAAAAATGCTGAGCCTGGAGCCCCAGACGAGCGTGTGAAATAAACCGTCCCCGTTTTTTACTGTCATCGTTCTCAACGTCTCAAAGGGTCACAATGCGGGCTGCGTTTCAAGCCAGAAAGTAGCACCCTGGCCCTCAACCGACTCAAACCCCACACTACCGTGCATCTGAGCCATGATTTCTCTGGTTATGGCAAGTCCTAGCCCGGTACCGCGGTCTTTTCTGGTGTCCGAACTGTCTGCCTGAGCAAACTTCTGAAAAATTCTGGGCCGGAAAGCCTCCGGTATACCAGGCCCCTGGTCCGATACCTGAATTCTCAGGTGGTTTCCGTTCATGGATGTCGCCACGATGACTTCACTGCACTCAGGGGAAAATTTAATGGCATTTGAAAGCAGGTTAGCCAGAGCCTGCTCGAGCCGGTGATGATCAATGACTGCGTTGCACTCCGGATGACGGTCCTCGAAACGAACCGTTATCCCGCGGTCAACGGCATAAGTCTGAAGCCTCTCGATGGTGTCCCGGATAACTGGGCTGACGAGCTGGGCACGCAGGCGCATGGTCATCTTGCCGGATACCAGCTTTTCCATGTCGAGCAGATCATCAATCAGTTGCTTGAGTTGATCACTGTTTCGCGCGGCGATTGTAACCATCCGCTGAATCTGTTCCGGGAGCTTTCCGAGAGCACCACCGGCAATCAGGCCCAGGGATCCGGCGATGGAGGTGAGCGGTGTGCGCAATTCGTGGCTGACGGTCGAAATGAATTCATTTTTCATACGCTCTATTTTTTTCCGTTCCGATATATCCTCAATCAGAGTCCATACCAGTGGACGGCCGGAGGCAGCAAATATGCGCACGCCCTGTATCAGGGCAGGGTAGGTGGAGCCGTTGCGGCGTTTGATTTCCTGTTCAATGGGGCCAAAACGACCGGTTTCCCTGAGGGCAGTGATGGCGGCATTGCGGATTTCTTCGAAATTTTCCGTCGGTATCAGCCGGCCTCCGGGCGTTACCATCAGTTCTTCGCGGGTATACCCGGTAGGCTTAAGGAGCGCGTCGTTGAAATCAACGAAGCTGGCCGTTCGGTAATCGGTCAGGGCAATACCGATGGGGGATAGTTCAAAAAGCCGCCGCAATTCCTGCTCGCTCTCCTGCAAAGCCAACTCCGTGCGCTTCTTGTCGTCGATATCGGTAATGTAGCCATGCCATCGAATACTGCGGTCGGCCAGTAGCTCCGGCGTGGCATGTCCTTCGACCCATCGCCATCCCCCGTCGTGCCATTTTACCCGGTACTGGTGCTGCCAGAGCGTGAGTTGCTCAGCTGAGGCTGTAATGGAGTCCGATACCGTGCCGAGATCGTCGGGGTGGATTTTCGCAAATGCGGGGGCTGCATCCTCTTGCGCTTCTTCCGGTGTAACGCCATAGATGCCCTGGATGCCAGGGCTTGAAAAAGGAAAAAAGGAAGTGCCGTCGGGCCGCAACTGGAACTGATAAAGCATGCCGGGTGTTTGCTCGACCAGTTTGCTTAATGTCTGGGTGCTGATTTTCCGCTCGATCACGGCGCCCACCCAGCGGGCCAGCAACCTGACAAAGGTGATCTCGGTATCGGAAAAGCCACCGGTTCTCTCCGACGGCGAGGAAAAATTCAGGGTTCCAAAGAGCCGGTCATGGAGCTGAATCGGCGCAGCCAGGTAGCTTTCCAGGCCGAATTGATCGTAACAGGGGCGGTTTCGGTAGGGTGAGCCCCCCATGTGGGAAATGGCGAGGCTTTCGTTTTGCTCGACCATAATGGAGCAATAAGTGTCGGAGAGAGGAAAGCTCAGGCCTTGCTGAAGTCCTGAACCTGCCGGTGCGTCAAACCAGAGTATGGTATACACATCACTGGTGATTTCACTGATGATTGCCAAAGGCAGGTTGAGGTAGTCGGCACCGAGTCGCAGTGCCTTGCGAATGCGTTCCTCGTCGTTGCTTTCCGGGTCCATAGCCAGATCGTTCAGAATGCCCAGGGCGGTATTCTGCTCTTGAATCAGTTCGAGGTTGCGCATTTCCTCGGTGATATCGGCATGGGTGCCATACATCTTCAGTGGCTTGCCGTCGGAGGTCCACTCGAATACGCGGCCACGATCATGGGTCCAGACCCAGTGGCCGTCCTTGTGTCTCATCCGGCAACGATAATCATATTCATCGATCTTCCCGGCGAAGTGAGCTTCCAGCAGGCGTTCCGATTCGGGTAAATCTTCAGGATGGGCGAGGTTGAGCCAGGTCTGGATAGTGACGGGCTCCAGCTCCTCCAGCCGGTAACCGCAGATTTGTGCCCAGCGCTCATTGAACACTGTGTTTCCTGTTTGCACGTTCCATTCCCAAGTGCCGACACGGGTGCCATCAATCGCGGCCCGGGTCCGACGCTCGCTTTGCTTCAGATCCCGGTAAAACTCGGTTGCGGCCTGTAAATTGATCTCCCGTTCTACACAATCAGCCAGTTCCCGTAACAGGGATTGGTCCTCGTCACTGAATGCGCGGGGCTTCCTGTCGATCAGGCAGAGGGTGCCGAGCCGGTACCCATCACTGCTGTGCAGCGGCGCCCCTGCATAAAACCGAATGAGCGGAGCCTCCTTAACCAACGGGTTGTCACTGAACCGGTCGTCGTGAAGGGTGTCTTCAATAATAAAGAGATCTGAATGAAGGATGGCATGGCCGCAAAACGAAATGTCTCTGGGTGTTTCTGGAACCGCAAGGCCCTGACAGGATTTGAACCATTGGCGATTTTTGTCAATAAGGCTGACCAGGGCAATCGGCACGTTGAACATTTTGCAGGCCATGCGGGTGAAGCGATCGAATCGCTCCTCCGGACTGGAGTCGAGCAACCCTGCTTGATCTAGGGCGGATTGCCGAGCTTGCTCATGGCTGGGAAAGTCAGGCGTTTGCATGGTTGGTAACGTCCTCGTGTCCGGCAAGGGGCAGTTCTATCCAGAAATTCGCACCCTGGTCATAGTAGTAGCCAATGTGGCCCTGCATGAGCGCGGCGAGCTCCCGGCAGATGGCAAGCCCAAGACCGGTACCTTTGGCTGATCGAGTGGTTCCCGCTTCAGCTTGGGAGAAGCGCTCGAACAGCCTTGAAACAAAGGCGTCCGGTACGCCATCACCGCTATCCCTGACAACGATTCTTGCGAAGCCTGGCCTGGCCTTTTCTGCCTGAACCAATACCCGCCCCTGTGCCGGTGAGAATTTGATGGCGTTGCTGATGAAGTTGTCCAGTATTTGTCTCAGGCGGTGCCCATCTGCGACGACGGTGAGCTCCGGGTCACTGGTGCCGACTAACGATACCTGATGCTCGGTGGCCATGGTCTGATTTCCTGAAACGGCCGATTCGATGACGGGCTTCAATGCCTGTGGCACCAGGGACAGGGCCATCTGGCCGGCGGACAGTTTGCTGATATCCAGAAGGTCTGAAATCAGCAGTTGCAGCCGCTCGCCGTTTCGAAGTGCCAGGCCGTTCATCGTTTTCGCCCGTTCGGGCAGGTCTCCGGCGGCACCGGACTCTATCAGTCGCAGTGCACCGTTCATGGATGTCAGGGGAGTACGAAGTTCGTGGCTGACATTGGAGACAAAGTGCTCTTTCATCTCGCTGATGGCATCCCGCTCATCCATCAGGCGATTGAAGGCCAGGGCAAGATTGCGGACTTCTCTGGGACCGCGGGGGTCCAGTCGTGCAGCTTTTGACGGATTTCGGACCATGTTTTCGATCTTGCGGGTCATGCGATCAAGAGGTTTGGTCGCTGAGCGGCTGATCAGCAGGCTGATTACAGCAATGATCATCGCTATGCCCAGACTGATTCCGAAAAAACGGAAAAAAGATTGCTGTGCCGGTGCTGTTGCCCATTCGTAAGGAACGGCGCGGACGAATTGCCACCCGAGTTTCTGAAGGTGGCTGGTGGCGTAAATGATTTCGCGACCATCGGGCCCCTTGATATGCCCAAAACTAATCCCCGACAAGGCAGCATCAATCAATGGGTTTTCACCGGGTTCGGGCAAGGGCTTGATGCCTTCGCCCGAGGATGGTCCGCCCTCAACGTAAAGGAAATTGTCGGTATCAATGACGTTGAAAATGGCATCGTCGTTGGCGATCTCCCGGAGCATGTCTTTCGGAATGATGCTGGTTTTTCCGAGGTTGATTGTGCCGCCCAGAAAGCCGAGTAGATCGCCGTCATCCGTTTCTATGGGCGCGACAAACGAGAGCAGGGGGACCCCTGTGGTTCGGCCGATAATCGGTCGGCTAATGACTGGCTCGCGGGTTTTTATGGCCCTTTTGAAGTGCTGCCGATCGGCGTAATTGGTCCCGATACGGCCGGGGACAAAGAAGCTCTCTGCAATGGCGGTTGCCTTGTCGTCGAGCACCAGAATGCCGTCAGGAAACAGGGTCTTCAAAAGTCTCTGGCGGTCAAGCTGAACGGCGATTTCTTCAAGGGAGTGAAGTTTATGACCATCGCTGAGCATGCTGGCCGAGTCCGAAAGAATATCCAGCTTTAGCTGCAGTTTCTGGTCAACTTCGGCCGAAATTCGCCTGGTTTCGTAGAGCTGTTGCTCGGTAAGAATGAATTCAAAATCTTCGACCAGAGCACTGTAGGCAATCAGCAATACAGAGCCGACAGTGGCAATGGTTCCGGCAAGTACGATCAGGGCAAGGCGTGTGCCCAGTGAAAATGAACGCAAACCGACTTCCTTCTGGCTCTGGGGTTGAAATATCGCTTTGATCTGTGCCGGAGTCTGTCACAATCAGATCTTGATCCAGATTACACTGAAGTGCCATGGTTGAAGATAAAAATTCTGAAGTCGCGCGAAAACTTGAACTTCTGAAGCAGCGGTTCAAGGAAAAAGCCACAGCGGACCTTGTTCAGTTGCAGGCCGCTTTGAAAAGGGTTCGTAGCGACACTGCTTTTGCGTCGGGTGACATCGCTGCCATTTACCAGTCCCTGCACCGGCTGGCGGGTTCTGCGGGAACCTTTGGCTATGGCGCACTCGGTGAAGAGGCGCGGCGTCTTGAGTTGGCAATCAAACCTTTGGCTGAAGCGTGCTCCGGTCGTTCGGCTGCCGGCATAGACAGAGCCGAATTTGACTCGATGGTGGGCGACTCGTTCGGTGCCGGGGTGATGCGCCTTGTCGAGTTCCTTGACCAGGAATCGAATGAGGCGGGGCCGGCAGACCTGTCGCTGACGCCCGGCATTGCCAGGAGACGCGAAGAGCCTTTGGTGCTGATTGCCGATCCTGACCGATCCCGGGCCGAGGAACTCGCCCGGGATCTCGGGCTCCACGGTTTCCGAACGGTTGTTGAAGCCTCTATTGAAACGGCCGTCATAAGCCGCGCAGAAGCGCTGTCAGCTATCGTGGCGCGGGACTGGTTGATGTTCGGCGAGGGCGTCCGTCTCCAGGCACTCGATAGCGATTCAGCCGTAATATGCATTGGTTCAGAAGACTCTTTTTCCGAGCGTTATGGCCTGGCGGAACGGGGAGTTGACGGTTTCCTCTGCGAGCCTGTCGATGTGCCCCTTCTGGCTGATTATATAGAGCGACTCATTACCGAGCGTGAAGAGGGCGGGGCCGGCCGCGTGATGATCGTGGACGATGACCCCGAGTTGCTTGAGCACTATGGCCTGGTGCTGGAAGGGGGAGGGCTGGACGTCCGACGGGTTAATGATCCCGCAACCATACTGGGTGTGTTGTCTGAATTCCGGCCGGATATCGTCTTGATGGACATGCAAATGGGCCGGTTCAGCGGTATCAACCTGGCGCGCATGCTCCGTTTCGATCCTGAGTGGCTCGGTTTGCCAATCATATTTCTGTCTTCCGAGGAGGATCGGGAGTTTCAGGTTGAGGCTTTGTCCAAAGGCGGTGACGATTTTCTTACCAAACCGGTATCGGACGCCTTTTTGCTCAGAGCCGTGTCGGTCAGGTGTTACCGTGCCCGACAACTGGACAAACTGGCCTCCAGAGACAGCCTGACTGGGTTGTTAAAGCATTCTTTGGCAAAAGCGGAAATCCAGAAGGAACACGCCCGCTGTCTTCGCCTGAAACAGAACGCTGTCGTAGCCATGCTCGACCTGGACCACTTCAAGCAGGTAAATGATCGCTACGGACACCGGGCTGGTGATCTGGTAATCAAGGGCCTCGCCAGTCTTTTGCGCCACCGTTTGAGAAAATCCGATATTATCGGTCGTTACGGGGGCGAGGAATTTGTGGTGGCCCTGCCGGATTGCCCCATTGAGAACGCCCGTGCGGTGCTCCAGTCGATTTGTGACCAGGTATCGCAGATAGCCTTTAACGGAGCAGGTCAGGAGTTTACTGTGACGTTGAGTGTGGGGCTTGCGCCTCTAGATCAGTATGCTACCAGCGGCGACGCCATTGAGGCCGCTGACCAGGCGCTATACCGTCGCAAGCAGAACGGGCGAAACGGCGTTGCCGCAAGCACTGATCCGTCAGAAAAGTCAGGGGGCCGCGGCTGAGTTATGGATGCCCTGATTGTTGAAGACGATGATTTGATGGCAGACCTGTTGGAGACCGTTGTCGCGGGCCTTCACCCCGCCATGACCGTCCGGAAGGTGCCGGATGTCCGGCAAGCGATGGAGAGCTTGCGCTGGAAAAATCCGGGACTGCTTGTCGTTGACTGGAATCTTCCTGATGGCTCCGGCCTGGAGGTTATCCGAGAGGTCCGGGCGAATGACAAGGACATTCCTGTTGTCATGATTTCCGGTCGCGCCGACCGGGAATCCATTCTCAAGGCTGCGCATTATGGGATCAACGGGTACATCAGCAAGCCCTTCAAGGTCGAGATGCTGCATGAAAGACTGATCGAAATGATTGGCAAGGCTCTGCCGGAGGGACCGGTGTGTTCGCTGTCGGAGATGCTGTCCGGAGGCTTGGAGACTGTTATTCAACTGCCGGCAAAGACTGATGCAGCGAGTGTTCTGGCGCTCATGGCACGCTCGGACGAGTTGTCCGCAGCGCATTTGGCAGAGCGCTGGCAGACGGATGCCTCTGTGTGTGCCCGTTTGCTGGATGTTGCCAACCGGTCGTCTTTTCGCCGCACTGGCGAACCGGTGGCGAATGTTCGTGACGCCATCTCCTCTATGGGGGTACCTATGGCGCTGAATCAGGGGCTTGCCCTCTCGCTGGATGTTGGTGCAGCGTTTTCGTCCAGCCTGCTCTCCGAATGTGCGGCGGTTTATCAGAAACAGGCGGAATGCGCGGCCGCTGAGGTTCATAGAGTCGCTCTTGCGCTTGGCAAAAGGGCAACGCCGTTTTTTACGGCTGGTTTGCTTAGCCGAATGGGTGAGCTTGCTGTTTTGAAGGTGATGGATCAATACCTGAGGCAGGGCGGTGAGCTGACACAAAACGAGGTGGATCAGGGTATCCGGGATTGGGCTCAACCCTATGGCAACCGGCTGAAAGTCCAGTGGCGTCTGCCTCTGGAGCTTAGGCAGCTGATCGGTGCGGTGCATTATCTGTCCCGGGAAAACGTTACCCAGGATCGTTTGATCATGAGGGCCGGTGCCTTGCTCGCCAGTACCGAGGGTCAGAGTCCCGAGTGTGGAAGGTTATTGCGGCAGCTTGGCCTGGAAGAATGGTCGAGCTCAATGAATCAACAGGGAAGTCAGGATGATGGCGGGACAGATGGCTGAGTTAGACGATTCGCTTCAGCGGATCATGCTGGTTGAGGACGAAGAGGACATACGAGCCGTCGCCGAACTGGCGCTTGAGGCGGTTGGCGGATTTATTCTGAAAACCTGTCCATCCGGACAAAGTGCTTTGGATGCCATTGAAACGTTTCGTCCGCAGCTGATTCTGCTCGATGTGATGATGCCCGGGATGGATGGGCCAACCACCCTTCAGGCCATTCGTCAGTGCCCGGACTTCGCGAGGACGCCCGCAGTTTTCATGACAGCCAAGGTTCAGCCTGAGGAAGTTGACGGGTATTTGGCACAGGGTGCTGCCGACGTGATACCCAAGCCCTTTGATCCGATGGCGTTGTCGGACAGGATTCGCGAGATTTGGCATGCTCTGGACCCTGGCATCCGTTCAGACTGACGCCTGTTCCTCCGGTTGCACTGGTGTCAACACAGCCGATTCGGTTAATCTGTGGCAAATGTTCCACCAGGATTTTCGAGGCCCACCATGTCGTCTGTACCTTCCCGGGATGAGCTGAAAGCAAAGCTTAATCTGGAAACCTCCCGCATTCACTGGCATGACCTGCAAACCTATTTTGCTCGTGGCCAGGTCGTTCGCGTAGCTCCGGAGCTTGATATCCTGGAGGTGGCGGCTGAACTGGCTTCGGATAATAAAACGCGCTTTCAGCAATGGATGCAGGAAAGCAAGGTCGGCGATGTCGCTGCCGACCTTGCTCAAGCCTGGTACGACCGCAATGCGGAGTTATGGGCCGTAGTGATTGCACCCTGGGTGCTGGTTCAGGATCGGTCGGGTCGTGTTCTCCATTGATTTTGAGGGGTGGTGGTCATGAACCTGCACTATTTTCATGGTCGCGGGCCCTTTAAGGCTTTGGTGATGGTTCGGGGTGGTTACCGCCTGGAGCTTTTTATCAAGCCTGTGGGAGAGGATGCCTGGGCACTGGTAGCGCTCAATGGCCCGGATCGAGGCCAACCGGAGCGTCAGCATTGCCAGGGACCCTGGAAAACTCTGGCCCGGGCTGAGTCGATATTGCGAAGTACAGCCGGCGCTCTTATGGGCAATGGTTATGAACCCTGCCCTTCTGACCATGTAGTCTGGTCAGTAACGGCGCAGAGGCTGGCGCGTTCCATTAGCAGCGATCCGGCTCCCGGACCCTATCCGGAAGTGCTCAGCCCTGACCAGTTTGACCCCCTCGTCTGATTCCCCGTTTCCTTTTGTTGAGGATATTATGCTGACCGGCGCATTGCTCATTCTTGCCCCATTGTTTTTGGGATTTGCACTGGCCCTACAGAATCGTCGCTTACTGACGATTGTTCACCACTCGGTGGAAGGTCTGGTTTACTTCATACTCGCGTTGTTGGGGTTGGGACTGGGGCAGATGGAAGGGCTGACCGCTCAGCTCAGTGGAATGGCAACCCAGGTGCTGGCACTGGTGGTCGTGTTGTTTATCGCCAACATGGCGGGCCTGTGGCTGTTCCATCGATGGCAGCCCATGGCCAGGGAGGAAAGCCTGGCCAACGTCAGCCCTGGTTACCTGCGACTCTTCATGGCGGGGCTTAAGCCCACGCTGGCGGTTATGGTGGGGGTGTTGGCTGGCTATCTGTTGCTGCCACCCTTGCCCATGACTGAAGATCTGGCCACCTGGTCCCTGATGCTTTTGCTGTTCCTTATTGGCCTCCAGCTCCGGAATGCCGGCCTCTCCTTGCGCAAACTGCTCATGAACCGACAGGGTCTCGGGATTGCGTTGGCCCTGACCATCAGCTCCCTGGCTGCGGGTGCTCTATTAATCCCTGTACTGGCGTTACCCTGGCACGATGTGCTGGCGCTGGCGTCCGGTTTCGGTTGGTACTCCCTGTCCGGAATCGTCATTGGAGAGGCCCTGGGGCCTGCCTGGGGCGGTGTTGCCTTCTTGAACGACGTGTTGAGGGAGATCATCGCACTGGCAATCATTCCACTATTGATTGCCGCTCGCCCAGCCATGGCCATTGGCTATGGTGGCGCCACTGCCATGGACTTCACCCTGCCGGTTATCCGCAACAGCGGCGGACTGGCGTGTGTCCCTGTCGCGATTGCCTCGGGTTTCCTGTTGTCATTCCTGTCGCCGGTGCTAATGGCGGTATTCCTGTCCTTGGGATAATTTGCCGCAAGGCAATTCAAGCTGCGGTTTTATCGGTAAGATGGCACTATACGTTCAAGTTTATGAAGAAAAGTTAACTCAGGAAGTGCCAGGGAGCCTGGATGCATCGCCGTTCTTTCCTCGGATTATCCATTGCTGCGGGTATCACCATCGCCGGTGTGGGTGGGTGTGGGCGATCCCGGCCGCTTTATGTTGGGGTACATCCCTGGATTGGCTATGAACCGCTCTATCTGGCTGAAGAGTTCGGTTGGTTGCCCGCATCGGTCAGTCTGGTAAAGGGCGTTACAGCCGTTGACTCAATGTCGGGTCTGTTGGACGGAACGCTTGATGGCGCGGCCCTGACTCTTGATGAGGCTCTCAGGGTTCAGGATGACGGACTGGATATCGTGGTGGTTGCTGTGGCGGACGTATCCGCGGGTGCCGATGTTATGATGGTCCAGCCTGCGATTAGCGAATTGTCAGGACTTAGGGGGCTGCGGATTGCGGTTGAGCTCTCCGGGGTTTCGGGGATTATGTTGTTAAAAATCCTGGAACGTGCAGGGCTCAGCCGTGACGACATTACTGAGGTGAGCCTGCCGGTGAGTCAGCATCTGGACGCCTGGAAGCGCGGCGAAGTCGATGCCTCCGTCTGTTACGAACCGCTTGCTTCAAGGCTTGAGAGCCTTGGTGCCGTCAGGCTTTTCGACAGTAGCGACATACCGGAGACCATCTTCGATGTTCTGGTGGTCACCCGGGCAGTGGCGGACAACAATCCGGATGCGGTCAGGGCCTTTTTGGTTGCCCATTTCTCCGGGATGCGGCACCTGGTGCGCAGCCGGCATGACTCTGTTTACCGAGTTGCCAGTCGGCAGAACACCCCGCGCGCAGCGGTTGAGCGTGCGCTGGCCAACGTCATGCTTCCGGATCTCGCGGCCAATCAGCGCTATCTTGCTGCAGCGGGAAGGTTGGAAACCGTGGCGTTTGTTCTTGGCCGGATGATGGTCGATGAGGGGATGATCTCCGAACTACCCGACGCCCGTAGACTCTGTGATCCATCGTTCTTGCCCCGGAGCGTGTCTTGAGAGCGATCTTTTCCCGGTTGGCACTGATTCCCCTTTTGCTTGGGAGCCTGCTGGCGCCCCCAGTGGTCGCTGCGGACGACCTCCTGACGTTTGGTGTTTTTGCATACCGTCCTGATTACATCATGCGTGAGCGCTATCAACCCCTGGCTACCTATTTGTCCACGAAGATCGGCCAGGAAGTTCAGCTTGAGATTCTCGCCCAGGAGGACATGAATCGGGCGCTTGCCGCCAACCGACTGGATTTTTTTCTGACAAATCCGAGTCATTTCCTGGTTATTCGCAGTGAGAGAAGCCTGACCGGTGTCCTTGCCACGATGGTTCGCAGTTGGAGCGGAACCACAACTTCAAGCCTGGGGGGGGTGATTATTACCACCGCCGGGCGCAGAGATATAACCCGGCTCACCGACATCAAGGGCAAGAGCATCGCGTCGCCCGGCGTGCACTTCCTGGGCGGGTATCAGAGTCAGGTGCTCGAGTTGATAGAGGCGGGCGTGGATGTGCGTCGCACAAACCGCATCAAGTTGATGGGAAGTCACGATCGGGTCGTCCGGGCGGTTCTGTCGGGCGATGCGGATGTGGGTTTTGTGAGAACCAGCATCATTGAACAGATGGTCCTGGCGAATCCTGGCCTTGCTGATCAGGTGCAGGTGATAAACCAGCAGAATCTGGCTGGCTTTCCTTTCAGGGCATCCACCCGCTTGTACCCGGAATGGCCACTGGTGGCGCTTCCACATGTGGATGGTCGTCTTGTTCGCCGTGTGGCTTCGGCGTTATTTGCCCTCGAGTCAGACGATCCGGCGGCCATTGCTGCCGGTATCGCTGGCTTTTCGCCACCTGCGGATTATCAGTCGGTGGAATACCTGGCACGGAAGCTCCGGGTTGCCCCGTATGATGCCGTGCCCGAGGTAACCTGGGTTGATGTCTTGCAGCAATACCGGCTTTGGGTCTTTACCGTTTTGGTACTGGTGATCCTGCTGATCGCCAGCGCGCTGTGGCTGGGCAAGAGGAAACGTCAGCTGGCTGCCGAACAACAGCGTCTGAGGCGCCTGATTCTTGGTTGGCCGCAACCAATGCTGATAATTCAGGGGGGCGTGTTTGTGGATGCCAACCGTGCTGCGGTGGATCTTCTCCGCTATTCATCGCGCGAATCCCTGCTGGGCAAGGATATCGCCACCTTTTCGCCTGAGCTTCAACCGGATGGACGAATCTCCCGACAGAAAATGCAGGGGGTTCTGTCCCAGGTAATCCATGGTGGCGTGGATCAGGGTGAGTGGGTTTTTCGCCGGTCTGACGGCTCCGATGTCCGGGTGGATATGACCATCGCTCCGATCCATGAAAAGGATGAGCAAGCGCCTGTCATTCTCTGCTCCTGGTACGACGTAACCGAACGGAAGCAGGCCGAGCAACGGCAGCGTCTTGCTGCCAGTGTCTTCGACTATGCCAGGGAAGCGATTTTTATCACCGACAGCCATGGGATTGTGGTTGATGTCAACGATGCCTACGTCATCATCACCGGAAGATCACGCTCTCACGCAATCGGTGGCCATCCTCCTTTGCCGATGGATGAGGGTAGTGGGGTGTTCCACAGCGCAAAAAGTCATGGTTTCTGGTCCGGTGAGTTTTCCGCCAGGCGTGGTGACGGGGAGCCTTTTGTCCTGACGCTCACGATCAGCGGGGTTAGGGATGAGCACGGTGACATTACCCACTTTGTCGGTATTTTCAGCGACGTGACCCGCGTCAAGGAGCAAGAACAGAAGCTGCTCACCATGGCGCATTATGATGCTCTCACCGGCCTGCCAAACCGTGTTCTTTTTACTGACCGACTGCATCAGTCCATGGCGCAGGCCCGGCGGCAGGGTTATATGCTGGCGGTTGTCTACATTGATCTGGACGAGTTCAAGCCTGTTAATGATGCGTTTGGCCACGATGCCGGTGATCAGCTACTGGTTGAGATTGCATCGCGAATGCGCTCTGCCTTGAGAGAAGAGGATACCCTTGCTCGACTGGGAGGGGATGAATTCTCTGCCATCATTGTCAACGTGCAGGATGAGGCCATACTGAAGAGTCTGCTGTCCAGACTGTTGGTTATGGTATCTGAACCGGCCTGGGTGGCAGACCACAGTGTCGAGGTCTCGGCAAGCATCGGGTACACGCTGTTCCCGCAGGATAAGGAACTGGATGGCGATCAGTTATTACGCCAGGCGGATCAGGCTATGTATCGCGCGAAGCAGCAGGGCAAAAACCGCTATTGCCCGTTTTCTGATGGCGATTCCTGATCTGGGCGGTCAAGCAGAGCTGTTGCTGACTGC